>NZ_NVAP01000074.1 GCF_002567495.1 Bacillus cereus | reverse complement strand
GTTTTCGGGGTTCACTTCAACTTCAGTATAAGGGGTTTTTATTTTTAATTAAGAAGTTACTGTTCCTTGAAGACTTTGAGACAATTGAACATCGACTTTTTCAGCATCATGAATATGATTCATAATAGTAGTATTTAATTTTTGGAACATTTGTTGTGTGTTAGCGAATTCTCGTAATATATCATCATTACAAGACTTTTGGTTTTCAATAGCCTTAATAACATTTGTCGCACCGTTTTGTAACGTTTGAATCATAATTAAAATATTTTCAATTCTAGCGTTTGTATCGGCGCTCATTTCTACACCTTCATCGACTAAGTGTAAATTATCTTTTGTGTTATCGTATGCTTTTTCAATTTCTTCTTGAATTTTTTTCGTTAAATTGCCGATATTTTTTGTGCTTTCTGCTGTACTTTCCGCTAGTTTTCTTACTTCATTGGCAACGACAGCGAACCCCTTACCGTGCTCTCCGGCACGTGCTGCTTCAATACTCGCATTTAAAGCAAGTAAATTTGTTTGTGCTGCAATGTTTTGAATTACCTCTACAATTTGCTCGATTTCTTTTGAGCGTTCGCTTAGATGATTCATACTATTAGACGTGCGCTGAGATTGTTCACCTAATTTGTTAATTACAATAAGCAAGCGGTGAACGGATTCTTTTCCTTCATTAGAACAGTCAATAATTTCTGCGATAGACTGAATTAAACTTTGCTCCTTTTGTAACATTTCATTATTTAATTCGTTGGAATGTGTCGTACGTGCTGAAACATTCTCAAAACATGAACTTAACTGTTGAACTAAATTTTGGAGTGTACTGTGTTGGTTATTTACAAGTTTATGCTCTTGGACAACGCTTTGTACACGATCGTGGATAGTAGAAATAGTCTCTTGTTTTTCAATATCTTTTTGTTTTAATTCTGCTTCTAATTCTTGTATACGCTCTTCTAATTGAGTAATTGTATGTTGGAGTGATTTCTTTTGAGTAAACATATATTTATTTCAACCGCCTTTGGAAGTTATATTTTCTCTATATTTGGATTTTAGCATCTTTTGTAATTTTTAAATATAGGAATTGTTAAATATTTAAGAATCTATTACATTTTATTCATAATTCCCTATTTTTTGTCACGAAAAATAAACTGTATTTAATCGTTTTGTAAACAAACTGTAAAATAAATCATGTATAACTGTATAAGAAGGGAGTCGGATTATGAACTATTTTAAGCGAATCAGTAGTCTAGTATTAGCAGGAATTATCGGTCTTTCTAGTACAGTCGCTGTAAAAGCAGAGTCAAACGACGAGAAACTTAACAACATGCAACAGCAATTGCAACAAAACGATGCAGAAATGCAAAAGAAAGAGCAAGAGAAGCAAGCTGTTAGTAAAGAAATTAAAGGTATCGAAAACGAACTACATAATTTAAATAATACAATTGCAAAAAATAAAGAGGATCAAGCTGCTATTCAACGTAAAATTGATGAAACACATAAGCAGATTGAACAAAAAAAGGAAGAAATTATCGTTTTGGAGGATAAAGTCCTTGCTCGTAAAGATATTATGAGAAAACGTATGGTTTCTGTTCAAAACAGTTCAAATACAAGTTTAGTAGTAGAAGTTGTAGTAGAGTCAAAAAACTTTGCAGACTTCTTACAACGTATGAACGCAGTTTCTACTATTCTAGAAGCTGATAAAGAAATTTTACGTCTACAAGAACAAGATCTTCGTCAAATTGAAGAAGATAAGAAAACAATTGACGAAAAAGAAGCATCTTTAGTAGTAGACAAACAAAAATTAGCGAAAGCACAAGCTGAACTGCAAGATAACTTGAAAAAACGTCAAGATAACTTACAAGCAGTTCAAGCTAAATATAATCAGGTTGCAAGTCAACTTAATTTAGCAGCGGAAGAGAAAGCTAAAATTGAGTCAAATATGAAGACAGTACAAGAAACGATTGCTCGTGAGCAAGAAGCAGCAAGAATCGCAGCGGAAGAGCGTGCAAAAGCAGAAGCGGCTGCAAAAGCAGAGCAAGAAGCTTTAGCGAAAGCACAAGCGGAAATTGCTGAAAAGCAAAAGCAAGAAAAAGTTAATAAACCAGCTGAACCAGTTGCTAATAATAATTCGAAGGTAGAACCTGCACAACCTGAACCACCTTCTAAGCCAACTGCTGGTGGGAAAGAAATTTATGTAGAAGCAACAGCTTATACAGCTGATCCAGGGGAAAATGGTTATGCGCCAGGTCAACAAGTATTTTCTGCATGGGGACCAGGTGGTAAAGGTTATAATCTAACTGCAAACCCAGGAATGAAATTAATTGCTGTAGATCCAAATGTTATTCCATTAGGTAAGACTGTAAATGTTGAAGGTTATGGAGTAGCAATTGCAGCCGATACTGGTGGAGCTATTAAGGGGCATAGAATTGATGTTTTAATGCCGGATAAAGGTTCATCAAGTAGCTGGGGCAGAAAAACAGTTAAAGTTACAATTTTAAACTAACACGTAATCCAACTTTACAATACGTAAAGTTGGATTTTTTTATAGTAGTAATGTTAAGTTGAGTTTACATTTTGTTAAGGATAGCATACAATGATGGTGAGAGGTGGTAAATTTGACCATTTTAAACAGAGTAAAAGAATTAAGAGCTCGTTTTAACTTTACACAAAGCGTATTAGCAGAAAAGGTTGGAGTAACGAGACAAACAATTGCAGCAATTGAAAAAAGGGATTACGTTCCTTCATTGTTACTAGCATTGACGATTTGTGATGTATTCCAGTTAAAGATGGAAGACGTGTTTGTTTTAAATAAGGAGGGGGAAGAGGATGAATAGAATTGGTTTTTCTTATATTATAAATGTACTCTATACTGCACTAGCATGCTGGACATTTGTTGAATTTTATAGTGTTATTACAGAGTTAGCAGATATATTTAAAAACGAGAAATTCCCGTTTGAAGTAGCGGTTAATGGAGTACCATTTATTTTATTATTTATTGGGGCTATTATAGTTACAATTTTTTATAGAATTCAAGAGAAAAAATATAAGAATTTATCTTTTTGGATGTATCCATTATTATTTCCACTAGAAGATGAACGTGAAAAAGCGATTACGGATAAAGCTTGTCGAACAACATTTGTATCGTTATGGTTTGTGTTACCTTGTGCAGTTGGATTTTTAACTTTTTCGCCTATTATTAATGAATATCTTCCTGGATACCCATTATATATTCTATTTTCGATTTTCTTTATTCAAATGACAGTATTTCACGTATCACTATACAGAAATAAATTAGCTTAAAAAGAAACCTTCTTGCACCGGCAAGAAGGTTTCTTTTCAGCTAATACTTGTACATATGGCGATATTATTTTATCATTTTATATAGAGTAAGATTTTGTAAGGGAAAGGAATTGTATATGAATAAGCAAAGAATTTATAGTATAGTAGCAATCCTTCTATTTGTTGTAGGTGGCGTGTTAATTGGAAAGCCATTTTATGATGGATATCAGGCTGAAAAGAAACAGACTGAAAATGTGCAGGCTGTTCAAAAGATGGATTATGAAAAGCATGAGACGGAATTTGTAGATGCTTCCAAAATTAATCAACCAGACTTGGCGGAAGTAGCGAATGCATCATTAGATAAGAAACAAGTAATTGGTCGTATTTCGATTCCAAGTGTTTCAGTAGAACTGCCTGTTTTGAAAGCTTCTACTGAAAAAAACTTATTATCAGGTGCAGCGACAGTAAAAGAGAATCAAGTTATGGGAAAAGGAAATTACGCACTAGCAGGACATAACATGTCTAAAAAAGGTGTTTTATTTAGTGATATAGCTTCTTTGAAAAAAGGCGATAAAATTTATTTGTATGACAATGAAAATGAATATGAGTATGCGGTTACTGGTGTATCTGAAGTAACTCCTGATAAGTGGGAAGTTGTGGAGGATCATGGGAAAGATGAGATAACGCTTATTACATGTGTATCTGTAAAGGATAATTCTAAGCGTTATGTTGTTGCTGGTGATTTAGTAGGAACGAAGGCGAAGAAGTAAAAAAAGAAGGTGAACTCTTTAAAGAGTTCACCTTCTTTTTTACTAATGTTGAGAAATAATAGAATATTTTGGTTGGTATTTAAGTATTCTTCTATTTATGTATAATAAAGTTAGAATTTTATATTTTGGGAGGAACAAGAGTGAGACAACAGGTGAAGAAACTTCTTTTAACAACGAGTATAGCGTTATTGGTAGCTCCAATTTCAGCTTATGCACATCCAGGGCGTACAGATGCCAATGGTGGACATACGTGTCATACAAATTGTGAGAAATGGGGATTACAGTACGGAGAATATCATTATCACAATAAACCAGCTTCTAGTAGTGGTGCAACGAGTCCAGCTCCTAGCCAAAATAATAGTAGTGCTATAGAAGCTGAAAGACAAGCAGAAGCACAGCGCAACGCTGAGGTTGAAAAACAACGTGCTGCAGAAGCACAGCGCAATGCTGAGGCTGAAAAACAACGTACTGCAGAAGCACAGCGTAAAGCTGAAGAAGAGAGACAACGTGTAGCCGAGGAACAAAGAAAAGCTGAAGAGGCACGTAAACAAGAGGAAGCGCAGCGCCAAGCTGATATGGAAAAAGGTCAACTTGAAGGTCAAAAGAATGGAGAAACTGATTTTAAAGCAGGAAAAAATGATGCAGAAGTGCATGTAGCTGGAAAATCTGATGCATATAAACAAGCGTTTAAAGCGACTTATGCAGCCGCATGGTCTTTAGAAGAGCAGAAGAAAACGCATTTTGAAAAAGGAAAAGAACAAGGTTTAGCGCAAGAGACGATGGACGATAGTCAAGTTGCTCCAGAGTTTAAGGTAAACTTTGCAGACGGGTTCAAAGTAGGGAATAAAGAAAGAGTAGAAAAAATTGAAAAAGAGCAAGCTGAATTAGGGGAAAAGACAGGGAAAGAACTAGCTGAAAAGAATCCTGGAAATAGAGAGAAAGAAGTATACGTGAAGGCATATGAAACAGCGTATGAAAAAGGCTATAAGTCTACAAAAAAGGCAGTAGAAAAGGCTGGCTATAAGTATGCATTTGAAAACTATGATTTAAAAATTCCTGCTAAGTATGAAAGAAATGAATTATTAAAGAAATGGTTTACTGAAGGATTTAAATCGAATAAAAAAGCAGCGGAAATTCGAGAAGAAGGGTATAAAAAGGGAGACAGCTGGTTCTCATTTTTCTATAAGAGTTTCGTACCAAGTGAATATAAAGAACATAAAGAGCTGTACGAACAAGCAATAGAAAAAGGTAAAACGGCATAAAAAAAGATGAGGAGAAATTCCTCATCTTTTTTAATCCATCCATTTCACTAATTTCTTAGAAATTAATAATAAAACACAACCTAATACAATTGCCACAGCGCCAATAACTGTGAATACTTCAGCGTATCCAAGTGAAGTTGTGAAGCTTGCAAGTTGTCCGCCTAAAATGTTGGCGATACCTGAACTTGCTAGCCATACACCCATTAGTAAAGATGCTAATTTTACCGGAGCAAGCGCACTAACCATTGATAGTCCGACAGGTGATAAGAATAGCTCACCTAACGTATGGAAAAGATACGTAAAGACGATAAATAGTAAGTTTGCTTTTTCTGTAATGTTATGTTCATCACTACCTGTTTTTAATGTAGCGATAACGAGAATGATATAACCGATACCGAGCAAGATCATCCCAAGTCCCATTTTAGTTGGGATTTTTAAATCACCCTGCTTGCGAGTTGCAAGTTTTGCCCATAATGCAGAAATGACTGGAGCAAGTAAAATAATAAATAATGGATTGACCGATTGGAACCAAGATGTTGGAACTTCCCATCCGAACACAGAGCGGTCTACAAATTTGTTTGTATATAATGTTAATGAGCTACCAGCTTGTTCAAAGCCAGCCCAGAAGAAGACAACGAAGCATGTTAAAATGACGATAACTGCGGTACGTTGTTTTTCTTTTTTTGTTAACGGTGTATCTCCTACTGATGGTTGTCCAGCAGCTGTTTGTAAATCGCGAGTTGGTTTTTTACCGATATTACCAAGGAAGCGATTTGAGAGTGTTGTAAATAAAATTTGTCCAATGATCATTCCGATTGAAGCGGCTAAGAAACCGTAACGGAATCCGTAATGTACAACGCCATCAACTGTTGTTTTGAATAAATTTTCTGATAAAAATCCGCAAACGAGTGGAGCTAAAAATGACCCGACGTTAATACCCATATAGAAAATGGTAAATGCACTATCACGTTTTGGATCGTTCTCTTCGTATAATTCTCCAACCAGTGTAGAGATGTTCGGTTTGAAGAATCCGTTACCGATAATAATAAGCGCTAATCCGAGGTATAGGCCTAATTGGTTTTGCAAGGCAAATAGCGTAAGGTTACCGATTGCCATTGTTATACCACCAATTGTGATCGCTTTTCGTCTACCTAGGAAACGGTCTGTTAAGTATCCACCAATCATTGGTGTGAAATAACAGGCTCCAGTGTAAAATCCGTAAATAGAGAGTGCCCATGCGGGACTAAACCCAAGACCACCGCTTACTAAAGCTGTCGTTAAATATAATGTTAATAATCCTCGTAATCCATAGTAACTAAATCTTTCCCACATTTCTGTAAAGAAGAGTAAGTATAAACCTGGAGGATGTTTCTTTTTTCTTTGTTGTTCTTTTTCTAGTTGTATCGCTGATTCCATGTTATTTTCCTCCTGACACAAACAAAAACAAAGTTAATAATTTTGTACATTTAATATTTTACCTTATTAACTATTATAAGTCAATAAAGGTTGATTTTTCAGAAGAAATTGGAAAAGGGGGATAGCTATAGAAGGGGTGTTTCTTTTGTGATAGACTATGGACTATGTTTTCTTTGTAAGGAAGCAGGTTATTGTACTTTTTTATATGTGGAATTGATTTCATAAGAGATGAAATTAAAGAAGGAGAAAGAAATGAAATTGTTACAGAAAAAAGAAATTTTACTTATTAGTCTTATGTTATTTTCGATGTTCTTTGGAGCAGGGAATCTTATATTCCCACCTTTTCTTGGATATGAAGCAGGAGAACATGTGTGGATTTCATTAGTAGGATTTATTATATCAGCAACAGGTCTTCCTATATTAGGTGTTATCTCTATTGCAAAAGCAGGAAGTTTTCAAACGTTAGCGGGTAGAGTTCATTCTTCATTTGCAATTATTTTTCCATGTATCGTGTATGTATTTATTGGACCTGGGCTTGGTATACCGCGTGCGGGAAGTTTAGCTTTTGAGATGGGGCCAGGTCAGTTACTCCCTGAAGCAGGAAGCGGAGTATTATTGTTTTACACAGTTATTTTCTTTAGTATTGTTTACTGGTTAAGTTTATCACCATCTAAGTTAATGGGTTTGTTTGGGAAAGTTTTAACACCATTATTATTATGTATGATTGCCATTATTTTTATAAAAAGTATGTTTACATCAGTAGGTGGCGTGAAAGAGGCTGCCGGGAATTATGGACAAGCTCCTATGTTTCAAGGATTTTTAGATGGATATTTAACAATGGATGCGTTAGCTGCTTTAATCTTTGGGATTGTTATTGCAAATGCTTTACGTGCAAAAGGTATTGAAGATGATAAAGGTTTAGCAAAATATATGAGTATTGCTGGAATCGGGGCAGGACTATTATTATCGATTATTTATGTCATCCTTGGATATGTGGGGTCAATTAGTGGCTCATTAGGAACATTTGATAACGGTGCGAAAGTGTTAGCACAAGTGATGACCACATTATTTGGACAGGGCGGAGTCGTTTTATTAGGTCTTATTTTTACTATCGCGTGTTTATGTGTTTCAATTGGACTTGTTACGTCTTGTAGTCAATTTTTTGCAAGTGCATTTCCGAAAGTATCTTATAAAGTTTGGGCATTTATAGTAAGCGTTGTTAGTATGATTTTAGCTAATTTAGGATTAACGCAAATTTTAAAAGTATCAGTACCAATTCTTGGATTTATTTATCCAATTGCATTAACGCTTATTATTCTAGGGTTATTCCATAAGTATATGGGAAAGTATGCATACGTGTATGCAGTAACCGTTGGGGTTGTAGCGATATTTAGTGCAATTGATATTTTAAATAAAAATGTAATGATGAATCAGTGGACGTCAGTATTAAAATGCATTCCGTTTTATACAGAAGGTGTTGGGTGGATAGTTCCAGCTATTATAGGCGTGTGTGTTGGTGTCATCGTTAGCATTGTTCTAAATAAGAATAAATGAGTAAAAAGGTGTTTTCCTATTTTGGGAAGACACCTTTCTTTTTTTGGAAAAAATACTATTGAAAATGAATAGACTAAGAGTATGATAAAGATAATTGGTAATATATAGGTTCAATGAGAAGTTACGAATGAGGGGGAGCGTATGAAGAAGGATTTGGATAAGAAAATAGAAGCACTCGAAACGGCAATTGAAACGATTCAAGAAGCACTTGCTGAATTAAAAGTGAAGCAAAGGGAAATAGAAGTAGAGAACGCTCAGCAACATGTTAGTAAGGAAAAGAAAGAATGTATTGAAACGGTAATGGAGGAAAAGCCAAAAGAAGAAATAGTTACGATGAAAGAGCCTGTGCAAGAACATGAGGTAAAACAAGTAGATATATCAGCTTTTAAACCAGAGCCATTTAATATTATTAAGTTTTGTCAGACGTGGTTACCGCGTGTATTTGTCGGTATTATGTTGCTTGGAGTGATCTGGTTATTTAAAGCAGGGGTAGATGCTGGTTTATTAACACCAGCAATACGAATTGTGTTTGGTATCGCATTATCTATCGGTTTGTATTATATAGGAGATATTCAAATTAAAAGAGAGCGGCAGGCGTTAGGATTAGTATTGGTTGGAGGAAGTATTTCGGGGATTGTTTTAACGACGTTTGCGGCACATTATTTGTATGCATTTATTCCGGCAAGTATCGCGTTTCTCTTTAATATTGCATCGGTTATTTTAGGGATTTATTTAGCGAAAAGATATAACTCGGAATACCTTACTATCTTCGTAGCGGTAGGAGCGTTCTTCGTGCCATTCTTGTTAAATAGTACGACTCCTAATCCTTATATTTTCTTTGGATACGAGACGATATTAACACTTAGTTTATTATGGTATGGATTGAAAAATCGTTATAAATACTTATATATGATTTCTTACGCTGTTGCGGCCATTGTTCTTTTTGTCTTCTT
This sequence comes from Bacillus cereus, assembly GCF_002567495.1. Lineage (GTDB taxonomy): Bacteria > Bacillota > Bacilli > Bacillales > Bacillaceae_G > Bacillus_A > Bacillus_A cereus_AQ. The sequence continues at coordinate 32,900 of NZ_NVAP01000074.1, read as the reverse complement.
TGCTGTTATGTCAATGTTAGTAGAGAACTTGCAAATACAGTTAACGATTGTATATGGTTTGATTCATTTACTATTATTTTGGCATATGTTTACGGAGAGAAGTTTTATACCAGAACCACGTTTGTCGATATTTAGTGCGAATGCAGTTTTCTTTATACTAGCTATTGCCAAAATACCTGATTTTACAACATGGGGATTGATTATTAGTGCAATTGTGCACGTTGCTATGTTTGTGCTTGAGTATAGAAAGAATAGACATTCTACATTTACAAATCTCTTATTTGGTTTCGCGATGGGAGCATTTAGTTTAGCGATTTTATACGAGTATAGTTTAGTGAATGCAGCGATCGCACTATTATTACAAGGTTTCCTTGGAATGGTTACTTCTATTAAAGGAAAACAACAGATAAAATTGTATGTTAGTGCAACGATTTACGCGATTGGAATGATACAGACGATTTTTAGTCCGTTTGATCAATTTATTTCGGCAGGCTTTGTTGCTCATATTATTTTAATAGGAACATTCTATTATTGCATGAGACAAGCGAAAGAAGTGTTAGCGAGTTTTGGTAAGTATGTGTACTCTATAGCGCTCTACTGGTTAATGGTCATTGTATTTATTACAATCACTAGAATTGGTGAAGTTCTTTCTACAGATGGAAGTATAATTAGCGTATCTGTATCGTTATTATGGATGATATATGCGTTATTTGCAGTTTGGTTTGGCCGTTATAGACAGATGAATGAAATATTATACGCTGGATTAATCGTATTAGTAGTAACGGTAGGGAAGTTATTCCTACTTGACTTACCAGAGGTTTCGATGATGATTAGGGCAGTGTTATTCCTAATCGTCGGTAGTATAGGTATCGTTATTTCAAGAATGTTTTTCTCAAAAGAAGAGAAGTGAAAAGAGGGCAATCCATGTATGGATTGCCTTTTTCATTATTTTTTATTAATCGTTACAGTTTCATTATATTTCGCTGTTGTATTTTGACGTAGACGAAGCGTTGCTTGTCCAGTTGTATTTGAATCAATCTGTACATTTACAACTTTTTCAGCAGAGCCTAAGCTGTTTGTTGTGAAAGAGAAGGCACTACTATATCCAAAAGCAGATGGCCAAGTGCCGTTTGTATTTTGGACTTTAGCCACTTGTGTTCCTCCAGAAGTGAAGATACCTAAAGAATAGTTGTTATAAGTTGTATTAGGTAGTAAGTTGTTTATTTGAATCTTCATTTGGAAAATTTCATTGTTTGGTAGAATGCTAGGGCGTGTAACGACGTAGTCACTTGTTGTTATCGCACCGTTATAACCGTATGAACCTGGTTTGAAAGTATTTGTATTAAACCATTGATAACCTGCATTTGGTGCACTCCAAGGTTCAGGTTGTGGTTCTGTTGATAAGTTTGGCTGTTCAAATGTTTGTAGAGCTGTAGGTGAATCAAGTTGTAAACCATTTACTTGATCTAAACTTGTAAATGTCTCTTTATTCGATAACCAATTTACGATATTTTCTAATAAAATTGCATCGTTTTCTTCTTTATAACCATCGTAAGTTTTCTTTGTTTGACCAGAATCTTCACGAACGTACTTTGGCGTAGCATCTTCAACAGGAGAAGAATCACCAATAAAGGCAGCTTTTCCAAGTCCTACTTTTGCAATTGCAGCATATGGGCCTTCTGCAATACCACCGCCATTATAAACGCCACTATCAACAGCGTTATTCCATTTGGATGGATTTTCTGGAAGATAAACAAGTCCTTTTGCTAGTTTTGGGTCTGTAATTGCTAGAGTAGAACCAGCATGCATTGCTACAGACGAAACACCTTTTGTAATTCCGAAAGATTGTTCAGGTGATACAATTGTTTTCGCTGAAACATCACCAATTGCATTGTAGCGGAAGCGAATACCGAAGTTGTCAGATAGCCAATCAGAGCTTTCTACGCCTTGCATAGCTTGTGAATTTGCTTCTTCGTTAGACATTCCTTTTGCTGGATTATCCCAAGCACCGCGTCTATATCCATTAAATACTTCAGAAGAATCCCAACGATTTTTATTACGATCTGCATTATAATGATCGGCAATGAAGAAGATACTACCGCCATTTTTCACATATTGTAACATAGCATCTTGTTCAGATTTTTTGTAAGGAATATTAGCTTCTGGAACGATAAATACATTGTAGTTTTTTAAATCTTCGTATGTAATAGGTGTTGATTTACGAAGTTCTTTTACATGATATCCGTTTTGGGCAATGCCGTTTCCGAAGTCAGAAAAGCCGCCGTCAATAACCCAGTCAGCTGTCCCAGCAGTTTGACCGTGTGTATTATCGAATAATACTTTCTTCCCATTGTTTTGATTTACAACTTTTGCAGCAATTTCAGGAGCCGGGTCTACAGAGCTTTCGGCATAAGTAGACGGAATATAAGCACTCCCTAGACTAAGTGTGATTGCTGTTGCTAAAGAAAATGTAATCCATTTTTTATTCTTCATAGAAGAATCCCCCTAATAATAAATATATGTGCTTTAATAATGTAATCTATTTTTTGTGTGAAAGAAAGATAGAAAATATTAAATAGTGTAAAGATAACGTTAATTTAATTGAGAAATATTTATGTGAATAATGAAAAAATCCCTTCCTAGCAAATAGGAAGGGATTTTGTGCTTAACTAATTTTTGAATTAGGTGTTTCATCAATCCTATGAAACCCTTTCATGTAATACACGATAGCTAAGCCGATAAGCCAAATTGGGCCGACAATCAATGCAATTCGTGTATCTTCTGAATAGGCCATTATACCTAATACTAATACAAGGAAAGCGAGTGAGAAATATGAGCTTAATGGGTATAAAGGCATTTTATACGATAACTTTTGTTTGTTTTGAGTAGGTAAACTTTTACGGAATTTAATTTGAGCGACTAATATAATTCCCCAAGTCCAAATTGCACCGAAGGTTGAAATGCTAGTGAGCCATGTAAATACCTTCGCAGGTACGAAATAGTTTAATATAACGCCAATGAGTAAAACGATAGCAGTTGCTACAATTCCTTGACTTGGAATGCCATTTTTATTTAAACGACCAAATCTTTCAGGAGCTTTCTTTTGCTGAGCTAATGTAAATAGCATACGGCCTGTACTAAATAAACCACCATTACAAGAAGAAAGAGCTGCTGTTAATACGACAAAGTTAATAATACCTGCTGCTTTTGCGATACCGATTTGCTGGAATGTTAATACGAATGGGCTTCCTTTCTCCCCAAGTTCGTTCCATGGATAAATTGCCATCATAACGAATAGAGCTCCAACGTAGAACAGTAATATTCTCCAAAACACGTTATCAATTGCTTTTGCGAGTGTTTTCTTTGGATTTTGAGCTTCACCAGCTGTAACCCCGATAAGTTCTACTCCAAGGTAAGCGAATAATACCATCTGTAAAGAGAGTAGTAATCCAGAAAATCCATTTGGGAACCAGCCACCATGTGACCAAAGGTTTGAAATACCAGTGGCGATACCACCGTTTCCGAATCCGAATAAAATAATACCAGCTCCGACCACTATCATACAGATAATTGTGACAATTTTAATGAGAGCAAACCAAAATTCAAGTTCTCCAAATACTTTTACCGATAAGAAGTTGAATGCACTCATTAATAATAGAGCGAGTAACGCCCAAGTCCAGCGCGGGATATCTGGGAACCAGTACTGCATGTAAATACCAGCTGCTGTAATTTCAGCCATACAAGTAACAACCCATAAGAACCAGTAGTTCCAACCAGTAATATAACCAGCTAGTGGGCCGATATAATCATATGCATATTTACTAAAAGAGCCGGCAACAGGTTGTTCAATTGCCATTTCGCCAAGCGCTCGCATAATGAAAAAAATAACGAGTCCGGCAATCATATAGCCTAGTAAAATAGAAGGACCAGCTAGTTTGATAGCGGAAGCGGATCCTAGAAATAGTCCAACGCCAATAGCTGAGCCAAGTGACATTAAAGTAATATGTCGTTCTTTTAAACCACGATTTAAAGTTCCGGATTTGTTTGTGTGCTGCATAAGAAGAATCCCCCTTGTAGAGTGAACGATATTTGAATGCGTTTACTAAATATTTAACTATTTCAAATTATAAAACATTTCTATCTGTTATGCTACAAAAATAATCATAATGAACTGTACTACATCTGTACTTGTCAGACTTAAACTTAAACTTAAAATTCGAACTATTAGAGAATATATTGACTCTTCTTTTTATTGATTGTTAAGATTAAGTATTATATTTTCTCACATACTAGTAAGAAAAGAATGTGTGATAATAATTCAGGTGTAGGAAGGGTACATAAGCATGTTTCAATTACAAAAATATAACACTTCTGTGAAGCAAGAGTTTTTAGCTGGCATCACAACTTTTTTTACATTTGCGTATATTCTTGTCATCAATCCAAAAATATTATCTGATGCAGGTGTACCATTTGACCAAGCGTTTACAGCAACAATTATTGCAACCGTTGTTGGAACAGTAGGTATGGCGATTTTCGCGAATTACCCGATTGTTATTGCTCCAGCTATGGGGATGAATGCATATTTTGCTTATTCTGTTGTACAGAAAGCAGAAGGAATTACATATGTAGTTGCCTTTTCAGCTGTATTTGTAACAGGGATTATTTTTCTTTTATTATCTTTTACTTCGTTTAGGCAAAAGTTAATTTTAGCAATCCCTGATAGTTTAAAGCATGCAATTGCAGGTGGAATTGGACTATTTATTGCTTTTATTGGATTGCGCCTTTCTGGAATTATCGTGGATCATCCGTCTAATTTAGTTACGATTGGTGATTTTCATTCTCCAGCCGTTATTTTAACTTTAATTGGTTTAATATTAGCGGCGGTATTAATGGCATTACGTGTGAGTGGTGCGTTATTTATTAGTATGATTGTGACAGGAGTTATCGCCTTCTTTACTGGGCAACTGAAATTTGCTGATAAAATTGTGGCGATGCCTCATTTGCCAGAGGGGAGTATCGTTTCAAACCCAATCAATGCATTTTCAGATGTAATTGAATACGGATTATATGGTGTTGTATTTTCATTTTTACTTGTACTTTTATTCGATACAACAGGTGCATTACTCGGTTTAATTAAACAAGCAGGTTTAATTACAGACAATACAGAGAAACGTTTTGGTAAAGCGTTTATTGCAGATGCAATTGGCGGGACTACGGGTTCTATCTTTGGAACAAGCCCAACAGCAGCGACGATTGAATCATCAGCTGGTATCGCTGCAGGTGGTAAAACTGGATTAACAGGGATTGTAGTTGTTGGTCTAACAATTATAACGGCATTTTTCAGTCCTGTTATTGCTTCTTTATCAAGTGTAGCCGCTATTACAGCTCCTTCATTAATTATAGTAGGTAGTTTAATGGCACAAAGCATTCGAGATATTAATTGGAATGAATTTGAAGATGCGTTACCAGCATTTTTGATTTTTATAGGTATTCCGTTAACATCTAGTATTGCAAATGGAATTGCAATTGGATTTTTAGTATATCCAGTTTTGAAAATTGTGAAGGGTAAAGGAAGTACATCCATTACTATACTTATTTACAATTTTATTTGGATGTCATTTATTCTTATAATATAGATATAGGAAAGTGAGCTTCTTATGAGAGGCTCCTTTTTTGTGTATAATAAAGTGAAACTATAGGCAGTAGTGGAGATTTATCCCCACTGTGCATTAGCCCGCATCAATCGGGATAATGTGGAAATTAAATTGAATTCGTAAAATATAAATTACCTAATGCAATATATATGTTACAATAAAGGTAGAGGAGGAACATGAATGGCTGTAAGTAAAATAAAAGTCGCGCGTGTTCAGTTAGATTTAACACAGCAACAATTAGCAGAAAAAGTAGGCGTTACAAGGCAAACGATTAGTTTAATTGAGAAGGGGAAATACAACCCATCTTTAGATTTATGTTTGAAAATTTGTTATGCGGTAGATAAAACATTGAATGATTTGTTTTGGGAGGAAAAGGAGTGATAGGGTGAAAATCGTGAAAGATGAACGTTTAATGATTGAGGGGTTAAAACACATTAGGTTAGTTTTCATCTTACAAAATATCATCATACTAGGTATTGTTTTTTACCGTTATGTTTTGCAAGGAGCAGGATATGAAAGTGTTTCGGATCTATTAATGGTATTTATGGGCGGAATCATAGCCATTAACTTCTTAAATTTAAAACATTCTGTAGAGGCATATGAGCATACAGGTGGGGTATCACGTAGCTATTTCATGAAATTATTATTCATTCCGGTAGGTATTGTTATTGGACTGTTAGCTATTTGTATTATTGTAACACCGGATATTTCGATAAAAGAAATCAGTATAACAGCACTTATTATGTTTGCTTGTTTTTTAGTTCCTAGTTTATTTATCTACATATATATGAAAAAGATAAAAAGTGAAGATTGAAATATAAGAAAAGCTTTCCCGTATTGAGGAAAGCCTTTCTTATATCTTTTTATACAGTACTTTATGAAGGCCAATTGGTTCAATTTCAAAGATTTCACCATGTTCGCGAAAGCCTAATCTTTTGTAATAGTCAGCTACAGTAATTCGGCCATTACACCATAGGATGTTTGCCTTCCGTTCTTTTAAAATTCGTTCTGCCTTCTGAATTAAGGAGCTTCCAGCTCTTTTGTTTCGAAAGCTAGGTAATGTTGCCATTCCTCGTAGTCTATAATGGATACCATTTTGTAAATCAGGATATATTTCTTTTGAGAAGGAAGCGATGCTAATCAACTCATCGTTTATAAAGGCGCCTAAGTGGAAGGTATCTACTTCGTAATCGGAAGGATATTTACAATCTGCTAATAGCTGATTAGGGCGCAAAATTTTCTGACGTAATACGTAAGTTTCAGATCCATCAATATTTTTCACGGTAATCATATTAACATCCTTTCTTATAACCCTTTTTCTATAAGTTGTATAAAGAAGTATGCAGGTGCAGCGAGAAGACCGAGTATGCTAGCGGTTCCGAGAAGGAGTGAAAGTAAAAGGCACGAGTATTTAACTCCATTTGATTTTTTCCAACCATAGCTGCAAATTTCAATACTAACACCGATGAGAATAATGGCGACGAGTACTTCCGCTAATAATAAGAGAGCTAAAGTTACAATAGACATAATGTAATCCATCCTCATAATATGTGATAGTAACATTTTACCATATGAAATTTAAAAAATGCCCCTCAATTATGTGAGGGGCGTTTTTTTACTCTAATATGTTTTTTAGTGTATCGATATGCTCTTTTGAACCTGTTACAAGTAATGTATCACCGTGTTGTAGTCTTGTATCACCATGTGGTATTAAAGCTTTATTACCACGGTAGATTTGAATGACTAGTACATCGCCTAAAAACGGAAGGCGGCGAAGTGCAACGCCGTTATATTTATTGCTGCACAGTTCAACTTCGCGTACTGTTTCGTTTGCTGTTGTGATTAAACGAACGAGACTAGGCTTATCAATAAGTGCACGTAATAAAATACGTGTAGAATTAATTGTCGAGAATACAGCGATATGTTCTTGCGTTGCTTTTTCTTGTAGAAGTGGATCTTCTACACTTGCAATAACATGTTCAACACCTAATTCTTTTGCATGTTCTGCTAATAATAAGTTTTGTTCATCGTCACTTGTTGCAACAACGACGCGATCTGCATCAAATGCTGTTTGTTCAGTTAATGATGCGATTGTGATATCATCTAATTTCACGATAGGGAAGTCATGCGATGTCGCTTCCTCATCATTTATTTTGTTTTGACGCATCATATATAGCGTTACGTCATAATCTTCTCGTTTTAAATCTAGTGATAACGGAAGGGTAATTCTGCTCGCGCCAATAATAGCTACTTTTGGTTTTGGCGTTTCTACTTTTGGGAACATTTTTTTAAACAATATCGGTGCAAAAATACAAGTAATAACTGCGCTTAAAATAAGGGAAGCAGATAAACTTGGACTGATGATTCCTAGTTTTTCACCGATTTGTGCAGCTGCAATAACTAAAGAAAGTGTTGATGTTAATAAGATGGCACTTCCTAGTACGATATTGCGTGGATACCATTTTCGTAAGACAAGTGATGGTAAAAGTTTTGAAATAAAGAGTCCTACAATTAAGATTGGGATCATTAACATACTAGAAGGTTCTTTGAAAATAGACCAAACCTCTAGATTTACACCAACCATTACGAAGAAAATAGGGATGAAGAAACCATAGCCGATAGAATCAAGCTTTTCAACCATATCTTCATTTGGTGATAATAATGATACAAGTACACCTGCTAAGAAGGCACCTAAAATATTTTCTGCTCCAACAGATTCAGATAACCCAACTAAGATTAAAATGAGTGCAAAAACAGCTCGTGTATCAATTTGTACACTACCAGCCTTTAAACTATCTAAGTATGGAATGTTTTTAAAGCGTTTTGCAACAAAGTAAATGACAATACCAGCACCGAATAGAAGAAGTAGGAGCCACATACTTTGGCCGCTTTCGGAATTTAATCCGACGAAAACAGCGAGTAAAATCATTGTAACTAAGTCTGCAATAACAGCAACTAATAAAATGATTTGTCCGATTGCAGTTTTTCCTAGGTTGTTTTCTTTTAATGTTGGTACAACAACACCTAAAGAAATAGTTGAAATAATTAAAGTCATGAACATTGCATTATCTACAAATCCTAGCCATACGAATAGTAATGATAGGGCATAAGATAAGATGAAAATAAATAAGAAGATAATGCTTGCTGCTTGGAATGTATTTGGTTCGTTTGTCGTATTTTTTTTCCCTTTTTGTTTAAAGATAGAAAAATCAATTTCTAAACCGCTTAAGAACATGAGGAATATAAATCCTAGTGTTGATAAGACTTGAAGCCACATATCTGGCTCAATAATATTAAACCCACTTTTACCTACAAAGATTCCTGCGATAATTTCTGCAACGACAACAGGAAGTGCTTTTAATTTAAAGCGTTGTAACAAAAGGGGAACGAAAAACGCGATTGCAACGACAACCATAAGTGATAGAACAGAAGTATGATGTTCCATTGCGTTCTCTCCCTTCAAATAAATATAGTACCTATTTAGCCATATAATAGGTAGAAAAGCAACGCATATGGATTCGATTTCATAAAGAAAGACTTTTCTTAAGATTTGTCATAATAAGTATATTTTTCATGATTCTGTTGTTAATTCCGTAATGTGGATGTAATAGGGGAGGAGAATAAAAAAAGACTGCTGAGATTCCTCAGCAGTCTTTTTCATGTACATTACATTGAGAAGAAGATCCATACAGTTAAACCAACTGTTGCAGTTGCAACGAAGAAACTGTATATCATTGTAAGAATTTGAACTCTTCCTTCTCCTTCTTTTAAATGCATGAACATAATTAATTGTAACAAAGCTTGCGCAACAGCCATTATGATAATAGTTGTTAAGACTGTTGAAAGTGGCAATGTTGTGTAAAGTGCCACGTATAGCGCTAGGAATGTTAGTGCAAGCGATAAAATAAATCCGAAAACGTGTGACCAAGGGAATCCGCTATGCGCATGCCCGTTTGCTTGGTTATTATTTTGACCCATTTACGCCACCATCCCGTTCAAGTAAACTAGTGTGTAAATAAAGACCCAAACTAGATCAAGGAAATGCCAGTATAAGCTGATAATGAATACTTTACGAGCTGTAACTGGTGTTAAACCTCGTTTTAAAATTTGGATAATAACACAAGTTGCCCAAATGATACCGCCTGTTACGTGGGCTCCGTGCGTTCCAAGAAGAACGAAGAATGCAGATAGGAAAGCACTTGTTTGAATTGTTGCGCCTTCACCGATGTACATAATGAACTCTTCGATTTCAAAGAATAGGAAACCTGCACCTAAAAGTAATGTAAGGATGAACCATCCAAGCATTGCTTTTTGGTTGTGCTTACGCATTTCGTGAATTACGATACCACATGTGAAACTACTTGTTAAAAGTAGTAATGTTTGAATTAAAAGCGTTTTAAGTTCAAATAGTTGCGCTGGAGTTGGGCCATCTGCCGTACGACCAGCAAGGACTAGATAAGAGGCGAAAAGTGTTGCGAACAGCATAATTTCAGCCCCAAGAAAAATCCAGAATCCTAGGATATTCAATCTGCTTTGTTCGGATTGATATTCCAAAGGTAAGCTTTTATCTAAAGCCGCCATGTCATTTCACCTCTCATGCTATATGTTCTGTTTCTTTAATTTCATCAACACTTACGTAGTAACCATCGTCATAATCGAATGAACGATAGATTAAGCAAGCTAAAATACCAATACCACCGATTGCTGCAAGCCAGAACCAGCTAAATACTAATGCGAAACCTGCAAGACCGAAGAATCCAGACGCAATAATAGGCACACCAGAGTTACTTGGCATGTGAATTGGTTTGATATCTTCTGCAGCTGGTGTAACTGTTTCTCCGCGTTTTTTCATGTACCAGAAAGCATCAGCTTCTTTGATTTCAGGAAGTTTCGCGAAGTTGTAATGTTGTACAGGAGATTGAGTTGCCCATTCAAGTGTACGGCCATCCCATGGATCTCCAGTTGTGTCACGTTCACCGTGACGTGCACTCCAAATTACGTTGTAGCAAAGAAGTAGGAAGCCGATACCCATCATTACCGCACCAACTGATGCGATTTGGTTTAGCCATCCCCATCCAAGACTTTCAGAGTAAGTGTACATACGACGAGTCATACCGTCTAAACCTAAGAAGTACATTGGGAAGAAACAGATGTTGAATCCGCTCATAAAGATCCAGAATGTCCATTTACCTAGGCGTTCATTTAACATATGACCAGTCATTTTTGGATACCAGAATGTGAATCCAGCAAGCATAGCGAATACTGTACCTGCGATTAATACGTAGTGGAAGTGAGCGATTAGGAAGTAGCTGTTATGGTATTGATAATCAGCTGCTGCCATTCCAAGCATAACCCCTGTAACCCCACCGACTACGAAGTTTGGAATAAATGCCAATGACCAAAGCATTGGAACTGTAAAACGGATACGTCCTTTATACAGTGTAAACAACCAGTTAAAGATCTTAACACCGGTTGGAATCGAAATCGCCATTGTCGAAATCGAGAAGAATGAGTTAACCGCTGGACCTGCACCCATCGTGAAGAAGTGGTGAAGCCATACGACGAAACTTAGTAAAGAAATTGCAACCATTGAGTATACCATCGCACTGTAACCGAATAGACGTTTACGTGAGAATGTACTAATGATTTCAGAGAAAATACCGAATGCCGGTAAAATAACGATATATACTTCAGGGTGACCCCATACCCAGAACAGGTTGGCCCATAACATCGGCATACCGCCGCTCGCCATCGTAAAGAAGTGAGCATCGAATAGACGGTCAAATGTCATTAATGCAAGAGCAACTGTTAATACTGGGAAAGCGAAAATAATGATAATTGTTGTAATTAAGATTGACCAAGTAAACATTGGCATTCTCATTAAAGTCATACCAGGTGTACGCATTTTTAAGATAGTAACAAGGAAGTTAATACCGGTCATTAGCGTACCGAGACCTGAAATCTGTAATGCAATTGCGTAGTAGTTATTTCCTACGCCTGAAGTAAACTCTGTACCTGCCATTGGGAAGTAAGAAGTCCACCCAGCGTCTGGAGAACCACCGATTACGAAAGCGATGTTGAATAACATTGCTCCGACAAAGAATAACCAGAAACTTAAAGCATTTAAGAACGGATATGCAACGTCACGAGCACCAATTTGTAATGGTACTACAAGGTTCATTAATCCCATAACGAATGGCATTGCCATGAAAAGAATCATTACTGTACCATGCGTTGTAAAGATTCCGTTATAGTGTTCAGCGTTTAAATAAGTTGTTTCTGGGAATGTTAACTGTGCACGGATCATTAAACCATCCATACCACCACGGAATAACATGATAACCGCAGAAATAATATACATGGCTCCGATTTTTTTATGGTCAACAGTTGTCAACCATTCGTCCCAAAGCCATTTCCATTTTTTATACTTTGTTAGTACGAAAATGATTGCTAATGTCACAAGAACGATAGAAGCGTCTGCACCGTAAATAATCGGGTCACCTGTGACAAAGAATTCATCAAGCTTCACTGTGTTCACTCCAATCTGTTGGAATAATAGCTATTATTTTTTGTTTTTGTAGTAGTTGTAATCACAATATTCAAGTGATTTTGGATCTACATAACTTAAGTGGTGACTAGAGAACGTCATGCGTCCAACTACACCAGGTTTAATAATTTCGTTGTATTTCTGTTCTGTTAACTTATCAGCAGTTTGTTGTACTTCTTTAACCCACTTGTCATATTTCTCTTTAGTTTTCGCTTCAACTTCGAACTCCATGTGAGTGAATCCTTCACCAGAGAAGTTCGCACTACGACCTAGGTAAGAACCTGGCTTATCAGCTTGTAAATAAAGATCCATAATCATGCCATCCATTGTGTACTTCATACCACCAAGTTCTGGTACCCAGAAAGCATTCATTGGGCCGACAGAAGTCAGTTTGAATTGAATTGGTACACCAGCGGGGATGTTTAAATAGTTAACGGTTTCAATTTTTTCCTCTGGGTAACTGAATAACCATTTCCAGTTTGCAGATGTAACATAAATTTCAACTGGTTTAATATGTTTGGACTCTTTCGGAACCTCTTCCGAAGCATAAGTTGCTTTTACCGTTGGAATCGATAATGCGATAACGATAATAACAGGAACAAGCGTCCAAATAATTTCTAATAATGTGTTACCGTGTTGTTCAGGTGGCTCATAGTCCATATTCTCTGGTTTTTCACGATAACGAATCAAGATGACTGTAAACAGGATGAATACAATTGCGATAATTAATGACATAAGCAAGAATGACCAAACAATTAAATCATACTGTGCTTTTGCAACAGGTCCTTGCGGATTTAATACTGCGAGTTTTTTATCACAGCCACCGAGGAACAGAAGTAATGATAACGGAAGAAGCGAAGCCAACTTCCAAAACGCTTTCTTTAGTTGCACGATTGAAAATCTCCTTTCTCCTTGGATTGAAACTATGCCAATAAAACAATATAAACCTATTAATTTATAGAAGGCAATAGTTTTTGATATATTGTTAAAAAATAGACACAAATGCACACTTTTTACGGTGAATATCATTTGTAACTTGATTACATTGTAAACTATTTTCCAGAGAAAAACGTGATTGTGAAAATTTTAAGATAAATAAAGTTATACCAGGATATCCAAGAAATAGAAAAAAGCTATCTTATCATAAGAAAGATAGCTGAATATTTTGTAAATTTAGTTTATTTCTCGTGTGATAGTTCGTTGCTGTTCAAATGTGACAACTTTTTTGTATTTAACTTGGTATAAAATGTAACAAATAATCATAAATGGAATGCCGCAATAAAGGGCAATTCTTTGATCTGGAATGAAAGCCAAACTAACAAATGTAATAAAATTGAGTGAGAATGCTACGATTGGCACTAATGGATAAAGTGGTGTACGATATTTTAAATCATTGATGTTGCCACCATTTTTCACGAAATTTCTACGGAAGAAAAACTGTGAAGCGGCGATTGACATCCAAACGACAACGGCAGCCATTGCTGCAATAGATGTTAAAACTAGAAAGACAGTATCTGCCGCAAATACACTTGTTAATAAGGAAAGACTTGCAAAAATCAGACTGAAAATTAATGCATTTAGCGGTACACCTTTTTTAGTTAACTTTGTAAAAGATGGACTTGCCATTCCTTGTTTTGCCATTGCCCAAAGCATACGAGAATTTGCGTATAGACCAGAGTTAGCTACGGATAATACAGCTGTAATAATAACAAAGTTCATTATGTCTGCTGCGTATGGAACACCAGCCACATCAAATACAAGTACAAATGGACTTTCGACTAGATTAGCCTCTTGCCATGGGAGTAAACCTACAACAACTGATATTGCTAGGACGAAGAAGAAAAGAGTTCGCCAAATTGTATTTTTGATTGCTTTTGGAATTGTTTTTTCAGGATTTTCACTTTCTCCTGAAGCAATTCCGATTAATTCTGTCCCTTGGAAGGAGTAATTTACTGTAATCATCGTAAGAAGAACAGCTAATGCACCGTTTGGAAATAATCCACCATTTTCAGTGAAATTGTGAAGCATTGGAGCTGGCTTTCCATTAAAGTCTAGTAGACCGAACATAACAGCACCACCAAGTACGATGAAAACAACAATTGTCGCGACTTTTACACTTGCGAACCAAAACTCTGCTTCTGCATATGCTTTTGCCGATAAAGCGTTTACAAGGAAGAGTGCTGCTGCAAATGTAACACACCAAATCCACGAAGAAACGTCTGGAAACCAACGTTTCATTAAAATACTTACAGTTGTTAACTCTACGCCAACTGTAACAGCCCAATTTAACCAATACATCCAACCGACAACAAATCCAAAACCAGGTGAAATAAATTTGCTTGCGTAGCTCTGGAATGAACCTGCTTCTGGCATAGCAACGGATAATTCACCGAGACATAACATCGTTAAATACATAACAAATCCACCGACTAAAAATGCAAGAATAGCACCACCAGGTCCAGCGTTATGAACGATTTGACCAGATCCCATAAATAGTCCGGTTCCGATAACACCACCGAGTGCGATCATGAATAGGTGTCTACTTTTCATTGTTCGTTTTAAATCTGTTTGTTCAATTTGTTGATTCATCTGCCCCTCACCCCGTATTTTCTTGAATGTGTGAACTTCGTTTTATTCTGAGTTTTTAATCATTAGTGGGGGATGTGACACATACTCAGTTTATTTGCTATGAAATGAATGGAGTATGTAAAAAACGAACTATGACTAAATACTCTAAGAATTTTCATTAACAAGGTGATATCTTCACTATGTTAATAATTTTGATTTTAGCAAAATGTTTCGAAAAAGTATATTGTTTTTTCTTTTTATTAAAAATAATTAGAATTTTATAACGATAAAAATGCGAATAATGATTCACAGAATCTTTCTAGCAAACTAGTAAGAAGAAGGGTACAATGATAAGAGTTGTGTCTGTAAAATAATAATTAATGGAGTTTTGTTTATAATGAAAAAGTTAAAGTATCTTTTTGTTTTTGGGATTATACTTGCTGCTGCGTTTTTTATAGGGAAAGATAAAATTATACAAAAGGCGCAAGTTTTACGCTTAGAGTTTCTATCTGAAATGAAAGAAGCGGCTATGATTGAAGATGTTCCGTTTATTAAACAATTACCAGAGTTACCTCGAGGATGTGAAGTGACAAGTTTAGCTATGTTGTTGCAATATAAAGGTGTACAAGTAGATAAGATGCAACTTGCTAGCGAAATCCATCGTGTTCCATTTGAACAAAATGGTTTGCGTGGAAATCCTTACGAGGGATTTGTGGGAAATATTTATACGAAGGCTGAACCTGGATATGGTGTATACAATAAACCGATTTTTGATTTAGCAGAAAAGTATGTTCCTGAAAAAGTAATTAATTTAACAGGTAGAGACATGCAAGATATATATAAAGTAATTAGTTCTGGCTCTCCGGTCTGGGTCATTATTAATACGACGTTTAAGCCGCTAGCTGAAAGTAGTTTTGAAACATGGAATACGAGTTCGGGCGAAGTGAAAATTACATATTATGAGCATAGTGCAGTAGTAATTGGATATGATCAAAACTTTGTATATGTAAATGATCCTCTAAAAAATAATCCGCGGTTGGCTGTTCCACGAGCAGAATTTGAGAAAGCTTGGGAGCAAATGGGGAACCAAGCTATTACTATACTATAAAAATAAAAAGTCATCTTTTGATGGCTTTTTATTTTTAAAATACAAACATTGAAAATTCAGAAGATTCTTTTAAAAGTTAACAATTCACGTTATAATAACATTTAACTTGGTGAAGAAGGGGAGAAGAGAAATGGATGTTGCAAAGGAACTTGTTTTGTCAAAGAATCAATTGATTGAGTGGAGAAGGCATTTTCATAAGTATCCAGAGTTATCTTTTCAAGAAGAAAAAACATCTCAATTTGTATTCGATATACTTCGAAACATCCCGCATTTAGAAGTCTCAAGACCTACTAAATATAGTGTAATGGCAAAGTTGATCGGTAAGAATCCTGGTAAAACAATTGCGGTTCGTGCGGATATGGATGCTCTTCCTATTCATGAAGAAAATGATTTTGATTTTATTTCCACATATAAAGGTGTGATGCACGCGTGCGGTCATGATGGACATATGGCGATATTACTTGGAGTTGTACATAAGTTAGTGGAAGAAAGAGAGAAAGTTAAAGGGGAGATTCGCTTTCTGTTTCAGCATGCAGAAGAAAATTTCCCTGGTGGTGCAGAAGAAATGGTTGCGGCAGGGGTAATGGAAGGTGTGGATTACATTATCGGTGCGCATCTTTGGGCTGCGTTAGAAACGGGGAAAATTGGTGTGACGTATGGTCCGGCAATGGCTGCACCGGATGTTTTTAAAATTACAATAGAGGGAAAAGGTGGACATGCTGGAATTCCTCATGAAACAGTGGATAGTATTGCAATCGGAACACAAGTCGTTTCGCATATTCAACAAATTGTATCTCGCCTCACGAATCCATTAGATCCTCTCGTAATATCTGTTACACAATTTCATGCGGGGACAACTCATAATGTAATACCAGAGCAAGCGGAGATTGAAGGGACAGTGAGAAGTTTAAGACATGAATTACGAGGTGAAACAGAAGAGAAAATTAAGCGGATTGTGAAGCATATTACAGAATCTTACGGAGCGAAATATACGTTTTCTTATGAATATGGATATCGACCAGTTGTAAATGACTATGAAGTTACAGAGCTTATTGAACAGACGGCACTACAGCTTTATGGAAGAGAGAGAGTTGTTCGTTTACAGCCGACGATGGCTGGGGAAGATTTTTCAGCGTTTTTACAGAAGGCGCCAGGGACATTCTTTTTTATCGGAGCAGGAAATAAAGAGAAAGGTATTATATATCCTCATCATCACCCTCGTTTTACGATTGACGAAGATGCATTACCAATTGGAGTGGAAGTCTTTGTATCATCCATTATGAATTTTATAAGTAAAGGAGAATGAGATGAAGAAAATACACGTACTAGCGCTTATTCCAGTTCTTTGTTTAGTAGTTGGGCCAATATTTGCGAATTCAGTTACTCCTTACGTATTAGGGATGCCGTTTTTATTATTTTGGGTATTATTATCAGTGTTTATTACGTCTCTTTGTATGGGAATTGTGTACGTATTTGATCCTGCTAATAAGGGGGATGTAAAATGACGGCATTACTTATCATTATTTTATTTTTGTTTCTCGCACTATTTTTGGGGATTCGGGCACAACATGGAAAAGATATGAATTTAGAGCAATGGTCAGTTGGGGGAAGAGGATTTGGCACTATTTTTGTTTTTCTCCTTATGGCAGGTGAAATTTATACGACGTTTACATTTTTGGGAGGAAGTGGCTGGGCGTATAGTAAAGGAGCACCTACTTTTTATATTTTAGGATATGGCGCTTTAGCTTATCTTTTATCGTATTTTTTATTACCACCAATCTGGAAGTATGCGAAAGAGCATAACCTTGTTTCGCAGTCGGATTTTTTTGCAAAGAAATATAGAAGTAAAGCGCTTGGACTTATTGTTTCAATTGTTGGTGTTGTTTCCATCATTCCATATCTTGTTTTACAGTTAAAGGGACTGGGAATTATCGTTTCAGAAGCTTCTTACGGAAGGGTGTCACCTGTTGTTGCAGTATGGATCGGTGCTATTGTTATAACTATATATGTAATGGTTTCAGGTATACACGGTTCGGCTTGGACGGCCGCTTTAAAGGATATTATGATACTATTTATTGTTATGTTTTTAGGTATATATTTACCGTATCACTATTATGGAGGGTTTCAGCCGATGTTCGAAGCTGTAGAAGCAGCGAAACCAGGTTTTTTATCTTTACCTGAAGAAGGAATGAGTATTTCTTGGTTTGTTTCTACTATTATATTAACGGCCCTCGGTTTCTATATGTGGCCCCATACATTTGCTTCTGCTTTTTCTGCAAAAAATGAAAAAGTATTTCGTAAAAATGCAGCAATTATGCCGCTGTATTCTCTAGTCTTACTTTTTGTATTTTTTGCAGGGTTTGCTGCTATACTACAAGTTCCTGGGTTAAAAGGAGCGGATGTAGATCTTTCGTTATTCCGTCTTGCTTTACAAACTTTTGATCCATGGTTTATTGGAATTATTGGTAGTGCGGGAGTATTAACGGCATTAGTTCCAGGATCTATGCTTGTTATGGCGGCTTCTACATTGTTAGCGAAAAATATTTATCGAACAATCCTTCCATCTTCTTCAGATAGACAAGTTGCGAAAGCCGCAAAGTTATTTGTACCTGTAGTAACGCTCGTAGCAGTTTTATTTACATTTAAAGGAGGAGAAACAATAGGAGCTCTTCTTTTAATGGGATACAGTATTGTTACACAACTTTTCCCTGCACTTGTTTGTAGTTTGTTTCCGCGCCAGATTATTACGAAGCAAGGGGCGATTGCAGGAATGGGAATGGGATTATTAGTTGTTGCGTATATCACTTTATCAGGTTCTACTATAGCTACGATGTTTCCAAGTTTTCCACAGTCTATAAAAGATTTAAATGTAGGTATAGTCGCATTGTTAATGAATATAATGGTGATGTTTGTAGTGAGTGGGTTTACGAAAAGTGTATCCGTAAAGAATGACAATATAATAGTAGAAAAGTAATTCGTGTATTAGAGCTATCTTTGAAAAGAGATAGCTCTTTTTTGTATATATTTTCTTCTATTAGCGGAATCTAACTAAAAACTTGTTGAAAAGGAAGTTAGGTGGGGGAAATTGTTAGAGCTTGAAGGTAATTTATTTGAAGTTATGAAGGAAATTAGGGATGAGTTAGGGTCACCTAATGATTTAACAATTAGAGAAGTTGCTCTTGCTGGGAGTTTTACACGTTGTGCGGTTGTTTTTTTATGTGGATTAACAGATAAGGATAATGTTTATAAATATGTCGTTCGTACACTGCAATATGAAGAAGTTTCAAATGAAGCAGCAGTTGTACAAATTTTATTGGATCGTTTTATTTCTATTGCAGAAGTGGGTGTGAAGACGACATTCCCAGATATTATGAATGCAATCTTAGCCGGAGATACAGTGATAATAATCGATAATATTCAAACTGCTATAGTTGTTAATAGTAGAGCCTGGGAGAAAAGAAGTTTAGAGCCTCCAGTGACGGAAGATTTAATACGTGGGCCGAGAGTTGGATTAAATGAAGACATTAATGTGAATAAAATGTTAATTCGGCGTGGTTTACGTGATCCGAAGTTACGGTTTCAATCTTATATTATGGGAGAGCGATCGCAGAAAGAGGTAACCCTAGTATATATAGAGGATATTATTAATCCTTACATTGTAAAAGAGTTGGATCGGCGTCTTCAGTCAATAGTGACAGATGTTGTTTTTGAGACGGGTACGATTGAGCAATTAATTCAAGATAATAATTTGTCACCGTTTCCGCAGTTTTTGAATACGGAAAGACCAGATAGTATAGTGGCCTCATTAGCGAAGGGAAAGGCAGCTATTTTGGTGGATGGATCACCGTTTGCTCTTATTGCACCACTAGTGTTTGTTGATATCTTTCAGTCTGTCGAAGATCATTATGAGCGTTGGGTGATTGGAACTTTATTGAGATTTTTGCGGATGATGTCCGGTATAATGGCAATTTTGCTGCCAGCTATGTATGTAGCACTTGTCTCGTATCACCAAGGACTTATTCCATCTAAATTGGCTTATTCAATTGCTGGTGCAAGAGAGGGTGTTCCGTTTCCTGCATATATTGAAACATTAATGATGGCATTAACGATGGAGTTAATACGAGAAGCTGGAATTAGATTGCCAAAACCGATGGGACAAACAATTGGGATTGTAGGCGGTCTTGTAATTGGGGAAGCAGCGGTGAATGCAGGAATTGTAAACCCATTTTTAGTTATTATTATTGCAGTAACTGCAATTGCTACATTTTCACTTCCGGTGTATAGCATCACGATTACGTTTCGAATTTTACTTTTCGTCTTTGTATTAGCAGCAACTGCTTTTGGATTGTACGGAATCATTTTAGCTCTTATTTCACTTGCGATTCATATTACGAATTTAAAGAGTGTTGGTATCCCTTATACAACGCCTATTGCTCCAGCATTTTATAAAGATTGGAAAGAAGAGCTTATTCGTCTGCCAAAATCAATGTTGAAAGAGAGACCGGAATATTTACAAACAAAAGATTCTACAATACGTCCAAAGGAGCGGAAATAATTGAAACCATTTGAGTATGGCGATGAAGAGATTGGATCTCGGGAAATTGGATTTGCGGTATCGTCAACAATTATTGGTATAGGGGCATTATCTATGCCAAGAGATATCGCTAACCAAACTTTATTTTCGGACGGTTGGATTATTTTGCTTTTGGGTGGATTGGTATGTGCAATTTTAGGTTGGTTTGTAACGAGGGTAGCTATTTTATTCCCAAAACAAAACTTTGTTCAATATACAAGTGCGCATTTGACAAAGCCCGTTGCATACACAATTAGTAGCATTTTAGTATTAACGTTTGCTGCTTTAACAGCATATGAATCGCGGATGATTTCAGTCATTTCCCAAACGTATTTATTTAGTGATACACCAATACAACTACTGTCTTTCTTCTTCTTATTAGTTGTTATTTATGGAATAGCAGGATCAAGAGCGGCCTTGTTAAGGTTAAATGTTATATTCTTACCTATTGTTTTAATTGCGATAGTGCTTCTTTCTTTATTGAATATAAACTTAATGGAAATAAATAATTTACTACCAGCTTTGCAAACGAATATTAGTCAATATGCAGTTGGTGTTAAAAATTCTATCTTTACGTTTATTGGATTTGAGGTAGCTTTATTTTATGCGGTGTTACTGAATGATAAGACAGCGAAAAAAGCGCCAATGGCAGTTGCAAAAGCGGTGATAGTAAACGTGTTGTCATACATTTTAATTTATATGACTTGTATTAGTGTTTTTACATATATGACAACCCGTGGATTGACATATCCAACAATTGAACTAGGGAAAGAAATTGAAATTGGAGGAGGATTTTTAGAAAGATTTGATGCGATTTTTTTTACTACTTGGATTATTACTATTTATAACACTACTGCAATGTATTATGACGTCGCATCTTTATTATTTTGTGCTATGTTTCCAAAAGTGAAGAAACATATTTTCATTTTTGTAAGTGCCCCGATTATCTTTATGGTGAATATGATACCTAATAGTTTGAATGCTTTGTCAAGTTATGGGACTTATTTAGCTTGGATAGATATGGGTTTTGTCGTGTTAGCGCCTTTGTTGGTTTTTATTGTATATAAAATAAAAAGAAGGAATGGTAGAAATGAAACACCTTCTTAAAATTATAATGCTTATGGTTTTAGTGGGATCTATAAGTGGATGCTCTGAGCTAGAAGAAATAGAAGAAAGAGGATTTGTAGTAGGTGCAGCATATGATATTGTGAAGAAAAAACAATCGAATCCAATTATGAAAGGGACGTATCAGATGGTACTTCCCAGTAAGTTAGCGCAACAAGGTGGACAAGGTGGTGGGGATAGCGAAAATTATATTAATGTGAGTGCGAAGGCAGATAGTGTCTTTGAGCAAATACGAATTATCGCCAAAAAAATTAGTCGCTCACTATTCTTTCCGCATATACAGGTAATAATTTTTTCTAAAGATTTACTAGCCAATCCATATGTTTTACAAAATACGTTAGATGTATATATTCGCGATCATGAGATGAGAAGAAATATTCGTTTGTTCGTTTCTAAGAAAAATGCAGAAGCTATTTTAAAACAAAGTGCCAAGCCTGAAAATTTACCGGCGCAGTATATTGATATGTTAGCTGAACATCCTCCGAAAAATGCCCAAATGATTGAGGCTGCAAGAATTGGTGAAGTTCAGGAAAAGATGATTTCCAATCAAAGTTTCGTATTACCCATTCTCGAACTAACAAAACAAGGGGTACAAATGAACGGTGCAGCGTTGTTTCGCGGAAAGGATAATAAGTGTGTAGGCAGTTTGAGTGGGGAAGAGACATTAGGAATGAACTATGTAATAGGTAAAAAAATTGGAGGTTTTTTTACTATACGTAAAAAGAGTCAACTTATTACATATGAAATTCATAAGATGCGCCGAAAGATTAAAGTGTCTACAGAGAATGTTACTAAACCGAAATTCGATATTCACTTATATTTGGAAGGGACATTGGCTGAGTTGCATTTTAGTGATCATAAACAAATTATGAATGAAAAGCGATTAAAGAAAAACATCGCGGAGGAAATGGAGAAGCGTATCCAAAAATCGATTAAGCTCGTGCAGAAAAAATATAAAGTAGATGTATTAGCATTAGGAGAAGTATATAAGCGGCATAATTATAAAGAGTGGAAAAAAATAAGTAAGAATTGGGATCAAGGCCAGAATTATTTTAGTAATACTGAAATTACTGTTCATGTTCATCCGACGATTGAGCATTCAGGTTCAGCTTTACCGAAAAGAGTGAAATAAGGTGATGTAAGTTGTTTACTGGATTAGGAATTAGTTGCACGATATTAATGGCGGTTCTTCCGGGGGCTATATATTTCATTCATAAAAAAATTTCAACATATGGAGCGCAGCCATGGAAAGAAAAAAAGAAACCTGAATAATTTTCAGGTTTCTTTCGCGCAAAGCAAATGTGAAGGGGGATACCTTCTATGTATGCTTTGCTTTATACAAGCCCTAACCAATGTACCAGTTGTGTAGAGAGGAATGTAACAACAATGGCGATAACGGTAGGGATTGCAAACGATAAGAATGTCCATTTTGCACTTTTTGTTTCTTTATATATGTTAACCAGTGTTGTTCCACACGGGAAATGAAGAAGTGAGAACAACATTGTGTTTAACGCTGTTAACCAAGTCCAACCATTTTCTAGGAATAGATTTTTAATTTGATTAAAATCATCTATTTCAGTTAAAGCCCCAGTTGATAAGTAAGACATTAATAAAATTGGGATTACAATTTCATTAGCTGGTAGTCCAAGAATGAATGCAGCTAGAATAAACCCGTCAAGTCCTAACATTTTAGCGAATGGATCTAGGAAGTTTACAAAATACATAAGTAAGCTTGTGTCACCGATAAAAATGTTAGCAAGTAACCAAGTTAATGCAGCCGCAGGGGCAGCTACAACTATAGCTCGTTTTAAAACATAGATTGATTTATCGAGTGTTGCGCGAACGATTGTATTCCAAACTTTTGGCTTGCGGTATGGTGGTAACTCAAGTGTGTAGTGAGTCGGAACGCCTTTTAAAGCTGTTTTTGATAGTACCCAAGAAACGGTTAATGTCATAATAACACCAATTACAACCATTCCAACTACAACACCAGCAGTAACCAATGTTTGCATACTGCCTGTATAACCAGCGGCCATAAATAGTGAAGCCATTAAAATTAACATAGGCCAGCGACCGTTACAAGGGACGAAGTTGTTCGTTAAGATTGCTAACATACGTTCACGTGGTGATTCAATGATACGTGTTGACATAATGGCTGCTGCATTACAACCAAATCCCATTGCCATTGTTAAAGATTGTTTACCATGTGCACCAGATCGTTTGAATAAGCGGTCCATATTAAACGCGACACGTGGTAAGTATCCGTAATTTTCTAATAGTGCGAACATAGGGAAAAAGATTGCCATAGGTGGTAACATAACGCTAATAACAGCACCGATACCACGGAATAAACCAAGTATTAAAATGCCATGTAACCATTCAGGTGCATGCGCTGCTTGGAACCAAGATGTTAAATATCCTTCGGCCCATCCGAAGAATTCGGCAATCATATCAGATGGTACGTTAGCGCCTGCAATTGTAAGATAAAAAATAATAGATAAAATACCGAGCATAATTGGGAATCCCCAGATTGGAGATGTGAAAACTTTATCTAGTTTTTCGGAACGATATAATTTATCGGTATTTGTATATTGAACAGATTCTTTACATATGCTTGCAGATGTTCGATAAATATCTCCGACAATATCATCTCGTATATCTTCTTTTGAGAGTGCTTGTGCATGTTGAATAATATAGTCTAATGGAAGAGCTTTACTGGCTGAGTGAGATTCCATTAATTACGACCTCCCTTACAAGTGGTTCATTATGGTGTTTTTGAAGTGTAGTTAAGAAATTTTTATCTCCATCTAATATACGTAACGCAATCCAACGTGCTGGATACGTATCACCGAACACTTTATAAATTTGTGGTTCTAATTCCTGAATCATATTTTCGATTTTTTGGCTGTAAGTAATTTTAATTGGTGTTGGAATTAGTTTTTTATTTGCTACTTTCGCAATGACATTTAGCAAATGACCAATGCCTACTCGGTTACGTGCTGAAATTTTAACTACAGGTACACCAAGTGATTTTGCTAATTTCTTTTCATCAATAACAATACCTTTTTTCTCGGCTTCATCAATTAAGTTAATGCAAATGACTACATTGTTTGTCATTTCCATCACTTGGAGTGCTAAATTTAAATTTCTTTCCATAGCAGTTGCGTCTATGACAACTACAGTTACTTCTGGTTTTTCAAATATAATATAATCCCTCGCCACTTCTTCGTCCGCGGAATTTGAATATAGTGAGTAAGTTCCAGGTAAATCTATTAATGTATAAATACTTCCGTTATGTTCATATTCTCCTTCAGCTTTTAAAACAGTTTTTCCCGTCCAATTTCCAGTATGTTGTTTTAAACCTGTCAAAGTATTAAATAATGTACTTTTCCCGGTATTTGGGTTGCCAGCTAAAGCAATACGATGTTTGCTCATCTGAAATCATCTCCTATTAATACCCCGAAAATAAGGGAACTTTCTTCTTTTCGCAGTGCAATAGTTGTGTTGCTCACTTGATAAGCGACCGGATCTCCAAGTGGACTGCGTTGCAATACTTTAATCGTTGCTCCGGGGATAAATCCCAAATCTAATAAACGTCGTTTCATAGTTCCTTCTAATTGTATCTTCTCAATTTGTACAAACTCCCCTGTTTTAAATTCGGAAAGTGGTTTTATATTAGCCGATACCATAAAAGTTACCTCATCTCTATATTGTTAGTTTAAGTTTAAAAAGTTTCCTAAGGTAAACTTTTTGTTAGTAATATATTAGAACACATTGGATGATGCTGTCAATTAGTACTTTAAAAATATTCATTTATTTTTAGAATTGTTCCAATTTATTTAGTTGTACTAAAAAATATTACTGAAATTCTTTTAATGTAAAGAAAGTAAGGGATGTAAAAGTTAAGAAATATGGTGTAATTGTAAATGTATTTTTAATTAAAAGAGGAAAAGGGAGAAAAATATTTACAATGGATTTACATTGTTAAGAATAAATTTACATTACAGCTTAATTAGTGTGGCATTTGTTGGCTTCTTTAACTATAAAACTTGGTATTCCTAGCTTTTAAGGATTATTATCGTCATTTACTTAAAATTAAAAATTGCTTAACACTCACATAATATTGTTGTCCTACAATGAATTTGTGTTCGAAATAAAATGAATTCGAAAAGTGATAATCCAAATGGGGGTACAAGACATGATTATGAAAAAAGGTATTAAATTTTCTTTAGCAGCTTTAGTGGTAGCAGGAGCATTAGTTGGGTGTGGAAAAGCAGAAGATACAACTAGTAAAGAAACTGCTAAAGGAAGCGATAATACAAAACAAGAATTATCAGGTACGATTGCAGCGGCTGGTTCTACAGCTCTTCTACCTCTTGCGGAGGAAGCTGGAAAGAAATTCATGGAGAAAAATTCAAAAGTTTCTATTCAAGTTCAAGGTGGCGGTAGTGGAACTGGGATTAACCAAGTAGCATCTGGTGCAGTACAAATTGGTAATTCAGATGTTCCGTCCGGAGATAAAATAAAAGATGCTGAAAAGGCGAAAGAATTAGTAGATAACAAGGTAGCGGGTATTGCATTCGCTCTTGTCGTAAATAAAGATGTAAAAGTTGATAACTTAACAGTACAACAAGTACAAGATATCTTCACTGGAAAAGTAACAAACTGGAAAGAAGTAGGCGGAAAAGATGAAAAAATCAACGTAATCAATCGTCCGGCTTCATCTGGTACACGTGCTACATTCGAAAAAACGGTTATGAAAGACGCGAAAATTAATGATGGAACTGGTACAACACAAGATTCTAACGGTGCAGTAGAGCAAGCTATCAATTCTACTCCAGGTTCAGTAAGTTATTTAGCGATGTCTTACATGGTTGGCGATAAAAAAGGTGCACTACAAACGGTGAAAATTGATGGTGCTGAACCGAAAGTTGAAAATATTTCGTCTGGTAAATATCCATTCTGGTCTTACGAGTATATGGTGACAAAAGGTGAAGCGAAAGAAGCAACAAAAGCTTACATCGATTATGTAAAAGGTAAAGACTTTGAAAAGCAAGTAGAAGATATGGGTTACATTCCAATGTCTAAATTAAATAAGTAATCAAATCTATGGGGCTGGCTGCAAGGCCAGTCCTGTTCATTTCAATCTGTGAAGTGGGGTCTGTCCTGTGATGAAGGGGAAAAAACAAATTAATTACGTAAAAAGTGAATATATAGGAAGATCACTTGTTACGTTTTGTGGTATTTTTATTGTTTTAATTACATTAGCTATTATTGCATTTATTTGTGGTAAAGGAATTCAATCTTTTACACAAAGTGGTATCTCGTTTACTGAGATGTTAACATCGACAAAATGGAATCCAAATGCTGATCAAGGATCCTTTGGGGCTTTAATTTTTATTGTGGGTTCAACAGTGGTTTCGTTAGGTGCGGTTATTATTAGTGCACCAATTGCTATAGCTCTGGCTATATTCATGAATTTAATTTCGCCGAAGTTTGGAAATAAAGTATTGAAGCCTGTTTTAGAATTATTAGTTGGTATTCCGTCAGTAGTATACGGATTATTAGGGGTTACCATTTTAGTTCCGCTATTACGTGATTCGTTTGGGGGAGTGGGCTTTAGTTTAATTGCGGGTATTGTTGTATTAAGTATTATGATTTTACCTACTATTGCTAGTATCGCTTCTGATGCAATACGCTCTGTTCCATTTGATTATTTAGAAGCTTCTTATGGTCTAGGATCAACGAAATGGCAAGCAATTAGCCGGGTGATTGTTCCTGCTGCGAAAAAAGGAATTTTAACAGGTGTTGTTTTAGGTTTAGCGCGTGCTTTTGGTGAAGCACTAGCCGTTCAAATGGTAATCGGGAATACGATTAAATTACCAGAAGGAATATATAGCCCGACAGCAACGTTAACTGGTATTTTGACAATGGACATGACAAATACATTGAACGGAACTGCTTGGAATAATGCGCTATGGACTTTAGCGATGATTTTACTTGTTATTTCATTCCTATTTATTTTAGTAATTCGAGCGATTGGGCAAAGAGGTGAGCGATAATAATGAATGCAAGAACGGTAAATAAAGTTTGGACGGGTATCTTTTATGCGGTTGCGGCTTTGGTCGTAGCTCTGCTAGTGTTCTTAGTGTTTGAAATTTTACAAAAAGGATGGGGATTTTGGGATCCTAATTTCTTGTTTGGCGAACCAAGTAACACCAGAGCTGGTGGTGGGATTGGTCCGCAGTTATTCAATTCCTTCTACATGCTTGTTATAACGCTTATTATATCTATTCCTCTTGGATTAGGTGCTGGAATATATTTAGCGGAGTATGCAAAACAAGGGCGCTTTTTGAATTTTGTTCGTTTATGCATTGAGACAATGGCGTCTTTACCTTCTATTGTTGTTGGTTTATTCGGTTTGTTAGTGTTCGTTACAATGACAGGCTGGGGATACACAGTAATGGGTGGTGCTCTTGCTTTAACTATTTTAAACTTACCAGGTTTAACACGTGTTTGTGAAAATGCTATTTCAGAGGTGCCTCATAATGTAAAAGAGGCAAGTCTTGGATTAGGTGCAACAAAGTGGCAAACGATTGCTCGTATTATTATCCCATCGTCATTACCGCAAATTATTACAGGTATTATTTTAGCGGCGGGTCGTATATTCGGGGAAGCGGCAGCATTAATTTACACAGCGGGTTTAACATCCCCGATTTTAAATTCAGCAGCGGACTTCTCGAGTCCTGCGCATCCTCTAAATCCGTTTAGACCAGCTGAAACGTTAGCGGTTCATATTTGGAAGTTAAATTCTGAAGGGTTTATTCCAGATGCGAAGTTGATTGCGACGAAATCTGCAGCTGTATTAATTATTATGGTATTACTATTCAATGTCATTTCACGCTTGATAGCATCTGTATTGCATAAACGCTTTACAGGAACGAAAAGAAAAAGTAAAACGACGAAGAAGATAAAAGCGGCATAAGTTACAAAGGAGAACTCTCTATTTATAAGTAGAGGGTTCTTTTTGCATTTTAATATAGAAGGAAAAGGTGTAGCGATTGTTGAATTTGTAATTCGTTATATAGATAAAGAGGTGAAAATGAGGGAGTGGATTTAATTTGTTTTTTCTGCAAATGTCAGGTTTTCCAGGGGCGGGAAAATCCACAGTTTCTAAGTATATAGCGAAGTTAACAGGTGCGATAATTGTAGATCATGACGTTTTGAAATTAGCATTGTTAAAATCACTAGAAGTGAAAGGTATTGAATCAACGATTGTTGGTGGACTTGCATATGATGCTGAATGGGCATTGATTGATTCTTATTTGGAACAAGGGCATAGTGTTATATTGGATAGTCCGTGTTTATATGAGGGAATGGTTGAAAAAGGTATTAAATTATCAAATAAACATGGTGTGAAATATAAATATATTGAGTGTTATCTTAATGATATGGAAGAGATTAATATGAG
This sequence comes from Bacillus cereus, assembly GCF_002567495.1. Taxonomy (GTDB): domain Bacteria; phylum Bacillota; class Bacilli; order Bacillales; family Bacillaceae_G; genus Bacillus_A; species Bacillus_A cereus_AQ. The sequence goes on along the minus strand of NZ_NVAP01000074.1, from coordinate 3,854 downwards.
ATTGCGAACACGTAAGCGTATGATCAGTCAAATTGAAAAAGTAGAGTCGGAAGTAGGTTTTAAAAAGTGGTTAAATGGTAGTAAGAGACCTTTAAATAGTGAATACCTTATTGTGGATTCTAGTGAACCTCTAGAGCGGTATGCGGAAAACATGATAGAGTATATGAGTAGATAGAGAAAAGGCGTTATCTTCATTCGTGAAGATAACGCCTTTTGGTTTTAAATATCAGGTGTTTCTGTAGAAGTGTTTATTTTTCTACGGGAGCGCCTTTTTCTCCCGATTTTATCTAATAGTTCATACATAACTGGAACGACTACTAATGTAAGAACAGTTGAAACTGCTAAACCACCGATGACAACGACTGCCAAACTTTTTGATACCATACTTCCTGCTTGCGATTGACCGAATAAGAGTGGTAGCATAGCGACGATTGTTGTTATAGCCGTCATAATAATTGGACGTAGTCTAGTAGAACCTGCTTCAAGTAAGGCTTCTCTCGTTTCCAGTCCGTGTTCCCGATTTTGTTGGACTCTTTCTATTAATACAATAGCGTTTGTAACGACAATCCCGATTAACATTAATGCACCAATTAAGGAATTTACATCAACAGGTGTTCGTGAAATGATTAATCCTAAAATACCACCGACAGCAGCTAATGGCAGGGAGAATAAGATTGCAAAAGGAGCGCGTGCTTGCCCGAAGGTGATAACCATAATTAAATATACAATCCCGATTGCAATCCCCATAATTTTGAATAAATCTGTAAAATTCTCTTGCATAGATTCAGTAGCTCCTGCGATATTTACTTTTGCACCGCTAGGTAAATCTAAGTCATTTATCGCTTTATTTACTTCTGTGTTTACCTTACTTAAATCTTCATTTGAAGCTTCGGCGGTAATTTGAATTGTTTCTTTTCCGTCTTTATGGAAAATTTCTGTTTGTGTTTGTTTTTCTGAAATAGTTGCGATGTCTTTTAAAGGAATTGGTCCATTAATAGGTGATAGTATGTTTGTGTTTAAAATATCTTCTTGTTTATTAATGTTTTCCTTTTTGTGTTCTATCATAATAGTAGTTTTGTCATTATTAATTGTAATTTCACCAATAGGTGATTTTCTCATAAGGAATGCTACTTGTTGCGCAGCTATTTCTGGTGTTAAGCCTAGTTGTTCAGCCTTTGTTTGATCAATATGAATTTGCCATTCTTTCTTAGAGTCTTCTAAATTCGTTTTTACTTTAGAAAGATCATCCATGCTTTTTAGTTTTGTTTCGACGATAATAGCCGCCTCTTTTAAATTCGCTTCGTTAGTAGCTGTTACGTTAAATTGTAAATTGTTTCCGCCGCCAGAGCTGGAATAACTTGTTTTTATATAATCCAGTTCAGCAGGCTCAAAAGTTTTATTTTCTTTTTTTAACTCTTTAATATATTGATCGATATCAGAACCTTTTTTGAAGACTACAAATATACTGGCAAGGTTATTTTTTGTTGTTTGCCCCCATTGTGCATCTTCTGCGCTAGATCCCATTCGTAAAATAACGTCTGTTACATCTGAATTAGAAAGTAGTTTCTTTTCGAAATCAAATGCTTTTTGTTTTTGAACTTCAGCATTATAATCGGCTGGAAATGTCATGTTAATAGATAGCATTGTGTCGTCTTCCGATTTTATGTTTGCTTTCGGTAGTAATATATAGGCTGCGATTGATCCTACAAATAATAAAAAGGCAGTAAGTAGAATAATGAATTTATGAGAAAGAGCCCACTTTAACGTAGCGATATATCTTGGTGAAGAACTTGGTTTTCGATGCTTTGTTTTTTTGAGTAGTAAAAAAGCCATAAGTGGAACAACTGTTAGTGCAACGATTAAGGACGATAGAATAGAATATACAACTGCTAATACCATAGGTAACATTAATTTTCCGATTGCCCCTGATACGAGGCCGATAGGTAAAAAAACAGCGACCGTTGTTAAAGTAGAAGAAGTAATTGCGACGGCGACTTCTTTCGTTGCATCGAGAATGATATCTTTAGAGAAAGAATCTTTTTGTAAACGGCGGAAAATATTCTCGATGACAACGATACTATCATCGACGAGACGTCCAACCGCAACAGCTAAACCACCAAGGGTTAAAATGTTAAGTGTGATGTTAGATTGATGTAGTAAAAAGAGTGTTAAGAAAATAGATAATGGGATACTGACAACGGCGATGAGTGTTGTTCGGAAGTTACGTAAAAAGATTAAGATAATTAGAGTTGCAGCGATTGCTCCAAGGATTACTTCCTTTCCCATGCTAGTAACAGCATTTTCAACTTGTTCATGGGTTGAGGCTAAAAGTTTAATAGAAAATTGCTCTTTATATTGCTTATTTATCTCTTTAACTTTTTTATCAATCTCTTTTCCGATTGCAACTGCATTTTTACTTGGTTCTTTCATGATGATTAATCCTGTGCCTTCTTCTCCGTTTACATGTGAAATTGTATCGTAGTGTTGTTTGAGTTCAATTTGAGCAATGTCTTGTAATTTCACTTGAGGTGCTACAGTGATGTTCTTAATGTCATTTTCATTTTTTATGTCCCCAATGACGCGAAGGTTGTATTCTTCCTGATTAATAGTAATCGCTCCAGCTGGAGTAGAAGTTTCTTTTCCTTGTAAAACAGTTAATACTTGCTGTGATGTTACGTTTTTGTTTTTTAATAGATTCGGGTCAAGTACGATAGATAATTCAGAGGTTGATTTTCCGAAAAACATAACATTGGCAACACCATCAATACTTTCAAGTTGTGGTATGACTTCTTTTTCAATTTGTTTTTCATCAGCTTTTGAAAAACCGTTTTGTTTCTGGATAGTAATTTGAGCGAGTGGAATCATAGAAGTGTTTAATTGACTAACTATGGGCTTGGTTACATCTTTAGGTAATTTAATTGTATTGACGGCTTTTTCGACTTCGCGTGCTGCATCTTTCATATTTGCTTTGGACGTATACGCAATGTCGATGCGTGATAATCCTTCGTGCGTAGAAGAAGTGATGGTGTCGATATGTTCCAAATTACGAAATTGTTTTTCGAGAGGGTCAGTTACGTCCTTTGTCATCGTTTCAGCGTCAAGTCCTTGAGATAAGGTTGTGACGGTGATTGCTGGATTATCGATACTTGGCAAAAATTCCATAGGTAATTTAGAGCCGGAATAAACACCGAGTATGGAAATGAGAAAAACCATGATGATAATGGCGGAGCGGTTTTTTAATGAAAACTTTGTTAACCTATCCATAAAATAATTCCTCCATTGCTTTATTTATAGTTGAATACGTCCTTTTCTACTATATAACAAAAAATGGATATTTTTCATTAATTAAATGTAAAAAAATTCTAACAATATTCTTAAGCTGAACTTTTAGTTAGGGATTTTGTTATTTGTAGGAAGTGGAGTGATGATGTGGGTTGCTTTTTAATGGAGATTGCCTCGTTTTTCTGACAGTGTTATATCGAGGTTCTATTTTTTTATAGTGAAGTAAATCATTATGAACTTTAATATAGAAGAGAATGAAAATCTGGGAAGGTATTGTGAAATACAATTTGGTTGAATGGGGTGTATTAGTATACAATCAGAATAACTATTTTCAGTAGAACGGATAATAGTTATTTCTATAGAAGAAAGTAGGGCAGATAATTTTTTTGTTTTTTTATAAAAAACACTTGTTATTTGAAAATCGTGATGGTATATTAATAAACGTCGCTGATGCGGAAACGCAGAAAACGACAAAAAAGAAATTGAAAAACTTAGTTGACATCGAAAAATGAAGATGTTAATATGATGAAGTCGCTTCTGAAGCGGCGGACAAGTTCTTTGAAAACTGAACG
>NZ_NVAP01000073.1 GCF_002567495.1 Bacillus cereus | reverse complement strand
CTAAGTTTTTCATTTTGTTTGTCGTCTTCTGCGTTATTGCATCGGCGACTTGTTCTATATTACACCTCTATATACTAATCGTCAATACCTTTTTATAAAGATATTCAATTTAATATTTTTATGCTCTTTTAGCTAGATACGCCTCTCCGAGGACTCATTACCGGAATCCCCCTTCTGCTTCTCTTTAATCTATTCTTTCAAGTTAACTTAAACCCTAGACTTAATTTGCACAGAATTTTTTACCAAGCAAAACTAACAACCCCACTTTAATAAATACTAATATGTAATTAAAAAGTTATTACACTTCCTAATACTTCTTTGTTTATCACGCACTCTATTAGAAACGATTGAAGATATACGCATTCTTATAACAGACAACGATACAGAAATTCATAATAAACTCATATACTACTCTAGTTATAGAGTCCTGAGTTCTCCTTAATATGAAGTAATGGTTGCTTATCTGTTTACTCGTAAATATACAGAAACATACTAATATATTTACTAGCTATCCTTATGTCACTGAAATATCAACCTTATATCTCTTTCATCTTTAGCATCATCCATTTCCATACAGCCATATCCTCTTAATAAACATTTAAGATATGCTCAAGGTCCGAATAGATTAATAGTATTTCTTTTTAAACACATATACTGGATTGAAAATACGTACCTTAATTGATCAAGTGTACCAAACACACACAAAGAGAACATTCGTTCCTTTCATTACTTCACTTTTTATAACATTAAAAGATGTTTATCCTATACCTATATTTACGTTTGCCGCTAGAAGAACGAATCGTTCCACTAACAAAGCATTTAGTTTTATTGTTTCTAGTATATATTTTATATCTCTTCCCTTTTGAAATACATATAGAGTCATAAATTCTTATATTTCTACCTACAACCCTAAGAATACGCAACAATAAAAACACAATTCTGCAACAAGGTATGCTACGGCTGTACAATTATAATCTTCTCAACATCTATAGTAGTCCTGTCGGTATTTAACGCAAATATACACTGGAAAATTTCAATATAAAATGAACCGGAATTTCTACTCTAAGAAAAATCCGGCTCTTATTTTTAGGCCACAACCAAAATCATTTTTACATTTAGTATTAAATGTCTATTCAATATTCCCTACTCTGTTCTGCTGAAGGTGAATGTATCATATCTGTCACTGCATGATATAGATTTTCTGGATGTTCAGCTATCCGATGACATAAATACAAGTACCACTCTTTCCCATAAGTCAAATATACTCTAGCGTTATGTCCTTTGTTTTTCAAATTACTTAACATATCCGGACGAATTCCATATAGCATTTCTATTTCTACATTAGATTGACTAAAATATTGACGTTGCTCCATCTCTGTAATAAGAATTTCATCATGTGTAGCTATAGATACAGGATGATTGTGTTCAACTAGTTGTTCTACAATTTGAAGATACTGTTGATTTAAATCAGTTGACCTAGGCATAGCAATATCCGGAACTTCTTGATAGGCGCCTTTTACAACTCTTATTTTCCCCGGATAATGAAGTAGTTCTTGAATATCATTGTTTGAGCGATATAAATGTGCCTGTATTGTTATCCCTACATTATGATATTGCTCAGTTACCTTTTTATAAATGGAAAGAATGTCCGCTGCTTTAGATGATTCTTCCATACTTATCATAAGGGTAGTTCCATGTACTTTCGCCTTCTCTGCCAACTCCATTAAATGAATATAAGATATTTCTGGACCTATAGATAACCCAATATGCGATAAATCGAGTGATACTGTTTGTTTCATAGATAGAGCACCCATGTCCCCAATAAGATTCAAAAACTCATTTTTAGCTTTATAACATTCCTCTATATCTAGAGTATTTTCCCCTATGTATTCTAGTGAAGTATGATAACCTTTTGTAATTAGTTCCTTTGCCTTCCCAATCCCCTCATGTCTCGTTTCTCCGGTGACAAAGCGTTTCGCAGCTTGTAATAATAACGCATAGAGTTCAGTAGATTGTTGTACATAGGATTTTATATGTTCATTTCGTGCAATCGATTTAAATGCCTGAGCTACTTGGAATTCTGGTTTAGTCATCACATTTTCATCCCCTTTAGAACTATTTGATCCAACTATAGCATGCTAAAATGGTTTGTATTAGTACCATTTCACCCAAACTTTTATGGTACCAATTTTGTTGAAGGGAGCATTTATATGCTTTGGATACCTATTGATCGATCGTTAGATATAAGTTTAATTCGACAGGTTTATCACCAAATACGTGAACGAATATTAAACGGGGAGCTGCAATCCGGAGAAAAACTACCATCAACACGGGAATTATCTTCTGAGTTAGGGGTGTCTAGAAACGTAATTTTAGAAGCTTATGATCAATTATTTTCCGAAGGTTTTTTGGTCACTCAGCAAGGAGCCGGGACATTCATTGCAGAAGGGACATATTTAGAACAACGTAAAAAATCAACTCTAATTGATTCTTTATCTTGGTGCGAAGAAACAAACAAAGACAGTAATATCATTAATTTCCGTTCAGGGATACCAGCATTAGACTTATTTCCACGTAAGGGATGGGCAAAGTTATCCCACACTATATGGAATGAAACACCTCCTTCTACATTTGGATACGATATTCCCGAAGGGCGTCCCGAATTAAGAAAGGTTTTATCACGCTATTTACTAAAAACAAGAGGAGTTTTTTGTCATCCAGAACAATTGGTGATTACTTCCGGTGCAACTCAAGCTTTAGCACTTGTTTCTAAGTTACTTTTATCACCAGGTGACGAAGTACTAATAGAAGATCCCATCACCAATGACATTCAAACAATTTTTAAAAATTCAGGAGCCTTACTTTCTCCTATACCGGTTGATGATAATGGGATGGATACATCTTTGCTGCCTGCAAATAAAAATCCAAAATTCATCTTCATTACTCCTTCTCATCAGTTTCCTTTAGGTGGAACGTTACCGATTCAACGACGGGTTCAATTGATTAACTACTCAAGAAAAACAAATTGTTATCTTATTGAAGATGATTATGACAGTGAGTTTCGGTATGAAGGTTCACCTGTAAGTTCATTACAGGGATTGGATCCCGAACGTGTTATATATATAGGTTCATTTAGTAAAATTTTATCACCGGCCCTTAGGATGGGATACTTAGTTCTTCCCTCACACCTTATTGAAAAATGTCGCAGGGTAAAATGGTTTTCCGATCTACATACACCTTCTTTAAATCAGCTTGTCCTTGCTAAATTTATTACCGAAGATTATTTGGAACGGCATATTATGAAGATGAAAAAAATCTACAAAAATCGAAGAGACTTCCTTATCCAGCAATTAAAATCAGCATTCTCAAATAAAATCAATATTTTTGGTTATTCTACAGGATTACACCTGATTGTTGAATTCAATCAAGTTCAATTCACACAAGAATTACTTGAGAAAACCCAACAACTCGGAGTGAAGGTATATCCTGTGGAAGAGCACGCCATTGAAAAAGGAAAACATCACAATCGAATTATTATAGGGTATGGACATTTAACAACTGAAGAAATAAAAGAGGGTGTGAGTAGGCTACAGAGGGCAATACCTCGTATATATTCTTGTTAACAAATAGACTTTAAAGCTCAAAATTAAAGCGCCTAAAAAACTCAGCCTTATTTTTCTGAAGGTATGCTAAAACAAAGCTATTTCTTGCTAGATAAACGTACTCATAGAGCCGATATTAGTTACACGCTTATTTCATTAAACACAAAAAAGACGAGTC
>NZ_NVAP01000072.1 GCF_002567495.1 Bacillus cereus | reverse complement strand
CTTTTTATTTTGCCTCTGATATAATCAGTCTTATAAATTATAAAGGCTGGTATATAAATGAAATTAGATAGTAATAACCATTCAGTATTCTTGTTGTATTATCACCTTGTGTTGGTCGTGAAATACAGAAGAAATGTGTTTGATGATGATATGTCAGACTATGCAAAAGATATGTTTGTTCGACTATCTGAAAACTATAACATCACAGTAGTTGAATGGAATCATGATGTAGACCATGTTCATATTTTGTTCAAGGCACACCCTAATACAGAAATGACAAAATTCATCAATGCTTATAAAAGTGCAAGTTCTCGACTTATTAAAAGAGACTTTCCACAAGTGAAAAAGAAACTTTGGAAAGAGATGTTTTGGTCAAGAAATTTTTGCTTGCTAACTACTGGTGGTTCGCCAATAGACGTAGTAAAAACATATATTGAAAATCAAAGTGAAAAGTGAGGTGAAATGATATGACAAAGCAGAATAAAGCATATAAATTCCGTTTGTATCCAACAGAAGACCAAGCGCACCTTATGCGTAAAACCTTCGGTTGTGTACGTTTCGTGTATAACAGAATGTTAGCTGAACGGAAAGAAGCGTATGAAAAACATAAAGATGATAAGGATCAACTAAAGAAACNNGATTCATTAGCTTTGGCAAATGCTCAACTAAACTTGCAAACTGCCTATAAAAATTTCTTTCGTGGTCAAAATGACTTCCCAACATTCAAAAGCAAAAAAGACAGAAAGTCTTATACAACGAATGTAGTGAACGGAAATATTATGTTGCTTAACGGTCATATCAAATTGCCGAAACTGAAAATGGTACGTATTAAACAGCATAGAGAAATACCACAAGACCATATAATCAAGTCATGTACGATTTCTATGACACCTACTGGTAAATACTATGTGTCTATTTTGACTGAATACGAAAAAGAGATCGTACAAAAAGAAGTAGAAACAGTTGTTGGATTAGACTTTGCGATGGATCAATTATACGTCAGTTCTGAGGATGAGAGAGCCAATTATCCTAAGTTCTATCGTGAAATGTTAGACCGATTAGCAAAGGCGCAACGAGTATTATCAAGACGTACAAAAGGTTCAGTGCGTTGGAATAAACAACGTATCCGTGTAGCTAAGCTGCATGAAAAAGTAGCAAACCAACGTAAGAATTTCCTTCATCATAAGTCTAAAGAGTTAGCTACTCATTTTGATGTTGTAGCTATTGAAGATCTAAATATGAAGGGAATATCGCAAGCACTTCATTTTGGAAAAAGCGTCGCTGATAATGCTTGGGGTATGTTCACTTCTTTCGTAGCTTATAAACTAAATGAACAAGGCAAACAGCTTGTGAAAATAGACAAATGGTTTCCTTCCACAAAAACATGTAGCAGTTGTGGAAATGTGAAAAATATGTCATTGTCTGAGCGAGTCTATTCTTGTATATGCGGTGTAAATCTCGATAGAGATTATAACGCAGCTATCAATATCAAAAATGAAGCAATACGCCTATTAGCGTTAGCATAGATAGCAATAAAATAACCCTTGGAACAAGGGAGTTAGCTCGGCTGTCTTAGGACGAATTCGTTAGCTA
>NZ_NVAP01000071.1 GCF_002567495.1 Bacillus cereus | reverse complement strand
AGTTTGGCTGTTTTGATTTTTAAATTATATTAAAATAATTTCATTCAAATCTTCTTTAAAGGTTCTAGTTTTATCCCTTCCCTATTCCCTACTATGATTGTGTAATTTTATTAGAAACTAATAATTTTTCAATGCATTTCGGTAACATATCTAATAGCGTTTCAAATGCGTAATTTACATCTAAACGTTCTGTCCATTGATGTGCATCTTTTCCTACCGGCCCCATATTTAATACTGGAACGTCAAACTCTTCTAGTTCTTGAAGTGGAATCGAGTAACCTCTATCCCATAATGGCATATTGTCTACAAGCGAACTCATTGAATCCAGTGGATACTGCAAGCCTACATAGCTTAAATCTGAAATTCCTCCAAAATAATTTTGGTTTTCAAATGTAATGTTATGATTGTAGTGTGCATACTTTTCCATTTCTGCAACTACTTCTTTAATTAACGGATTGTTGCGTGAACTTACAGCTGGATAGTACGGTGGAGCGAAGAAAAGTACAATCATCGGCGCTTTTTCTTTACATAAAATGGCTAATTTATCTACTAAATCAATCGTTACAGCACGATCATCTTTATCTTCTCTATTTTTTATAATACTAGATTGAATTTCATCTATTTTCTCTTGTCCATATTGTTCAATTGCATAAGCGATAAGCTCTTCATACGTTAATACATTTACTTTGAGATTAGGTGGTATGAACGGATTATATTTAGAAAAACGATATGCATGTTTTTCATACGACTCTTCTATTTTCTCTGCCACTTTCGTTACTTTTTGACGTAACAATGAAACTACATCTGTCATTGACTTTTCTAATAAAAACAAATTAAATAATGTAACTGCACGATGCGGAATTTGTACAGAATAATCCTCTTTTAAGTCCCTTTGAAGTAAGTTAGTTGGCGGAGGACTCGCTTCCCCTTCTACAATATCACAAAGGTCTGTGTTTAACTCTAATTCTGCTGTTATTAATGAGGCCATATAACTCCCATTTAAGCCTGCAAAAGGTTCACCTACATGTGTCTCTTTTCCGTAGCAAAGAAAACCAGGTAACACTTTACCAATAGAGCCAGTGTAAATATACTTATTTTGGTCACCAGGATGTCTTGAAAACATAGGCTCTGAGTTTAAGACCGTTTTATAATCTAAGTTATGCTCTCTTGCTAAATCTAACAGTCTCGGAACAGCGGCCCTCATCCCTACAGAATTCACTTCTTCATCTGGTACAGCCAATAAAAGAACATTCCCATCGAATCTTCCTTCACATGCTTGTTCAATCATTGCCATTTGTAATGCAAGGCCGCATTTCATATCCATTGTTCCCCTACCAAACAGCCATTCTCCATGTTCTATATCTTCACGTACATGGTCTGGAAGTTCATCTTTATGAGAATAAAACATAGATGTTAACTTTTTAGGATTAAATGCATCTTCTTTCCACACTCCGTAATCTTGTACATCTACAACATCAAAGTGACTTACTAGAATTACAGTATTTTTTGTACTATCGCTTTTCTTTACTAGTGCTGTAACAAAATATCGTCCGTCCCCTGTCGGATTTTTTTGTAAATGATGCGGATTTTGTTTGAAATACTGTAAGTCAGATAATTGTTCTACAACAAAGTCAGGTAAAATAACTTCAGCTTCTGAACCTGTAATACTAGGAATTTCAACAAGACTGCTTAATAACTGAATCAATTGTTCTTTTGATTGCCACTTTGACATATAAATCCCCCTATTTTTTCCGCATTATGAAAACGAATTCCAGTATATGAATAAAAAATGACGACAGCTATCAAAATTATAGTTCTGATGTACTGCCGATTTTTATTGATATTTCATGAGCTGCTTGTTTTACCTTACTAATAAGAAAAGATAGTCGATCATCATTAATACGATGACTAATTAACCCAACACTTAATGCTCCTACTACTTTATGATTAAATCCGATAATAGGTGCAGCTACTGAAGCTGTCCCTTCTGTTTTTTCACCATAACTGACAGCATATCCTTCATTTTTTATTTGCTTTATTTGATTAAGAAGAATTTGCTTTTGTTCTGGTAATGAAGAAAGTAAATGTTCTACAATATGTTCCATTTCATTCGTTTTCATATTGGCAAGCATCGTTTTATTTGCGGCACCAATTGAAAGTGGAATTTGTTCCCCTAGATTATCGATAACTCGAATTTTTAAAGGACTATCAATTCTTTCAATAATAATAGAATGTGTTCCGTTTGGAATATTTAAATAGACACTTTCTTCCACTTCAGCAGCTAAACGTTTCATCACTTCTCTTGCAACAGATCTGTAGTCTACCTTCTCCAATTGACGTAACCCTATTTCCATCCACATTGGTCCAATTTTGTACTGTTTTGTCTCTGAAATTTGTGTAACTAACCCATGCTCCATTAGAGAGTTAAGTAATCTATGTACTGTACTAACCGGGAGATGTGTTCCATCAGCTATATCAGAAATAGCCCAATACTCTTTTTCATTTGTAGAATTCAATAATTTAATAATACTTATCGCTCGATCAATGGACTGTACCATAACTCGCCTCAACTTTACTCGTAATATGTTAGTATGCTTAATTAACTATCAATTTAGCAAACATTCGAAATGAAATCAATCTATTTATTTAATTTTCTAACAATAAAAATATATCACTAACGACAAATTGAAAGCGCAAACAAAAAAATATTGACTTTTCTTTTAAATTATCTGAAAATTATAACAAGATTCTACATCGCGGAATACATTCCACAATACGGAAAACATCAACATTCATTCTATCAACTACGAAAGTGAGGAAAACAATGACGCAAGTAAGCAATACAAATAATGAATTAAAGCGAACGATGAAAAGTAGACATTTATTCATGATTGCACTCGGTGGTGTAATTGGAACAGGATTATTTAACGGATCCGGCTTTATTATAAGACAAGCTGGGCCTGGTGGATCCGTACTTGCCTTTATGGCCGGTGGATTATTAATGTATTTCGTTATGCTATGTCTTGGTGAACTTGCTGTAGCCATGCCTGTTTCAGGTTCTTTCCAGGAATATGCCACTAAGTTCATCAATCCTGCAACTGGCTTTACAATCGGATGGTTGTATTGGTTAAGCTGGGCGAATACGACCGGTCTTGAATTTACAACTGCCGGCATTACAATGCAGCGCTGGTTTCCTGATATTCCTGTTTGGGTTTGGTGTTTAATATTTGGCGTTACAATCTTCACTATTAACGCATTATCTGCTCGTAGTTATGCAGAAACAGAATTTTGGTTTTCAAGTATAAAAGTATCTGCCATTATCGCTTTCATTATTCTTGGCGGCGCCGCTATGTTCGGTTTTATTGATTTAAAAGGTGACGAACCCGCTCCGCTATTATCAAATTTCGTAAATCATGGTGGTTTATTCCCAAATGGACTTGCCGCTATTCTTTTAACAATGGTTACAGTCAACTATTCCTTCCAAGGTACAGAACTTGTTGGAATCGCAGCAGGTGAAAGTGAAGATCCAGCAAAAACTTTACCTCGTTCTATTAGAAATATTATATGGCGCACAATGTTTTTCTTCGTCTTAGCAATCTTTGTTCTTGTTGCTTTAATTCCTTGGGAAGAAGCTGGATTAACAAAGAGTCCATTCGTTGCTGTTTTTGATAATATCGGTATTCCATATGCAGCTGATATTATGAACTTTGTTATTCTTACTGCTGTTCTTTCTGTCGCAAACTCGGGACTATACGCTGCTACTCGAATGCTTTGGTCTTTATCAAAAAACGAAATGGCTCCAGCCTTTTTAAAGAAATTGTCATCCCGCGGAATACCGTTAAATGCCTTAATCATGACGATAGCTATTTCTGCTTTTTCTCTTTTGACAAGCGTTGTAGCTGCTGAAACTGTTTACTTATGGCTCATTTCAATTTCCGGAGTCATTACCATTATTGTTTGGATGTCAATTTGTGTTTCTCAATTCTTTTTCCGCAAACGCTATTTAGCTGAAGGTGGAAAATTAGAAGACTTGAAATTCAGAACTCCACTCTATCCCCTTGTACCAATTCTTGGTTTTGGATTGTATGGCATTATATTAGTAAGTCTTATCTTTATCCCAGATCAAAGACTAGGCATTTATTGTACTGTACCATTTATCATCTTTTGCTATACCTACTATCACTTTAAAGTTAAGAAAAGAATTGCAACTAACACTCAAAGTGAAACTAAAATTAGCGAAACTTCGTAATATTGTACGATACAAAAAAGACCACACGTGGCGTTTCACTTCATGTGTGGTCTTCTTTCATTATTTAAATATGAGTTCATCTGAATTTAATGGATTTTTCTCCTCTCCTACAAAAGTAGTAAAATTTTCATTTGAACTTGCTACCTCAGTTGGATTTATCGTATTTCAATTTCGATATAATAGTAAATAGGTATATCAAATATAGCTGTACATTATTAGAATTACATTCATTACTCAACTGGTAGTTACCAAGAAAGAAAGGAATGATCATAATGATACAGAACATATACGAAACTCATTTACATGTAAGAAATTTAGAAAAAGCGATACATTTCTATCAAAACAAGCTAGGATTAACGTTAGCAAGAAAACTATCCAAAAGAAGAGTAGCTTTCTTTTGGGTAGGAGAAAATAAAAAACAAATGCTTGGACTATGGGAAGTACATAATTTTGAAGACTTTGAGCCGAAACATTTTGCTTTTGGTGTGAATTTGGAGTTTTTAATAACTTCTAAATTGTGGTTAGTGGAACGTGGAATAGAAGTGATAGGAAGCCAAGGAAAAGGAAATCAAGAGCCAATTGTCCAAAGGTGGATGCCCGCTGCAAGTGTATACTTTCTGGATTGTGATGGAAATAAATTAGAATTCATTTCTATGTTACATGAGAATCCAGATGAATTAGAATATGCATCCTATTTAATTGTATGGAATGCGGAACACCAAGAAAAATGAATGAAATTTCCGTTCAAGTCTTTTCTTATTTTTAGATATAATGTTGTACTATCCCCATGCCCATCAACTTAAGAATTTAGAATTCCCCCCAAAAACGAAATTTTGTTACAAGTTGTCACAAAATTTCGTTTTTGGGGTAGTTTTATTTTCTTAGCTTGATTTCGATGAGCGGTACCCCATAAAGGCCCCTGATACATAATTGATGTTCTGCTATTTGTAGAAAACAATCCACTTATACCATTTTAACAAGAAGAAATATCTCGTCCATGTTGTAATATTGGCTTACGTTAAGCTTGTGAAAAGATCATATTCATGTATAATACAATTGATGTATGATACAATAGTTGTAGGAGGGTGACCTTTTTGAAAAGAGAAGATGCCTTAAAACTAAGAAAAGATATTAAGAAAATGATTATAATAACTGGGGTTTTTGAATCTCAAAATTTGCCCAATGGACCATTTGAAAAACCTTTACCAACTTCTCAAATGATGGCGTTAGAAGAACTAGAGGTGGAAAAATTAACTGTTTGGCAACTATCCAATAAACTTAGATTAGAGACTTCAACTGTAAGTAGATTGGTAGATAAGTTAGTAAAAAAGGGGCTTATTTATCGTGAAGTAAATGAAAAAAATAGAAGAGAACTTTTTCTGCACCTCACAGAAAAAGGTCACATAACTGTTAATTGCTTAAGAGAGCAATCCATTACATTTTATCAAAGTATTCTCAATAATTTATCAGAATCAGAACAAAAAATAGTTGTGGATGGTTTTGAATTATTTATTGATTCTATTTCTAAGCCTTTTGATTAGAGTGAGGTAAATCATAACATTTGGAGGATAAAATGAGTTTGCATTTTGAACGTCCTATTATTGAATTAAAAGAGAAATTTGATGAATTAAAGAAAATTATGAAAGAAAATAATGTAGATTTATCGTCAGAAATTCATGAATTAGAAAAACGTTTAAATAAAATGCAAGATAAAATTTATTCTAATATTACACCTTTTCAACGAGTTCAAATTGCAAGGCTACGTAACCGACCCACGACATTGGACTATATACCTTTATTGTTTACAAACTTTCTCGAACTTCATGGTGATCGATTATATGGTGATGATAAAGCAATGATAGGTGGTATTGCAAAATTTAAAGGAATGCCCGTTACGGTTATTGGTCATCAAAGAGGTAGAAATACAAAGGAAAGTATAGAAAGAAATTTTGGAATGGCACATCCAGAAGGTTATAGAAAAGCGCTAAGACTTATGAAACAAGCTGATAAATTTAATCGCCCTATTATTACATTTATTGATACAATAGGCGCCTATCCAGGGATAGAGTCTGAAGAACGTGGAATTTCTGAAGCGATAGCTCGAAATCTATTTGAAATGACTACACTTAAAGTGCCAATTGTTTGTATTGTAATTGGAGAGGCATCAAGTGGTGGAGCTCTTGGCATTAGTGTCGGTAACCATATCCATATGTTAGAGTATTCATGGTACTCGGTAATTTCGCCAGAAGGAGCAGCATCTATCCTATGGAAGGACGCTAAGTATGCTCCAGAAGCTGCTGAACATATGAAAATTTCAGCAAAAGATTTAAAACATTTAGGAATTATTGATGAAATCATTCCTGAAATTAAAGGTGGAGCACAAAATGATATACAATCACAGGCAAAAATGATTGAATCTGTAATCGAATCATCTCTAAAAAAATTGATACTATTATCCTCGGAAGAGCTTATACAACAGCGATATGAAAAGTATAGACAAATCGAGAATTATAAATGAAAGTATTTAAAGTCCGTATTACATTTCGGAGGATTATCGCAAAAAAATTCTAAATATTTTGTAAGTAACCTCTTAAACTGGGATATGCTGATACTATTACTCTACAAAAGATGTGTGATCGGTATGGAAAAGGATAATTTGTTCAAATGGATCAACGTGGTGTGTACTATATATCGCGACTCAAATTAAACAATAGGATATATGTCAAAAATGAATTTCCTGAATACTTTCGAAACGGAACAATAAAAAAACAATATCAGTACATCAAAGTTGATTTAGAGCACATCATTGATACCTTAAAACCAGGACAGTCCTATGAAATAAAAGAAGCTTATTTTGGAAAGGATAAAAAACTATTCACTCGGGTGATTATGTATCGATTAACAGAAAAACAACTTCGTGAGCGTATGAAAAAACAAGTGTACACAGAAAGTACACTTTGTTTTCATTTTTAAGTTGATGGGCATGTGTACTCCCCCCTTTTGCTATTAATTTTCCGTTATGAACAGTTATCATAACGGAAAATTCATGACAACTCCATTTATCAACTTATATTTGTACTTACGTACAAGCAATTTTCTAATCTGCTTCAATTATAATTTGAATCATTTAATTTTTCTTCTTATCTGGCATCTACTCTTTAAACAAAAACTCCCCTTAAATCGAAAATGATTAAGGGGAGTTTTATATACGATGCAATTATAGTTCAGATTTCACCCGAACAGAAACATTATTTTTAATTATATTTTTGACATCTTTAAAGCTAACAAAATTGTTACTTTTCTCATCCCAAAGACGGAAACGGAGTGAACGCAAGCTTGTAGCAAGCGTAATCGTTGGTACATTTTTTAAAGGAAGCGTATTGTTGTGTGCCTCTTCTAGTTTATAGTTAGGTACTCTTGGACTTAAATGGTGAACATGATGGAATCCAATATTACCCGTTAGAAATTGCAAAATTTTTGGAAGTTTATAAAAAGAACTTCCCTCCACTGCCGCTTTCACATATTCCCACTCTTTATCTTCTTCAAAATAAGAATCCTCGAATGTGTGCTGTACGTAAAACAACCAAATACCTATTGAACCTGCTATTAAAAATATAGAACCATGTACTAAAAGAAACGATTGCCATCCAATTGCCCAGCAAAGCATTCCTATAATAGCAACGATTAAAATATTCGTTAAATAAGTGTTCATACGTTCTTTTTTTCTAGCACCTTTTCGGTTAAATCTATTTTTAAGCAGGAAAACATAAATCGGGCCTAACCCAAACATAACGAATGGATTGCGATATAAACGATATGCTAAACGGAGTCTAAATGGTGCCGCTACATATTCATCTACTGTAAGCGTCCAAATATCTCCTGTACCCCTCTTATCCAAATTACCACTTGTAGCGTGGTGAATAGAATGCTCATGCCCCCACTGATCAAATGGGAATAATGTTAAAACACCCATACATGTCCCAACTATTCTATTTGCACGTCGACTTTTAAAAAACGAATAATGGGTGCAATCATGAAAAATAATGAAAATCCTTGTCATAAATCCAGCGGCTAACAGTGCTGGAACTAATGTTAACCAATAAGAAACTGACAAACTTTTATAAGCAAGGTACCATAAAATAATGAATGGCACGATTGTGTTGATCAGTTGCCAAACACTTTTTTTAATCGTTGATTTTTCAAAAGGAGCAACTTGTTTTTTTAAATTTTTAGTATTTTCTAAGGTCATTGTTCTAATTCCTTTCCTTTTTGTTGCTAATTCATATTATAGCATACTATTAGGAGTAGGTGTTATGTGTAGATATAATAAATATTATATACAATGAAAATATCTTTTTTCTTACTCATTCCTTACAATTTGCTTACATCCAACATAGCTTCTATAATCGGACAGAAGGAATTTGTCCAAGAAAATCCGAGTTTTTTCCAATAAATACATAAAAAACAGAGCGCTTTTTCACTTATGTGTATCTTTTTTCTTCCTTCAAATAGTAAAGGAATATTTTTTCAATTTGTATTTATATAGCAATCTCTTTGTTACAAGAAGAAAAAAGCTGCCGCAAGTCAATTTCAACGACTTATGACAGCTCCTCTTCGTTTCATCTTATTTTATCGATGAAGCCAAACTGCACCTGCAGACTTGTCTTCAGCCTGGCCTACTACTTCAAACTTTAATCCTAGTTTCGGCAACTTACGTCCTGCATCTGGAATCGCGCTGTTGATGTACTGCTTAGAATCATCAAATTTTGCAACTCCTGGTAAGCCTTTATAGTCAAAGATACCGCGAGTTGGCGAGTCTACTCTCCATGCTGGAGTTTGATCAAATGAAAATGCCGCATCGGCAATTTGATAACGCGTACTACTCTTCACAGTCGGTTGTCCGTTTAATGTCCCTACAATTGCCTCTGGATGCGAATCTACTACCCCTAAGAACCCTTCACCTGGATGAACGCCTACCCAGTTATCTGTAAAGCTTTGATCTGCATACCATACAACCATTCCTGTGTTAAATACTGGGCCACGCGCATATTGTAACGCCGTGTCAGAACCAGCGTAATTTCTCCACTCTACATAGTAATTATTTTTTTTCTGTTCAAATCCGTTAGATACAGTAAATCCTTTTAACGTCATTGCTGGCTGACCTTCTGCATCATCAGAGAAAACAACTTTTCCATCTACAGTTAATGCTGCATTATCTAAAGCAAATCCTTTATAAGCTACTGCAATATCTGTTAAGTACTCAAATTGCAGTTTTACTTTTTTCCCTTTAAATTGGCTTAAATCATATGATTTATCAACCCACTTACCATCAGTTGTATCCATACCGCCTTTTACATCTTTCTCACCAATTCTATCAATACGTGTCTTCGTTCCATCTTCTGCAATCGCATTTACGTCAAGGAAATCATACTTCGCTTCAAGTTCGTAAAATGTCTTATAATCAAACTTTGCATTTGTTGCATTCGTTAAGTCAAATACTGGTGTCTCAAGCGTTGTATGAATGTCATTTCCTTTTGTACTGTAATAAAACTTCTTACCAAATGCCGATTCGATATTTTTTATATCTTTGTCCGGCAGGTTAACACGAACGATTCCTGGTCGTTTTGATTTTGTAGTACTTTGATCTAAATATGTTGCAACACCGATTCCTTTGCTAAGTTTATCATAATCTACTTCAAGGATATTCGCCCAGTTACCCTTCATATTCTTTTGGAAAAACTCTTTATTTTGTGGTGAGAAACTCGTTGGCTCTGTTCCTGCAATTTTTCCAGCCCAGCTGCCGCCGCTCATAATAGACCATGACTCAACAGGTTCACCTTGTCCTGAGTACTTTGTATCGTATTCATCTGGTAAGCCTAAATCATGACCATACTCATGTGCAAACACACCAACTGCTCCGTCTTCAGGCTCGATTGTATAATCGTATGCAGCCATCTTTCCGCCCCAGTTCGAAACAGAAGATTTTGTGCCATCAATTGCATATGGTTTTGAACCTAGTTTTGAACGATGAGACCAAATCGCATCATCTTTCAATTTACCGCCGCCAGCTTCTTGACCAACGCCAGCATGTACAACCATTAAATGATCAATAATGCCATCTGGCTCGTTTTTATTTCCATCACCATTTTGATCGTACTGATCATATTGATCAAAGTCTGCTAAATTTATCCCTTTTGCTACCGCTGCTTTTAATGCTTCTTTCACAAGATCACGTGGCCCTAAAGGACCTTTGTTATCATGACCGGTTCCCGCATCCGCACCATAATCTGAAGCTTTTCCTGGTACAGTAAGCCATTCCGTTACAGTTCCATCAACCGTGTAGCTACCACCAGATTGTTCTTCATAGTATTGTTTAAATGTGTTAATCTTCGATCCATCAAATAACGTAAATGGTTCATCACCAAATAACATCTTTTGATAATGTTCACGATTAAAGTCCTTAGAGTACATGTATCCAGGCTCTTGATCAATATTGTTATGCTTAAAATCACTAAATTCTACAAGTAAAACTAGTACTTTATCTTTTCGAACAGCCCCATTGTATTCTTCTTGCTTCGCTGGTGTCGTAGGTACTTTTCCATTTAATTTTCCAGTGTTCAATCCTGCACCTTGTCCAGCTATTGGTCCTACTTCAGGCTGCTGCGCCTTTTCATTTTCCTTCATTTTTGCATCTTTTACTTTTTTCATAAAATCAGAAGCTTCTTGCGTAAGACTATCTCCTGTCAAGATTTCTTTCCCAGGGTTTTCCCCTTTCTTTTTCTCAACATATTTTTCGACAGCCTTTGACGTCTCAGCTTGTGATGCAGATTGATCAATTACGCCCCGTTGTTTTAGCGCTTCTGCCAAACGCTCCTCCGGTATTAAGTGCTCATCTATTGGTAGAGATGATGTCGGTGTCTCTGCATACGCTGCATGACCTCCAAAAGCAAAAGTACTACTTAGTACTGCCGCTGTTGTTAATACCGCTAAAGGTTTTAGTTTCTTTTTCTTTTTCAATGTATTTCCTCCCCAGATTCTGCAAATTATCGTTTTTTGCCGATAACAACATAATATTCGTTATAATACGAATATTCAATCTTTTTCAACAAATAAAATGTTGAGAAATATTTTTTTATGCAGGGTGAAATACAAAAGATAGAAAAACAAATAGACTCTCCTTTAAATAACAGTGAACTTTTTTCGGCATTCTGCATCTAGACGGTCAATTTGTTATCCAATTGACCCTATTAGCATCCTACTCATTGTTCTGTCATCCTCCATTAGAACTTTTATATGTTCTTAGTTACTATCAAAATCCAGTAAATCTGGGATTTTTACTTTTTTAATAAAAATAAGAATTAAATATTTTCTATACTATTTAATCTATGGGTTACCATATTACTCACTATTCTCATTATTACAAGCTAATAGTGGTTCGTACATCATTATAGCGTGATTCTCCGTTACATATTGATCTTCTATTAACTTTTTCTGTTGATTATATACTTTACGTTGAATCACATTATGTCGTATATAACCACCCCAGTATGCAGGTTGAATTGAGTGTTCTTTCTCATACACTTCATATTGATAAAGTTGCGGATAGACTGTCCTCCATTCACCAACTAACTGTTCATCTGTCATATAAAGGTGAAGTTGATACGGTTGGTCCGTTTCATTTTTAATTTGTAAATCCAAATAGTTATAGGAACAAGTCGCCCCACTCCCAAACGGCTGAGTTCGCCTAGAATCAGGAAAGACATCAAAGCTATGACGATATCGTTCTGTTACTGTCAGTGGTGTATGTAAAGTCATCCAATATATTAAATTCGAAAGCTGACAAAGACCTCCTCCAATACCCGTTTGAAAAGATCCGTAGTGTAATACCATACCTTCTACATACCCTTTTTTCCTCGTAGGCTTACCTATTAAACGCCAGTAAGAAAATGTTTCTCCCGGTCTAATGACGATACCATTTAGTTTTTTAATAGCAATTTTCAAATTAACAACCTTATTCTGTTGATACCACATATCTACATCTTTTAGCTTACGAAGTAATATCGTTCGGTGCTGAATTGCTGTACAAGGTAGCTTTTCTTGTTGGAACCTTTTTGCATATGTTTTTCCGTCTACTAACCATTGAATGTACCTCTTTGTAGAGTAATACCACGTCCCTAGCATAATGCGATACTTAGACCGCTGTTTAGGACGTAAGTGCACTATATTCATTTTATTCCCTCTCTCTTCCTTCAAATAAATTCTTATATATCTCTAAATCAATAAACTATAGTTTTCTTAGCTGCATAATAATTTTCGTAAATAAAGTGAAACTTTAATCAGCCCTCACCAATCGGGCTTTTACAGGCAGCCCGACCCCCACCTAACTTCTTTGCTTTCGCTGATTTTTGAGGTGGGGGTCTTACTGCCCGGCAAATAGCGGGATAAAAAAGACGCAAAAAAATAATAAATTTACTCTAGTGGAGATTTTATTTTGAGGATTGCTTTATAATTATATGAAACTGCGCTGCAATACGATAAATTGAAATAAACACATTATAAATATAACGAATAATATTAAATAAAAAATAATGAAAATTAAAGAAATTCTAAAGTATTAATATATTTTTCGTAAATATTAATTGATAATACATTAGACTTTACTATATGTATAAATTCTCTATTCTACAAAACGAAATTTTTTAATGTAAGAAAAAAATATAATTCCCCTTTAACGTTTATACAAGTCTCATCTGGAAAAATTTCCAAAACGATCCGAACCCTTATATTTAGAATAAACGCAAAAAATTGCCACCAGTTAGCTTAACTGGTTGGCAATTTTTTAACGAGAATGCTTTACAAATAGTTGAATTGCTTCTTCTGGTACATAGCACTTTCCATTACTCTCTACAATAATACTTCCTAATTCATACCCTTTACCATTGATACGAATTATATTTTTGTTACCAAATAGTTGTGCTTCTACTTTATTATGTTTTACCACGAGTAACGGGTTTGCTCCTTCGGTTTTGTCGGCTGTTACAGTTGCACCGATTTTCTTAAAGGCTTGTTCACTCTCTAAAAATATTTTATTCGTTACTTCTTCTAAGTTAAAGCCCATCGCTTTCGCCATCGTCTTCGCAATGTCTGTATTTTGGATTAAGCCTTCTGGTTTTTGAGGTCCATAAGAATGTAAGAATACATCCTCACCTGTATGTCCTCCTGTCGTAAAGCCGATATTTGCACGATTAGCCAATAATATAGTAAGGATTCGTCCTACATCCATTTTCTTTTTTGCCGCTTTTAATTTTTCTTTTTCATCATGAGTTAAATTGTCCAAACCGTATAGTTTAGCTACATTTTCTACATTTGATAAATCAGATTTCAGTTTATTTATAGTTCCTTCAAGTGTCATTTCCGCCTTTTTCAATGGATCGATGTATGCAGAAACTGGTGTAGTATTGTATCCTTTTGTCGTATTCCTATTCCCTATAGAGATACCACTGTTACCATGATCAGTTAAAGCTATAAGCATCGTATCCCCATCTTTCTTCGCAAATTGTAACGCCTTTGCTACCGCTTCATCAAATGCCAATACATCACTAATCATCCCAATTGGATCATTAGCATGGGCTGCCCAATCAGGCTTACTACCTTCTACAAATAAAAAGAAACCATCTTTGTCTTTTGATAATGTTTGAATTGCTTTTTCTGTCATTTGAGAAAGTGTTGGTTGTTCTGGATTTGTTGCTATACGATCTATATCAAACGCAAGAGCATGATTTGAGAAAGAGCCCCAAATTTTATTAGATTTGGAGTTCAATAACGCATCTTTCGTTTCAACAAAATCGTATCCTTTGTCTTGAATCACCTTTACTAAATTTTCACCATCTTTTCGGATTCCATTACTTTTCATAGGTAGCAGCGCCGCTTTTCCCCCGCCTAATACGACATCTATATTTTGATATACTTGCTGCTTCGCAATTACGTCAAATTGCTTGCGATTGACATGGTGAGCCGAGAATCCCGCCGGAGTAGCATGCTGAATTTCAGATGTAGCAACAATTCCAGTTGCACGACCAGTACGTTTTGCACCTTCCAATACGTTTGCGACCGGCCGTAACTTGTCCTCTTCTTTTATTGGCTTTAAGTTAGGTGAATTTACAATAGAAGGTAGTACGCCTACATATCCTGAATTCGATTTATTTCCAGTTGCTAATGCTGTTGCTGCTGGCGCTGAGTCTGTAATAGCTGATTCCGCCGAAAACGTACGAACACCTCCTGTTACAATTTGATCTAACGTAAGCGGTGCCCCTTTATACCAGCGAGCCAATGTTGTTGCTGAAGAACTCGTTCCGTCCATAACCATTATGATTACATTTTTCGGTTGATGTTCTACTTTTTCTGCCTTAGCTTCAGCTCCATGATAATTTATCAAGCTTCCAGTACACAAAATAGTTAGTGTCATAATTCCAGCTAACAGTAATCCCTTCATTCTCCGGCTCAAATTTCTCATTGCTGTTCCTCCATATGTTTCACATTCATTTGTATGCTAAATTTTCTAGTACAATGTTTTATTAATTCCCCATTCTCATGAAGCTAACTACAATTACTTTCACCTTCGTTCATTAATGAAATAATGGCATATGCCATTGCGTTTTATTTTCAGGCTAAGCCTATCCTATAAATCGGTGTTACCACTCACTTCGTCAAAATTTGTTTAACAATAAATCCTCGATTAAAAGAAATAATTTTTTATTGTTTAACAATAAATTTCATGTTAAATTAATAAGACATTAAATAAATGAGGTGCTTTTTATGAAACAAGGATCAACACTCTTTTTAAAGACAGTTGTGATTCTGATCGGAATCCCCGTTCTTGCTATGTGCATTTTTTTAGTTCCTAAAATAGGAAACTTCGCCGCAGAATTATATCCGGATATTGCATATATTAAATATCTTGTATTTATCAACTTATACGCAACAGCAATACCTTATTACTTCGCTTTGTACCAAACATTTAACCTTTTAAACTATATTGATAAAAACAACGCATTCTCAAAGTTATCTGTTAAAGCTTTAAAAAATATTAAGTACAGTGCATTGGCAATTAGTGTATTATATGTATTAGGTATGCCACTTTTCTATCTCGTGGCAGAGAGAGATGACGCCCCTGGCATTATTATTATCGGAATGATTATGATTTTTGCTTCAATGGTAATCGCGGTCTTTGCTGCCGTTCTCCAAAGACTATTAAAAGATGCTATAGATATAAAATCAGAAAATGATTTAACGGTCTGAGGTGAATAATATGGCAATTATTATTAATATTGATGTAATGTTAGCGAAAAGAAAAATGAGTGTAACAGAGCTTTCGGAGAAGGTTGGAATTACAATGGCTAACCTTTCTATCTTGAAAAATGGAAAAGCAAAAGCAGTCCGTTTTTCAACTTTAGAAGCCATTTGTAAAGCATTAGAATGCCAACCTGGAGATATTTTAGAATATCAACCTGAAGATACCGAATAAAAAAAGTCCTTCTCGTATGAAGGACTCTTTTTATTTGGTATTACGGCGCAAAACTAATTTGACCAGTAAACAATAAGATAATTGCGATGATCCAAAATATAAAAAATGATGAGGACAGTATTAATGAAAGAATAGCAATCCCCTTCTTCTCTGTTTTTTTCGTCATTGTGATTATTGAAAGCATAATACCTACGCCTGTAAGAGCAATTGTAATATAATCTCCCACTATATTACCTGCATTCGCTATCCTTGTCGGTGTAATAAAAACGAACAGAAAACATAAAATGCCGATGAGTAAAGATACATAGCTTATTATACTGTACTTCTTTTTAGGAACTATTTCTGTTTTCATACTAATCCCACCCCTTCTATATAGCTATGAGTTTATATTAGCATGAATAACCATAATTTGGTTAATACAAAAAACAGATACAGTGAGAGCTTCCACTGTATCTGTTTTTTATTTAATAAATAAACCTGCTATTTCTTCTTTATCATTATACGTAATGATAAAGGTACGTTGTTCCTTACTATATTTCGCTACAAGAATAACAGTATATAAACCATCTTTTTCTTCAATCGATTGTTTTTCAATTTTTTCGAACGTACCAGCTTTCTCAATTACAGGTGTAAGATCTTTCATTTTTTCTTCTGGTAGTCCAGCTTTCATTTTACTATCAAATTTGTCGTGTATCTCTTTATACTTTGCTTCATTCAATAGTGATACAATTTCTTCCGCCTTCGGAATAAATTTTTTTGACGTACTTTCATCTACTTTATTACCCGTACAGGCTGCGAGCGCGAACATCGCAATAGCACTTATAATAATAAATAACATTTTTCTCATTTTAATACACCCCTTCTTTTTAAAATGAAACTATAACTAAAAACGAGTAAAGCACAAATTGCTATTGAAACTTCTGACATGCTTATCCCGCTTTTCCCTGGTACATATCGCAGCATAATACTTCCTAATGTATTTACAATCCCATGGATGAAAATTGCATATACAACATACCGAGGTTTCTTTTGAACGACAGCTTGCAATACAATGAAGGAAAGCCCAATATGGAGTATCATCGCAAAGAAGCGCTCAATTCCACCGACAAAATAACTATCTGTGTTTCCACTAACAGTTTGCGATAATAATAGAGATACAACAGGAATACCAACTATTAATATTGCCTCAATACCACCATGCCCTGCCCCAAATAAAAAACCAGACTGCCATCTCGTTGCTTCATAAAATAGCGCATTGCGATAAAACGAGCTATCTCTTCAAAAATACCAGCTGACAAACTAAGTAAAAGTACAAATAATACAGGCTGCATGGCGCTAAACATTTGAAAATCTGTGCTAGTTCCATTTAAATAATTGAGTATTGGTATGCGGATTAATATTTGTGATACAGCAAAAGCCAATACACCTAACATATATGGAATATATCGTTTCTTCCAAAAAGCATATAAAAGTGCAACAAGCGGTAAACCAAAGCTAATCATTGTTGTAAAAATAAGACCATTCATCTCGCTTCACCTCTTACTTGAAGTGTATAAAAATAAGTGAAGGAAGTATGTAGTTATTTCCTATTCGGTTTCATTTTCATCATAGATGGTCATTTCATCTCTTTTAATATGAATGTTTGCGTGAAATAAGGACTTACATAAGTTGTTTCTAACGTCGCGTTATTTGTTTTATTCATGATTCTTTTTAACGAGAATAATCCGTATCCTCTCGCCCCTTCTTTACTTGAATGGTTTTTCTCATAAATTTTTTGCAAATCAATCCCTTCACCCTTTGAACTATTACGCACAATAAAATATTGTCGTGAATCCATTTCAAAGAATGCGATTTGCAATATCTTTTCCTCGCTATGTACTGCTTCCTCAATCGCATTGTCTACTAAAACTGAGATGATGCGAATAAATGAAATGATTGTCATCGAAATACTTTCAATTTTCTCCGGTATATCAAGAATTACTTTTATTTGTTGTTGTTGGGCAGTGCCAACTTTCGCTCTTAATACACTTCTCACTTCAGGAATATGTATACGCGATAATTTTGCAATATCAAGTTCATGATCATTTATTGTTTTTAATGTAGGAGCTATAACATCATAATACACTTGCTCAATTTCTTTCACATTATTTGTACGTATTCCCTCTTCTAACGATAGTAATACATTCATATAATCATGACGGAAACTAGCGAGCTCATCATGCATATCCTCTAATTTCTCCACATAATCCAATAACTCTTTATCTAAACGTTTTTCGTGCTCTTCTCGCAACTTTTCTTTCGATAGGTGTGAGCTTATTAGTACAATGATTATTAATGATAAAAATACAATAATCGCTGAAATATAACTTACTTCACTGTATTGTTGATTTAATTGTGCTAAAAACTCAATAGATGGCCTAGTTAAAATTAGTTCAATAATAAATCCGATAATTAATAATATATAAGTTACATAGTATAGCGGACTATCTACTATATATTGAGCAATTTTTTGAATTCTTTTACGAGCTACTAAAATACCGATAAAAGTAAGGATTGATACAATAAGATGGATAATGCTACCTGTCCATAAATATAAATTGAATGGCGTTAACATAAAGGTTTTCATTCCTAAATCGAAAAGCAACATTTTCACTAACGTTATAATCACCATACTCACTAGTGCAAAATATACATTATGCTTAAATTTCAATTCATTTTGCATTAACCCTAAACTTATTAGAAATAACACAATTGTACTATTCAACTCTGGATATCTCGTTACTGTTACGACAATAACAAGCAAAATAATGAATACAGTACTTAAAGCTATTAACATTCTAACTGACAATCTGTTGTACCGGATTAATTGAATGTATAAAAACGTATGGCTCATACTAGTAAGCAGTATTGCAAATAAATCATAAATATACATTACATCTCACCCTTTAACATTTTACGTACTTTACTCACTAAACGACGTGATACTGGAATACGTTTCCCACTTTTTAAAACTATCATTTTTTGCTTCGCATCATAAGAAGACATTTGCTTCGTATTCACGATATATGATTGATGACAACGAAATAAACGTTCATCTATTAATTCAATTTCTTTTAAAGTGCCGTAAAAATAAACCATTCGATCTAACGTCACTAATGCTAAACGATGTGGTTCATCGGTCATAATATATTCAACTTCTTGAAATGGAACTCGCACAGTCGCATTACTGTTTTCAACGATAAAATCATCGGATGGAATGATATGCTTATTATGCGCTTCATATTGGAGTAAACATTGTTCAAAAACTTTATATCGCTCTTCGTACGGCAACCCTTTATCAATGAAAGTTAAAGCCGATACCATGTACTGATAGGAAATAGGTGCAAATTCAGAATGTGTCGTTACAAACACAATAATCCCTTGCGTATCATACTTTCGTATTTCTTGCGCCACTTGTAAACCTTTACGCTCTTCTCTTTTTATCTCTATATCTAAAAAATAGATTGGAACATACTTCGCCTTTGGAATATTATTAATGATGTTGTAACTTTTACTAGTTACCTCAATAAAGTCAAAAGGTAACATATATTTTTCACAAACCTCCTCAACTAACCGCTTCATTTGCTGTGCTTGTATGACATCATCTTCTAAAATGAAAATACTCATGTGATCACTCTCTTTTTTGAAATCTATTATTAGAATAACATGACTACTTACAAATACTGAATAATATTTACTGAATTTTCATACACACCTGGTAATTTATATCTTTTTTTCTATATATTATAAAGGCATTTAAAGTACTATTATAGAATATGGATTAGAGGTGATTTTTAATGACTAATATACAAATCGAAATAAATATACTAAATAAATGGATTGAACAATTTCTACCTGAATATGATTTATACTTTTTCCCTAAAAAGTATGGAACAGTAGTAGAGCATTTCACTTCTAATACTTTACTTATGCCTAAAGAGGAATTTTCTAACCATACCATTTTTAACAATATTGATAGTAGAAATAGCTATCAGGTATGGAATATTCATAAGGACATTCAATTTGTTTGTGTAGCAAACCCTAGTTTAATTATGCAATGGGACAAAGAAACACGCGAAAGTATTTTCCAAATTCAATTTGAAGTTAATAGAGGCTCTATTTATGAATGGGATATGATTGAATGCGTACTAGAAGATATACCATCTCCTTCAGATAAAGTAGCTATATTACAACATGTATCTCCTTATTCATTTACATATGATTCGAAGCGTTATATAAGTATGCAAAAATCACTATGGGATAACTTACATAAAGAGTTTCAATATGAATTTTTACTTCTATTAACAAAACAATTTGTTTATCAAACTGCATTAAGTAAAGAGCAAATCAAAAAATTCGAAAATAGTTTTCCCCATATCGCTCCCTATTTTAATTCTTTTTCAACTGCAAACGGGGCAAATTGTCTTGCAGCTACCTTAGCGAGTATTTGTACCGAAAAATCTGAGGCAAAATGGATTATTACGAAATGGGTACATGATAATAGCTTTCTAAAAGGTTTACAAATAAAACGGTATAGATTAAAATCAGCTTCTATCGATTCTTTACAACCTAGCGATATCCTGGTTTGGAAAAATGAAAAGAACAAAATACTACACGCTTCTTTTCATGTAGGCGACGGCTATTTCTTTAATAAAGATGGACAATCATTCTTTAATCCATGGCAATTGGTACATATAGAAGACTTGTTGAATACATGGTGGAACGAACGTATTGAAGTGTATAGAAAATAAAAAGAAATAGCTCAAATAATTAAAGACTGTACCTTTTAATTAATAGATACAGTCTTTATTAATAACTTATTTTATAAAGAAAACTCTCTATCATTCACTACCTTAAAAAATTCCGAATAATGCGCTAAAGAATAATCCGCTACATCACAATTCCCTTGAAACATACATGTTGAAATACCTAACTCTTTTGCAGGTATTAAATCTAACTCCCTGTCTCCAATAGCTAAATCAATATTATGCTTTTTATGTAAATGATCATAAGCTAAAGAGTTGGGCTTTCGGGGAAAGCCATCGTCAATTGTAACCATATCTACAAAGTATTTTTCCCAGCCATAATATTTTAAAATGTCCATAACTCCAGCCCTATGTTTATGGGTCATAATCACATTTTTATCTGCAAATTTCAAAACCTCTTCGACACCTGCAAAAGGTTTCATATCTTTTGGAGTGAATTTCCCCTTCAAAACTTTAATCTTTTCTTCCTGCTCGTATGAAATATTATAATACTGAATTGCATGAGAGTATGATATTTTTAAGTTTTTGTATATTTCTTGTTTTTCTACTGAATCCCCTAATATTTCAGAAAGCATCATTGTATATGCAGGATACGTATCAAATAACGTCCCATCAAAATCCCATAAAATATTCATTCTATTCACCTTCTATTTTCAAATCATTGGATGACTAAATCCGCCCGATCCTTCGGCAATTCCGATTCTAAGTAATAATTCTCTGCTTTCCAATACCTGTTTTCAAACTTCGAAAGGTTCTTCTGCGTTTCCTCACTCTCACGTAGAAACCTTGTCTCTCTAGGACAATCTAAATACACCATATAATGAAAGAAATCTCTCCATTCTTTTCGCTGTAGAAAAACTCCTTCAATAACAATTACACCGACTATAGGGACCTGTACTTTTTTCATTTCGCATAAGTCTGTATCCTCTTGATAAAAAGGCAGAGTCAATTTTGTTTCATATTGTAACTTCTGAAAAAACTTCTGCCTCAAGTATGCAATATCCCACTGTAAATAATAATACTCATACCATTCTTCATATCCTGTATGATAGCGTTTATTACGCTCCACTATATGATCATCAATATGAAAAATATGAAACGGGATGCCCTCTTGTTTCATATTTTCTTTTAAATTTGCTACGAATGTTGTTTTTCCAGATCGACTTAAACCATCTATACCTAAAATGAATCTATTTTCCCTATGCTTCTTCATAATCGTTATAAGTTCGTTTGTACTCATTACTTCTTCCACTCTTCTTTTAATAAAGAATATAAAATGGTATCATGAGCAACTCCATTTTGAATCATATGTTTTCGAAGTAATCCTTCTTCTTGAAATCCTGCTTTTATTAATAATTTTTGAGAAGCTTTATTTTCTACATATACAACCGCTGCGATTCTTATTAGTTGCAGTATTTCAAATCCATAAGCTAAAATCGCTTGTAATGCTTCTGATGCGTAGCCCTGTCCCCAATATGTATCATCTAATTCATAACCAATTTCAGCTCGTCTATGATGATTGTTAATTAAATGAAATCCGCACGTCCCAATTAATT
Organism: Bacillus cereus; assembly: GCF_002567495.1. GTDB lineage: Bacteria > Bacillota > Bacilli > Bacillales > Bacillaceae_G > Bacillus_A > Bacillus_A cereus_AQ. The sequence continues at coordinate 9,398 of NZ_NVAP01000071.1, read as the reverse complement.
GGCCCGTCCCTTTTTTCTCGATTCCCCAGCGAAATACACTTCCTTCTTCATAACGATTATTAAACGTTTGAATCGTTGTTTTCGCCTGCTCAATATTTTCAAAAGAATCCATCCCGAAATAACGTATAACAGATTCTTTTGAAAAATAACGGAACATCGTTTCTGCATCTAATAGTGTAAGTTCTCTTAATCGCAAACGTTCTGTTTCTAGTTTCGGAAATCCCATCTCTCTTTCTCCCTCTATTCTAATGAACTGCAAATTTCAATATAATTTCCATCTGGATCAGCAATATATGCAATTGTTTGTCCCCACGGTTTTACAATTGGTTCAACTAAAATCTTAATACCTTGTTCTCTAAATTGCTCAATCGTTTCTTGTACATTCTCAACAACGAATCCTAATTCGAAATGCGAAGACTGTAATTCACCTTCTGTAAGTGGTAGTCCTGTTAATTCTTTCACATCTTCTCGTGTATTCATTGCTAAAATTGTAGATCCAGTATTAAATTCAATATATGTACCGTGCTCTGCTTTTATAGGTAATTGTAAAATATCTTTATAGAACCTTAAACATTCTTCAAATTTTTCTACATATAAAATGATGTACTTCATTTTTAAATTCATTTTACATCCCCCTTTATATCCATCCCTAAAATTTCGACAAAAGCCTCATAAAAACCTTGTTTCTTATAGTAACGAACAAAAAAAATGAGACCGATTTCTCGGCCCCCCAGCTTATTGGCATAAAACAGGAGATTTGGTTTGGACATAACCAGTTCGTACTTTTATTATATTTTATTTTTTCTGAATTTTAAATACATTAAACACCTATTTATATTGAGAAAGTTTTTTGCTTGCATAAAATTAAAGATTTTAAGAAAGAATACAAATGGAGGTGTATACATATGGAACCAATGCTATGTCCAAGCTGTAAAACGAACCGTACTCGCTTTAATATTCTTGAGCAACAAGTAAAACCAGTCAAATTAAATCCACAAACTGGTCAAGTAGAAGAAGAATACACAAATGAAACAATGAACGCTTTTCATATGGCCTATCAAGGACCTACTTATCGCGTCCAATGCGCTGTATGTGGGCTTGTTGAAAACCCAGAACAATTTATTAAACCTGCTCAAAATCAGTCTTTCTAATAATTTCATTACTATCCCTTGTAGAAATAGATTTTTCTATAAGGGATTTTTTCGTTTAATACGATAATAAAAAAAATTTCTTCCTTATTATATGTTAAACTTCACACTCTTTTGTTAATGTTCATAAAAGGGTAACGCATCAAACAATGTTAATATATAGGATTCTGAATAATTTTAACTGGTGGTTATTATTGAGAATCCTTTCTTGTTCATTTATGATTTTTTTAATTTAATAAACTACTTGTTTGTTAACTGGTATTTCTAGGCCGTAATTATATAGTTTTTATTATGTAAAAAAGAATGAACAAATTACATTTGTATAGAGACAAAAGAAGTTGATTCCGGTAATTTACTTCTTTTAAACTCCACTCTTTATTATAATATTTCACTTTTTAATTTCTTAATTTTCCAAGAGATTCTTATAAAGAAGTAGATCCACATACAGCCTGTAAGACCGGTCATAACTTTCGCCCAAATTGGCACTCTTGATTCCATCGGGCTTAAAAACAGGTTATACATTGATGGTAATATACTTGCTGATATAATAACAAGGAATAGTAATAATTCATTTAATTTTTGTATCCTCGTCTCTTTTTCTGAATATATATCTGGCAATTCATTTACCTCTTCTACTTCTTTACAAAAATAATTCCATCTTGTGAAACTTGTTACGCGTTTCCAACCTGACATTTCATATATTTCGAAATACTCTTGTTGTTTTTCTTTTGAATCTCTGTAAGCCAATCTAAAATCTGCTTTATATATTACATCTTTCGGCTCAGTTTTCTTAAACGTATACATTAAATTATATTTTTGTAATCCCCAACCATGTTGATGCATCTTTCTTAAAAAAGCTTCTTCTTTTTCTAAATTCCATGCCGTAAAAAATCTGAATACCCTTTTCGTCTCCATCTTCCATTCACTCCCCTAATATACTATTTCCATTCCTTACAGATCTCTGTAACCTGTTATACTCAAGCTCTAACACTTCTCTCCCAAACGTCGTTAACTCATAGCACTTCTTTCTATCTGTTGAGGCAACTTCAACAATTAATTTCTCTTTTAATAACTTCGTCGTATTCCCGTATAAAGTTCCAGGACCGAGCTTTACTTCCCCATTTGTCATCTCTTCTACCATTTGCATAATTCCATATCCGTGCATTGGTTTCACTAGTGATAACAGTATGTAATATGTCGCCTCAGTTAAAGGAATGTATTTTCTCGCTTTCGTATTCATTATAACCACCTCCGATACATCGCTTTATGATATATCGACTCGCGATATACCGCATACCGATATTATATATTCGCATTCCAAAATATGCAAGAGTATAATTTAATAATCAAATATTTATTTCTTTGGATTGAAAAACCATACCAATTTTCTGAATAATTTGTTAAAATATAGAAATATCCGTTTATATTTTGAAAGGAATGATACATATGATAAATAAATTGAAAGAAAACATAGGATCCGTTTTTGTCGGCAAAGAAAATGTTATTGATCTATTACTCGTTTCGCTGCTTGCTGATGGACATGTATTGCTCGAAGACGTGCCTGGTACTGGGAAAACATTACTGGCGAAAACTATTTCAAAAAGTATTGGTGGTACTTTTTCTCGCGTTCAATTTACCCCTGATGTACTTCCAAGTGATGTAACAGGTATTGAATATTTCAACCCAAAAACAAGTGAATTTGAGTTAAGAATTGGACCAGTTTTGACAAACATTTTACTAGCAGATGAAATTAACCGTGCAATGCCGAGAACACAGTCTAGTTTGTTAGAAGCGATGGAAGAACGACAAGTGACGCTTGAAAAACAGTCTACGCCTCTTCCGAAACCGTTCTTTGTTATTGCGACGCAAAACCCAATTGAATCACAAGGGACTTTCCCTCTTCCAGATGCACAGCTTGATCGCTTTTTAATGACGATTTCAATCGGTTATCCTACTCCTGAAGATGAGTTACAAATGATGCGACGTTTTCGTAACGATATACCATTAGAACGTGTCACACCTGTTATCTCATTAGAAGATATATTAGAATCACAGAAACGAGTAAAAGAAATTTTCATATCAGAACCGTTAGAACATTACATAATTAAACTTGCGCAAGCTACTCGAAATCACGATTATATCGCTAACGGTGTAAGCCCACGTGCCACACTTTCTTTAGTGCGCGCAGTTCAAGCATTAGCCTTCTTACGCGGGAGAGAATATTGCACCCCTGAAGATATACAATTTTTAGCTCCTTCTGTTTGGAATCACCGTATTGTCTTATCAATGGAAGGTGCTTTACGCACGACAAAAAATGATATTATGCAAAGTATTTTAAAAGAAATTGACGTACCTGTGGAGATTGAGCAAGCATGAATGGACAGCGCGTTGTAACTGTACCTTTATTTTTTCAACTCCATATTATTCAACTAACTGTGCCAGGCGCTATACTATTTACGTTTTTTATGCCGCAACGAATCATTATGTTTCTCTTTTTCTCCTATTATTTATTTGCGATTTTCATTTATAAATATGTCGCTTACATAGAGAAAAAATTCCAAGTAATTAACGAAAAACAAACAACTCGACTTTTCCCTGATGAATTTGGACAGTTTTTTATTCATTTAAAAAATGGTGCAAACATACCACTCGTTACTGGTGTTTGTTATTTTCATTTAGATTCGTCTCTTATACAGCATAAAGATCAAGGTATTGAACAAATATCAAAAACGTTATTCTCTTTTCCATTTTCACAACCTGCACATTCGGCGCAAAAGTGGGATTTAACATTAACCGCAACGAAACGTGGTGTGTTTCAAATTGAACAGTTTGAATGTGTATTAAAAGACCCTTTTCATTTATTAACTGTACACTTACCCGTTTTCGATAAGTTAAAAACTGAAATTATTGTGTACCCTTCTCCTAAAGAAGTCGCAGGGTTGCAAGAACTTCAGCAGCTTCTAACTGGTTCTTATCGAACGAATTTTTCTTTTTACAATGATGAAACATCTATTATCGGTGTTAAACGATATGAGCGTGAGTCTTTCCGCTCTATTCATTGGAAGGCATCTGCTAAAATGCAGGAATTACAAGCGAAGCAATATGAACCTGTAAAAAATTATAGTTGGACCATTTGTCTTTCTTTAGCTGCCGATCGCGGGTTTGGTTGGAAAGATAATGTTGAAGATTTAATTTCATTTGCAACATACATTTGCCAATATGCAACGAAGCAGCAAATACCGTTTGAATTATTTATTAGTGTATTAGCAGAAGGTGGTGCATTACATTTATCCTTACATGAAGGGCAAACACAATATGCAAAAGCGTTAGAAGAATTAGCACGTATTTCAGATGATAGTACGTTACTTCCGAAACAAGGATTCCTTCATTATGTAACAAGAAAGAGAGAACGTTCGTCTACAATGATATACATTGGTTTACAGAGAAATGAACTCCCTCTTCTCTCGCAGCCAACGTTTCTCATTAATAGTGAAGGGATGGTGGAATCGGTTGAAAACTTGGCTCTATCACGTTAATGACTTTATTCTGCTTCTCCTCCTTTCATTATTAACAGAAAGGGATGACCTTGTTGCTATTACCATATTTTTAGCAACAGGCTATGTAGGCGTATTTCTTATTCATAAATTCACGAAGAAAAAAACAACAGGATTTGTCATACTGTTCATTACTCAAATAATCGGTTGTGCTTTCCTTCTCACATTCTCTCTATTCAGCACAATTATGTTACCGCTTTTTTTCTTTATCGTACATGTAGTTGGACCAGGATATCCGGTACAAAAATCATTAGGCGGTATTATATGGTTCGTCTTTTCAGCCATATTTTATGCGCCCTTTCCACCATTATGGAAACTGTTACTATTAGTGTTACACATTATGGTTACATTTTGGTTAACAGGTTCAAATCGTAATCAACAGCTATTACGTTTCACTTCCATCATTACCATTGGTGTAATGAGTATAATACTTGTTCAAGTGTTCCCTTTCATTCGGCTTATTTTTTCGTATATCATAGAAACAGTTGCATTAGGATTCGGATACGCCATCAATCCATTATTTTCAGCAGCTGCGTTAAATGAAACAGACGATTTTTGGTCAAATAAAGGCAATCTAAAAGACCCTACAATTAAGGATGAATTGGAACCACATCCTTTTGATCCAACACTCATAAATAGCATTACAATATTAGTTTGTACAGTCATTGCTATTTACGTCGTTTGGAAAATAATTAAAAAACGAAAACATTTAAGTTTACCAAATATGCCCGCCTTCGAATCTACTATCATTACTGATAAAGAAGGAATGAGCCAAAATCGTTTTAAACGAAATAAACCTCCACATAACGAAATTCGGAAGGAAATTTTCAAGCTAGAGAGTAAGTTAACCCCTCCTTTAAATAGAAAACGGGGAGAAACTGTTGAGGCTTGGCTAGAAAGAATAAACGATGAAGAAGATGTAAATATTCAAAGTGATATTATTATAGATGCTTATAATACTGTGCGTTATTCAAATGGTGAAAGTACTGTACTTCTGCATGAATTTAAGGAAGAGATTCATAAGCTTTATGCATATCAAAAACATTTGAAGAAAAGAAAGAAATAAGACCACAAAAAGACTCCTATTTTTTCATTCACGGGCTCAGTTTAGTGAGAGAAAAATGCTAATAACCATTAGAAATAACACAATAATTTGTATGCATTTTGCATTATAAATAGCAAACTAAAACGCTCAGAAAATATTCTGAGCGTTTTTATTTCCTTCTTCAACTAAAGCACCCGTTAGCGTAAGTACAACATTTCACAATATGTTACTTTAAGTATCAAAAACAACGATGCCTTTTTAAAGAATTGCACCAGTTAATGTAAAAAGCTATTTCACCATTTGTATTGTTAACTTATCTTTTAACATTGAGCTATATGAGTCAATTTCATATTTTGTATTATTGATTTTTTCTTTTTTCATTTTTAACATATCGAATATTTCTAACTCTAAATTCCTTCTAGCTTCAAGAACTTTTATCGCTCCTTCTACACCTGAATGGTTATGTTCTTTCCCATAGCCTTGGTTAGTGTAATAATCGACAATTCCTGTGGACCATTCTGGAGTTCTTTCTTTTAATGCCTTCCTAAATGAAAATTCAAGATTATCTTGTTCTACATACAATAACATTGGATTTAAATTCTCTATGATTTTTGCAACTTTCATTACATAATTTATTATTTTTTCTTTTTGTTCACCATATTTAATCATCCCAATCGTTAATGGATTTTGTATGAAACAACATTCAAAGATATAAACCTTATTGTCTTCTAGAACACTTTCAGCAAAGTCATTCCATTTGTCAGCAATTAATTCAACATTTTTACCGAATGGCAATTCATATATATCATTTTTTGAAATATTGTTAAATAATTCGTCCGAAAACTGATCACCAAACTCATTTTTTATCTTTCTGTATGGTAATAAATAATTGCTTCCTTTTTTTAGAACTCTTTTAAGAAGCACTTCTTTAAAATCTCCACTGTTAGATAATAATCTATCGAATTCAAATTTATTAAAACAAGATACACCATCATAGTCGGCTGGGTGGTTCAAATTCCCCTCTAAAAATAGTTCAACTTCAATTTTATTTTGGATTAGAATTTCATTTATTAGCTTTGCAGTGGTTGATTTTCCAAATCCAGGTAAACCTTCTACTATTATTAGTTTTGTATTCATAGTTATAAATCCCTTCCTTCAAAGTATTTAACCAAGATTAAAAAAATCACTTACTTCACTGCAATCACCCCTTCAAAATATGATATTCACCATTTCCTTTGAAGACTCCTTGTTAAAGTAACTTGACTGTTAGTTTAAGAACATTTTTTCACAATTTCTATAATTATTTTAACATAAATTTTCCATTTACCTTTTTAAAAAATATAGTCCACCATTATTTGAGTGAACTATCTAAAGTAAATTATATCTTTTAAATCAAACACTTTGTCAGTAATCCCAAATCATTGTGCTGGTGTTTTTACTGTTTTCTTTTTCCCTTCCTTTGTGGTAAATGGCATACAAAAGTTATAATGGTTTCGAATTATCGTTAGAGCCATTTGTGCGTATTTTGGATTAAAATTAGAATAGATATAACTTTTACCATCTCCACGAGCTGTCATTAAAGGTTTTTCTAAACAACCAATTTAGCAATGATTTTAGTATATAAAATAGCAAGAGTACATAAATTTATGTACCTTTGCTATTTACCTTGTTATTTAGAACGCTATTTAACTACATAAAGGTGCTTAAACATTGTAATAACAATAAAGTGAAACTTTAATCAATGGGGTTTTGTTCATCCCCCACTGATTATTACCCCTCACCAATCGGGCTTTTACGGGCAGCCCGACCCCCACCTAACTTCTTTGCTTTCGCTGAATTTTGAGGTGTGGGCCTTACTGCCCAGTAAATAGCTGGATAAAAAAAGAGATGCTAAATCATATGTGATTTACATCCCTAATTTGTTGTTATTTTATATTTTCTCTCCCGTAACTGAACCCGTTATTTATTCATAGGAGTCTTTTTATACTTCTACGTCACTTTTTAAATTGAAGCATTCTTCCCTGCTTCAATTTCTAATGACTCTTCATGCCACCAAAGTGTTTCTTCAGGGTCTTCTTTAGCGATTAGGTGTGCTTCTTTTTTCGTTTCTACTGTAGGATATGAACCTTTTAGCGCACGCCCTGAAGTCGTAACGAATAGTACACTAAATACAACTAATCCAATAATACTTACACCTGCTAAATAAAATGCCGGTGCTAGCGGGTTACCAGTTGCATGAACTAAGTATGAACATACGAGCGGTGTTGTTCCACCGAATATTGATACAGAAATATTAAATGAGATCGAAAGTGCTCGATAACGTACATCGGTGAAAAATAGTGATGGTAATAACGAAGGTAATGTTCCTTCATAAACACTTAAGAAGAAACCTAGTACGAAAATACCTGCAAATATAGCTGCAATATGTCCGTTACCTATTAGTAAAAATGCTGGAATTGCAAATACGGTTAAACCAAGTAAACCAATTTGCACGACGCGTTTATTACCAATTTTATCACTTAATTTACCGAAATAAAGTGCTAGCGGAATCATAAGTGCCATCGTAATTGAAATAATCAATAAGCCAGTTGTTTCTTTGACTTTAAGTACTTGAGTTAGATAAGAAGGAATATACGAAAGAATCATATAATTCGTAATATTAAAGAAGGCGACAATTACTGTGCTTAATAAGAAGTCTTTTTTGTGATATTTAATAATATCCATGAATGAAAATTGTTCATTGTCTTCAGATTCCTCTTGTGCTTTTTCCATCTCTTCAAAGATGGGAGATTCATCTAAATGACGGCGTAAATATAAACCGACCAAACCAATTGGTGCAGCTATTAAGAACGGAATACGCCATCCCCAGCTGAGCATTTGCTCATCTGTTAACAATAACGTCAAAATGGTAACAATTACCGAAGCAGCAATGTAACCTGAGAGTGTTCCAATTTCAAGACCACTACCGAGTATACCACGCTTTTTATCTGGAGAAGATTCTGCGATATAAACCATTGCACCTGAATATTCGCCGCCTGTAGAGAAGCCTTGAATCATTCGGGCAACTAAAAGTAGTATTGGTGCCCATACACCAATTTGTTCATAGGTTGGTAGTAATGCGATGAATAATGTAGAAAGTGCCATTAAAATAATAGTAGTACTTAACACGATTTTTCGGCCGTACTTATCTCCTATTCTACCAAAGAATACACCTCCGATTGGTCGAACGAGAAAGGCTGCTGCAAATGTACCGAATGTAAGTACAAGTTGCAATCCACTATTATCAACACCTGAGAAGAATAATTGACTTAAAATTACTGCTAAATACGCATATAATCCGAAGTCAAACCACTCCATTGCATTCCCAATACCAGTAGCAATTACTGCTTTCCTGGCTTGTTTAGGATTGACAATATTAACGTCTTGAGGTTCAAAATTTAAATCATTATTTTGTTGCATAAAATAAAACAGCTCCTTATTTAATTTAACTTCTTTAAGCACACCTTCTCTTATTGAATAAAATTAATTCGAAGCACTTAAGGAAAATTAATGTCTCCTTATCTGTTATTATTGTTTCACATAATTAATTATTTGTCCAATGAGATGCTCTCTATGTTAAGTAATTTACTATTATAAAAAGCTGAAGAAGGC
>NZ_NVAP01000070.1 GCF_002567495.1 Bacillus cereus | reverse complement strand
TCTTTTCTCTTATTCTAAATTTTAAAAGAAAATAATATTGGGGCGGGAATCCAATACATATTATTAAAATGAAAGTAGTTCAAGTCGGAAGAAGGCACCTTAGGGTGTCTTTTCTTTTTAAAATATATAAGCGCACCATCCCTTTCCTAATAGAGGCCTCCCTTCATGCCTCCTTACAGGGAGAATAATAAGGCCTTTTTTTATTTATCCAATTACCAGGCTCTCAAATGTTTTAAATAGTTACAATACATGTATTGCTTCAATAACATATGATCATTCTTAAGAATGTCATTGAAATGTACCAATAGATGTTAGTGCAGCAAAATAAATTGTGTTATGATGTGAGCAAATATAAAGCTATTTAACGGAGGGATTCACATGCCGCATGTTGTGTTTCGTGGAATTACTACTGAACAATTAAAACGCATAAGCAAGCCATTAGTAGAAGAGCTCGCAGAGATTTGTGAGTGTGGTACGGATAATTTTACCTTAGAACTACCAAGTTCTACGTTTGTATTCAATGGAGAAGAAATAGAAGCGTTTCCTCTTATTGAAGTGAAATGGTTCGAGCGTGGACAGGAAATTCGTGATCGATTTGCCAAGGCCATTACTACATATGTAATGGATTTTGGACTTCCAGAAGTAGAGGTTGTATTTACGGTTTTCACAGAATCAGCGTATTATATTAACGGGAAGCATTGTGCAAGTTAGAGCTATTTGAAAGATTTTTGTAACATTTATAAGGGGTAGAACCACATTGCCATCAAGCTAAGATTTTCAGAAACCACCTAACAAAAATTTTACCTTTTCACAGTTATTCATAAGAGTTTGGCTCATTTTTCCTTTTTTGGATCTTTATTTTTCTTAAGTTGATGGGCATGTGCTGCTCCCCCAATATAGGACTTTTCTTTTTCTCAATGAATAATATTACTTAACACGATAAAATATTTTTCGGATGGGAGTCCAATACATATTATTAAAATTAAGATGGTTTAAGTCAGAGAAAGGCACCTTAAGGTGTCTTTTCTTTATGACCTTTATCATCAACTATTTAAACTATTACATTTGAACAGGGAGGGAATTATGAGTTACGGCGGTTCTTCTCGCGGTGACTTTGGTGGAGGATACTTTTAATAATAAAAAAGGCACTTTTAAATGAGTGCCTTTTCTTTTATTATTTTACTTTTCCCACTAATGCCACGATAGCTTACTGCATAATCTCAATAGGAAAAAGCATTTAAAAATCTATTGAATTACTGAAGAATTCTGTCCTCAACATTGCATCAAAAATGTAAATCCTCATTTTCCTGGTATTGTCCTTTATTAAGTCTTTGTCTTATAAATAACTCTGCGATAATTAAATTTGGTACCCACGCTAACCAAGAAATAACAGCGTAACTAAGTTCAAACTGCTCTAGTCCAAATAGCAATACAAACAAAGGTAGCCAAATTCTTAATGTAACTGCCGCAAAGGTTAAGGAATAATTTCTGATCATCCAATTCCTATGGTCTTGAATTTTTTTACTCTTAATTCTAATTAATGCTTGATATGCTGATGTTAGCCAAAATACGGCTAACAGGCCGAAACCAAGCTTTGCTACCAATCCCCCCATAGCGTAAAAAGATAAGTACAGTCCTGAAACGCCCCCTAATAATATACCAACCATATAGATCCTTCCAACTATTCGATGGCGGTTGATATTCTTTTCTCTAAATTTTGCGGATAATGTAAACGGACCAATTACTAATGCTACTATACTAGTTGTAATATGTATAAATAACATAATGTACCAAAAACTACTTATTTTAGATACATACATAAGCTTCATTTTTACAAGTCCTGTTTGAAAGCCATCCATAATAAAATATTGGACAACAACATAACTAGCTACTAAAACAGCTAAAAAGGTAAATATAAACCAAATTTTCCTATTCAAATTTCACTGCCTCCTCACTACATTTAAAGACATTCGATTATATATTACTGTTCATTCTAGGAAAAAATAGAAATGCCTTTTTTAATTATCTATTCAACACATTGTTTTTTCATCAGAAACAACCCTAATTGATATCTATAAAAGGAGGGATTTAAATATGACATTCAAATCAGAATAGGAGAAGTGCATATGGACAAATAGCTAACGTATTGGATATAGGGTAATAGTATTTACAGCTGGTATGACTTATGGAATGTTACAGTTTGCTGAGGTACCAATGAGTAGTGAGAATCATGCTTTTGCAGCGTCTGATAAAGAAGCATCACCATTTAATGAGCGCTCAACAAACATATCAGACGTAACATCCGTATCAGGATGTAATGAGGTTTCATCCCTATTCATTCTTAATCCCCCCAGTAAATACTAAGCTAGTTCCATTCTTATGAGTAAATATATATATGCCATCAATAAAAGTTCATGATGAATCTCGTATATATGCAAAATTAAACTTATATAAGCTTAACTTGATGGACATGTACTTGCTCCCCTCAAAAGAAAAAAGACTACCAACCTAGTAGTAGCCTTTCAAAATTTCTATATCACTACTTCATAATTGATTTAAATTCACTATAAACAATGAACTTAGGGTATCTTTTCTATATGTAGTAAAAAAACACCTTAAGTGGCAGGGAAGTGTGAATTTGAAATAAAATCACGATATTAACAATGGAACTACAGCAGCCATTAGTTTCTTCACTTTCATACCCCATAAAGTAATTTATTCTTAGTTGGTTTTACTACCGATACTCTTCGCTGCTTCTTCAAACAGTTTTGAACCTTCTCGTGCTTTACTTAATGATTGATGCATTTTACTCTCGTCTTCTTGGTCTAATGCATCAAAGAGAAGTTGGAAACAATCCGCATACAGTTCCATCGATTGCTTTATCTTCGCCTGTTCTCCCTGTAACTCAGGAGGTGCTTGTAGATTCTTCAGTTTCGTTGCAGTTGCCTTTGCTCCACCTAAACTCAGTTGTACTTCACTTTTCTTTTGTTTGTATGACTTTACATCTGAACCTGCTATTCCTTCAATTAATTTCATTGTATCTTCAATTTGAGTAGCACTGTTTATGATATCTGCCTTGTACCTTTCAACATCTGAGCCAGTTACCTTACCAGTTGAAGAACTAGAAGCAGTTGAATTATTTGAAGAAGAACTTTGTTGACTACTTGATGAACTACTATTTGTACCTTCACCTTTCGCTACAGATAAGCTATCCTCTTTCTTGCTATCAGTTGACTTACTCTCTTTCTCTACCTTTTGTGTTTCTTCTTTCTTTGGTTCAGCTTTCTTGCCATCAGTTTCAATTGTAATACAGCCACTCAATAACATAACTGGTAACGCTAAGCTTACTAATTTCTTTGCTTTCATGATTACTAATACCCCTTTATTTGTAAAATTTAGTGCAAACAAGTTAATGTACTTAACTAATAAATTTTCCACAAATAATTTATTAGAACCTACCCCCTATAAACTTACTGTATATTCATAATTTTTCCATATATACTATTTTACAAAGAATTACATATTTGGTCAAAGGTATTTATGTAGTCTTTATGTAGTCTTTAAAGAGAAATTTACTAGACGAAAGGGAAATTTTTACTTTTATCTCTCCATCCACTAAAAGTGTCATTTTTAAATCTTTTCATCACAAAGAAAAGAAGCTAACAATAAATTGTTAACTTCTCAGCTTAAGGAAAAATAGTATCTTTCCTTATCTTCTACTATCTAGATTGTGATTGAATATTTGTAAGATGAACATCAAACATATCAATGATTTCAAGAAACCTATCAGCTTCACGGAAAACATGGTCTGCCAATAATGGATGAATGATACTCTTTATTTTACATTGCTCAATTAAATCACGTGCTGTTTTCTTAAAATCCCGAAGAGATGTAACCGACACACGATTTTGATCTAAAAATTGATCTAACAGAGGAACTGTTTGGGATTGTGGTTTCATAGATTCTAAGTCAATTGCTTGATACATCAATTCATCAAAATCATTGCTAAAATTCCGTGCTGTATCTACAAGCTTTCTTTCCGATGGATCAAGGAGATGGCCAATAAATTTAGCATGGTCTGCCATAATCCTTAGAAAGAAAACATTTTCTTTAATAATAGCATCAGGAAGGGCATCTAATTTACCTTCATTTAATTGTATTAAACGTTTTCTAAAATAATCCGCTTCCCTACTTGTATGGTCAACTAACAGTGGAAAGTTATTTTGTCCTGGCAATTTACATGTGAGAATTAATCCTAAAATTTTTCGTTTAAATCCCCAAATATTAGTTGCGGCTTGCTGTACTTCTGAATTAAATCTTTTTATTTGCCCAGGATCTGTTTCATTTGTATAGGAATACGCTATTTGTTCGATATGTTCAAACAATCGATAAAATTGATTAGCCTCTTCAATTAGCTGAGTATCCTCGCATCTAAATCCCAAGCGAAGAAAAAAAGAATGCTCCTTCATGATTCTAGACCAAAAACGAATTTCATTTAATGAACGCTCAACAAACATTACAGACGTAACACCTGTATCAGGATGTAATGTAGTTTCGTCCCTATGCATTGTTAATCCCCCCAGTACATACTGCGCTAGTTCCATTCTTATGAGTAAAAATACATATAAATACCATCAATAAAAGTTCATGATGAATCTCGTATATATGTAAAATTAAACTTATAGAACCTTAGCTTTATGAACATATACTGCTCCCCCAGAAGAAAAAAGGCTACCACCCAGATGTAAAATTCTACTAGGTGGTAGCCTTTCAAAATTTCTATTAAAGCAATACCGAATCTTTATCACTATCCTGATTACGTTTCTCGCGTTCTTCTTCTAAACGCTTCATATAAACTTCGCCTTCTTTTTCAATAAACTCATTATCCATATCTTGCTCTTTTTTCGAAGTATATAAAACCATGTAGCCACTTAATACGATCCCGACGATTACAAGATACACCCACCATGGTAAAGTTTCCAAATCACTTCATTCCTTTCCTTAGACAAGCCTTATTAGTTTCACTCTATGAGGAAAGAAGTGGATTTATGCTTAAAATTTTATCATTGTGGATGCTTCGCGAAAAATGCTTGTACATATTCCATAAACTCAATTGGTTCCTGACGAAACGGCGCGTGGTATCCTTTTTCAATAATATGAAACGTACTATTTGCAAATAACTGATGATACAGTTCACCATTTTTCCAAGAAACGCTCTTATCGTGTCGTCCCCATATAATTAAAGTCGGCACCTTAATTTTATCTGCTTCCATCGCAATGCGGCGCTCTCTCATTTTCGTAAGCTGATCATAATGTTCTTTATCATCACGACTATTTTTCACTTCATTTTTATTATAATTCGTAATCTCAGTTACAGTTTGTAAGTCCGTCGATAGCGGCGGTACTTCATAACTTTCTTTTTGCTGGAAAGACTCTATCCCTGTAGAATCTGCCAAAATGAGATGCGTCACTGCGTCCGGATATAAATACGCTAAATTCAGGGACATCTCTCCGCCCATTGAATGGCCGAGCACCGCAAACTGATCGTATCCGAGCTTCTTCATTAACTTATAATATAAATTCACTTGCGCAGGAAACGAATACTGAAAATCAACAGGCTTAGAGGAACGCCCAAATCCTAAAATATCAACCGCAATAATCGTATGATCTCGCGCTAGTTCCGGATAAATATCACTAAATCCATCAGAAGAACCACCGAACCCGTGAAGCATAAGTAAAGGAGGTTTTCCCACGCCAATTTGCTTAAAATAAATCGTCTGCCCATCAATTTGTGCCATACTCTCTTTCGTATTCAGCTTCATCATAACAGTATCTTTCACTTCTCCAACCTTCGCAAACGGCTTATCAACGAAGTTACAAACAATTAACAACACGAGTACAATACCGCTAATCAAATAAAACTTAACCCGTTTCAATATTCCCGTCTCCTTTCTCTTGTTGCTATTTAAAGTTTTTACATTTTTTGGTTGTTTTATGTCCTCTTTTTAATTGTAACTAAATCAGTTACAATTAAAACAAAAAATATAACTTATTTCTATTACTGATGGTTACTTTGTAACTATTATAGTTACACATTTAAAGTAAGTCAATTCTTTTCTCTACATGGCCTAAAAATAGAAAGGGACTTCATGTTGAAGTCCCTTTCTTTGTTATTATAGTTGGCTTACTCCGCCGTCTCCTCTATTTTCTGCTGGTGCTCCGCCTGTGTCTCCTCTAGTATAGTCTGGTTTTGCTGGTGCACCTCCGTCGCCTTTATTAAAGCTAACATAGTCTGGTCTTGCTGGTGCTGGAACATCACCGTGCTCCGCTTGTTGTACAAAAGAACTATTTAAACCGACAGATACAATACCAACTAACGCTATACCAGTTACAGCCATACCAATTTTTTTAAACATTATTTTAATGCTCCTCTCTCTATCTTCTTCTCTTTTGCCTGTAATGCTTTGTAAAAATAATCACTTGCTTTCATGTAATTAGCATCCTTACGAAACTTTATTGCAAGTTTTTCCACATACTCCTGAGTGTAACTATATAAAGATTCTTTATCAAAATAAGTAATTCCTTTAAGGATAATTTGCTCTAATTCTTTAATAGGAAGATTACCATTTACTGCTTTTAAAATACTAAAATGATGTATATACTCTTCATTCTCTAACTCCATACAAATATTTAATCCTCTATCAATTAATTCTTCAGCAATGTTTGTTTCTCCCAGTTTAAAATGTTCCCTAGCTTGTAAGAAAATCGCTTTGAAATGTGCTGAGAATTTCTCTGTTACTTCCGAAAGATGTCGAATAGCTAGTGCAGAAAGGTTTTGACTTGCGTATAGCCATCCTAAATTATGACGTACCCTTAAAAGCAATATAGCGTTATCCTGTTTTTGTAGAATATCTATCGCTGAATTTAGACACTCTTCTGCTTGTTCATATTGCTTTATTTGTATGGCAGTTAGTCCTAAAAGATTTTGAGATAAAGCAATATTCATATCTTGTCCTGCTTGATTTGAAAAAATTTCTTTAGCTTTATTTACATATTTTATTGTATTCATTGGTTGCCTTGTATTGTAGAAAAATGCAGAAAGACGATAACAGAATTCCCCATATTCTAATTCATCCGGAATATATTTTATTAGTGTTTTGGCCTTCTCATAACATCTACTTGCATCATTGTAATTTGATATTAGAGTTGCATGCATTGCCTTAAAAAAATAATAGTAATATGACAAACGATTTTCAGACGTTTTATAAATTTCATCAATTTTATCAAAACTATTTTTAGTAATTTGTAAGCCATCCGCCAGCACTTTATATCTAAAATCTAATAAAGAGTAATATAGCCATAAATCCCCATCTTCTTTTACATTAGAAAATTCACTCTCAATATCTTCCTTCATTTCCGTAGCCTTCTCTATATTTTGCTGCAACATTACACGATACCAATCATCTAAAGAATGTTTCATTTGCTCCCGTGTTACTACATCTGCTCCCATACACTTACATCCCCTTTTTTCCAAAATTACAAAATTAGGATTTTTATACAATTATCAAAATTGTATATTACCACTCCTTTTCTATGTATTGAAAAACAATTATCTGAAAATTAAATATTTTAATAAATTATACCAAAGTTTTCCTTTTTAATAACTTGAGAAATAATTGTCAGAAAATTTTATAGACCAAATAAAAAAGCAAGCAGTTCCAGCTATCAGCTAAAACTACTTGCTCTCCTACTTACTATCTCTATTTTTATTCTTTAATAAATTCCTTCGTACTTCTCACTGTATCAATCGGACGAACTAATTTTTCGATTTCTTCGCGTTTTGGCTCTAGGAATGGAGGTAAAGATAATTTTTCGCCAAGTGTTTCGTATGGCTCATCTCCCATAAATCCTGGGCCATCTGTTGCGAATTCAAATAAGATTTGTGGTGCAACTCTTGCGTATAATGATTCGAAGAAGTGACGGTTTACATAGCCAGATGAAGGAAGTCCTACGCTACCGATTCTTTCAATCCATTCTTCTAATACAGCACGATCTTCTACGCGGAATGCTGCATGGTGAACTGTACCAAAACCTTGCTGTGCTTCAGGAAGAACTGTATTATGTTCTACAATGACAGATGCACCGTTTCCACCTTCACTCACTTCAAATAAATAGAATTCTCCTTCTTGAGCAATCTCTTTAAATAATAGAACTTTTTCTAACACTTCTTTGAAGAAACTAAAGTTCGAAATACGGATGAATACAGGGCCTAAACCAGTAATTGCATATTCTAATGGAACTGGTCCGTTTTGCCAAGGTGTACCTGATTCTATACCTTTATCAAGTTCATCTGAAATTAATTGATATTGTTGGTCATCAAAATCAACGAAAGATAGAGTTTTCTTACCAAATTGTTCTTTAATTCCTGTATGTTCTACTTCAAGACGGTCAAAGCGTTTCACCCAATACGCTAGTGCTGCATCAGTCGGAACACGGAATGAAGTTTTTGAAATTTCATTTGTACCGTGTACACCTTTCGGAACACCTGGGAAATCAAAGAATGTCATATCTGTTCCTGCACTACCTTTATCATCTGCGAAGAATAAATGGTACGTTTGAATATCATCTTGGTTTACTGTTTTTTTAACTAAACGCATTCCTAAAACGTGAGTGAAAAACTCATAGTTTTTTTCTGCACTACTTGTAATCGCTGTAACGTGGTGTATTCCTTTTAATTGGTTCATTTTATATTCCTCCAATGGTTTTAAATTGTATATTTTCTCTTCTATTATTTCTCTTCAATAGGTGCTAATTTCGCTTCAATTTCTGCTCGCTTTTCTTCTAAGAACGGCGGTAAATCAAGTTTTTCTCCTAAATGTTCCACATCTCCATCAACTGTAAATCCTGGTCCATCTGTCGCAATTTCAAAAAGGATTCCGTTTGATTCACGGAAATATAAGCTTTTAAAATAGAAACGGTCAATGATTCCTGAAGAATGGAAGCCTCTTTGTTTCACCTGTTCTTCCCAATAGGCAAGCTCTGCATCATTTTTCACGCGAATTGCTAAATGATGAATGCTACCTCGGCCCGGCTTTTCAGAAGGACCATCTAAATATTTCACAACGATTTCTCCAAAGGCCTCTCCTTTTATAGACTGAAAAATTGCTTCTTCATCATTTCGGCTAACCTCTGTATAACCAAACATTTCTGTAAGTGTACTCGCCATTTTATCAAGTCTACGAACTGTCATTTCCACAGAACCCATTCCTTGAATTTGATGCTTTGCAGGAACTTCTGACTTCTCCCACGTTTCCCAGTGCTCCACTTTTTCTCCGTTTGAAACGAGTAGTACTAAGCGAAGACCTTCAGCATCCTCAAATTGCAAAGCAGGACGATTTGCATATGTTGTTATTTCACTATGTTCCACACCAAATTCTTCAAATCGTGCTTTCCAGTAATGCAAACTTTCCTCTGAAGGAACAAGTAATCCAATTCGAGTAATCGCATTCGTACCGCGATATGTTCTTCCTACTAAAGGAATTTCAAAAAACGATAATTCCGTACCTGGGCTTCCTGTTTTATCTCCATAAAATAAGTGATACATTGACGGATCATCTTGGTTTACCGTCATTTTCACACGACGTAAACCAAGCACATTTTTATAAAAGTGATTATTTTCATTTGCATTTTTCGTAACCATTGAAATGTGATGATGCCCTTTAATTTCATACATCGGTCATTCCTCCGTTTCGTTTTACTAGTCAAGTGATGATTAAAAAAATAATATGCCTTTTAGCTTTTCAATTTATTCTCATTATATTTTGTAGCTTAGTCGTAGTTTTTTACTCAATAAGCTGTATCGAATTCATTCATAAATTACTTTATTTTGTAAACCGAAAGTAAATGAGTATATGTTTTTCAGATGACTCATTCCCTTTCGTTACTATCACTTTACATCTCAAGTGATTAAAAAGCAAGTAAAAAATCTCGAATTTGAGATATTTTTTTAGTTAAGTACCATTTCCGGCTAGATAATAGTTAGTTTCTATATGTTATTTCATTTAATTTTTATAAAAAAACAGCCTCACTAAGTTATTACCACTTAATGAGGCCATTCGATTCACACTATTAATTATGGAACGTCGGTTTATAGAACGAACGATTATCAAGTGCAAAGACACGCTCAGTGTATTCACCTGGTTTTGTGCGTCCTAATGCGCGGTCCATCATGTTCATTTTTGCATCTAAGTTATCGATGTAGTGCAGAATTTCTGCTTCTTTTACTAATGGTGGTTTTGGGCTACCCCATTCTGCTTTTCCATGGTGAGAAAGGACGATGTGTTGAAGAATTAATACTTCTTCTGCATCGATGTTCAGCTCATCTGCTGCTTTACCAATTTCGTTCACCATAATAGAAATGTGGCCTAGTAAGTTTCCTTCTAACGTATACGTTGTAGAAATTGGGCCAGATAGTTCAATTACTTTACCAAGGTCATGTAAAATAACGCCTGCATATAGTAAGTCTTTATCTAATGATGGGTATAGATTTGAAATAGCTTTCGCTAAATCAAGCATCGATACGACGTGATAAGCTAGTCCAGATACGAACTCATGATGATTCTTTGTCGCTGCTGGATATTCTAAAAATTCATTTTGATGCTTATTTAATAAATGTCTTGTTAGACGCTGTATGTTCGGGTTTCTCATTTCAAATATGTATTGCGTAATTTTCTCAACCATATCTTCTTTTTTCACTGGTGCTTTTTCTACGAAATCTGAGATGTCTGTTACTTCATTTTCATTCGCAACACGGATTTGTTTCACACGTAATTGAATACGGCCTTTGTAGTTTAAAATATCCCCAGCTACTTTAACGATTGTTTCTGCTACATATTGTTTCTCAACTTCTGGTGATACGTCCCATAGCTTCGCTTCAATATCTCCACTTGGATCTTGTAAGATTACTGTTAAAAATGGCTTTCCATTACTTGCTAGACCTTTTGTCGCTGTTTTAATTAACAAGAAAACATCGACTTGTTCACCAACTTCATACTCTGCAATTTTCTTTTTCATTCGAATTCCTCCACCAAATCAGTTACTTTTAGTATAGCACACTACAACTCATTTTCTTTACGCATATGTGTTAATTTTATAATCTGTTTTTCTGTAAAATACGCAAGTAAATGCGCATGACATGTAAAGAATATGACTTGTCTATCCTTTGCAATTTCCTTTATTAGTTCAATCGTTCGATTCGTCCTTACCGCATCAAAGTGCACGAAACTATCATCAATAATAAATGGATAATCGTGTTCAAATGTTTTCGCAAGTGCAAATCTCAGCGATAAATATAACTGCTCCGCTGTCGCTTGGCTTAGTTCATGACTGTAAAAACGCATACCGTCGTTACGCTCAACTATGAACGGCTCTGACTCTGACGGTGAAAAGATTTTACTATAGCGTCCGCCCGTTAAATACACAAAGTACTCTTCTGATTTTTGTAAAATACGTGGCAGATGCACTTCATGATAATATTGCTTCGTTTTCGTTAACACCGTTTTTGCGGCCGCATACGCAGCCCACTTCTTCACTTGTTCACGCACTTGCGCTTTTTTCATTTCCCATTCGTGTAGTAAATCACCGTACGTACTTCCTTCTTCTAAATTCGCAATTTCCATACGATGCTTCGCAATACGCTCTGTTAGTTCTTTCTCTTTCATAAGACAGTTTTGCGCGACTGTCATTTCTCGCTTTAATTTCTCATCATAACCGTCAGCTTCATAATGTTCAGCTAATGATAAACTCGTTAAACGCTGTTCTAATAGATCAATTTGCGGTAATAAACGCCCTACTTGCTTCTCAGCATCTTCACGTTTTTCTGCCAGTTTACCTGCTTCTAAAAACATCTCTTCATCTGTAGAATGTGCGATATACCATAAACTATCTCGTTCTACTAACAGTTGTTTCAATTGCTCTTGCATGAACTCATACTCTTCTTGCCATTCAGCAAGCTTCTCTTTCAGCTGCTTACAAGTTTGGCGCTTTTCTTTCTCATTTTGCATACGGATTTGCGCCTCGTGCAGCTTACTATACTCCGCACTACCGATAACAGTTTCTAGTTTATGTTCAAAATGCGAAATCATTTCATATAATGAAGATTTACGAGCGTCTTGTTTCTCTAACTCCCGATATAATTGCTGCATTTTTTCCATACGCTCAAACGCTGGCAATATGTGCGCATACGTATAAAACTCAGGGAACGTATAGCGCATTTTATACACATCTACTTGTTCGCTAATGCGGAACGTTTCTCGTTCCCATTCCTCATACGATGAAACGACTTTATCATACGCTCGCTCCATTTGTTGTAACTTATATGACTCACGCTCAAATAGCTTACGAATCTCTTCATCTTTTTCTAATTGATAACGAACTGTCATCGCTTCTTCACTTTGCCTTCCGCCAGCACTTTGCTGAAGAGTAAGAAGTTCTTCTTGTAATCCACTCGACGGATCTTTATATAAAACAAGGGCAAGAACAATCCCTACAAAAACAATGACACTAATAAATAAGAGCGCTCGGTTATCTATAAATAAGCTTGTGAATAAAACGCCTGTGTTAATAAGAAGTAACAGAAGACAAACTCTTTGCCACTGTTTTTTCTTTTGCATAGCTACTCCTGCTTTTTCCTCATACTTACGCTTCATTCTCTCTGCGCCCATACCGATAAACGCCGCATCTTGGAACGATTTTTCTTTCTCAGCTAACGTATTTCGCTCTTCATCAGCTAACATTTGTTTCTGGATCTGTCTTATATTTTCTTCTTGTTCTTCTAATTGCTCTTGCGCTACTTTAAAACGATCATCGAGCTGTGCTTTTTGCGTTTCTAATTCACGCGCTTTTTGCACGGTTTGCGTAATTAATTCCTTCGTTGCTAAACTCATATCAAACGAAAGAACCGTTTCTTTTTCAAAAGTAGCACCGATTTGTTGCTCTAGTTCTGCGATTTCTTCTTTTATATTCGCAATACTTCCCGTCATATCACGCATTTCTTGGCGCGCATTTTCATAAGACATGTGCTGCATACGGAGTTCTTCTACGTGACTTTCTTTTTGTAAAAACGCTTCATCTATTTGAATCGATTCCATTTCCAATTGCACATTCTCTATTTTCTTATGGAGTGAATCAACTTGTAATTGAAGCGGCTCCATCTTCGCCTTAATCGCTTCATAGCGCGCCATCCCGTTTACAGGAAATTGCCCGCTCTCATTTTCTAACACTTTCTCGTACGCACGCTTTTCAATAACGAGTGGTTCAAGCGCTGCTAATATTTCATAATCTTGCTTTCGTTTTTCTGCACTCTCTTTTTCCACGCGAACAGTAGCTAGCTTCTCTTCACTTTCTTTTAACTGCTCGACTTGTTTTTCATACGTGCCAATTTTCTCTTGCCATTCTTTCATCTTCTCTTCAAGCTTCTTCATTTCTTGCAGTGACACGTTAATTTCTGGTTTACGCCCGCTCGGCTTAAAGCGCTGATCCATTTCTTTTTCTAGCTTTTTATCTAGCTGTAATAATGCATCACTTCCGACTGCGCTTGCTGAAAATAAATAATTTCCGATGTCCGCTTCGCCGAGCTGATGAATATTTTGAAGACCATGCATATCAAATGAAAAGACAGATTCAAATAAACTTTCATTCATCCCGCTTAATATATCGTGTAAAATCTCTTCGCCGCCCGTTTTCCCGTCTTCAAAATAAACGGTCACCTCGCCAGCTGCCGTCTTTGGCAATCGTTCAATTTTCAAATGGCCATACTTCTCTGTTTGTACAGTCAGCGCACCGCCATACTTGCCGCCTTCTTTCGGCTCATAACGGCGCTGTCCTCTCGTTGGAAAACCGAATAAAATACTTTTCATAAATGAGCGAATTGTCGATTTCCCCGCTTCATTTTCACCGTATAACACCGTCAGCAACGAAAGATCCATTTCCACATTTTCTAATTTTCCGTACCCATAAATATGGAGTTTTTCAATTCTCATTTTTTATCCCTCTCTTGCTGGAATAATTGCTCTAAAATAATATTTTCTGCTTCCTTTTGAATCTCTTTCTTCTCTTCTTCTGTAAAAGATTCAATACTATTACGCGCTACAGGAGACGTCCAAATCGTGCGCAATACCCCGTCCATATTTGTGAAAGCTTCTAATTCTTGCAACACACTACCGACGAAATGATTTTCCGCTTTCAAACGTTCGATTTCCGCAAAAGAAACCGTCTCATTTTTCCACTTCATCGCATATACGAAATCTTTTCGCTCTTCGCCAGATGCTAAAATATGAAAAATCTCTTCCACTCGTTTCTCATCACGCAAATAAGGAGAAAGTGGGCCCTGCCCTGTAAATACGACAGTTAAAAGCGTCCCTTCCTCTTCTCTTCTGCATTCATCCATCATAGTTGACGCTACCGTCATAAGATCATCGACAGTTTCAAGTCCATCAATATTTACTTCTATCTCATCCCATACAACATCTGCCGTATGGAAAAATGAGCACTGCGTTCCTTGTTTCGTAAGTTCAATAAGGTACGCACCCTTCTCACCTGTTTCCTTACGATGACGACCTTGTATATTACCGGGATAAATAATATACGGCTCTTCTGATAAAATTTCACGTTTATGTATATGGCCAAGAGCCCAATAGTCAAACTGTTTTTCTTTCAACTCACGAATTTGAAATGGTGCATAGCGATTATGCTCTGCATCTCCTTCCACACTTCCGTGAAGCATACCAATATGAAAAGGCGCATCACTCATTTTCGTATACTGTGCTGTCATATTATCCGTTACCGCTTGCTGCAAATAACTAAACCCGTAAATAGAAGCTAACAACTCACCATTTTTATAAAATGATTTCTCTTCTACATAAGGCTCTGTAAATACATGCACATTTTCCGGAAACTCAATCGCTGCCCAGCTTCCTCCTAAATGATCATGGTTACCATGAATAATAAAAACGGGAATATCGTACTGCGAAAGTCTCTTCATTTGCTCACGCACAAACACTTGCGCCCTCAAACTTCTCGTCTCCGCATCATACAAATCCCCAGCTAGTAATACGAAATCAACGCGCTCTTGAATCGCTTTATCAACAATACGCTCAAATGATTCAAACGTACTTTGCTTCATTCTCTCCCAAACAGACTGCGCTACATTCATTTCCATCCCTTTAAACGGACTATCCAAATGCAAATCAGCCACATGTATAAACTTCACTTGTTTCACAAATAACGATCCTTTCTATGTTTCAAAAGTTTCATCTTATCAGCATTAAACTTGCGGAAAACTAATAATCATCAAGAATAAAAATATTCTCGATGATTAAAGTTTCATTCTATTTTACCACGCAATGTCATATATTTCTTTGCATATTCTAGTGATTTATGCCAAAATAGTTATAAGATTCTGATTTTTAATTATTGGAGGGAATTTTCATGGGAGTATACGTTCTAACAGTCTTTGAAAAAGATGGTTCAAAAGCATTAGATGAATCATTCGAGGCGGCAACTGAAAAAGAAGCGAAAGCAAAAGGTGAATCTATTTTACAAGAAAAAGGATTGCATGAAAAAACACATCGCTGTACGTCTTCTGCAGGTAAGCTCGTTTTATTCCAGCGCTAAAAAAAGAAGCGTCATCCGCTTCTTTTTCACTCTACTATATCTTCGTCACACCACGTAAACGCCACATCTAGAATGCGATTACCGATACGTACGCGCTTATTCCATTTTCCTGTTTGGATCTGATGTTGCAATTCTGCTTTCATCTTTTCCGTCCAGTCGTGAATCGTTTCACTACCAGCGTACGGATATACGCTTGGAAACTCTTTCTGCAAAAGATGCAAACTCTCTGCATCAAAATGAAAATGAAAGAAGTAGTTTGCTGTAAGCGATGGTTCTTGCAAACGTAAAAAATGATCATCAATTTGCTTTCTATTTCTATAGAAAGTAAAGATATTCACTTTACCGCTCGTAATTTGGTCAATTTGAATTTCGTGCTTCTCTATAATCACGTCTTGCCCACCTCGTTATATACTACCTTTAGTATATATGTCTTTTGCAACAAAGTTAACCATTTTCGCGCGAAATTCATTTCCTTCATTATAATTCCTGTACCTCCAAGTACAATCAGAACAAATAAAAACAAAGTTGAAGGGGAGCGATCACATGTATTTCGGAAGCAAAGGTTGGTATGTAAAAGAACTTAAAAAATTAGGTATTCGTACTTATGAAGGTAAAAAACTAGAATCTTATCGTACGCATATTTTATCTAGTTTACTTGAGAGAATGAAGAAGGCTTCGGCTTAATAGAATAGCAAGAAGTAAACCTGAATATTGGTACATGATAAAAAACACCTCCTTAATTCGCATACTAAGTATGCAAATTAAATGGAGGTGTTTTTATCAGTCTCGCTTTTTCAGTGAGCGCTTCAGTTTTCATAAAATATTTTTTGTTTCCGCTGGAACGGATAAGTTTTAATCTCAGCTGCATCTAAATTTTCATGGAATAAATGAATGGCTATAATTTGTCTACAATCGTAGGTATGGTAATAATATGTTCCAGATTCCATACACATTGCACTCGTATAGATGGTATTATCTAATGTACCATCTTCTGTTATTACTCCCCCTTTAGGAACCTCACAATTTGATAAGATATGAAAAATGGCCGATATACCCTCTTCTTCGTTATCTATACCTTGAATATTTTGTTTTCCATATGCTGCCCGCACAAATCTTGATGGCGGGGTGAAATCTCCAGGAAGTCCCATCGATCCGGAACCTTGGCCAAAAGCACTTAATGGTACATTTCCCCACTCGGTTGGCGCAAATGGCTGTGATTTAAGTCCAATATATTGTCTTAAATTTTGTAAATGCCAATTAAATTCCGGGCTATTAGTCATCACTCCTAGTGGATTGTCATACATTTTTAGTCCCTCAGTTGTCGGCTCAAGTACAATGCACTCTCCCCATTTATCTGCTAAAATCCAATGTAGCGGTGGAGTAACTCCTAAAACTGGTAATGGTACATCTATAAGGGAAATGTTATCAACAGATTTTTTCAACTCTTCAACAGAATTGAACTGTGTGAGGCTCCAAAGCACAAAATCAAATGGTGCTAAATTCGTTTTATTGTCATCTATACTGTTACTATAAGTAGCGAATCCTGGGAAATAGAGAGTTGCACATGTCATACCAGCTTCATTAACTCCGTCCGCCATAATGACCCTTCCTTCATGATTAATTCCCATTCCGACAACAGCCTTTTTCGCTCGGATCGTTTCACCAGTTATATTGTTCCACTGATAACGCCGAGGAATAATTATTACTTCCTGATTCATATCTAATGTGAAATCCATTGTTCTCGCAAAAAGGTGCTGGTGATTTTTGGTTTCCAACGTCAAACTAGTACACATGAAGAAATCCCCCCATTTTATAGTTATATACACATTTTATAAAATTCTGATAAATACGTAAATTAAAAACTCTATTTATCACTAACAAAATAATCACCCAAACCAAAAATGCTATAATTAACCCAATCAAACTAAGGGGGAACAATTACTTTGCTTGGAACATGCATTCAATTTCATGAGTTTGGTAATCCGAAAGATGTATTACAGGTTGAATATAAAAATATAGAACCACTTAAAGATAATGAAGTTTTCGTTCGCATGCTAGTTAGACCGATTAATCCATCTGACTTAATTCCAATAACCGGAGCGTATGCACATAGAATTCCATTACCTAACATACCTGGTTATGAAGGTGTTGGTATTGTAGCAGATGTAGGAGCTTTTGTTTCTAGAGACCTTATCGGTAAACGTGTGTTACCGTTACGAGGGGAAGGTACTTGGCAAGAATATGTGAAGACGTCAACTGACTTTGTAGTACCTATTCCTGATTCCATTGATGACTTCACAGCGGCACAAATGTATATTAATCCTCTTACGGCGTGGGTTACGTGTACAGAAACGCTAAACTTAAAACGTAATGACGTTTTATTAGTGAATGCTTGTGGATCAGCTATTGGGCATCTATTTGCGCAGTTATCACAAATTTTAAACTTTCGATTAATTGCAGTTACAAGAAATAATAAACATACAGAGGAATTACTACGCCTCGGTGCTGACTATGTAATAGATACTTCCACTACCCCACTTCATGAAACAGTTATGGAATTAACAAACGGAAGAGGTGCAGATGCTGCGATTGATTCTATCGGAGGATCCGATGGAAATGAATTAGCTTTCTCCTTACGTCCAAACGGGCACTTTTTAACGATTGGTCTTCTATCAGGCGTACAAGTAAACTGGGCAGAGATTGTCACGAAAGCAAAAGTGCACGCGAACATATTCCATTTACGACATTGGAATAAAGACGTGTCACCTTATAAATGGCAGGAGACGTTTCGTCACTTAATTCGTTTAGTAGAAAATAAACAATTACGTTTTATGAAGGTACATTCTACGTATGACTTAGCGGATGTAGAATCTGCGGTTGATGTTGTGCAGTCTGCTGAGAAAGCGAAAGGGAAAGTGTTTTTGACGAGTTATTAAATACAATGGAAGTCTTTTTGATTGACCTTTTAAATAGACTAGGTAGTACGTTTAGGAACAACAAATTGTAAGTATCTGGTACAATTCTATTAAAAGGTGAAAGGAGATTCTAACATGTGGTTACTCACGGTAATTGCGCCTGTTGTAATAGTCGGAGGAATTGTAGTATACGTGATTGGAAGGCTTAAACATAAATATAACAACGGTAACTTAGGTAAGAAAAAATCAAAAAACGCTCAAGTTTTATTAGATAGTTTCATACCAATGGGAATGCTTTTAGGGTGTTTGATCGGTATAATTATCGGCATATTTTCCCCAGATTCTTTACTGCTTTCAGTTAGTTTAGGAGCCGGAATAGGCTATTTATTTGGATTTTTTGCTTATGAAATTTATAGTAAGACAGGAAATAATTTTTCATAATCTAAAAGGAATAGGCGAGACAGTATATATTAGTCGTATAAAATATGTACTGTCCTTTATTTTTGCATCAACGTTATCAGCCTACCTTTCGCCTACTATACACCTTTTTAATTGATTTTTCTCTCCTCCCTCTTTCGCATATCCGCTTTTTGTTTTCATAGGATCTATATCCAAAGTAAAGTAAAGCACATGTAATAACGGAACCTAAAACATATCCTAAAAAGCACCCTAACCAAAACATAATGTAACTGCCCCCCATGCATTAGAACTTTTATGTACTATAACTCTTTTGAGCCATCTAGTACATCTGCCCTTATCTTATTTTCTACACTTATAAAACTCCATCAACTCTTCTTCATTTTAACTTTAGCCATGAACAAAAGAAAAATAAAAAACTCCCCTCAAAGCATAAACTTCAAGGGGTGAGCCTGTTTTTTATTTACTTATATACGTACAGCTGTACCACTTACAGCAACCATTAACATTCCATCACGAACAACTTCGTAATCTACGTCAATACCAACGATAGTGTTCGCACCTTTTTGTTTTGCAAGTTCTTTCATTTCGTCCATCGCAATATCACGAGCTTCTTTTAGCTTACTTTCATAAGCACCAGCACGGCCACCGACAACATCACGAACTGAAGCGAATAAATCACGGACAATGTTTGCACCCATAATAGCTTCACCATTTACAATATCAATATACTCAATAATCTCTTTACCTTGAATTCCAGAAGTTGTTGTTACAATCATGACTGACACTCTCCTAATAAGTTTTAGTTTTGATAAGCTTTCTTATGACTTTATTATGACATGGAAAAAGTATCTAATCTATTGAATTACCTTACATGAATGTGACAATTTTGTAAGAGTGAACTATTATTTTCTCTTCTCTTTACAATAGCTACCTAAATTAACAGAAAATTGTTATAATTAATTATAAGGAGGGATAATATGAAAAAACTCACTTATATATGTGCTCTAAGTGTTCTATCTTTCACTTTAATTGGTTGTACAAACACCTCGGCTATGGATAAGGCTTCACAAACTAAGCCAGAACATATACAAAATACATTTCAATTAAATTCCGCAAATATTACAGACATTGAATTACTCAGAACAACAAATAATACTACTTCCAAATCTCAAACAGACAATGAAGAAATGATAAAATCTATCGTTTCGGCAGTTCAAAATGGAACACCAAAAACAATCACTTTAGATCAAAAAAAGAGACAATCCGCCCATTCTACTATAACCGTTACATATAAGGATGAATCAAAGGAAGAGTTTCTATTATGGGTTGATAATAAGGAACAAATTACGATTGCTAAAGATGAGAAGAAAGATAAGGTAGAAGGTGTGATAGTGAATATTAAAGATGCGAAAATGATGAAGGATTTCTTTTAAAATTCTAATGTAGTTAATAATAAAAAAAGAGTAGGATGACCAAAGCCATAACTCATATCAATTCCCCCTTTCATTTACAATTAAGGACAAGCATTCCTTATAATATATAATGCTATTATTATTTTAGTAAAAGGTATAAAAGCGGATTTCTATCTATATTTTTAGATATTTCATTTTTCATTTATTCGCTCTTAAAGAATAAAGTGAAACTTTAATCAGCTCTCACCAATCGGGCTGCCCGGCAAAATAGGATAATATAAATTCTCCTATTTTTCCTTTGAACTCCTACTAAGAATAAATAAATCTATTTTGAAAAGGACTTGCTCCATTCATTCGTAAAAGCATAAAGTAAATGGAATCCGTTAAAACACATGAGTGATCCCTTGGTTTTCCCTTCCTATTAAAAGGAGGAACTGTTATGGGCTTTGGTGGTAGTTGTGGCGGCTGTGGCTTCGCTGGTGGATTTGCTTTATTAGTTGTATTGTTTATTTTATTAATCATCGTTGGAGCTGCTTGCTTCTGCTAAAAAACTATCAGAAAAGACACTTTTATATAAGTGTCTTTTCTTCATAAAAAAACCACGAAATGTGCAGTTCAAGTGTAACTAATACTTTAAAAATGTAGTATTACATTCGCCCTCCAAAATGAACTTCGATGCTATAAATTTCGTTTAGGTGCGGCCTTAAAAACTTAACTTGATACCAATCATGAAATCCTATTCCAGACAATCTAGTAAACATCCCAATAATTGCTATCGCAGCAAAGTAAAACAAACTGGACAACCTAGATTTCAAACTGTAAGATTAGATGTTGGTGAAATCGGGCAGCAAAGCATATATAGAAAATAGGTGTTAATTTTGAAAATCAATAAAAAATTTGAACCATTAATTTTTAATATCTTTATGATTTTAGGTATATCTAGTATTATCTCTTTCGTCATGGTTTCAATGAATGTTGGATATACAGCTTTATTTCTCAAATCATGGATGAAAACATGGGGAATTGCTTTCGTACTTGCATTTTTAGCTTCTAAATTACTACCCTTTGTAGTTAAAAAGATAATGAAAATATTCACATTTGTTGAGAATGATGCTTAAAAATAAAGTAATGCACTACGTCGGTTCATTCCGATTAAAAGAGTTTATTATCACAAAAACTTAACCTAGTAAAATGTTTTAAACCGAAGGAAGACACCTTAAAAGTTGTCTTTTCTTTATATGTAAAAAAACCCGTCTATTTGAAGTGAACCCGAATAG
>NZ_NVAP01000006.1 GCF_002567495.1 Bacillus cereus | reverse complement strand
TCTATAGGGTACATTTTATAGAGACATCCTTTTTTAATAAAATAGAATGAATTGTTTCATCCCACTATTTACGGGCAGCCTGTAAATGCCCGATTGGTGAGGTTGATTAAAGTTTCATTTTATTGCATAAGAATTTTATAGTTATTGATTTTATGAAGTTTTTACGCATAATTGTAACTAAGGGAGATGATTCCAAGTTGAGGAAAAAGAATATCAGTACAACAGTTTCAGGAGATATAATTGTTACCCATCTAGTTGGTACTATAAAAACAGATGATGTGTATGAATGGTTTAATGGTTTCGAACAGGTTTGTCAGCAATTCATTTCCGAGGGGCGGAAATACAAATTGTTGGTGGATAGAAAAGGGTACA
The DNA here is from genome assembly GCF_002567495.1 of Bacillus cereus. Classification (GTDB taxonomy): domain Bacteria; phylum Bacillota; class Bacilli; order Bacillales; family Bacillaceae_G; genus Bacillus_A; species Bacillus_A cereus_AQ. The sequence goes on along the minus strand of NZ_NVAP01000006.1, from coordinate 22,263 downwards.
CGCCAAATCATTTTTCTGTTCAAAAAGTATGGAAAGAAAAGTTCTTCAATGAAACCATTTTGAACCAAAGTAAGGCAATTGCATTTCTCCTTGAAGAAGGTGAGATACTAAATTATTTACAACAATCTAATACGAAAGAATCTGTGAGATTTTTTGATGATTATGAACAAGCGCTAATTTGGTTGAATGAATATCCAATATAAAACCTATATTGAAGCAGTTGCTCTCAAGCAACTGTTTTTTATGTCCGTAATTGTTGACGTTGTTCCCAGGCTTCCAACACCATTATTTTTCTTCACAGATTCTTGTCCAATTGTTTGTCTGATCCTAAAAAACGAAACTAAAGCAAAAAGAACAAACGCCTCTAAAAACGTTTGTTCAAAGTTAATTACTATTTTAGCTGAGTGATAGATTACAATTTGTGAGTACGAGAAAGCTTTTTTATAAGTTTAGGAAGTATAGATGTTAGTTCCTTCTTCATACGCTTCGTAAACGATGGATCTTTACCTGAAGTTGAAATAGTGACAACATATTCATCATGTCGGATGACGCCAGGTGTGTGAAAAGATGATTCTGTACCATCACTTACAACGTTAACCCACTGGAAATCGTGGGCGGCCTGTTTGACCATCATATTTACAGCATGTTGATTTGTAGCTGCATAAATAAGGTGAGCATCTTTAATATCATCATTAGCAAAAGTTTTTTGCTTCCAAGTAACATAAGGAAGTTCTTTCATTTCCTCGCAAATCTCTGGGCTGATAACGGTGACAAAAGCGCCTGTATCTTTTAATCCGGACGCTTTTCGATATGCGATTTTACCTCCACCAATAATAACGACCACTTTTTTATTTAAATTAAGCATAAGAGGGTACATGTTATACATACACACATTCCTCCATTCGTCCTAACAATGTTAACTTCATATATGTATCAAACTGAAGACAGTTACAAGTCGTAACGTGCTTGTATTTTTTCGTATGCAACTTAATCTTTTGAAGCAACAGCCCGGTAAAGAGAAGATACGGCATGACATATACATGGGAGGCAGTCGATGTTATAGTCTTCAGCTCAGCAGTAAAAGAGGGCGTTCCTTTCGTTAAAAAGGAACACGATACTGGCATGCCCAGTTTTCGTTCGACAGCTGCTCCGATTTGTTGTAACTCATGTATCGGCTGTGGATCACTGCTACCTCGTCCTACGAGTAAAATACTACTACCTTGCATTGACATAGCTTCACGTATTCTTTTCACTACAAGTTCCACCATATGTGGATGCGTACTAAAAGGAGGTACAACTGAAAATGTGATTTGTGGATATTTCTTTTGTAGTTGCTCTATTTCAAAAGGAATATCACGTTTATAGTGAGCTGCTGCAAATAATAAAACAGGTACAATCATTATTTCAGTTACTCCCTCTAGTATCGTTTCTGTAACTGCATCCGAAATAGTAGGTGTCGATAGTTCTAGAAAAGCTATTTTTTGAATTCTTTCGTTTCGCTCTTTCATAACAGATTGAATAAATTGAATGAATTGTTCATTACCTTCTTGTAGCCGGCTCCCATGTCCAACATATACAATTCCTTTCATTGTCTCACCATGTCTTTCTTCATAAGAGTTTCTTGTAATTGATGATCTACGTTATGAAACCCAACTTTATTTGCATAGTGTAAAGTTGGAACGTCGGTATAAGAGAATGGGAGAGTAAGAATATTGATAAAGCCAAGGCGTTTTATTTCTGCTAGAAACGTATCAATAGAAGCACGGCCTTCAAATACAATGCTATCCCATGAGAATTCAGAAAGCATACGTGAATGAATTTCATCGAAGCGATGATCAATTGTGTACTCATGAGTCATCATATAGGAACCAGCACCAATTTTTTCTTGAATAACAGCAATTCGGTTAATGTTTCGGCCTAAATAAATAGTAGAATGAGAAGAAAACTGTGCAGGATTACTTAACAATCCATATTGCATAAGCTTTTCTTGAACAGAAAGGTTCATATATTGAAGTTCTGCTTGTAAGGAACGAATGTCTTTATGATGTTTACTACATGACTGCATCAAGATTTCTACACTTTCAGCTGAACAAAATACAAGGCGATCAGCGCTAAAAATCTCATCGATGTGCTCAGAGGTTAATGTGTATTCTTTCTTTTTGAAAGTTGGCATTTGATATGTTTCTGCACCGGATTCTTGCAATAGTTGTTTTATTGGGCTTTTTTTATTCGTTGCCGATGCGAATAAAACTCTCTTGCCATGCAATGGTTTGCGTTCTTTCCAAGCGATTTGATTACGTAAGGAAACGACATCACCAACAATTGTCATAGAAGGATTAGAAATATTTTCGTTTTTGACGATAGGAACAATGGTTGAAAGTGTTCCTGTGACAACGCGCTGTTTACCAGTTGTACCCCATTCAATGACTGCTACTGGCGTATCTTCTTTTTTTCCTGCTTGTAGTAAGTTTTCACAAATTGTAGGTAAGTTTTTTATACCCATGTAGTAGGCAATCGTGTCGCTATTGTGAGATGAATTATATTTTTCATGATCGGTTAAAGGACCTTTTGCATGTCCGGTTAATAAAGTGACACTATTACTGTAGTCACGGTGGGTGAGGGGAATACCTGCATAGCTACTAGCGGCGATGCTAGATGTAATACCTGGTACAATTTCATATGGAATATTTGCTGCTGCTAAAGTTTCTGCTTCTTCACCAACACGGCCAAAAATAGATGGATCTCCGCCCTTTAAGCGGACTACGATTTTTTCTTCTTTCGCAAATTGAAGGAGGTGTGCGTTAATCATTTCTTGACGCATAGTATGATTCTTTGGCATTTTTCCGCAATAAATAAGTTCACATGTTTCTTTTGTATAATTAAGAAAGGAAGGGTTTAATAAGCGGTCATATAAGACGATATCTGCACGATTTAAGCACTCTATCGCTTTTTTTGTAATAAGCCCTTCATCACCTGGTCCTGCACCAACTAAATATACATATCCGTTCATATTCGCACCTCGTCTATTTTTATTTAAAAGGAAGCCAGGGGAGGCTTCCTATTGTAAATTACATGTATATATAAATATCCCCGTCAATAACTTCTACTTCATACGTTTGAATACAACCGTCATCAGGTTTTTGAACTTCACCTGTTAGTAGTGAAATTTTCCAATCATGTAGTGGACAAAAGACGAATTCTCCAGATACAATACCTTCCGCTAATGGTCCGTTTTTATGAGGGCACCGATTTTCTATAGCGCGAATATCGCCATTTGAAAGGCGGAATAGGGCGATAGACATACCTTTCATTTGCACTTCTTTACCGATTTGAATAGGAAGGTCTTCTGCACGCATAACTTTTATTGTTTCTTTCGTTTGTATCATATAGATCACAGCTCCTTATTTCACAGTTTCTACTTCATACATCGCTTTTAATGATTTCGTTTCTAGTGCTTGTCCCCATGCTTCCGTATAGGTGCTACGAGCTGTTTGGAAACGTTCATTTAGCGTAGTGACCATACTTGTATCTTGTAATATTTCTTTTATATGATCGAAGCCTAAACGTTCTGTCCAGTAGGCAGTACGCTCTCCGTAAATACCAGTTTCACGATAATATTGCATGTAAGCTGTAGCGATGCGAAGGACCTCGTCTTCAGTAGGGACAATCATTACAAAATCAGCTTCACGTACTTCCGTACCACCATTTCCACCGATATATAGTTGATATCCATTTTCGACACAAACAACACCAAAATCTTTCGTAAGTACTTCCGCACAGTTACGTGGACAACCGGTTACACCCATCTTCATTTTATGAGGTGTATCTACCATTTCTAATGATTGTTCAAGCAACATACCAAGTCCCAATGAATCTTTCGTACCGAAACGGCAGAAGCGAGAGCCAACACATGATTTTACATTACGAAGCGATTTTGAATACGCATATCCAGAAGTCATATTTAAGTCAGCCCATACATTAGGTAAATCTTGTTTCTTAACACCGTATAAGCCGATTCGGCTAGCTCCGGTAATTTTCACAAGAGGAACATCATACTTTTTCGCAACTTCAGCAATTTTTATTAAATCATCAGCTGTTGTAACGCCTCCGTACATACGTGGAATAACAGAGAATGTACCATCGTGCTGGATGTTACCATTCATTCTTTCATTAACGAAACGGGACGATTTATCATCTTCATATTCTTCTGGAATCGCCATACGTAAATAGTAGTTTAAAGCAGGACGACATTTCGAACAGCCATCTTCATGTGAAAAACCAAGAACATTTCGTACTTCTTTTGGTGATTTTAAGCCTTTCTCATGAATTGCGGCTACAACTTCATCGCGGGATAAAGTTGTACATCCACACATACCGGTAGACTGCGCAGAAACATCAAAAGCATCTCCAAGTGTATGAGATAATACTTGTTCCACAAGCGGACGACATTTACCACAAGATCCTGCGGCTTTCGTACAGCCTTTAACTTCTTCAAAAGTAGTTAATTCTTGTTCTAAAATGGCATGAACGATTGTACCTTTCGTAACACCATTACATCCGCAAATCGTGTCATCCGCACTCATAGTAGCAACGTTAAGTTCACTTTCTTCACCAGCTTTGTGAAGAAGGGAAGCTGCTGTATATTCTTGTATATCTTCTTCTTTTTTTAACATGCTAAAGAGGCGTGTGCCATCAGCAGTATCACCATATAAAACGATACCAACGACTTTATTGTCACGAATTAATACTTTTTTATAGGAACGTTTACATTCATCAAAGATTGATATTGCTTTCGTTTGATCATCTTCATAAATTTGACCAGCAGAGAATAAATCACAACCTGCAACTTTTAATTGCGTACCGACGATACTGCCCGTATATCCATCAGTTTGTAAATTCGTTATATGTTTTGCTAATATCACACCTTGTTCATAAAGAGGAGCAACAAGTCCATATGCAATACCGTCATGTTCCGCACATTCTCCAACTGCATAAATGGACTCATCATTTGTTAGCATAGAGTCATTGACTACAATACCGCGATTTACAATTAAACCAGCATCTTTTGCTATTTGAGTATTTGGGCGTATTCCGACAGCCATTACGATTAAATCACAATCTACAACTTCACCATCTTCAAATTGAATGCCCTCAACATGGTCTGTACCAAGAATCTTTACAGTTTTCTTTTCCATTAGAAATTTCATGCCTTGTGCTTCTAAATCTTCACGAAGGAGAGCGGCTGCTTTGGCATCTAGTTGTTGCTCCATTAAGCTAGGCATTAAATGAACAACATGTACGTCCATTCCTAAATCAATAAGCCCTCTTGCGGCTTCTAAACCAAGTAACCCACCGCCAATGACAACGGCCTTTTTCTTCTCTTTAGCAGTATTTATCATAAATTGTGTATCTTCAATTGTTCGAAATCCTGTTACACCAGGGAGGGTGGAACCTTCAACAGGCAAAATAAAAGCACTAGAACCTGTTGCGATAATAAGTTTGTCATATGTAAGAGTACGATTTTTTTCTGTGACAATGACTTTTTCTTCTCGGTCAATACTTTGAACTCTTTCGTTTGTATATAAAGTTATCTCATTCTCTTTGTACCAACTATATTCATTCATAATGATATCTTGCATATTTGTTTTGCCTTGTAAAACGTGGGAGAGCATAATGCGATTGTAGTTTGGATGCGGTTCATCTCCAAAAATAGTAATCTCATATGAATCACTATTATGTTTTAATATTTCTTCCATACAGCGTATTCCAGCCATACCATTTCCGATCATAATTAAATGTTTTTTCATTTTCATTTCCCCTTTTTCTGTGAAATGTTGAACAAAGGATTATATTTCTATTATAGAAAATCAAAAAAAGGGGAGATGTGATATTTATCACATTTTTATAATGATTCACAAATTGTTAAAATTCGAATTTATGTGAAGAGAGAAGTGAAAGGAATATGTGGTTATGTGGGTAGAAGGGTGAATATTTTTCATTCAATAAAAAAACAGGACATAAGTATTTATACTTATGTCCTGTCCATTCATGCTTGATTGGTGAGGCTGATTAAAGTTTTACTTGATTTATCCTCTCGTAATTGCACGCGGAAATAAAATGTTATTTTCTAAATGTATATGCTCAAATAAATCTGACTCTATAGCTTCAAGACGCTGATAAACAAGTCGATAAGTGCCGCAAGCTCCTTCAGGAGGAGTAAAGTCATTAGTAACTTTACGAAGCTCTTTAATAATGTTGCCTGCGTGGTTATGTTCATTTTCCAACTCATCTACTACTTTACGTAACTTCACATAGTTTTCTTCAGATGGATTTTGTTCAAATTCTAAAATTAATGGGAAATCTTCTGTTTCTTCTTTAATTAAATGTTGTTCTAGTTCCATCTTCAGTTCATGGAATAGTTTATGAATTTGAGCTAAGTGAGGCTGACTTGCCCCGTGGACGCGTAATACTTTCGTCACATACGGACTTAACTGTGGTAACTCTTCATTTAAATAGCGATGATGCTTATTTATAACATAATCAATCAATTCGCGATAAGAAGCATTTTTCCAATCAATTTCCGATTCGTTTAAGAGTTTCGTTTTATGATAAAGCGTATTTAACTCTGTAATTACTTCTGTTGCTGATAAATCTCTTTCATGAATTGCATCAATAAGTGGTTTATTGCCACCACAACAAAAATCTATTCTATATGATTTAAAAAGATCACTAGCTTTCGGGAATTGTGTAACAATCTCACCGACAATAGAAGTTTCAGTAAATGTATGTTTCATATGAACGCCTCCATAAAGTTTGAATGTAATAATTAAATTAAGAATAGCGATAAATGAAAACTAAAGAGGTGATTGAAATCACTTATAATGTGTCAGTTTTGAGAATAATAGTATGAAATTTATTTGAGAACACATTAAAAAAAGAGAAAGAGATATTAAATGTAAGACGTTACAGTAAAAAAAGAAGCTTTTACTAAGCTTCTTTTTTTATTACTATTATTCGCATGCAATTCCATCGCCATCACGATCAAGGTGAGAGCTATAACCTGGTTGCCCTTTATGTAAAGGAGCTTTCCCAGCTGCTCTAACTGCAGCACAATTTTTGTAGTATGCACTATTAGTATTACCATTAGCTGGTTGTGTTTGAGCTTGTTGTTTACGAGCCTGTTCATCAGCTAGACGTTTATGTTCTTCTTGTTGTTTCTGGGCTTGTTCATCAGCCTGGCGTTTTTGTTCTTCTTGTTGTTTCTGGACTTCTTCATCAGCTAGACGTTTATGTTCTTCTTGTTGTTTCTGGGCTTGCTCATCAGCTAGACGTTTATGTTCTTCTTGTTGTTTCTGGGCTTGTTCATCAGCTAGACGTTTATGTTCTTCTTGTTGCTTACGAGCTTGTTCATCGGCTTGGCGTTTCTCTTCTTCTTTCTTATGAGTTTCTTCATCGGCTAGACGTTTTTCCTCTTCTTTCTTACGAGCTTGCTCGTCAGCTTCTTTCTTTTCCAGCTCTTTTTTCTGTTCACTATCTTTTTGTTCTTCATTGCTAGATGCCACTTTTTTACTAGTTGCTGTCGTTTTTGCAGAAGAAGGAGCTGAAATACCTAATAGCGCAACAAAAATGACAAATAATACGGCTGTAATAATAAATTGTTTTTTTGCTACACCTGTTTTCTTAATAACAGATAATATTGCAAGTACGAGGAAGAATATAAATAGAATGAAACTTAAAATAGCAAAAAATTCGATGACTGGGTGTTCAGATGTTGTTGTACCGGTCACTATTAATATAATTGAAATCATAAAAAGAATAACGGTAGGACGACCATATTGTTTTGCTTTTCCATTTTTCTTAAAGAATGAAATGATACATAAGATTAAAAGAATAAAAGCAATAAAAAATAAAGCTGCACCAATATTACTCAAAATCGCCATTTTGATACCTCCATTTGTAAGATTTTCTCTATTGATTATAGAGGGATTTATTGGATATTACACGTTTTATATAAATTTAGAAAATTAATATTTTTACTAGACTTTTAAACATTTATTTGTATATAAAGAAAAATAGATATATTTCCTATTACTTTTTGAAAGAGATTTCATAAATTATAGTATATCGATTGAAAGGAGGAGATTTGAATGGAATTTCAATTGTTGGTAACTTGTATATTACAAGACGGTAATGCGTACTTTTTAGTAACGAAGGTAGACGATGTTATTACGTTAAAAGTACCGATTACTGCGGGAGTAGCAGGTTTATTTTTAGCTTTAGGTGTACCAAGATGTTCTTAATTTAAATCTCTATAGTAGAAGAGGAAGGGAGATGCCTTCCTCTTCTACTATTACATAATATAATTATGTAAACTTAAATGTCATATTTGTGATAGCACGTTTGAAATGGACATGCATATACTATAATGTTTCATTGGATGTTAGTGGTGAAAGGTAGTTTTAATAAGTGCATTCAGTGGTGTTTTTAAGCTATGAAAATAAAAGAGGTGCTATTATATATGAAAAGAAAAACATTTGATATTCCAGTTACATTGCGAAGAGAGTGGTTTTTACTAGAGTTAGCTCATTTAACAAAAAAATATGGAATTGAGATTGCAACTAGTAAAATGGAAACTGCACCGTTTTTAAGAGATCAAGTTACGGAATCAAAGATAGGGGAAGGGCTACAATACGATAAATATGATGATGAATATATAATTGAAAATTAAAGGGTAACAACAAAATATAAAATAAAGCAGATTCTAAATATAGAATCTGCTTTATTATGAAATACTTCTGTCAACTAGCCTCTTTCTAGTGTTTTTCCTACATATTTCTCTTGCGTTATTCCAAATGATTCACGAAGAATGCGAGCATAATCTTTAGATTCTATTGGTCGTTTATTTTTGGTGCCTTTAAAGGTTTCTGTATAATTTTTATTTGTTAATGATATGTGACCATAAGCAGTTAATTTACAAGTGATAGCTCCTTTATTGAAAGGAGATTCTTTATGCTCTACAATCACTTTTTGAATGTTATTCACTTTTTTCTCATCTATTGGATCTACAGTGAAAGCATAGCCTATTTTCCATTCATTTGAAGGTTCAGATTGTAAGAAACTTGTAGATTCCCCGTTAGCTCCTTTTCTCATTTCTAAAATATGCGTACCTTTTCGAGTATTTCGTTTATGAATTCGATATTCTCCCGTTTGAGAAGAGATGACTTCTCCGTTAAAAGGGACTGGATGTAAAGGAAGATGAGATGCAAAACCTGCATCCACAACATAATCTTTATTATCATGACTTAATATGATAATGACATGACCATCATCGGGTTTCCATTTATTATCGTAAAGATCATAAACAGTACCGGCTACTTTGTATACTTGAAACCCACAATCAATTAAAAAATAATACAATAAGGAGTTTAATTCATAACAAAGTCCGCCTCGTTTTTGAATAAGTAACTTTTCTATTAAGTTATCTTTTGAGATGTTTTTAATAGTACCAGCCATAATATCGAGATTTTCATAGGGGAGAATCATTCCCATTTTTAAGAGAATTTCATCTAAATCATCAAATGTTATTTCTTTTGCAGGAATTTTTAATCGTTTAAAAAACTCCTTTTGTAAATTGGTCATCATAAAGCATTCTCCTTTCTTTTTACAGAATTTTCTTCTGCTCACCGATAGGTTAGTACTTTTAAAAAGTTAATTCAAGTGTGCGGAAATTATCATAATATATGTTTCTGGAAATATGAGTGTTTATTAAGAAGATTCAGTTTAATTTTTAATGGTTAGAAAGTCTTGTAATGTAAGTTTTTTTGATTTGGTTTTTCTGTAATTAAAAGAAAGTGCACATTTTTATTATGTTTTTTAATAATTTACTAGTGAGAAAATGTTTTTCTGATAAAATTTTTTCAAGATTTGTATGCTTTATATAAACAATAATGATTAAAAAAACATCTGGATGTAGCGTAGTTAACAATTATTGAGAAACTTTTTTGTCGTATTCTATCAAAAGGAAGAGGGAGAAACAAAGAGAATAACGAGAGTTAAGGAAGAGGGTGCACTACTAGTAACCTTCTGAAAATAGGGCTAACATCTTTTAAAAATAAAAGATTGGCTATTATTAAGGAAGGGAAAATATAAAATATTATAAAGAACGCCTTCTTTCAAAAAAATAGGGGGAGTAACATGCGACTGATGAGAAGATGTGTTGCCTTACTAATTGTATTTTTTATCATGGCTCCAACGATTAGCACAAATGTACAGGCAGAAGTTATAAAAGAGCTTAAAACGGGATTTCCAGATAAAGAAGTATTCACACCTGGAGAATGGTTTTTAGGCCAAAAACCTGCTAATTATGATGAGAATAAACCACCAATTCTCTTTGTACAAGGAAGAAATGGTAATGCGGATAGTTGGTATGGAAAGACAGTATATCATGATATAAATGATATGTATGATTATGCTTTGAAAGCAGGCTATCAAACAGTATTTATACAATTATATGATGCTGCGGGGAAAGGATCGGCTAGTCAGTGGGATAACGGAAAATTATTAGCACAAAAACTTGAAGAAATATATAATCATTTCGGTAAAAAAGTTAATATTGTAGCGCATAGTAAAGGTGGTATTGATACACAAGCGGCATTAGTTGAATATGGTGCGAATCGATTTGTTGGAAATGTTATTACACTTGCTACACCGCATCACGGATCAAATTTAGCAGATTTGTCATATAGTTGGTGGGCAGGATGGCTTGCTTCTATATTAGGTCAAAAAGATGATGGTACGTACTCGTTGCAAATAGGTGAAATGGCAAAGTTTCGTTCAACGATAGATAATAAACCAGCAGCTAAATTAAATCGTTACTATACGGCTACTGGGACTAGCTGGGGGCCAACATTTTCTGCATTATCTATGGGCGGTTTATATTTATCATCGTACGGTTCTAATGATGGACTAGTAAATGAATGGAGCGCTAAGTTGCCGTATGGTACACATTTATTTACAGATTCCAGATTTGATCATGACAATATAAGAAAAGGATCAGCTGTTTTCGCACGAATTGAACCATATTTACGTGCGACAAATGTCGGATTACCAGCTTTAGTAGCATCCAGCACTAGTTCAAATGAAAATCTAGAACAATTAAATACAACTTCAAATCAAAATATTTTAGGAGGCGAATTACCACAAAATCAGTGGATAGAGCAAAGTATTGCTGTTGATATAAAGGCTGAAGGAACCGCTTCTATATTAACGGCTTCTTCTGATGTAGAAGTACAATTAATATCTCCAAAAGGAAAATTGTATACAAATAAAGATAGTGCTATAACTACTGGTGAAGGTGAATCTTTCTTTAATGGGGCGACAATTAGAACATTTAAGTTTGATAAATTGGAAGTAGGCGAATGGAAAGTTAAAATGATGGCGAAGCAGTCGAAAGATGCATATTTAATCGTAAGCGATTACAAGAATGATGCGCCATTCATTCTTCAAATGCCAACAAAGGTTAAAGTAAATAAGCCAGAATATAAACTTAAAAAATCACCTGCAGCACCAGAAATAAAAGGGGATCTTTCAGTAACAGTAAGAGTCGTTAATAAAGAAGGAAAGTTAGTATCTGAATTTAATGAATCAAAAAATATTAATACAAATACATTTACAGGTGCTTTAAAGGACATTAAGCAACCAGGAGTATATAACGTTACGATGGATATAAAAGGGATGAATAAAGAAGGACAACCTTATAATCGTACAATTGTTAAGTCGGTTTATGTGGAGAAATAAGGCAGAATAAATAAGCATAATATAAAAGTGCAGAAATCTTGTGTTAGAAGGAATTCTGCACTTTTTTGTGTGAGGAGAGATAATAAAAGTCGAAGAAAACTGTTATTCAATAAAAAAAGATGCTGAAATAGCATCTGAATGTGAAGAAGTACTATTAACTTAGTTTTGTAACTGTTAATTCAACTGAATTTATGCCATTGTCACAAGTGGCAATACTTTGATGATTAAAACCACTATTATTTCTAAGCTGAAGAGTTGCATTAGTGGGCACTGTAACAATCGTTTCGCCAACGAGTTGAAGACATTCGTTATTTGATGAAGTATTCATTTGAAAAGCGAAGTCACCCTGACTATTAGCAAGTGGATTGTTATTTAAAAATATAGATATGACTGGAATATGTGGAAATACAGGGTTTACAGTAGTATTGATACTTGAAATGAAAGAAACTCTATAATCACCAGATTGACTAAATTGTATAGTAGTAGGATTTAGTAAAGAAACTCCTCCTGCTAAAGGTCCGACGTGATTAAATGGAAAAGAATCGCCAAAAGGAACAGTTATAAATTCAGTTTGCCAAAAAGTTCCGTATGCGGGACAGCTTCGTTTTTGTGAACGGTCACATGAACATTTTTTATTGGAACTGGAAGAAGATTTGCATGAGCATTTTTTATATGAGTTTGAAGAATGATAGTATGAACCCAATATATTACCTCCTATTCTTAATAAATTTAAAACACATAGTAGTTTATGAAAATGAATCATAATTGGCGTGTATGCTTGTACTATAAAAGGAAATAGATTTGGAATATAAAGTGCTCAAATGATGAAATGTAGTATTTGGGTAGTATCTGTAACACTTTTTAAAGATGATAAGGTTCATAATGTGATAGAAAAACGAATGGAATTTCTAAATAGATTGAAGTAACGAGGAAACGTTTAGTATATTAATTTCGTCTAATAAAACAGCAATATTACCTGTAGCTGCATGGATGTTATTGTTTGATGAATTTCTAACATTTAAACAACTTTATATTAGAGTTTTTAGTCAATATTTTTTATTTACGTAGCTGTGCAGGAAGAAGTCAGAAAATATCGAATAAATGTACATATGAAGCATCGTTTGTTTTTGGTGTGAATAGTAATTAAAGATACGCTAAAATATTTTAAATTGTAACGAAAGAGAGATTAAATAATAGAAGGAGCAACTTACATGGAAAATATATTAAAGGTATCTTCAAAATCAAGCCCAAATTCAGTCGCGGGTGCAATAGCAGGTGTACTAAGAACAAGTGGTAATGTGGAAATTCAAGCGATTGGGGCTGGGGCTTTAAATCAAGCGATTAAAGCAATTGCGATTGCAAGAGGATTCGTCGCTCCAAGTGGTGTTGACTTAGCTTTTGTTCCAGCATTTCAAGAAATTTCTATCAATAATGAAGAAAGAACAGCGATTAAATTAATTATAGGCCCTAGAAGGAAAAGGTCTTAGTAGAAGAGAGTGTTACTATAAGGGGAAAAGGCAAATAGACTTCCCAGGTCAGATACGTTATTTCATGCGACCGATTCTTGAGTGTGGACACGGCATTATACCGGACGCATGTCTGTTAATTTCTCCTTAAATTTATCGGGTGTTCTAGATACTTAAAAATGCCAAATCCCTTATATCACAAAGGATTTGGCATTTTTGATGTTTTTAAAAATAAACAATTTATAACTGCTCCCATCAGTAATATTATTCCAAAAGTACTATTTTTCAAACTCGTCTAGTGCTCTTGCTGAAATTTTGACTTTAGAAAATGCACTATTATTATTTCTAAATACAATCTGGTACTTACCATCAGGAAGCCAATCAGTCCTAAATTCATTATTAGTTTGTTGTCCAGGTGTTAACTTTCCGTTTGATAACAATCCACCTTTAGAATTATATAAATCATAACTGAAAGTTTTATTAAAAATATTTTTCAGGAAAACTCTAAGATCCTTCCCGCCTTCATGGTGAAATTTGAAAATTCCTGAACCGTAAAAAGCGAACTTTTCATTAGCCTCAAAAGCATATAGAATTAGTGGAAGTTGTACTGGATTAGACTGATTGCTTGTAGGACTTCCCTTTGTTTCTTCGGTTGCCGCGAAGGTTGAAGTTTGACTTAATCCGATAAGAGATGCAGCAACTACAGGGATAACTAAGAATTTTTTCAAGATAAACACTCCTTATAGTTTTAATTGAGATTAGTTTTCAAACACGTTATAACCAATTAAGATGAATAAATTAATAGATAAATATTATATGTTATAAAGGTAATCAATAATTTACTAATAACCCAACATATCAACTCTTCTAAATGGTAAAATAGGGAAAAAGATGATTCGAAATAATGCCTTTAGAAAACTCTATTTATTACATATGGGTTGCCGAAAAAAAGATGAAAGAGAAAAGAAAAAAGTAAGGGAGGGGAATAAGTGAAATATATTAATGGATTGTACATATCACTTATATTGATGATGTTTATTAATTTACTCAATATTACAATGTTTGATAATGAATATTCAGGGATAGCAATGTATCTTTCTTCCGTTATATTCATAATTGGGAGTGCATTTTTCGGAAGTGCAAAACGGCTTAAAATTAGTGAGAAAAAATAAAACAAAAAGCAACTTTCAATAACGATAATTATGTAAATAAGCTAGCCACATAGGCAGCTTATTTTATTTTCCACATAGCATAGGTTTTTTCCGAAATGCTGGTGGTATCCCTTTTGAGTTACTCATAAATTTCGTACTGTGTAACTCAAAAGGGAAAGTTAAATGAAATCACTGATAGCAAGGGATTCAGTGGAGGGGGCAGTTACACACAATATAAGATATGGGTAAGTCAATTATTTATATGTTAATATTGTGCTATAAACAAGAAAGTGGTGGTTGTGATGAGGGAAAGATGTCCGGTGTGTCAAAACTCTATTGAGGAACCCCAATTAGTAGGAGTGGGAGGGGGACGTGCAGAGCAATATAAATGTGAGAATTGTGGTACATTCTCCATTATTGAAGAAGCGAGAATCGAATTAAATGTAGAGCAGAAGAGAAAACTCTCTGCAATTTTAAGAAAGAGAAACATTAGAGGGATGGGAAAAATAATGATTTTTCTTAATCGACCAGATGAAAGTCTTTCAGAATTTCCGTATCCTATTTATCTTTTAGCGGATTTATTAAATGAATATCCAGATAGTGCTTCTGATAGATTGGATGAGTCATTAATAAACTTAGCTAAATTGTCAAAATTTCCAGGTGACCCATTATATATTCGTGAATCAGATAAATCTCTATTTTTTGTACAAAGTGTTCATTTGTTGGAAATGAAATATATAGCGAACCAATTATTTCAGGACGAATTGATTGAGATATCTAAGCTATCGGCAGCAGATTTCCCTGCACATATTACAGTAACAGCAAAAGGGTGGAATCGTATTGCAGAATTAGAAAAGGGAAGAGAAGCGGATACTAAGCAGGTGTTTGTTGCTATGTCGTTTAGTCCAAAAATGGATAGTCCATATAAGAATGCAATTGCAATGGCTGTAAAAGAAGCAGGTTATGAGCCTATTCGAATTGATAAAGTGGAGCACAATAACAAAATTGATGATGAAATTATAGTTAAAATAAGACAAAGTAAATTTGTAATTGCAGATTTTACTGAACATGGAGGTGGCGTCTATTTTGAAGTCGGCTATGCAATGGGACTAGGTAAACCTGTAATATGGACTTGCAGGGAGAATGACTTAGCAAATCTGCATTTTGATACTAGACAATATAGCCATATTCTTTGGAAAGATGAGAGGGAATTAAAAGAGTCATTACTTAATAGAATAAGAGCTACAATAAATTAAAAAGGGTGGCAGAGTCGTGATCGCTTTTTGGCAGTAAATGTGCCGGTCGTTTTGGCGTTAAGATGATATATTTATATTGTGAAAGTGGAGGAAACACAGCTCATAAAGATTCCTGTATAATTTATATGTTGTTTAAACGGTTTCATAATGAAGGCACATAAAATCAGAAACCAGCAGATGGTACTAATTGAATGTTGCCTTTAATAAGAGGAGCTTTTGCTCTTATTCCAGTTTCTTAATAACGTTGGCATAGGTGGATGTAACAACATTAGGTAGTGGGAAGAAGAATAAAACTTCATGTACTGTATGTACAAAAGTAAAGAAAATAAAAGNNCTTTTATTTTCTTTACTTTTTTCTATTGCCGATTTTGTGCCTGTAGGTAACTTACTGAAGAGAGATGCAATTTTGTTTTTCTTAGTTATTTGTTCTTTAATAATGAAGTTAATTAATTCAAATAGGGATAGAGATGTTTCGATATCATCTGAAAGGTCTAATTCACCAGGATGAACAGCATTATTTCCAATTACTCTTAAAGTGTCCAAAGCTTGTTGTACTTTTGAAGCGAACCCTTTTTCTCTAAGCTCAAACATTATTTTTTATAAACAAAGTTTTTTTAAAAGTTTTATTTAATAAAAAATAAACACCCCTAAAACTGTTCATTCTTCTCCCAAGATTCAACGATATAATGAGCAATCGTCGGATTGAAGCCTTTACCAACTAAAAACATAATCGCAGCAACTTCTGTTAATGCGTGTTCGTGTGATGTATGTTTTGCTTCATTTAAACCGTAATCTACCCATGGTTTTACGAAATCTAGTACGGGTTTCTTGAACGGTAAAAACTGTGTACCGACAACTTGTTGAATTTGTTGTTGTGTTGGTTCTGTAATTGGTCCAGGTGGTAAGATTTGTGGTTGTGTAATGTCTAACGTTGGTCCAGGCGGTAAAATTTGTGGCTGTGTTGGATCTATTGTTGGTGGCTTAGGTGGTGAGACACGTGCGTCGTAGTTTGGTTGATACATTTGTTGTTGGTATTGCGGTTGTTGTGGTTGAGTTGGGTATGGGTTTTGTTGGTATTGTTGTTCTTGATTTTGTGGTGCTGCATATGGATTTTGCTGAAATTGTTGTTCTTGATTTTGTGGTGCTACATATGGATTTTGTTGAAATTGTTGCTCTTGAGTTTGCGGTACTGCATATGGATTTTGTTGAAATTGTTGTTCTTGATTTTGTGATTCTGCATATGGATTTTTAGGATATTCAAAATTTGGACGTGTATCATAAGGGTTTTGAGGGTATTCAGGTCCTTGATTTTGTGGTATTGCGTATGGATTTTGTTCATATTGTTGTTCTTGCTGTTGTAACTCTTGTTCTTCATATTGTTCTGTATGTCTTTGTTCTTGTTGCTGAGGGTAAAATGGTTGTTGTGGATAAGGCGGTTGATTATTATAGAACATGTTTATTCCTCCTTCATAATGATGCCTACCACCTAGTGTATGGGCAGACAAGAAAATATGTGATGAAAAAATGCGGGCGTGTTACAATAAGTAACTGGGTGAAGATAAAATGACAAAACAAGAAAAAATCCAAAAAACAATTACTTTTGTAAAACATATTTTAGAAAAAGATGCGAGTGGGCATGATTGGTATCATATTGAGCGTGTACATAAACTGGCGATTTCTTTATCTGAGCAAGAAGGTGGAAATCGTTTTATAATTGAAATGGCAGCATTACTTCACGATGTGGCAGATGAAAAGCTAAATGAAAGTGAAGAAGCAGGAATGAAAAAAGTTTCTGATTGGTTAGAAGAGCTACGTGTTGAAGAAGAGGAAAGTAAACATATTCTTCATATCATCGCCAATATGTCTTATAAAGGTGGCCATGGCGGCATAGTAGAGTCACTTGAAGGGAAAATTGTTCAAGATGCGGATCGTTTAGATGCTCTTGGTGCAATTGGAATTGCTCGTACATTTGCATATGGTGGAGCGAAAGGGAGATTAATGTATGACCCAACTATTCCGCCGCGTGAAGAAATGACGAAAGAAGAGTATAGAAAAAATAATGATCCATCTTTAAATCATTTTTATGAAAAACTTTTAAAATTAAAAGATTTAATGAATACGAATGCAGCAAAACAAGAGGCTGAAGTTCGTCATCATTATATGGAACAGTTTATTGAACAATTTATGAAAGAGTGGAATGCACAAATATGAAAATGTTAACTGTGGAGAACTTATCGAAATCATACGGAGAAAAGCCGTTATTTGATGGATTATCATGTAGTATTACAGAAGGACAACGTGTCGGAATTATAGGTGTAAACGGTACTGGTAAATCGACATTATTAAAAATTATTGCAGGATTAGAAATTCCTGATACAGGTGATATGACGCATTCACGTGGGTATACAATTAGTTACTTATCACAGCAACCAGAGTTTGATGAAAAACTAACAGTATTAGAGCAAGTGTTCCATGGTGATACACCTTTAATTCGTCTTCTTCGTGATTATGAAAAATCACTATTAAATATTGAAAAAGATCCAAGTAATGAAAAAGTACAGGAACAATTATTTGCAGTGCAGCAACGTATGGATGCAATGAGTGCATGGGAAGCAAATGCAAATGCGAAATCTCTTCTAACGAAATTAGGAATTACAGATTTCACTGCAATTGTTGGGAATTTATCTGGTGGACAGAAAAAACGTATCGCAATGGCACAATGTTTTATTGAAACACCTGATTTATTAATTTTAGACGAGCCTACGAACCACCTTGACCATGAGACAGTTGAATGGTTAGAAGAATATTTAGCAAGATATACAGGTGCTGTATTACTTGTAACCCATGATCGTTATTTCTTAGATCGTGTAACGAATCGTATTTTCGAATTAGATAATGGAAAGCTATATAGTTATGAAGGAAACTATAGCACGTTTTTAGAAGCGAAAGCTTTGCGTGAGGAGCAAGAAATTGCGCAAGAATCAAAACGTCAAAACTTATATCGTCGTGAACTAGCGTGGATCCGCCGTGGTGCAAAAGCCCGTTCTACGAAACAAAAGGCGCGTATTCAGCGTTTTGATGAGCTAAAGGGACAAGAAGGACCAGCTGCAAAACAGTCAGTTGATATTGCGCTAAGTGGAAGTCGTCTAGGAAAGAAAGTACTTGAGTTAAAAGATGTAACGAAAAAATTTGGCGATAAGACGGTATTACATAATTTTAATTATATTGTAAAACCAGGTGATCGTATTGGAATTATTGGGGCGAATGGAAGCGGGAAATCTTCTCTATTAAATATGCTTGCAGGCAAGTTATCTCCTGATAGTGGTGAAGTTGAAGTAGGACAAACTGTAAAAGTTGCTTATTATACGCAAGAAAATGAAGAAATGAATTTAAATCAGCGTATGATTGAATATATTAAAGAGATTGCAGAAGTTATTCATACAACAGATGGAAAAGTAATTGGTGCATCTCAAATGTTAGAACGTTTCTTATTCCCGACGCATTCACATGGTACACCTCTTGGTAAACTATCTGGTGGTGAAAGAAGACGATTATATTTATTGCGTATTTTAATGGGAGAACCAAACGTACTTTTACTTGATGAACCTACGAATGATCTAGATACACAAACATTAACAGTACTAGAAGATTATTTAGAAGATTTCCCAGGTGTCGTTTTAACTGTATCGCATGACCGTTACTTCTTAGATAAAGTAGTAGATGAACTGTTCATCTTTACTGGAGGAGGCGAAGTGCGTGAGTTCCTAGGTAGTTATACAGATTATTTAGAAATGGAAAAAACGAGAGAACTTATGGAGAAAGCGGAAGTTCAAAAAGAGAAAAAGGTAGTAGAAGAAGCTCCAAAACCACAACGTAAACGTAAACTTTCATACAATGAGCAGCGTGAATGGGAAACGATTGAAGATACAATTGCCGAACTTGAAGAGAAAATTGAGTCAATTGGAGAAGAACTTGCGAAAGTTGGATCTGACTTCACAAAGGCACAAGAATTATCTGAAGCACAGCAAAAAACAGAAGAAGAGTTAGAAAAAACGATGGAAAGATGGAGTGAACTATCCGATATTGTTGAAGGATTAAAATAAAAACAAGCTGCATATATTGAAAAGTAAAGAGAAAAACTTTACACTATTGGTAGAACCTATTTTAGGAGGGAAAAAATGAGAACATCTAATCCAATGTTGAAAAAAGAGGCATTCCGTAAAGAGGGAGCAAGCGCTTCTGCGATGACGATTGGCGGAACAGTGGGCAAAACGTTCATTATGCTTATCTTGCTACTTGCAACGTCTGTCTATTCATACATACAGATGATGCAGGGTACGATGAAAATGCCGGTGTTAATTGGTGCATTAGTAATTGCAGCAATCATCGCATTTGCGTCTATGTTCTTCCCGCGTATTTCACCTTTTGGTGCGCCAATCTATGCAGCAGTAGAAGGGGTTGTGTTAGGAAGTATTTCAGCAGTTTATACAATGAAGTTTGGCGATTCTATCGTTTTAAATGCTGTATTACTAACAATCTCAATTCTATTTGCAATGTTAGTGTTATATGCAACACGCGTAGTAAAAGTAACGGATAAATTCCGTACAGGCGTTATGGCAGCAACACTTGGAATTATGGTTATGTATTTAGTCGTATTCCTACTAAACATGTTTGGTGTTACTGTTCCATACATTCACCAAGGTGGTACAATCGGTATTATTATTAGTGCAGTTGTTATTGTAGTTGCTGCATTAAACTTATTACTAGATTTCGATTTAATCGAAAATGGTGTACGTAGTCAAGCTCCGAAATATATGGAGTGGTATACTGCGATGGGACTAATGCTTACATTAGTATGGTTATACTTAGAAATTCTTCGTTTCGTTTCTTACTTTACGAAAAATGACTAATAAAAAAATCCTGCATGAAAAATGCAGGATTTTTTTATTTTCAAAGATATATCGAATGCATGGTATAATATGGATGTTAGCAAATTGGATTGAAGGAGATGGAATATGATGAAAGAGAAGAAGGGGATTATGAAAAAACTATTTTCTAAAAGTTTTTTCATAGAACTAGATGAAGCTTTAACGTATCCATCATCAAAAGTTATTACTTCAGCGATTGAAGGATATGCAACTGAATGCAATGAAAGACTAAACTTTGAGAGTAAAGTTAAACCGATTACTTTCTACTTAGAAAATGTAATGTACCGTGCTGAAATAAAGATGGCTCGCGGAGGATATTACATATCTTGTAGTGAAGTGTAATAAATTTTGAAACCATACATGTTTGAAATATGTATGGTTTCTTTTTTTTGTTTTGTAAGGTCTAAAATAATACTTTCTCCTTACGGATATATCATTTTGTGCTTTTTACCATTCAAACATTTTTCCTTACAATGGAGAAAAATATGTGAGGTGGTATAACTTATGATGAATCGAGTTGTATTAATCGGTAGATTGACAAAGGAGCCAGAATTATACTACACAAAACAAGGCGTCGCTTATGCACGAATATGTGTTGCGGTGAATAGAGGATTTCGAAATAGTTTAGGTGAACAACAAGTCGATTTTATTAATTGTGTCGTTTGGAGAAAATCGGCTGAGAATGTAACTGAATATTGTAAGAAGGGGTCACTTGTTGGGATTACAGGGCGTATTCAGACGAGTAATTACGATGACGAACAAGGAAAGAGAATATATAGAACTGAAGTTGTGATTGAGAGTATTACCTTTTTGGAGAGAAGGCGGGAGGGGGCATCGTAATAAAAGATGATTTTAAGTAATAGCTCCGGAAAAAATTGTGGAAAGTATTTTAATAAACTTAAAGAAGAGATACCGCCAGCTTTTTTGAAAAAATAAGTAAAGAGTATACAAAATTTTATAACGTTTTTTGGCTAATCCAGTAACAAACGAGAACCGTAAAACACATGCTAGGATAGTAATGTATAAAAAGATGAATTAAGTGATAGAAAATAAAAAAGGAGGATTCCTTACTCTCAGAAGGGATCCTCCTTTTTTTTGCTATTGATAAAAGGACGTTATGTTAACTTTACATGAATATGCTATACAATAGATAAAAAAAGAGATGGGGAGAACAATGAGTATAAACTATCCATTTAAGCCAAAATCAAATCGTTATTTAGTACCAGGGCAATTTTGGACTATTCCTTTAGATATCAGTAAATTTACATGTGGTAGAGTAATTGAAATAGATCCAAATAGTAGAAGGGGATTTTTAGCAGGTTTGATGGACTGGATTGGAGATAGCCCACCTATGGCTGAAAATTTAAAAGGTTGTAAAACGTTAATACAAATGGATGTTCACATTAAAACCATTCATGAAACAGCATTGGGTGGTTTTATAAGTGGCTATCGTTCATTAGAATTAGATGGAATTGAAACAGATTATTTCACTTCACAAATGGTTCATGATGAGAATTGTATGTTAATGAAAGGATATTCAGTACTTAGACAGGCGACCAAAGAAGAAGCAGATATGTATGATCAGTTTGGTTACGCAGGCTACATGATGATTAAATGTTACGCAGAAGATTTATTAACAAATAAATAACTTCCAATAACGATAATT
>NZ_NVAP01000069.1 GCF_002567495.1 Bacillus cereus | reverse complement strand
CTACTGGCTCTACCGGAGCTACCGGGACTACTGGCGCTACCGGCTCTACCGGAGCTACCGGGACTACTGGAACTACCGGAGCTACCGGTTCCACTGGGGCTACTGGGGCTGCTGGTGTTGGATTAACAAACTATCTATATGTTTTTGATACTACTAACCAATCAATTGCAGTAGGAAGTAATGTTACTTTTAATACAAATGGACCTATAATAGGAACTTCCCTTAGCCACATCGCAGGTACTGGAAATATTATAATTAATACACTAGGAACATATGTAGCGGAGTTTCAATTAGAAGCTTCTCGTGAAAACCAATTCTCCTTTGCACTAAATGGTACACCAATTCCAGGTGGACGTTTTGGTACGGGGTCACCTCATTCAATAAATCAAGGTACTGTTGCTTTTACCGTAACAGTCGTTCCTTCAACATTAACTTTAATAAATAACACCTCTTCGGCAGGTACTATCACTCTCTCAAATAGTGATGGTGGCTCTTTAACAACTGTATCTGCAAGTATAAGTATTTTTCAGGTCGGATAATTAATTTGGTAAAAAAAGTGATTCATACAGTTTACAAATATAAAAAATGAGGCTTCTCTTTTCTAGAGAAACCTCATTACATCAATGTTTACATTAAATCTTAAACTGGCTCGTATACAGATCAAAGTAAAATCCTCTATCTTCCATGAGAGATTCATGATTCCCTCTTTCTAAAATATTTCCATCCTTTATAACGAGGATTTGATCTGCATTTTCAATTGTTTTAAGTCGATGAGCGATTACAAAACTTGTGCGACCTCTCATTAAATTATTTAGTCCTGCTTGTATTTGTAATTCTGTTCTTGTGTCAATATTAGATGTCGCTTCATCAAGAATTAATATATCTGCATCTGCTAAAATTGCTCGTGCAATCGCAAGAAGTTGTTTCTGTCCTTGACTTAAATTCGATCCTTCTGAAGCAATTTCTGTTTCATATTGATTCGGCAAATGCTTAATAAACGAATGTGCAGATGCTGCCTTAGCTGCATTGATGACTTCTTCATCACTAGCATCTAAGCGCCCATATCGAATATTATCCATAATCGAACCAGCAAATAAATACGTATCCTGTAAAACTACTCCTATTTTACTTCGTAAAGAATTAATATCATAATCTTTTATATCTTTTCCATCAATATGAATTTGTCCTTGCTGTATATCGTAAAAGCGAGTTAACAAATTAATGATTGTTGTTTTACCTGATCCAGTCGGACCAACTAAAGCAATTGTCTCTCCTGGCTGTGCTTCCAGACTCACTTCTTTTAAAATCGTTTTATTTTCTACGTAGCCAAATGAAACATTCTCAAGTACAACATGCCCTTGTAAATTTTGTACAATGAATGCGTCTTTTTTATTTTGAATTTCTGGTACCTCATCCATAATTTCAAAAACACGTTCCCCACCAGCAACTGCCGCTTGAATTGTATTCATTAAAGTCGCAAATTGACTTAACGGTCTTGAGAATTGACGAGAATAATTAATAAAAGCCGCGATAACACCTACTGTTGTCATCCCGTTTAAGACCATAACTGATCCAGTCCCAATTACAAGTCCCATACCTAAGTTATTAATAAAGTTCATACTCGGAAAAATAAAAGCTGAAAATGTGTCAGCCTTCGTAGCTGAAATTCTTAGTTGCTCATTAATTTTATTGAAATTTTGTACAGTTTCTTTTTCTTTTCCATACAACGTTGTAACATCCGCACCTGTAATTGCTTCCTCAATAAATCCATTTAATTCACCTAAATCTTTTTGACGCTTCGCAAAGTTTTTACCACTATATGCAACTAGTTTTTTTGTAACGTAAAACATAATTGGTACTGTAATTAAAGTTACAATTGCTAAAATCCAATTCAATGCGAACATCGCAATCGTTACACCTACAAAAGTTAACGCTGATGAAATAATTTGTACAACACTTTGTGTCAAAGCTTGATTCAAATTATCTATATCATTTGTCACACGGCTCATTAAATCACCTTGAGAACGTACATCAAAGAACCGTAAAGAAAGCGTTTGGATTTTCTCAAAAATATCTTGTCGTATTTTTTGAATTGTTTTTAATGCAACATTAATCATGACAAACGTTTGTAACCATGTTAAAAGTACAGTTACACCGTAAATCGTGATAAGTAACATACACATTCTTGCTGTACCATTTAAATCTTTCGGTACAATATATTGATCTATAATGACTCCCATAAAATATGGACCTAATAATCCAAGTAATGTAGTAACAACGACTAGAAATATAACAAACATAAGAGCAGCTTTTTGATAACCCATATAGTCCCATATTCGCATTACAGTTCCTTGAGCATTTTTAGCTTTTCCCATCTTTGGCGTGTTTCGTCCACCTTTATTAGCAAATTGTCCTTGAAAATTACGCATGTTCTTCCCCACCTTCTTTATGCAAATTACCACCTTGGGAAAGATAAATTTCCTGATAAACCTCACTTTGTTCTAACAGTTGTCCATGTGTGCCATTACCAACTAATTCACCATTATCTAGTACAAGTATTTTATCTGCATCCATTATGGAAGAGATTTTGGACGCAATTAATAAAGTCGTTGTGCCCTTATATTTTATTTTTAAAGCGTTTTGAATAGTAGCCTCTGATTTCGCATCAACTGCTGATGTTGAATCATCTAATATTAGAATCGGTGGTTTTCTCACAAGCGCCCTTGCAATTGATACACGTTGTTTTTGTCCACCTGATAGATTCGTCGCACCTTGTGTTAAATTATATTGATAAGATTCTTCCAGTTTATCGATAAATTCAGTCGCACAAGCTGATGCAGCTGCTACTTCCAGCTCATCATGTGTTGCATCTTCTTTACCATAGCGTAAATTCTCTTCTATACTGCCCGAGAACAACAACGCCTTCTGAGGTACAAAACCTATTGAAGCACGGAGTTTTTGCAAATCATATGTTTTAACATCTATTCCATCTATACATATTTCACCTTGATCCACATCATATAGACGTGGTAATAGTTTCGCTAAGGTAGATTTCCCACTTCCAGTTGATCCAATAATCCCTACTTTTTCACCTTTTTGTATGCTAAACGAAATATCTTTTAAAACGTATTCATTGTTTTTCGTATAACTATAACTAACATTTTTAAATTCGATATTCCCCTCGATTCTCTCAGGTTTAATCGCATTCGCTTCGCTTATAATATCAACTTCAGTATTTAAAACTTGCTGTACACGATCCGCGGATGGAAAAGCTCGCGCAATTTGAATAAATACCATGCTAATCGACATAAGTGACATTAAAATGATATTCAAGTAGTTAATAAACGCCAAAATCGCTCCTACTTGAAGCGTTCCATTGAATACTTTTTCTCCACCAATCCATAATGTTGCAACGATCCCGCCACTTACAACTAGCATAATGATTGGCATCATTAAAGAAATAATCTGCACAGCTCGAATATTTATCTTCGTTAAATTTGTATTTACATTTCCAAATTGAGCGATTTCATATTTTTGTCTTACATACGCTTTTATAACACGCACACCAGATAAATTTTCTTGTAACTTTGTATTCACTTTGTCTAATGCCTCTTGCACCTTTTTAAAGGTACCACTTGCTTTACTTGCAATTAAAATAATCGCAAGTAATAAAATTGGAACAACTACAAGTAATATTGGAAATAACTCCCGCGCTGTTACAAAAACAATAATTATACTTCCGATAAATAACAGTGGACCACGAACGAGAACACGTAATGTCATCGTCATTGCCGATTGAATGGAAGTAATATCATTTGTCACGATCGTTAATAATTTACCTGTTCCAAATGAATCACGATTATTGCTAGAAAATGTTTCTATTTTCGCAAACACATCTTTTCGTATGTCTGTAGCGAAATTAATAGCTGCTTTTGTAGAGTACATCATACACCCAAGCCCTCCAACTAAACCGAGTGCTGCTGCTCCTATCATAAGAAGCCCCATTTTTATTACATAATTTAAATCCCGATTTGCAATCCCAACATCAATGATATGTTGCATAATAGTTGGTTGAATTAAGTCCATCGCAACCTCAAGTACCATAAATAGCGGTCCAATAATAGCAAAGAACATGTATGGTTTTAAATACTGTAATAACTTACGAAATGATTTCATACATAATCTCCTTTTCCCATGAAATTACCACTGAATAATTCATATCCCTCCTTATTTAAGTGATATATTTTGTAATTTCTTCATTACTTCTATTATATTATGTAAATTAATATTTAACATTATTAAATGATAAGTATTAATGACTTTATGGTCAATAAATGTGCTTTATATTATGTAAATACAAAAACCGCATTCTTAATGAAAAGAATACGGGTTTTTATCTATATTTCTTCAATTGTAAATTCTAAAAACTCAGTCTCAAATCCCTTATTTTTAGAAGGACTACACGTGTAAAAACCTATTTTAACAGGCTCATTCCCTGTGTCCTCCATCAAATGAGCGATTCTTATTTGTTCCCATTGATGGCTCTTTTTCACATATATTGAATAATCACCGCGTTTTCGAATAATTCGAAAACGAAGTTGTTGCTTAGCTGCTTCAGTTGGATAATCTTGTGTTGACCAATCAGAATATCCATTATTCGTTACGACAGCGCCTAAGTGAGATGGCCCTTCAGGAATATATTCTAAAGATGTTTTTAGCCAACAGTTCTCCGAAATCAAAACAAAAAGACCTGCTTGATCGAATTTTGAATTTGGATTCATACGTAACTGAACTTCAGCTTGAAAGTCTGTCATCATCTCATGATAAAACACATGACCATTCATTACTTTAAAGCCATAATGTGTTTTAAACCAAAATCTGTTTCTGCTTTTGAACGGACAATAAACGCATGATTGTCATTAATCTTATAATATTCAGGTACATTCAGTGAGTTGCTCAATATGTTCTGGTATATACGATATATTCATAGCTCCTTCATAATAAAGCATTTATATAGACATTTAAAATTCCGCTAATACAGGGAATTTATAGCCTTTAAAATCTAACTCTTTATCACTTCGAACCATTAAATACTTACTAGACTGTAATTCTATATATTGTACATCATCAATTCCTAATTGATCTGGGCAAAAATAAAATTCAATCTCCGTAAATTCCCCAGAGATTTCCTTACATAATTCATCTAAAATCGGAAGTACCGGCGCAAACACTCCATATAATTTTAGCTTTTGATTTTCTATTGTAAAAACAATCAGCGCATCTAATTTCTCTGAATAATACAGGTTTTCATTCCATGTTGAATCATACATATTTAAATAAAACGAGGAGCGGTAATTTAACGTTGAAAATGTATTAGAAAGCCTTTGGCCATTTTCAATCATCTCATGTATTAATTGTCTATCCTCTTCATTATAAAAATCTAACTTTTTAAGTTGAGAATCTTTATCACTCTTATTTTCGTATGATACTTTCATCAAATATTCTTGCACAATTTGAAAACCAAATGGTTTATATAGTTCTGGATTTTCAGTAAACAAAAGCGCACACTCACATTGCTCATCAATTTCTTCTATCATCTTACTAAACAATTGTTTCATTAAGCCTTGTCGACGATGATTCGGATGTGTCATTACCGATTGAATACCCGCTGCATTTATTTTTTCACCATTAATTAAAAGTGGAAGTGAAAATGCCGCAACATTTGCAATCACTTTATCTTCTTGTAAAAATGATAAAGCTTTATATGTATCATCCCAATACCCTTTATCTGAAAAATCATTCAATGTTTGAGTTGTAATTCCAAACACTTCTTCAAATAAAGGAAATAACTGCTCTCTTTTCGGTTCTTCTACTAGAATTTTTTCAAAATTTTCAACATTCCCCATGTTGTCCCTCCAAACGTTAATTCCATTAAATTAGATATACTTATATGACCTACTCTTAAAAATAGAGGTCTTACCAATCAATATACTATCATAAAACATAAAAAAATAGTCTAATTAATTTTATGTTTCGATTATTCGAAAATAAGTCGAATAAAAAGATATTAAGATTTTTGAATATTAATTAGTTAATTATATAAAAATAGCGCATTTCTATTAGCTTTTACTCATAGAAATACACTTTTTATAAAAACATTTTTATTCTTTTACCCCTTCAAGTCTTTCCTTCGTAGCAATTTCTTCTCCACTCATACGCTTTTCAAAAGACTTTCTCCAACTACTTGAAAGTGCATGTACTTCTAATATCCTTTTTACCCCTTCCATATTTTGTTTTTCCTTGTGCATGATACGATTAGCAAACGCTACTGTAATATTTTTCGGGTCGGACTTCAACCTTTTTAATGTATCTACTGGTGATACCCACCCTTCTTTTAATACACGAAAATAAAATCCTGTATATCCTGTTTCTTGAAAATATAATGGTAACTTTGGAACATTGTATTTTTTCGCTAATTTAAAACAAGGTTGCCTTGGTTGTGTGACTTGTACGATTGCCTCTCCGAGCTCAAATGTATCACCAATACAAACATTCTCTTCGCGCATACCACTAACTGTTATATTTTCTCCGAAGGCCCCGTACACAAGATCTTGATTCAATTCTTTTTCCCAGTATGGATAGTAATCACCAGTATAAACACACACTGCTTTATCTACTCCTCCATGATGAACTAAGTCCGCCTGTCCATCTCCATTAAATTTTACAAAGGATAAAAATACTGGTTCCTTTACTTGTTTTTTATTAATGCCTGTATGAATTAACTTTCCACCGTATGTAACCTCATTTGGTAGTCCTATATTTAAAGATAATAGTTGATATTCATTTGTCATTCTATTTCCTCCTTTAAAGGTGTTACATGAATTTTCTCTCTCGATTGATTTTCACAACCTTCTCTGTTATATAAAGATGATTATAAAACCCCTAAAATCATTGTTCAATTCAATTATTTATATAATAATGATAGGTATAACCTATCATTCAATTTGAGGTGATTCCAATCGATTTTCGACAACTAGAGTACTTTTTAGCTGTTTCTAAAGAATTACATTTTACAAAAGCAGCTGAGAAATTAAACATTTCACAACCTTCACTAAGTCAACAAATACGTGCATTAGAACATGACGTAGGAATGCCACTTTTCGATCGTATTGGTAAAAAAATATCTTTAACAGAAGCAGGGAAGATTTTATTATCACATAGTAAAACCATTTTTCATGAAGTCGAACAAGCTCGTTCAGCTATTCAAGATTTAAATGGATTACAGAGCGGATCCTTAAAAATTGGATCATTGTTAACGGTTGTAAATTATTTACTACCACCAACCCTTTTACATTTCAATAATCTTTATCCAAATATCGAGCTTTCTGTTTTGGGACTTCGCACAGGTGAAATTCGTGAAAAATTATTACAAAATGAATTAGATATTGGTATTACATTTCTCCCGGTGCAAGATAAAGAGATTGTTTCTATCCCGCTATATAAAAGTGAACTTACACTAGTCGTACCAACCAGCCATACATTAACTGTACGTGATCACGTATCTATTGCAGAATTACAAGACTATCCTTTAATTCTTTTACCTAAAAATTTCTTTTTAACCGAACTAATTACATCTCATTGTCAAAACTTTAGCTTTAAACCAAAACCAATTTTAGAGATTAGTACGATGGAATCTTTAATTCAAATGGTTTCAAAAGGTATGGGGATTACAGTGTTACCAAAACCGTATATAGACTTTTTGCAAAACGAAAACATTCAAGCAATTAAAATAGAAAATCCTACTCCAACAATAGATATAGGACTTATTTATAGAAAAGATAAATATATGTGCGCTGCAACGCGAGAATTTATTCAGCAATTGAAACTAATCGTACATTCTTTACAAAATTAAACGAACAAAAGAGATTATCCTATGAAGCCGTTTCATAAGATAATCTCTTTTCAAATTGAAGTAAAGCATTATATATAAACTTTAGTGTACCTTTTTGAAAATCGGAATATATTTCGTAAAATAAGCACCGACTAGCAATAATACGATTGAAAATAGTACTGTAATAATACCGCCAAAATGAAACCAATATGCAAACATATTTAAGATTGCAAGTGAAAAGAAACAAATAGAAGTTAACGCACTTTTCAATCCTTTTAGCCCGGATTTTTTTCTCTTTTGATAAGTAATATACATCGCAATTACAAGAAAAAAGATAAGAACAAATGATAACGTAACTTTTAGCATTGGTAATCCCTCCAGTATAAATGCACTCTCCACATTACCATCTTATCCCATTTATCTTTTCGGAATCAATTTATTCTTATCTTCCCTCCAAAAGTCAGTATACGTTTTATTTTTAAAGTTCACGTTCACCTTAGAAAACGGCAGACTCCCTCCAACTTTTAATGAGTACCAATCATTTAAAAGTGGTGATCCAAAACAAATATTCATTGTACGATCATGTAAATCGAATAATACAGAATGTAAAGTTCCAAACCATTCTTCATAGTTATGCACTGTCAGCCCAGCAGGATATTCTACTTCTACTAACCCTTTTAAAGACTCTATGCTCACTTGTTCATTTCTATTTAAATTCTCATGTAAAACGTGATATCTCTTTGTAGATTGTTCTAATCTCCTATTATTTAATTTCTGAATAGATGAACTAACTGCATGGTTTGTTGATACAATAAAAGCTTGATTGTCACCATCAATCGTTGTTGCGGATTGATGACCGTCAAATATTTCAATATGTGCTGCGTTTAAAGGATCAGCTACTATTATATTAATATTACTAGCAATTGGTATTTCTTCTATTAGTGACTTAGCTTCCTGGACATTTTTACATTTCTCCAACAACAGTCGAATTACCGCAAAACATTGTAAACCATTTACCATTGGCTTTCGTAAACCTACCATGTTTCCTACTGGCTGACCACATGCTGAAAATGTAACAGATAATCCATGTTCGTTAACTCCTTCTGTTCGACCAAAATATTGAGTAGAAAAACCACTATGTGCATACGCACCTTCAACATGCGTCGAGCAAAAACGCATATCATCTATTACTGGTGACAAATCATAATTTCTTAATACATATGTATGCTCTGAATCGGTCTTTTTAGGTAATATTGCACAATGGCTACAACCTGCTTTCAATAGTGTTTGATAATAATACATCATATTTTTAGAAGGAATTTTTAACACATCACAAAACCCTTCAATTTCTTCATTTATTCCATAACAGAATTCATTGAGTATATTTCTAGATTCTGTCCAATGGTTATCCGAAACTGAATTTTCTTCCTGTATAAATTGTGAAATGAGATAAGGATGTTGTTTCACGAATTCCCCTTGTTGTTTTCCAATTTCAAAATGGCTTCCTTTTAGTAATGAAAAATAACCCTTTACTTGATACATTACAATTCCCCCTCGCATTGATTATATCCATATCATACCAAATGAATTTCATTCATCCTTGATGTTATTTACTATCTTCCTTTAACACCATCCCGTTTTAAAATCTCCACTAATAATTATTTACTAGACAATTAAAGCTTTGTTAATATTACCGTAATAGCTTTATTTCAAAATAAAGTAGTTTGGATATCAAATGAGCAAAATACTTTGTTGAATCCACTTATAAGCAATCCTCTAATTCATGAAATCAAAAAACTTATTTATCAAAATAAAAGGAGAATATATGTATGAGTAATTGCAAACCAATTGATGAATTAACTATCGAGGACCTAAAACAAAATCCAATATGGGAATGGGCAATAGATGAAGAGGAAAATGAAGAACATGACGAAACATGGGTAAAACCAGCAGCAACTACTACTTTTACAGAAGAGTTAAACGGTTCAATTGTACTAGGCGAATTACTCTTACATAATGGTGAAAAATCCCCTATGATGTGTGAAATTGATATTGAAAATGACGAGGCATTAATTCGTACTGTTGTTTATTATAACGAAGCAGAAGATGAGTATATCGCTTTAGAAGATGTTGCGAAAAAATTCGAAATGCCGTTATCAATTGTTATTAGCCTTACAATTCATGCAGAACCCAAAACATTACGCTTTACTGCACATAAAGTGGATATTTATAAAAATTCAATAACGACTAATTTAAATTAAAGTTGGTCGAACTAAAGAAAACAATTATGAAATACAAACTGGGGAATCATTAACG
Source organism: Bacillus cereus (assembly GCF_002567495.1). GTDB lineage: Bacteria > Bacillota > Bacilli > Bacillales > Bacillaceae_G > Bacillus_A > Bacillus_A cereus_AQ. Next base: position 5,942 of record NZ_NVAP01000069.1, on the reverse strand, counting down.
ATTCCCCAGCTTTTTAATCTATATTAAAGTATCCCCCTTTCCACTAAAGTCTCTGCGATTTGAACTGAATTCCAAGCCGCACCTTTTAATAAGTTATCAGAAACAATCCAGAGATGGAATCCGTTTGGCGTATCAGGATCTTTACGTATTCTTCCGACAAATGTATCTATTTTCCCTTCAGCATATAATGGCATTGGATACAGCTGTTCACTAGGGCTATCCTGCAAAATAACACCTGGTGCATCCATTAGTACTTCCTTGATTTCCGCAACAGTTGCTTCTTTTTCAAGTTCTATATAAACCGATTCTGAATGCCCTGATACGACTGGAACACGTACACAAGTAGCTGCCATTTTCAGGTTTTCATCTTCTAAAATTTTCTTCGTTTCTTGAATCATCTTTACTTCTTCAAAAGTGAAATCATTGTCTGTAAATATATCTACTTGAGGCAGTACATTAAACGCTATTGGATAATGTTTTTTATCTTTTTTCGCCGGTAATATATCACTCTTCACTTCTTCACCTGCAAGCATAGACTTAGCCTGCTCTTTTAATTCATGAATCGCATGAATTCCAGAACCAGATACAGCTTGGTATGTTGAAACGATAATTCGTTCTAATCCGAATGATTTTCGTATTGGCTGAAGTGCTGTTACCATCTGTAATGCTGAACAATTCGGAACTGCAATGATACCGTTATGTTCCTTTAAAGTATGTGCATTTACTTCTGGAACAACGAGTGGTACATCGTGCACCATTCGGTATTCACTTGTGTTATCAATTACAATTGCGCCACTAGAGACTGCATGAGTTACAAATTGTCTAGATACTTCTCCACCAGCGCTAAAAAAAGCAATATCTACACCTTCAAAACTAGTTGTTTTTGCCTCTTGTATAATTATCTCTCTTCCTTTAAATTGCACTGTCTTACCAGCAGATCGTTTTGACGAAAGCAATGTAACTTCAACTATATTAAACTTCATTTCATTCTCTAACAGTTCAATAATTTTCTGCCCTACTGCACCTGTAGCCCCAACAACAGCTACATGATAGCCCTTTTTGGTCATCTTTTCTCCTCCAATATCACTTAAATGAATATTTCTACAATTTCATTTTATAAGGGATTTAATCATTTGGAAAATTGAAATACATGATATAATCATTCACAAATCATGATAATAAAGGAGGGGACATTTATGGAGATGAGACATGTTAAAACATTTTGTGCCATCGTTAAGTATGGTGGTTTTTCTAAAGCTGCTCATGCGCTAGGTTATGCACAATCTACTGTTACAGCACATATGAAAGCTTTAGAAAACGATTTACATATCCCTCTTTTCGATCGGTTAGGAAAAAAGGTACTACTTACAAAAGCAGGTCATCAATTTCACCCTTATGCTTTAGAATTACTTGCAATATATGAAAAAGCACAAGAAATCCCCCAAAATACCGATCATTTAGAAGGGACATTAAGTATTACATCTAATGAATCATTAGCGGTGTACCGATTACCACAATTATTACGTACTTACAAACAGAAAAATCCGAAAGTAAATATCGTACTGGAAACAAACACAAATGAACAAGCATTACAAAAATTACGTGAAGGAGAAACAGATGTTATCTTCATAATTGGAGAAAGTATAGAACATAATGATTTTATTACGCACACTTTTAGTAATGAAACATTTGGATGGATTCTACCCGCTTATTCCGCTGCACACGCAAATCCATTTCAGTTATTACAGGACACCCAGTTTATTTTTACAGAACAAAGCTGCGGGTATAGACCGATGGTAGATCGTTTTTTACGTCAAAGCGGGAATATTCCAGATAAAACATTTGAAACTTCCAATGTTGAAGTCATTAAACAATCTGTTATGTGTGAGTTAGGCATTTCAATTCTTCCTTATATCGTTGTACAAGAAAGTTGTCAAAAAGAACAACTACGTTTTCAACCTATCGAAACTCCAGCAGTTATTCAAAGTCATGTCATCTATCATAAATCTAGATGGATTTCCCCGGTACTACAGTCGTTTCTTTCACTATTAAAAGTGATAAAAATATAAAAAAGTAGTTTTAAAGAAAAATGAGTTGATATTCTTCAAAACATATCAACTCATTTTTCTGAAAGATTACTTACATAGTAATCCCCTTTTTATTCGATGATTCTTTTCCTTTAACTAGAATATATACAATCGGAAGGACAAGTAAACTAGCGATTGCACACATAATGCCTAAAGAAAAAAACGGCAATCCATTACTTACAGCAAGTGAAGCTACTCCAGAAGCAATAGTCATACCAATATACATGGCAGAACTATTCAATGCCATAACAGTCCCTCTCACGGCTGGTTTTAATTCTGAAATTAAAGCCGTTAATGAAGCTTGACCAAACCCAATAAATAAACTCCACATTATATGTACAATAATTGCAATCACTAAATTTTCTATAGAAAGCGAGAATATCATTACACTAATCGAGACTACAATACTTGCAATGGAAACGACAATCCCTTTTCCTAATTTATCAGCCAACTTCCCGCCAAGAATATTTCCGGCCACACTACCAATTCCCGCCAAAAAGATGACAATACCTATTTGGCCAACAGAAAGTCCAAAGTTATTTCTATAATAAACACCTATATATGAAAACATTCCATGTAATCCAATTGTCCATAAAAATGTTGCTAATAACGCAAATAAAACTGATACATTTACTAAAACCATTTTCAATGACGTAAATAACGTTTTCGCTATAGCAACACGCGCCTCATTTCTTGTTTTTTCGTTTTCTAATATGTGATTAACTAGTAATGTAATAAATAAAGTTAATATTCCTATGTTATAAAATGTCCACTGCCAATTTCCTATTTCAGATAAAAACGCCCCTATAGGTACCCCAATCACTGTCGAGCCTATCATTGCACCCATAATCATTCCCATTGCTTTTCCCCTTGACTCATATGCTATTTTATCTCCTACTAATGCAAATATACTTGGCACAACCATTGCACCAGATAAACCTGTTAAACCACGAAATAATAAAAGGGTTTCAAAACTCTTTGCTATTCCTGTACAAAATGTAGAAATTGAGAAAATAACAAATCCAATTACAATCATACGTTTCCTTCCTACTTTATCAGACATTGGCCCAAATAAAGGTGCTGTTATTCCATAACAAAGTGCATAAATAGTAATTAAAAGTCCTCCACTCCCATCCGGAATACTTATTGTTTCTGTAATTGCTGGTAATAAAGGTGCTACAAGTAATGAGTCTAGCCCAATAAAAAAAGCTACAACTGCCAAAATACGTATCATCGACTTTATCTCCATATATAACCCCCCTTTATTTCACATATGAAATAAATCTTTGTAATTATCCTCCCTTCTTTTTTTGTTGCATTAGTTTTATTTCATATATGAAGTATTTATATAAATAAAAATGTAACAGCGTGTTACATTTTTATTATATTTAATTCAAATGGTTCTTCCACTTTAATAACAAAGCATCTAAATACTCTTCTTCCTCTTTCGTAAAACAACCGCAGTTCTCTTTCAAAAAATCACCATATTGCACATCTACTTGCTTCTTTGTTTCTTCGCCTTTTGTAGTTAAATAAACAAGCGTTTCACGTTGGTCGTTTGGATTCTTCTCTGTCATAACATAACCATCACGCTTCATTCTTTGAATCATCGTTGTCATATTACTTGGAACACATCCCATGTTTTCAATTAACTTTGACATGGATACTTTCCCAGATTTCGCAAGTACTTGAATTACGCCAAATTGAACGTAACTTATATCATACTGTTCAATTGCCTTATCTAAATTTTTTTGAAGTAAATGATAAACATCACGAATATTCGCGTAAAGCTCTCTGTTATTCATATATATATTTAAGCCCCTCGAATTTATTTCATATATGAATCATATTCCCATTTATTTCTTGTGTCAACAAAAAACACCTTCGTATTTATAACAACGAAGGTGTTTCAAAATCAATATGTATCTTATTTATCAGTCTTTCCCCCATCCGCAATTAATTTACTACCTGAATATGTACCTTTTTTCATAAACACTTGATTAATTAATTCTTTTTGCTCAGCTTCCGACATTACTCCTTTTCCTTCTCCTAAATTCCCACTTTGTAATTTCCAAATCTTATTATGATCTGCATCAACCTTTTCATATTTCCCTTGTTTCCATCGTTCTAAAATATCTACATATGTGCTTCCCTGTACAAGATCGTTACTCTTTACAATATCAATTAAACTTTCAATCCGTTCTTGTGTAATAAAAATATAGCCCCACTTTTGATCAGCTTTCGCTTTTTGATGTGCCATTTCATGTAATGCTGTCTGTATGTTTTCATCTGTCCATTTAAAATTTTTATTAAAACCACTATTCGGTAATGAATAGTTTCCATTTTCTAAAAGCTTTGCATCTTCTGCTTTTACGTTACTATCAGCTAGTACTTCTACTGCTGGAGCAGCTGGTGATGCCTTTTTCGCAGTTGGTTTACTATTATTCAAATAATGCAGCATACCGTATGTTAAACCCACTCCGATTACCGCCATACCAGCTATAACACCTATTATTTTCAATAATGTTTTCATCTCGCTTGTTTCCTCCCCAATAACCCTTTTCATAATTTCTATCTATCAAAAGCAGATGTAGCATATTTCATTCTAATTAATATAAACGTAACTATTACTTTCCAAAAATGTAGCAACACCGTCCTCATCGTTACTTTTCGCAATAAACTTAGCAACTGATTTTAATTCCTCAACAGCATTACTCATCGCTACACCAACCCCACACTTCTCTATCATTTCCATATCATTATAGTCATCTCCAAATGCAATTACTTCAGATGCGTCTCGTTTTAGATGCTTTAGAACATGTTGAATACTATTCCATTTCGAAACTTCTGCATGCATGATTTGACACAATGTCCCGTTATCTGTAATGACTGCACTACACTCAATAGGTAATTCTTTAGTAAACCCCTTACTGATTGGGTCCTTAGTACAAACTATTACCTTCGAAGCTTTTTCAAAATCCAACTCTTTTACATCCATAACTTTACACGGTACATTACCAAAATACTCAGTAACATCAAAATTTGAATACAACTTATCATTTATTTCAAGACAAATCTGATGAAGATTATACTTTTTTCCTATTTCTATAATCTCTAAAATGATATTTTTAGGAATCATCATTTCATATAAAATATCATCACCTTTAAGAACAAGCGCTCCATTATAACAAATGATAATCTCATTCTTTAACACGTTGGGAATATATTGATTTATTGCTCTGGGAGGCCTTGCCGTAGCAAAAATTAGCTCGTCTCCATTATTCTTGCATTCCCTCAAAATATTAATAGATTTCTGCGAAATTGTTTTATCACTTCTTAATAAAGTCCCATCAAGATCTGAAATTATGATCTTTTTCATTTTTGCATTTATTCCCCTTTCAAAATTTATACTCGATACACTACATACTAGTTAAACTAGCCTAACTTTTACACGCAATTAATCTCCAAACTTAATTTTGAAGCTTACTGCCAGTATCGTTACTACCAGATAAATCTATTACATGATTTCTATTTCCCAAGTCATATGTGTATTTCCTTATATTGTATTTCTTTTCGGGATTAATTGAAAGATTATTCTGTCAAAAATAGATATCTTTTTTCAAATACCAATCACAATCTAAGCATTTCATTTTAAATTTATAAAAATATATGCTAGCCTAATATTTAAAGGAGATGCATAAATATGAGTTTATTGCATAATAATGTAACCTTTCTCCACTCTTTTTCCCTACATATATCAATGCTATTAAGAAAAATGAAAAGAAAAACTTACAAAATTTAAAAACAATATATAATTCGAATTCAAATTTTACATATGCATAAAAAACAACGAGT
>NZ_NVAP01000068.1 GCF_002567495.1 Bacillus cereus | reverse complement strand
GTGGCCATTAGGCGCATGAGGTTGACGCCAACAGGGTAATGACAATAGAAATATTTCTTTTTTCTTCTATTATATATTCATTTCACAGTCTGTAAATTTATTTTCATTTCCAAGCATGTTTATCGAACTCTTCATTAATACAATAAACAAATTTCACGGTATTACATTAATTGTGTAGTCAATTTCTATTTTGTTCCTCAACCTTTATAAGCATAAAAAATCCCAAACACTGAGGATGGGATAAGGGAGAAATTTTTAAAAAGCATATGATATGAGATTCTCTAAACCGTAATACATGTTTTCATATCGGTAAAACACTCAAAAATTTTTCTTAAAGACAAAAATTTATATATCTTATTTATGTAATTTATGGTATGGTTCCATATGTTAATTAATTACAATAATTTTAAAAAGGAGTATACACAATGATACCAAAGAAACTAATATGTTTAGCACTTCCAATCATGTTATTAGGGGTAGGTTGTGATATGTCTAAAGACCACCCTAAAGATAGTACAGCGAAAGAAACTACAATTAAAGAGGATTCAACGAAGGAAACTCCAGTTAAGGAGAACCAAATGCAAGTAGCAGTAGATTATAAAGCTTCTGTACTTGACTTAAACAAAGAACTAGAAAGCGCCATGAATGACCTGTCTACGATAGTTGCTAAAGATAGCACTTTAAGTGTTTCAAAAGATAGTTATAAAAACGCACTATTATACTTAAGAGACGTAACAAAGAAGTATGATAACTTGAAACCAAGTCATGACCCAGCCTATAAACAAGAAGAAACTCATAAACTTATTTTAGACTCAATGAAGACTATGCAAGATGCAATTAGTATTCAATATACTAGCATAGACAACATAGCAAGCGAAGAGTTTATGAGAGGATTAAACCTAACGAACGAGGCTTCAAACAAGTTTATAGAAGCAATAAAAACATTGAAATAAGAAGGCTTTAGTTATCAAGGGGGATTCATAATGAAAGCAAAAAGACTTATAACGTTAGCTTTACCTATCATGTTATTATCAGCTTGTACAACAGAGACATATGGACTTACTCAATCAGAGTTTAGACAGGTAGACAAAGAGTTTAAAGCAGATAAAATGATAGAAGATATGAAAAAAATGCATTATAGTGATGAAGATATTGAAAAACAACTAAGAGGTGCATTAGCAACTATTACGGCTAAGCAAGAAGAAACGAAAAAAAAGTCTACACCGAAAAAAGACATACAATTAGACTCATACAGTAAAGAAACGAAAACAGATACAGACAAACAATCCTCTGATAAAGACGATACAGAAGGTTTTCCTACAGATAATATAGATAAGAAAGAAAAGAGTACAAATAAATTATCCGAAAAAGAATATGTCAATCGTGCATTTGAGTTACGTTTAGACTTACAACAAGAAATAGATAGTATAAAAGCAAAAGCTAAATCAATGATGGAAGATGGTGAATCAATTACAAAGCCTACAATAGATGCTATTACGGATACGAGACTTGTATTGGATGATTTAGAAAGCATGAATGCACCGAAAAAGTATGAAGAGCAGCAGGAGTACCTAATTAAAGAAGCTGTAACAAAGAGTAGAGAAGGATTAAATAGAGTAGAAGAAGATATTAGAAAGTTCGGCGACGGTAGAATTGGTACTGTAAGACTAAAAGAAGTACTAGAAAAAGGTATGAATGATGTAAACTACGGACCTCGTTTGTTGGAAACCTTATTCGAAGATTTTGAAGCGGATTATCCTGGGGCAAAACAGAAAGCAATGGATAAGAAACAGAAAGAAAAGAAAGACTCTGATGAAGGGACTGTTAATATCTCTGCAAACGGTAAGGAGTTAGTAGCTGATTGGGGTACATATCGAAATGGTGAATTTAATCTAGGTTTTGACTTAAAGAAAGATGGTTCTTTCCTCATGTATGAGAGTGAAAACAAGGAAGAGCGTAATCAAACTCATATGATAGGTGAATGGAAGTATGACGGGATTAAGAAAGAAATTACCTTCAAGTATAAGAAGTTTATAGAGCATGGCTCAGAGAAAGAAGGTATAGACTTACCACCATATGCGGAATTCAAAGTATTATCCTTTAACGGTGATACATTTGAAATGATGGAATTAGAAAGTGAAGTAGTAATGAAAGCAAGGAAACGCTAAAGAAGCAAGTAAGCTGTATAAAAACGTAAACAATAGAGTATAAAGGGAATCTACAAAATAAGAAGTAAAGGGGTAGGAGAAATGAAAAACAAGAAACTAATATGTCTAGCACTTCCAATTATGTTATCAGCGATAGGTTGTTCAAATAATGACATAGAAAAAGAAAAGAAAACTGATAACTTACAAGTAGCAGAGTCAGAAAAGAAAACTGAAACAAGATCTGATAAGGATGTTATAAAATCGTTAAATGAAGAAGTAGATAAACTACATAAAGAAAAGGACGAGTTAGAAAAGAAGATACAAGATGAAAAAGCTAGTAAAGAAAAAATAAGTAAAGAGAAAGACGAGTTAGAGAAGAAAATACAAGATGAAGATGCTAGTAAAAAAGAAGTAAGTAAAGAGAAAGATGTAATTAAAAAGGAAGACAAGATAGAAGACAATACGAGATTCAGTACTATAAAAGAGTATCAAGAGACAGTGTATAAACTTGCTAATAAGTTTGAATCTGAATTACGCGCAACGAAACCAATAATTGAAAAAGATAAAACACTATTGACAAATAAAGACGAATTAAAAGCGCAGTATGATAAAGTACAAGTAGAGGCTGACAAGATAAAATCTCTTCACCCACCTAAGGAGTACACAGATTTACAAATCGGACTGATAGATTCCTTAACAGTATATCAAAAGGCAGTAGCCGGCATGTTTTCAGGCTTAGACGAAAAGGATAAAGAAAAGGTTAAAGGGTATGAACAATCTGTAATGGATGGTTTGGCATACTTTAAAGATTCACTAAACGCAATAAAAGAAATAAAGGAATAAGATATGTCCTTTAATTTAAGGGGAGCATCTTCATGAAGGTTGTACGCTCTATATTTAAAATTTTTCGTTTAATAGGTTTAATTGTAAAGCCAGTACTTAAAGCGTTATCTAAAAGTAAATTTTAAATCTCATAAAAATTAAGATCCCCTTCTGCATATAGGTGCAAAAGAGGATCTTTTTCAAATTATTCTATTCGTTCTACAGACAGTACTCATAGATAAATAAGAAACGGTGTATATTTACACTAACATTTATATAGATGAAAATCAATATATAGTTATCTACATATAGAACCAGATAATAATTTTTGTTCATAAAACTATTCTTTTGTTTTATTTTTTAATGTACTCGTACCACCAGTTTCTTTCATCCATCCAAGCTGTAATCATATCAAGTTCGCCATTAGGTAGTACTTCAGTTTGTAAGTACGCTAAACCAGTTAATGGATCAGAGACAACCTTCCCTTTTGTTCCACGCTCATTCATAGCGTTTACGACTTCCTGAACTAATGAAATACCAAAACCACCAGATTTAACATATTGATAGCCGCCATTGGCAATAGCTTGTTCTGGTTGTTTTTCTCCTGTAAACCAAGATAATGATTTACTGCCAATCAATTGGTTCAAATCACACTTACCGATACCAGGTACATTGCCTGTCTCTGTGTATTGCCAAATATCGCATGGATAAGCTGGCTTATTACCGCCATAACGAGGAATCCAAACAAAGTCAGATTTTACATTTGCCATACCAAACGGAGCATACATATGATGACCAACGTATAAACCGACTTTCTGAGCACCTAATCGGCGTAGTTCATCAATAAATGCTTGTGTGCCCGCTCTCATATCATTCATTGTTTTTACTTCAACATCTGCAACCCATACTGTCGCGCTCTTGTCTCCACGGTTCCAGAAGTCACGAGCTTCTATTCTTGCATCATTTTCAGAAACGAAACGACAGAATGCATAGTTACCAAAAGGAATACCATGTTGCTTCATGGCTTGTACATATCCTTTATACAATGGATCTACATAATTTGAACCATCTTGTACACGAGCGATGATGAAATCAATGTATTGCTTTGCTATTGGCCAGTTAATGTCACCATTCCATTTTGAAATATCAATAATTTGTCCCATTACTTAACATCTCCTTTTCTACCTTCTTGTTTTTGTTTACCGCCTAAAATCTCAACTGCATTTGTTAAAGCTTGCGGAAGCGGAATACCCATTCGTCCGGCATTTTCTAACAGTGAAAGTAATTCATTACCCATGAAGAAGAAAATTGTTGCTTCACGAATAGCACTATTACTCCCTAACGCTGCATCTAATTGAGCTGCCGCTCCGACCAAAAGAAAAAGCACCACCTTTTTGGCGATGCCTTTGAAACCAACTTTACTTTTTAATTCTCCGTTATAACCTGCTGCAATCATGCCAGTTAGATAATCAATAACCGCCATCGTTACTAAGATTTTCAATGTTGCATCCCATCCTCCCAAGAAATACCCACAAAAGCCACCGAATGTAGCAATAAATGTTTTCATTAATACATCAATACGATCCATCTTTTCATCTCCTTATTTACAATAAAAAAGAGAGACGCTTGTCCCTCTTTCAATAAGTACTTTTATTTTAAGGTTTTATATCATTCCTTTTAATATTAAACCCAAAACCGACATTGTGATTGCGCTAATAATAATTCGTAAAATCCAAGTTGTATTCATACTAATCTTTTCTAATTGCTTATTAATTGTAGCGATGTCTTTCTCATTAATTGTTGTGCGAGTTTCTAAATTACGAATATCACGCATAATTTCTTTTTGTTCTGCTTTTAAACTATCGATTTTTACATATACATCTTCCAATACATTCACATCCTTTTATCATCTTAATAAAGCAATCTTTATATGATATGAGACAACCTTATTCCTGGTGAATACATCGTAGGAATTTCCATACAAAAGCCGTATTTTGTTCAAAATAAAAAAGACCAGCTATTGCTGCTCCTGCTCTGTTTGTGTGTTATTTTCATTAGTTGGTGTTGGCGGTTCTTGAGATGGGTAATTCCCTGTAAGTGATGCATAACACTCTAAACAAATGTTCTTTTTCGCAAATCCCATATCCAGTGGGTACAAACGCGCTCCGCGTTTACATATTTCACACAGTGTAGCAATTCGAAACCTTATCGTCCCATCCATCTCTCTCCATACTTCAACCCTGCTAGTACCTTTTAGAATACCTGCATTATTTAACATATCAGCAGGTATTTGAACAAAAACCCCTGTCTCTGCGCGCTCTGCCTCCACCAGCCTACCCATAAAAGGAAAGCTTCCACCTGCTTGAAGTGGCATCATTTGATTCTCATTCATTCTTACTTCTCCTTTCTATCCAAGTGCATTAAATTTCCAACCACTTGGAGTACTCGCATAAAAACCCGCTCCAGCATTACCGTCTGTAAAACGAATATGCCCCCACTGTTGGAACCCACCGCCACCTAAGTTAACTCCCTGCATTGCTCGTATATTCCTAAAGATTTTAACTTCTTTTTCAGTACTTATATCAAACGTTTGTCCGTCTGGTGCTGGAGATATATTGTTATTCACACCGCCTACAGCAAGTGCGTTAAACGGCTGAATGCCATCTGCTCTTTCTGCTGCAGCACGATCCCAATTATACATAGATGCATATTTGCCACTGTATAGCGTTACACCACTTACACAAATCGCTGTCCCTTGTCTCATGTCAGCACTTCCAGAGCAAACTTTAATAATCAATGCGTGTTGTTGCGGGATATAGTTTTTCGGCACTTTGAAGGTAAATGAATATCTTCTGATTTCTCCATAAAATGTAGACGGCTCAGGAAAGTCCATTTTTTGTTCATTCCATATATCGTAACTTACATTGTCTCGGAATTTAACACAACATACATGCAAACGTGGTTTCCCTGTTTTACGTACACCATTTATCATAGATGCTCTAAAGTGAGCAGATACTGTGTATTCATTTCCGGGATGTATGCCATTATTCACGATCGTTTCCGGATAGTTATACATATCTACCCTTGCAGCATTCACCATTTGTTCGTAATCGAATATATGCGTATTCTTTTCTATTACTACATTGCCCCACGACTTCCAAGTAAGACCATATCCACCTTCAAATCCATAATAATCGTTATGTCCAATGTTTTTCTTTGTAACACTAGAAAAGTCAGGATCTGCTATTAGGTTTCGTCTTGATACCGCAGTTGTTTTTGTTCCCCATTCGTCTTGGAATAGAAAATCTAGCATTTTAACAGTTACACCATCTTTATCAATGGTTATCTTATCACCGTTAATTCTAATAAGATTCGTATCAATACCTTTTGCTGTTAGCCATTTGACCATTGTATCTGCATTAATATCCAGTTTTGCAGCATTGATTGTAATTTTCCCTGGGGACATATTGATGGCAGTGACAATTCCGTCCTTTAAAATCTGCGCTAAAATCCCTTCATCTAAAACTTCTAACCTAGATTCCGTTTTCCTTGCATAGGCATTATAAGTCTCATTTATAAACGTTTCTTGTTTTCTAGAAACGATTGTAATACCTTTTTCATTTGCGCCAATACTTCTTTCTAACTCTGTAACTTTCTGATTGTATTTCTCAGTAGCTACTCTATTAGCTATATCTTCTAGCATTTTATCAACATCCGTTTGATCTTTCGGATGTAACCAAAATTCTGTAGCTATGGTGCCACGTTGTAACATAGGTGCAGTACACCATAAACGCCCATTTCTTGTAACATAATAACGCCATCTCACAAACGATGCATTGGCTGGCGCTTTATCTGAACATACAGCACGAACCCATGTATGATTTACAACCTTGATATTTGTTCTAGCTGTTTTAATGCGAGTTTTTTTGTCACCAGTCCACCATTCAATTTCAATAAATGCACCACCACTATCAATAGGTGTTTTCCCATCAGTATTGAAATAACCTGATGCAACAAATTCTTCGTTAACCTGACACTCAATGAATTGGCTTGTAAGTCCCCACCAACGATCTTGAGTCTGGCCAGTAACGGTAATTGCAAATGTATTCATACCTTTGTATTTTAAATTCGTATCAACAGAACCAATAGCCCCATTACCGCTATTCCAAAACCAATATTTCTGTCCTAACTTAAAATCAGCATCACGCAACTCGTTGACAGTACCTAAACCGCCTACATAATCCTCAACATCTTTCTTTTTCATTGTTAATTTCAATGCTTCAGAGTGTTGCTGTATCGTTGTGGCCGCCTGAGTTAATGTTTTCCCTTGCTCAGTTTGTGTTTCCTGTAATTTCTTAACACTTGCAGTTGTTCCTTCTGCATTCTTTTCTACAGTGTTAACACGTTCATTAAAAAAGATTTGTGTTTTTTCTACCGTTTTAATACTTTCTTTAATACCATCCACACTTTTTTCAATCTCGGTTGTTTTCTTAGTGAATTCATCGCTCGTTACTTGATTTTCTGGAGCTGGTGTCCAATCCTGTGGCTTATTACCTTTATATAAAGCAACCCATTCTACAATGGCTTTTGTAGTGTTACTTGGAAAGTTATACAGACTCAACTTCCTTTCATTTCCACTCGTTGCTGCTACAGCTTTAAAAGTTACATAGGTAATTCCATTCGCATAAACACTTGTTGCATATCCAACATTATTCGAACCGCCATTTTGCCAAATCCCGAACTTCTGCCCCTTCGGAACGCTACCTTTAATTACAAATGTATATTCTTCACCTGTAGAGAAATTTTCGGTTAGAGAATATGGATTGATTAGATAATCTGTTTTTTCGTATTTAGCATTTGAATCTAATAACAGATTACGTCCTCCAGCTTTATCGTTATTAACTTTCTTTTCTACACTCTCCAACTTCTTACTAATCTGACCAGCCTTTTCTGTAATTTCAGTTGTAGTTTTCTTTAAAGCATTTGTTGTTTGCTGCACCTCAGAGATTGACTTTTTTGTACCTTCAAAAGTCTCTTCTACTGTATTTAACTTTCCAGTGATTTCACCATCTTTTTTTGTTAATAATTCAATAGATTTAGTAAAACCTTCGTTGGTTTGTTTCATTTCAGAGACAGTTTTATTAATTTCACCTTGAGAGTTTTGTACATTTTTAATAGTTTGCGAAACTTCTTGGAGACTATTTTTAACTTCCTTGAATTGTCCCGAAGCTTCTTTTTGCGCTTCTTCCACTTTTTTATTTAATTCTTCTTTTGTAAGTTTAATATCCTTATTAACCTGCTCCATTGTTTCTTTCTTGATAGTTTCCACATCAGGAATAAGAAGCTCCCAACCTTTACCGTTCCACACTTTTAAAATACCAGGTTTACCATTGCTAATATCTCGCCATAATGTTTTACCTACTATAAGATTATCGGTCGGTGGATTTTTAGCTTCAATAATATTTACCGTATTATTTTTAAGATTCTCTTGAACTTTTTCAGCCAGTGTTTTTGCTACTTCTGATTCTTTCTTAGCATTATTAGCTGTTTCATTTGCATCTTTCACTAATTTATCTAACTGATTTATCAGTTCTTGCTTACTACCTAGTGAACTAAGGATACGATTGTAAATCTTTCGTAGTTCTTCATTTGGATCTGTAATCTCACGGTAATCACCAAATGCGTATTTATCTTGCGAAGGATCAGTATGTGATTCATCACCAGCGATTGCCCTTGCTTCTAAATAAAGCTTAGGTGTGAATCCAATATCTTTAATTCGAATTGTATCTCCCTCATTGATTAACTCGTGAGCTAGTCCAAATACACGCCCTATACTTTGTGCTTGAACATCATAAGAGACAGAGGTATTCACACGTTTTGCTAACTCTATTTTCATAAGAGTCAATAAGCGTTCTGGTGTTATATCTTCTTCTGTTTCTGGAGTATAAAATCCAAATTTGTGTTTACCTTTTTCATTCCAACGTTGAAATGCATCGTTATCCACAATATATGGAATACCTTTATTTATATCTGAGATAGTGAGAACTTCTCCACCTTCTTTTTTGATAAAGCCAATTAAAGCTGTACAAATGTTTTGTGAGTTTTCAATACGTTTAATTCCAACTAAATCTTTACCTAACGTGACTTCCTTTCCTGTTTCTCTTCCTCTTTTTTTCACCATGTCTACATACCAACCTGCAATTCGAGAACCAACCACTTCAACACGGTATATAATTTCTAGTTCAAATAGGGAAGCAATCTTTTTTAAGAAACTCAATGGATCTATAAATTCATCAATAGTCGTAGAATGAAATCCAGCATACTCCGTTTTACCACGCTTCCATTTTGTACCTACAAGAGCAATATCCATAAATTCATTTACTGTCTTACCTTCAATTTTCTGCGGACGAATATAGTCATCTTTAGCAAGATTAATCCATGCACCTGATGCATAAGTAATGACGGATCTATCATTAGGATCTTTCTCTACTTCAGTGATTACATACGGAACAATACGCCCATCCCTTACTTCTTTTAACACTAAGTTTTGTTGCATAAGTGTTGCGGCATATTTCGTATTATCAAATACTTTAAACTCTAAAGTATCGATATTATTCTTGATTTCCCAATGACGTTTATCATCCCAATAATCTTTTGGTTGTATAGCTGAAACGGTTTGACTCGTTTTAAAATCAATAATATGTAAGACTCCACCTGGTGTTCTCATCTAAACCGCTCCCTATATTTAACCTTTGCTGTTCCGATATCAGAAGGCATGATTTCTAGTGTATTCATACCTTTATTGATGACAGGAAAATTACTGAAAATGTCCTTAATATTAATTGCATCCTTCCCCTCAATCGTTACATGACTATTTTCAGTATCAATTACAACTTTATCGCCAACATCTACTATATAAGGCGGTGTATTTTTCGTATTTAAATTTACTTTCCAAAACTTTAAATCACTAACTGACATCGCTTCTACTGGAGGTACATCTTGCCATTGCATAATGCTAATCTGTATTTGAGCTGCTTTTTCCATGTGATAGTTATTTTCATCAGTCCACCGTGCGAAACGTTCTGAATCATCTTTTTTTGTCCCAGGAAGGAATTTTGAAATATACGCTTCCCATACGTTTCCTGTTCTAGCTATCCACAATCGACCAAAATATTGATTCCATGTATTCGGATAATCACCGCTTTCATAAATCAATCCTGTTTTCCCTGGCTTATTATCGTATCCAATAACCATCGTTCCAAAATTTTGTTCGGCTTGCCAATAGAGATCGTTCATAGCAATTTTTGAAAGTACCTTACTATTTTCATCGAGTATTGCTATCTCAACTCGTCCCATTTCATTGATTTTTTTACTCTTACAAGTAACATAGGCTTGCATAATAAAATCTTGTACTGGACCACCAGGTATACTCTTTTTAACAGCTGCACCATGCCATCCTTTCCCTGTTCCAGTACCAAAATCAGAACAATAAAATTGATATTTATCTGATTTCATTTCGCCAACTGGCTCACCATCTTCCATTGAGCTGACTTTACTCCATCCGACCGTGGTAGCCATTTCATCCCATACAATACGTTGATTCCTTTCTACAGGCTTTTCCACAGTTTTTAGTGGCATACCGATACGAAAATAATCCCTATCACTTAAAGATACCCCACCGAACCATACATCTAAAAAAGTGTTTGGTTTTTTAATGTCAATCTCAATAATAGGATTAGAATGAACGGTTCCTTTGTTTTGAACATTTGCCATTAACCCCAGTGCACCTGTTTGAAATTCTACTGTTCGGGTAGGTCCTAATTTATAAGGCATCGGACAAATAAACTTCAAAGTACCTTTACCTAACGTAACGAAATCATCAAGATTAAAATCTTCATCAATTATAGCTAAATATGTTCGATCAGGAGTTGCATCAAATACTAGCTCAACTGCTTCTTCTGTAATTAACCATGCTGCTATTTCTTCTTTTAACGTTTCTAAATCTGTTCCATCTGGAACGATAATTCCTACAGGGACAGGAAGTGGACGAGGGTCAGTATCCGTTCCTAATAATCTCGCACCTGGATATCCAGGTGTTTTTAAGAAATTACGTTTTAAAGGTGCCCATGTTGGTGGACTCCATCCCTTTTCTATTTGAATGTACTCCTTTCGTTGGTTGTTAAAAGTAAAAGAACTCATGCCAACACCTCATTTCTTTATAAAATAAAAGAAACCCCAACCTAAAAGGCTGAGTTTCTTTTTGCTTCTCTTTCTTGATACTCGGTTGTATAGCGATAAGTACCGCGTGCCACGTCTCTTCCTTCTAAATTAACAGGCACTTCAATAACTAAATCTCCACCAAGCATTGGAATAACTTCACCACTAGAAGATGAACCAGATCCGTAATTAATCACTTGATTTGATACGCTGCTTGCCATAGCTTGTCTACTATTTGACATACTTCCATACACACCACTCATGACACTCTTTAATCCTGATAATTGCCTCACAGAACTAGCCATCATACGGCTCATGTCACCCATTAGTTGATTTATTTCTCTCGGCATAGCAAATTGTTGTCGTGGCATAGCTGCCACAATTCCTGCACCAATATCTCCAAGTGTCTTTTTATTCAGAGGAAGCACTGCTTCTCGCCCCGCTTCTCCTGCACCTTGCAAGTTTCCGCCATTCATTCCAAAGATAGTTGGTTTAGTAAAGATACCGCCTTTTGCACGCCAATCAATATTAATTCCTGACGGAAATGTAATATCTTTACCTAAAACATTTTTCGTGCTTGTTTGTAAGCTGAAGTGTGGAAGAGGTGGCATTTCTGGTTTTGGAATTTTCAACTTCAAGTCACTAAAGAATCCTTTAATCTTTCCAATGAATTTTTCTATACTGTCAACTGCATCTTTAATTGGATCTATAATGAAATGTTTTGCCGCTTCAAATTTTTCTTGAGCTGCATTCTTAACAGAATCAAATTTTTCCCGTGCTGTATTGTACATATCATTGAATTTCTCTTTTGCAGAATTATAAGCTGAAATAACTGGTTCAACGATGTATGTATAAACCATCTTCCACGCTTCAAGTGTATAGCCTTTTATTTTCGCCCAAATTCCTAACATCCAATTGGATAAATCACTAAACTTTTCTTTTACTAAATTCCAAGTATCTTGTACAGGTTTTATAATATATTGTTTAAATAACCCCCATGCTGCTGATGTATATGATTTAACTGTCTCCCATTGTGAATTTAGCCAAGAAACTAAATCACTGAACTTTTCTTTTACTAAGTTCCAAGTGTCTAGAACAGGTTGAATAATATATTGCTTAAATAGTCCCCAAGCAATTTGTGCCATAGCTTTTGCAATTTCCCATTGTGTACCAAGCCAAGTGACCATTTCACCGATTTGTGTACTTACCCAGTCGTAAGCTTCCTGAATCGGTTGAATAATATATTGACAGATTGCCGCCCATGCAATTTGTGCACCTGCCTGTATTAACAACCAACCAGCTTCTAAAACGGTAGAAACTGCCGAAATAATTGGATCTAAAACAGTAAGAATTGTATCCCATGTTTCTTGCCATGCTTGCGTTAATGTTCCCCACAATTCAGACGCCGTTTCAACTAAAGAGGACCACCAAGAGGAAGCGGTTTCAACAATGCCAGACCATAAACTACTAAAGAATTCACCTATCGGATCAAAGAAACTGCGCATCATTTCTATGAAAGAAGACCATGCTTCAGAAAAGAATTCAACAGTAGAATTCCATGCATCGCTACACGCCTGCTTTACACCCTCCCATAAATCACTAAAAAATTGACCTATCGGATCAAAAAATTCATGCATTGCTTCTAAAAATGAAGACCATGCTTCACTACAGGATTGGGATATCCCATCCCAAAGCTCTATTAAGTACTCTTTAATAGAATCCCATGCTTCTATTGTCCAATTTTTAATATCATCCCAGTTTTTATAAATAGCCACTCCTAGAGCAACTATAGTGGCTATGATAATAGGAACAATAGCAACTATACCTAGTGCCGCGGCGGCTCCAATTTCAAATACCCCCATGACCGATACAACAATTGGTGCAATAGCCATAAGTGCCCCTGAAATTACTCCGATAGCCGTTGCAACTGCTGCTAATGTCGCTGCTAATTCTGGATTATTAGAAATCCAATCTGCAATACTAGCAACAACATCAGCAATTACTCCTAGTATAGGTTCAAGAGCCATTTGTAAATCGCCCATCGCTTTTTGGAACTTTACAGCTGGATTTGCATCTAATTTTTTAACAGATTCATTTAAGTTGTCTTGGTTTTGTTGAAGATCTTTTGTTTTCTTAGAAGCTTCAATTAAAGTGTTTGTTAAATTTTGACCTTGATCTTCAAACATAGTGGCTAGAACTTTAACCCCAACCTGATTTTTCTTAACTGGGTCTTCTATTCCGTCAATAGCTTTAGCTACTTCTACCATCGCTGCTGCGCCATCTCTTCCGCCTTTAGCGACAGATGCTCCCCATTTTTCTATTTGTTCAGTTGCAATACCCGAACCGTCAAGCGCTTCTTTTAATGCCTTATCAGCTCCTTGTGCGAATTCAGTTAATTGGACCCTACCTTCTTTCAGTCCGTCTAAAAGATTATCGATATTCCAACTACCAGTTTCAACACCAGCCTCCATAATTGCTTGGACTTCCTCAGCTTTAAAGCCTGCACGGGTTAGCTGGCTACCATATTCAGCAATGATGTCTAACTGTTCTGGCGGAAATCCCATTTTTAACAAGGCATCAACCATACCAAGAGCACTATCTTGCGTTATTCCTAATTCATTTCCTATTTCATAGGTTTCTTGAATCAACTCTGTAAAATCTATACCTTCATAGGATTGCGCGATTGTTGCTGCACCTTTAACGATAGATGCATTCGCTTCATCACTAATATCTTTATTTAAAGCCCATTGCCTACGTACACCAGCAAGTGATTCTTCAGCATCCACTCCATAAGCTGTTACGCCTCTTATTGCTTCTTCTACTGATTTTTTCGAGGATTCAGGGACATCAAAAGATATATCAATTTTGGTTTTCAATTTTGACATATCAAGTGCTTTTTCAACAGCTGTCGCAATTCCACCACCTGCTGCTAATCCACCGATAACATTCTCTAATCCCACTTTTAGACCTTCAAACTTCTTCTCGGTTCTGCCAGCTTCTTGTTGTAAATCTCTTAACTCATTTTGTACTTGTTGAATAGAGTTTCCGGCATCCACAGATCGGAGGGCGCGTTGTAATTTTTCAATATCAGCTTCAGTTCCTAAAGCTTCACGACCAATAAGACCAATTGCTTGTTCTAACTGTCGACTTGTAGCCGATCCACTTTTAATTGCATTTACAAGACGATTACCTAATGTGCTCGCAAAATCATCAACACTTTTTCCTGTAGCACTAAATAAAGTTTCTAATTGCCGTGTTGAACTTGCTACATTTTCTTGTTCGGCTTTCATATTACCGAGCTTGTTTTTCAGACCATCAAGTGACCCTTGTGTAAATTCAATTTCACGCCTAAATGCGCGATACTGCTCTTCTGAAATTTTCCCATTTTGAAATTGCTCTTGAACCTGTTGCTCCGCTTCTTTTAATTTATCGAGCTTTTGTGTAGTTTTTTCAATTTGTTGTGTAAGCAACTGTTGCTTTTGAGCAAGTGCCTCAACGTTACCGGGATTAAACTTTAATAAACGTTCAACATCTCTTAACTCTTTAGTCAAAGAATCACTTTGCTTATTCACGTCTTTTAAGGCATTTTGTAACGGCTGCGTATTTCCTCCAATTTCAATCGTAATTCCTTTAATTTTTCCTCCTGCCATTATCTCACCCCTTTTTCTTAGAAAGCATTAAAGTCTTCTTGAGTTGCTTTTCGAACTTTTTCTTTTCCTGGATTTTTCATTTCAGCATACTCAGCGATATAATCAAAACAATCACCAATCGTCATCACTTCTAAGTCCCAATATGTGAGCTTTGCTTCATAACAAAGAGCAAGGAACAATTCAGTGCTTAATTCTTCATCACCGAAAGCCCCTTGCTCTCCATTAATTTTCTTTACTTTTTTTTTGCTCCCATTGTTTTTTGAACCATCTCATTAATTTCCGGCATTATATCGTAAATAGGAAACTCATCAAATCCTTCTAACCAAGTCATCGGGTCTGGAATTTCAGGATCAGCTGTTTTAGCGTATAACCAAACTAAATCATAACAAACTTCAAAATCTACTTTGTCGAAATCTAAGTTGGAAAAATCAATAGTACCTTCTGTTGCATCTTGCGAAGCGAATGTACCTATAGCTCCTAATTTAAACATATCGGCAAATAAATCCCGTCTAAATTGCGCCTTATATCGCTTGGCCGATGCTGCATTAGCTTTTAATTTGACCTGTTTTCCGTCTATTGTAATTGTCTTTTCCATTTACTTACGCTCCTTTTGGTAATACAGGTACTTTTGTATACACTTTTTTGTACCAATTATTATAAATATCTGTTTTTGATTTAGTAGTAGTTTTCGTTTTAACCATACGTTTTCCATTAATATCAATAGGGCTGGATACAAATTTAAGTTCATTTGTATTTGGCTCCGCTGAATTTGTTTTCGTTTTAGATGCAAGTGTTGGACGACTTGCAGAACAGTTAAACATAACGTGTCGAGTTGCTCGTACATCGCCATCAAATTCAAATAATAATGCAAATGATTTTCCTTTCGCATCCGCTAACTCATTTAGCACACCATCTTCTTCGTCTAATTCCTCTCCTAGTGCATCAATTGCAAATTGTTCCGGAATAGTCGCAATAGAAAGCGTTCCATCATACCCTTGGTTATTACTTGCAGCGTAATAAAGCATGTCATCAGCGTAGAATTCAATTAAATCCCCTCGTGGATCAAACGTTAATTCAACCGCACCAGGTAATGGAATTGGTGTATTAAATGTAACTACACCATCTTTAATATTGAAAAGCGCATAATGGATATTCTTTAAACCAAATGCTACTTTATTTTCATTCATTTATATCAACCTCGTTTCATAAAATTTTTGATACATATTTTCAGATTCAATAAAAGTCCCATACGAGTCATAAGGAATCTCGTGATCATCTAGGACTTGTTCTAGCTTGGCTTCCGCAACTACATCTTTCTTAGTTGTATAAAGCTCTATATTTACATCATTTATCTTGTGATACACCTTGTTATCAGCCATTAAATTTGCTGAAACATCCACAAGAAAACAGATATACGGTGGCGCTGGAACTGGATTACCTGGTGTTGCTGTGAAATGCGAATAAGCCACAGGATAACCTGTAGCTTCAAGAATCTTTGTTAATTCTCCTAATGTCATTGTTGAATCGCCCTTTCAACAAGTTCAGTAAATTCATTTATCGCTTTTTCTTCCGCTGGAGCGATATGAACTTTAGCTGGTACACGTCCACCACCAACCTTCGCATGTCCTTTTTCTAAAAGATGTGTTAATTGTGGTTTCAATGCATTGTGAACGATAATTGCATTACTATCTCTCTTCTTACGCCATCCGTTTGCATATTTTCGTCCGCTGGTGCGTTTACTTTTAGGACTTTTTTGCTTTAATTCATTCAAAAGGTTGTCTGTTGCTTTCTCCTTCGCGGCTTCCATATCCTCTTCCACAACATTTGCATATCTTTGTAATTCTCTAGCAATCTCACTCGCAAAATCATTCATATTAAGTATGCTCCTTTGCGATAATAGTCAATGTTTGATACATTTCATCATCATTCATTGGCGGTTCGATAATATCAAAGATACGACCTTTCATATTAATTCGCATTTCTTCTGTAATATCAGAAGCATAAGGAATCACAAAACGATAAACCCGTGTAGCTTGTGAAGCTGAAGCTTCAATGTACTCGGAACCTTTCACCGTTTTTATCATTGACCAGGCTTTCTTTAATTCTTGCCAAGATGTTTGGATTACTTGGTTTAATTCATCTTTTATTATTACAGGCTGTTCAATGCTAATTCGATTTCTAAAATCACCTGTATTCAGTGATTTTTTATACTGAAAAGGACGCATATTACTCACCGTCCAGCTTAATTTCTTCTAATGCTTTATCAATACCTAAACTATTAATCTGCCTTAAAAAATTCTTGTCAAAATACTCTAATGCATCGTTATAAACATAACGAGAGCGTTCAAAGACTAATTCCTTGAACTCCTCGTCTTTATTTAAATTATAATTCCCACAAACCCTAAGTAATGCCTTGTTAGACGTAAAAAGGATGCGTTTTAGGTTATCATCTTCCTCATCCCCTAAGTGCATCCTCTCTTTAAATTCTTGCAATATTTCATCTGAAATTGTTGCGTTTCTCATTCACTTCACCCTTTATTTAGTTTTTGTTTCTGTAGGTGGTGTAAATGAAATTTCTAAATCGTAAACAAGAGCCGCTTTATTATCTTTCGGTTTCCCATTAGCAAATTGTTTAATTGTATAAAGGGTAGCATCTTCGAAAGCTAATGTTTGATCAAATTCTTTTAGCTTGTATCCACCTGCGATTGCAGCAATATATTGTCCTTTTACAAAGAATAATGCTTTACCAACAGGAACTTCCTCACACTCGACAGGTTTAATATTATAAGGCAATGCCATTACCCATTGACCTGTTGCGGTCTGGATTGTATTACGTGCTTGTACGCCAATCGCATCAATCGGGTTAACTACCATTACAATTTTATTTAATACTTTTCTGGATTTCCCTTTTGTATCAACAGATAAAGCTTTTACTACTTCATAAAGTTCGCCTGCTACAATTACCCCTTTATCAGACGGAGCAAATGTTAGTTTACCAGAAGATTTTTTATCAGTAACAGCGCCTGTTTCTGGATTTACATCTTTCATTAAACCAACTGGTTGATGTGCTACAGATCCGCCACCATTAATAAAGCCAAATTCTAGACCGACAGAATATGTTTCTACTAAAACAGTTCGAACATAACGTTCAATCCATTCCGGGCCAAGTTCCTTCATATCATTTGGAATTGCTGCAAATGCAGTTAATTTAAGTTGACCAATTTTTTCTTGTTTGAAGATAGCATCAATTTGCCCACGGATTTCCCCGAATAATTCGCCCCATACATACGCCTTCGTTGCATCAGAGTAAATAAACTTCGTAACTGCTCCTAAATCTTGCAAACCAATTTCAGCTAATAAGGGATGTTCTGTAACTAAATCTTCAAACACACGCTCTTGAGTCGTTACAGGAAGGATTGAGCCATCTGTAAATCCACCTTCTTTAACAACTGCATTGAAGAATTTTGTTTCTGCTGAAGTTAAAACATTTTGACCACGTTGCTGTAAAATTGAACGATCAAGCATATCGTTATTTACTTGTTCACGGACCGTATTTGCTACATCTGTTTGTAGTGCATCAAAGAAACCTTCAAATGCTGACGTTTGTTCTTGTTCTGTACTTTCCGCGTTAGTTAAAGTGTCCGTCAATTTTGCTTTTGCCTTATTAAATGCTTCAGATTTATTAAATTTAATAACCATTATGTGTTTCCCCCGTTTTTTATAATTTTAAAAGGAGCCCTTTAATCCCACTGTTTTTTACAGGTTTAGGATTCGGCTCCTTTGGTTCCTCTATATTGTTTTGTAAATCATTCAGGATTTCATTTTTTAATCCTGATAATGCTGCATTTAAATCTTCTTTTGTGATTCCTTGGCCTTTGTTCATAGTTCCATTTCTAAAGCCATCGATTACTTTCTGCGGAAGCATGGCAGCAGTAGCCGTTGAAGCTGTCATTTTAACTGGATTCTCCATAAACATGATTTCATCCGCGAAATTGTTTTCTAATGCTTGTTGCGGACCCATCCAAGTTTCTTCAGCCATCATGTTAAGTAGTTCTTCCTCTGATTTACCACTTTTAATAACATAGGCATTTACAATTGCTCGATCTGTTATTTTTAACATCTCAGCCGCCTTTTCCATGTCACGATGATCTCCACCATTCCACATTGAAGCATTATGAATCATAATTTGTGCTGTAGGTGAAATTCGGACTTTATCACCAGCCATCGCAATAACAGAAGCCGCACTTGCAGCCAAACCAACAATTTGAACTTCCACATTACCAGGATAATTTTTTAATGCTGTATAAATTTCTGATCCTTCGTGTACATAACCACCAGTACTGTTAATCGATACAATTAAATCATCACCATTGGCATTAGTTAGTTCTTTTGAAATTTTACCTGGGCTTGCAGCATCCATTTCAAACCAATCATAAATCCAAGCTTCATCATTTGAAATTATTGGTCCTTTAACGTCAATTTTCACCGTCATTTGTATTCTCACCTCCTTCAGAATCAGTTAGTTTCGTATAGTTTTTCGTAATATGATGTGTATTTAAGTTAGGATCATCAGAAACTTCATATCCTACTTCTAATCGAATTTCATTTCCTGTAAACGCACTTGAAGAAATGAGTTTATCGATACTTGTCGCAAGATCAAATATACTTTGATAAGAAACAGCTTTAATTTCAATTTTTTGACCTGAAAGATACTCTTCTTTTTCAAAAAATTTAACGTTTGCTTCATCTGAAATCTTTTTTAACAAAGGTTTTACTGTGAAAAGCATGTAATTCTTCGTTTGCTTCTCTACATCAGCCATTTCCCCATATAATAAAGCAGTTGGAATACCAAAAGCCATTGCTACTTGGTTTAAGAAACCGTTCGTTACTTTATTGATTTCCTCCACACTTTGACCGGAGTTTCCACCATCCGATGTTTCAGCATATTTAAATCCTGGTTGCTGTGGAATGATAGCAACGTCTTTTTCTCCAATCGCTTTATACATGTTATCAATGAATTCTTGAAGCTTTGCTTGATGTTCTTTACTCTTTGCAGCGAGCATGTCCATATCAACTGTTCCGCGAATTTGATTCTTACGTTTTTGAGAACTTAATATTCTACCGAATAAATCCCCATAATCAGTAAACAAACCATCGATAAGAGGTGATAACTTATCATTCCTGTATCTTAAATGAATGACTTCACTTTGTTTAAAACTTCTCTTAAACTGATAATCTTTTACAGTGACATTTGTAAAAGTATCTTCAAACACAGCATATTCGTTATGTTCAAAGTCATCAGCAATAAGTAAATCACCATCATCCACTTGGATAATCAAAGCTTCATTATCATAAATAAGTCTGTAAATGAAACTCTCCCAAAAGGTACTTGCAGTCATATTCTTATTCGGTCTGACATTTAATCGGTAGTAAAGCTCATCCTTTTCAAATTCTTCACCATTTTTCACTCTAAATTCTGACTGACTAATTGTTCTCCCTAAAAAGGATATACAGGTATCAATCGCCAGTCGCTTCATGTGTACTCTATTGGCTTTCTCAATAAACATTTCCACATCAAACATAAATCCTACTTCACTATTTCTTTTAAAAACCGCATCTAGCCATCCAATGATTATCACCTCCTTTATTAGAATTTAATACCGTCTAACATAAAATCGAATTCATCAACAAGAATGTTATCCGCTTGCCATAATGCATGGATAAAGGCTTGGAATCCATCTGTTTTGCGCTTAAATTCATCTTTTTTCAGATATTCTTTGTTGCCGTCCTTTTTGATGTGGACGTAAACATTGTTGGTGTACCAACGCATTAATGGATTATCTCCAAAAATAATACGATTGTTCGCAAATAACGTTTCAACCCTTGGTGCTAATAAAGAATGAATCGCTTTTGGATTACGAATATATAACAATATGAAACCTTCAGCTTCAAGTGCTGTTTTAACAAGATCAAGACGGAATGTATCAGCTACTATTGTGTTAAATCCGTATATCTCACGCATTTTTACAAACCAATCCACAATATGAGAGATATTAATAACTGGCTCATCCACAATAGTTAGTAAGCCATTTTCAGCCCATTCATAAATAGGCGCTTTTAATTTCACCTTGTCCAAGAATCCTTTACGTACAAATGAATGACCTTTCCATATATAATCTTCACCATGCTTAAATAGCAAGCCGACTGCCGCGAAGTCTTTAATGCTGGCAAAGTCGAGACCGCCTACAGCTACTTTGTGCTTTAAATCTGGAACTTCTCTCAGCGTTTCTCCATCTTCTTCAAAACCAGTACGCATGATTTCTTCCCATGAAGCTACAGACTTTGTTAAATCTACTTCCGGTATATTCATCCTCTTAGTCATGAAATTTTCTCTATTAGACGGATCGTTTTCTAGATTTTTATACTGACGCATAACTTTCTTAAACAATCCTCTAGCATATTGACTCATTGGCTTACTAAACATCGGATTTGCTTTTTCCCACATATCAGGATTATCTACTTCTTCAGCGTTATCAATCTTACAAATAAAAGGAAACAATCTATCTTCTTTTTCTTTCCCTTTCAGGATATTCATAGCTCGCTCTTTCATTTTGTCAAGATAACCCTCACGAACAAATCCATCTGTAGTAATAAAAAATTCCCTAGAGTTAGGAACTTTACCTAAACCACTAGAGAACACTTCTACAACGTCGCTATTTTCATATCTATGTATCTCATCATAAATAACACACCCGTCCCTTAACGAGTCTTTACTCCCTGCATTAGACGTATGAAATTCAAAAGTCGAACGAGTAGCTTTATTTGTTATCAATTGTTTTGTTGATACAAATAACTCGTCTAATATTTCATGTTTTTTATTCTTTTCATAAACATCTGTAAAAGAAGTTTTAGCCTGCCTTTCTGTATTAGCAACTACTGATACGTTGTAATGCTCAATACCGTGCAATTCGCTAATAAAGAAGTGTGTTAATGCACTAATTAATCCGTTTTTACCAGCACCCCTTGCCATCATCCAGAAGTGTTGATCAAAATAAACATCCTCATATTCATCAAATAAAAACACAAATGCTATTAAAAATTTCTGAAAAGAATTTAATTTAAAATGCCACTTTTCTATGAAAGTTACACATTTATGAATTAAATCCACATCAAAATGTAAATCATTACGTGTTAATATATCTTGCTTTAAATAACTTATAAGCATGATACGTTCTTTATTTAATACCACTGTTCCTATTTCATATAGTTCTATATATTCACTTACATACTTATGAACAATCATATTAAATCACTTGCCGAATATTTCTTAATTTCTTTTTTATTATTTCCTTCTGGCAACAAATCCGTTAGTTGTTTAATGACCCTTTGATATGATTGATCACGGGTATTATATAACCGGGCAACAGGTCGTTCTCTTTCATACGGCTCTGTTTTATCAGATTGTGAGAACATTTCATAGTCACCATTCTCAGATATATCCATCCACATCTCATTTAATAAAACTCGTAATCTTGCTGCCTGAATAATTAATCCTTCAACCACTTTTAACTTACTAGGTGGGATGTCTTTAAATAATCTTTTTAAACGATTTTTTTCTTTGTTAACTAGCACCTCACGTTCATCAATGTCCGCCATAATATCACCTCGATTCAATCATATTTTCATACTGGGTAGGGGTCCTATACGAAACAACTTAAAAATCTGGAAAAACGACCCCCTCCTCCGGTGCCCCTTAGAGCAATTTTTGATGAAATATTTTAAGGGGGGGTGTTATTACTGAATCATTTTTACCACTTTTCATCGTGTTCCCATTTGTTAATTTTCTTTTTGAATGTTCTACCGTGTTCTTCATTATGGCAATCCACACAAACTGTTTCGAGATTGTCTATTTCTAAAGCAAGCTCTGGATGATGTGCGAGTTCTTTTTTATGATGAACAACGAGTTGTATCTTCTTACGCTTTGCACTCTCACTGTACTCATTGGTATCTGTTTGTATTCGACCGTTTCGCTTACACTCTTGGCATTCATAGTTGTCACGCTTCTTTACTTGTTCTCGTATCCTCTTCCACTCACCACTGTCATAGAACTTACGCTTCTGTTGTTTGGTTTTGTATTCCTTCATTACACACATTACACCACCATCTTCATCTTCTCTCACCTCTTATCTTTCCTTAGCATGTTCTTGAAACAATTGTATTTACCGTTGGCTGAATTCTAGAAACAGTTTCACTAATTTCCTTCTCATCTAAAATAGTAGAAACTTTTACTGTGATTCCATTCAATTCACTCTTACCTATAACCTTTTCCAACTTCTCGAATGCTTCCACACATTCATTAGCAGCTTCGGTTACTTCCTTCATTTGTTTTAATGCTTCAGTTGTATCAGCATCAATATTAATCTTTAATTTATTATTAGCCATTCCTTTCATCCTCCAAAATAAAAAGCACCTGAATGGATGCTTTTTAATAAAATCTTCATTATTGACTCATACTTTACCTAAAAGGAGTGTTCGCAATGCTTTTCCTTAAATACTCTTCACTATGTGTTGGTTTCATTCTAGGTGGTATACTGGTACTTTCTTTATTGTTCCTGTAAATGTACAGGCTTTCTAATAAAAAGAGGACAACCACGTTTGTGAATGTCCTCTTTTCCAGTATATTATTCAGTGATTCAATTACGGTAAATGAAGTTTTATTCTTCTTCCAATCACTTAATATCGCTACATTCATCTGCTCCAACAATATTAAGTAACTGGAAGAAGAGCAAAAGCTCTCCTTAATAACGGTATCATTCAATCGTTACCATCTGCTGGTTTCGGATTTGATGTGCCATCATCACGAACCGTTTAGAATTTTAGAAACAATATAGTGAGTTGTGTTTCCCGCCACTTCCCACAATACAAATATAACACGTTAATTCAAAAATAGCCGACACATTTCCTGCCAAAAAGCGGTCACGACTCTGCCAACCTTTTCATAGTTCAAATTTTTCCACTGCATCTGTTAATTCCACTGGTACACCAAATATACTCTTTTTCATTTCTGTCATTTTCTTTTTAATAATCCACTTTGGATAATTCAATTCTTCTAAAATATTTCTAAAATAAGTTGGATTTAGCTTTAACACATCTGGATTTTTTCCAGTATTCCTTTTGTATCTAATTATTACTTCTAATAGTTCTTCATTTAACATGAATCACCATTACCTCCCCCTTACATTTTATATTTATGTATATACACCATTCAATTCCTTGATACTACCACTTACCCATATCTTATATTGTGTGTAACTGCCCCCTTCGCTGAATCCCTTGGTATCATTGATTTCATTTAACTTTCTCTTTTGAGTTACACAGTACAAAAATTATGAGTAACTGTATAGAGATGCCACCAGCATTTTGCAAAATAACCTAAGCTATGCGGAAAAATAAAATAAGCTGCCCATGTGGACAGCTTATTTACATAATTATAGTTATAGGAAGTTAATTTTAAAAATCATTGAATATAATCATAAATATTTTTCGCTAATAATAAACAAGTTACTGTAATGAAAAGGGCACGAACATACCCACTTCCTTTTTTTATAGCAAATTTGGAGCCAATGATCCCTCCAGCAATTTGTGCAATTCCCATTATGAAGCCATACGTATAGTTTACTTGTCCTACATACATAAACATCAACAATGCCCCAATATCGCTTCCTAAATTAAGAAACTTCGCATTACCTGCTGCTTTTAAAAAATCATACCCCATAAACAAAAGAGAAAACATTAAAAATGAACCTGTACCAGGACCTAAAAATCCATCATAAAAACCAATAACAAGGACAAAAAAAGTAAAAATAATGAAGTGTCGACCAGACAACTTCTTATGAGTAGAAATACTCCCCCAATCCTTTTTGAATATCGTATAAATAGCAACCACACCGAGCATTATCAACATCAATGGTTTCAGTAGCTCTGGGTTCATTAAATGAACGGTCCATGCCCCTATTATGGAACCTATGAAAGTGAGTGGAAATAATTTAAATGCTGATTTCAAATCAAGATTACCAGAACGATAAAACACAATATTACTAGTTGCACATCCCATTGTCGATGCTAGTTTATTTGTGGCTACTGCACTTGCTGGATTCAGTCCTGTAAATAATAAAGCTGGTAAAGCTATCAGTCCACCACCACCTACAACTGAATCAATAAATGAAGCTAAAAATCCAAAAACAATCAAAATAATTAATACTGATGGGTCTAAGTAAAAATCCATATTATCAACCTTTCTTTAGTCACTATTGGAATAGTAACTAATAATTTGCTAAATGTAAAGAGTTATTGTAACGTTGAAATATAAAAACAAACATCGGAGGACGAAAAAAGTGGACTACATGGTGCAACAGCTTAAAAAAATTGGTTTTAATGAATATGAAGCTAAATCTTATGTATCTCTTGTTAAACAAGGTCCTGTTACAGCCTACCAAGTAAGTAAGGATTCGGGTGTCCCAAGAGCGCGAATTTATGAGATTTTGGGTAACCTTGTAGAAAAAGGAATTGTCATGAAGGAAGAAATAAATGACACCACCCGCTATTCACCTCTACCTGTTGAAATCTTTTTACAGAAGGCGCAATCAGAATGGCAGTCTACTTATGAAGGAATCAGTGATTCATTAAAAAAACTAGAAACTTCCGAGGAAAAAGCGGATAATCGAGTGATTACTTTAAAAGACAATAAAACAATAATTAGTTATTGTCAGGCATTAATAAACAAAGCAGAAAAACGTATTGTCATTTCGATGTGGAATGATATGTACGAAGTGTTAAAGGAAGAACTATCTGAGGTGGCTGATAAAGTCACGGTACAAGGTATCACCCTGCATGTCGAAAATCCCATTAAAAATCTAGAAACCCACCGTATAACACCTTATACGGAAACCCAGTCTACAGAGCATTGGTTTATTTTGTCGATAGATTCTAAAGAGATGATTTATGGACCATCAGTTAATGAGCGTAGTATTGCTTTTTATACAGATGACCCTGTTCATATTTATTTATTAGAGGATTATGTGTGGCATGACGTGCTAGTAAACCGACTTGTTAGACGTAGCCAAGACAATTTGGAGAATTGGATTACTACAGAGCGAAAAGCATTTTTTATGGAGGAATAAGGAGCATTATCTAAATTAAAATTCCTTATTCAACGAAAAAGTTGACATAACGCCTCATTATCGGTAGCAATAAAAAAAGGGGGATCCTTACTCTCAGAAGGATCCCCCTTTTTTATTTTCTATAAAGCTATTCATCTTTTTATACATTCCTATTATGGCGCGGTTTTAGATTTCTCGTTTGTTACTGGAACTGTATAAAATCTTGCATACTCTTAGCCTGAGTTTTTTCCAAAATGCTACAATTCCCCTAGATTTAAAAAGAAATAACCAGTGATTAGATTTTAAACCTAGTCATCGCTTTATCCATTGCATCTTGGTTTACACCTATATAGCGTAACGTGACCTTCTCTGACGAGTGATTGAATATCTCCATAAGTAATGCTATGTTTTTTGTTTGCATGTACATATGATACCCATATGTTTTTCTTAACGTATGTGTTCCTATTTCATCTAACCCGAACTCTGCCGCTGCTCCGCTTAATATCTTATATGCCATGCTACGACCAATTGGACGATTCTTACCTTGTCTGCTTTGCAATAAATACTCATTGTCTTCTCTTTCTATAATAAACCATTTAAGTTCTCTTTTCAGTGCTGCAGTAATTTGTATTCGTTTCTGTTTCCCGGTTTTCTTTTCTCTCATAGATATATGACTACCTTTGACATCTCCTACCTTCAATTTCAAAATGTCCGAGATTCTCAGGCCTGTATTGATTCCCATAATGAAGAGAATGTAATTACGTAAGTTCTTTTCTTTAAAATACTTTTTTAGCTGATTTATTTCTTCCGGATCACGTATTGGCTGAACAAAATTCATTATTCATTACCTCCCGTTTCTTCTATCTCGTAAACTTCTAATCCAAGTGCAAAAGCAAGTTTATAAAACGCTTTAGATTTCCAACGTCGATAAGTACGCTCTGACATCCCTATTTCGTTATAAACCATGTAGTCACATACGTCCTCTTCTTCTAAATAACGTTTATAAATAATATCTCTTTGAATGCTTCCTGCACGTCCATTCCCTAATCGATTTAGAAACTGATCAACACGTGCTGACATTCTTTCAAGCCACTCTTCTCGTTTACTTTGTTGGATATTTGCTATAGCAACATCTTCTAATGGTTTTCCAACTGCATGTGTAGGACCGTGCTCACGCATTTCATAAGAAGGAGTGACTTTCATTTCTTTACGCATCATCCCAAATTGTCTATGTATACGTACGCTTTCCAACACACCTTCTAATTCCTCCTGTGTTGCTGTTCTATCAATTTTTGGTAAGAAAGATAATTGTTTAGTCATGTAAGACCACTCCTTTTTATTTTTAAATTACTTTTGTCTTAAAGCTCCGCGTCTACGTTCATAACGTGGACCATGAATTCCCATTAAAACTTTAATGTCACGAGTACTTAATTTCTCTTTTCTTTTTCTCTTGTTTTTCTTCTTTGCTTGTTTGAATTGCTTTTTCCATTTACATAATTGATGTTTTAGCGCCTTCATTTCCCCCATCCCCTTTTCAAAATAAAAAGGACACCTATCCCTAAAACAGCTTTTATTGCTGCTTTAATGAATTGGTGTCCTCTAGTTTTCTAGCCGGACTGTATTCTGTTTTCATTTATTTGATAATACCAGCCTGCACAAAGATGTTTCTCCAAGCTTTGTTAACCTGGTATTTATCAACGGATATTGCACGCCGAGCGATAGCTTTTCTTATTTTCTTTTTCTTTGCATTTTCCATTTCTCTCATCCCTCTCATACAAATGTCTCTCACTTCCATTTTTGAGCGTTTTACTCCTTTTGATACCTATATTACATTCAAAAATAATCTGAACGTGAATTGTACCTATTTTATAATAGTTATTTCATTCAGACCTTTCCAAGCAATAACTTTGAAATCTTAAATCCAAATGAACCTCTAGACCAATACACCATATGCTAATTTAAATACTTTCTAGAAAAGCAGGTGCGTACTATGCCTTCTATTGTTGGAAATCTCGTCGTTCAAAACAGTAATGGTGCTTTCAATTTAGGGGATTTTTACAACGTATCACCGAAAGAAAATACGAAAGCTTATAACGGTTCTGGCTCTTCTAATGTTGGATTTGTCGTGAATACTCTTAACGGTGTTAGCGCGACAAACACATTTGATGCTGATGTTGCAGACCAAAATCAAGTTGGAACAGCCTAATTTTATTCATTTTATTTTTCCTCTCTTAATAAAAATCAATATTTCGTTCATACTATAATTACATCCAGAGATGCATACCTAGATGGAGCAGCTAGCAAAAAGCTAACTGCTCTTTTTTTGCACGATTTTATATAGTACTACATACTTTGGATTGAACATTATTATACACCTTCATTTTTGGGCTCATTTGACTATATACTCCGAGAAAGAGCACTGTTCGAAGGTGCTCTTTTTCATTTTGACACAACTGAATATTTCTAAATATTAAACAAATACTATACACAGGCTATAAGCCAGAACTCATTTAATCCGTCCCATTCTCTCTTCTCTGTATTGAGCAGTTAGCTTTTGCTAGCTGCTCCTCTTTCCATAAAATTCTTTCTCAACATTCAACGTATAGAATTAATAAGTTTCATTGTGTATTATATAAGTGACCTCAACGTAAACTTTACTATTAATTTCTTCTCAAAAGGGCCTACCCTCGCAACAGGCCCTTTTAAAAAACTTCTACTAATAAAATTTTATTTTTATAAAAAAAGTGGTTATTTAAACCACCTAATGTATTTTTTATCATAAAAATCCTCCCACTTGAATAAATTCTCTAAACTTGTCTATATTATAAATACACTTAATTTTTGAACTTCCTTCTTAAATGTTCTTTAAAAGAGCAGTTAGCTTTTGCTAGCTGCTCTTTTATATTAAATCTAAAATAAAATTTTGTTCTTATTCCCTTTTCATATCTTATATTTCTAACCTAGACGTTCCGCTTAAAGAGTTACCTCCTTTCTTAAAGAGCACTGATGCATGGTGCTCTTTTCTAATTTCCTTATTTCTACAAAATGAGATTTTTATCAGATTAACTTTCGTATAACATTTCCAATCTGGCTTACACTATAACTGTAACTTTAAGTTACATATCTATTACTTGTAGGGCCTAATTTTCTTTTGTGTAACAAGTGGTTAGCTAATACAGTTGACCACTTTGTTACGCCAAATATTTTTTTCTCAATACTTAGCATCTGGAATGAATTCTCGTTTATTGATACTATATTGTTGACATTGATTTTCCTCATAGGTATTTTTGTAAAGGACCTGCTATCCCACAGCAGGTTCTTTTTAATTTTTTTACTACAATAGCATTTTCATTGAGTTTCCGTTGACATTTTGTTGATTTTTTCTGCACATTTAAAAGACACAAACATACGCTATTTTATGGAGACTCTCCGCTCATAGAGTCCTACCTTTCTTATCGAAGAGCATACTTATATGTGTGCTCTTTTTCGCTTATTATGAAATATCGTTTGTGTTAAAACTCCATCTTACCTCTTTCCTTTAATGACAGGCTCCATAACTCCAAGCAAAGCATACAATATTAAAAATTTACTCATGAAAATCTGATTACAATCTACAGATTTTTCTATCTCATGAGACATTCACCTACCTTACTAAGAGTGCAAATAAAAATGCACTCTTTTTATTTACTGTTAAATACAGATTACATCTATTCACTGATCTTATTACTACCTTTCTATATAATGTGAGCACGCCACCTCCATTATGATTGGGTATAAGGAGCGCTCTCGATCAGCG
The DNA here is from genome assembly GCF_002567495.1 of Bacillus cereus. GTDB lineage: Bacteria > Bacillota > Bacilli > Bacillales > Bacillaceae_G > Bacillus_A > Bacillus_A cereus_AQ. Next base: position 11,846 of record NZ_NVAP01000068.1, on the reverse strand, counting down.
CTCTTTTTATTTCTAATGCATATTTTTATACACAATTCATATACATTAAATAACCTATTATGTCTTCAACTAATATTTTGATGACATTCCACTTTTTTTCAGACAACAAGCCCTCCGGTCGTTGTCTTTTTCCTTTTTACTATCCAAATGAGGACTTTGTTTTAACTTGGCACATACACTTAAAACATACATAAGATATATTGCTGCTACATTTTCACTTTTCAATATGATATGTGTCTTAGTTAAAGAGCGCTTTCCCGGGTGCTCTTTTTTGCTTGTTATGAAATAAGAATTTTGTGCAATTTCACTCTAAAATTTAAATTTTCATTTTTTCATTCAACCAAGTTCATAACATATTCTTTTCTTCCCATAAAATAATGATTAGGTGCCCCATGCTCATTTTATCCATTGGAAATAATACCTTTCATGTACTTACGTATTAGAAACTTCATTTCTTCTTCTTCTGCAATAGCAATTTTGTTCACTTTTTTGATACATTTATGAAACATTCACATGTTATCTTCAATATGTTCTAATCTTTTTGAAAAACCATGTGAGAATACCAAAACAAGAAGCCCTAGAGCCCTAACTCTAAGGCTTCTTGTTTTTAAATAACTATTTTGTTAAAAACTTCTCACCTTTTATTTGGACAAGCATATGATGTACTATCATTCTCATAGGGTTCTCCTTTTTTTAAGAGTACATATTTGATATGTACTCTTTTTTCATTCCCCTTTACGAATAAAGAATAATCTTTTTTACCTTACACATAATAACTACAAGTCAGCTTCCCATAACTACACTCTTTAAAATCGGAGCTTGCTCCTCCGAACTGTTTTGGATCGCGGCAGGTAACTTATTCAATTACCTGCCATTTTCTATTCAAATAACGCTTTTGTTTAATAAAAATTAATTAACTATAATTTGAAAAATCGGAAACATTTATTCAATGATTTTTCCGAATACTCATGCTATTATTTATGTGCTGATGTTCACCATCCCAAGAACTCAGTAATTTCATCCATAGGCTCCACTCTCACCCTTTTGAGAGTGGAGCTTTTATTTATAGAACTGTATTTATCACTCTGTGTATTTTTGTACAAAATTCAAATTTGATTATAATAACTGTGTTTTTCGTTCTTCCATACGAATTACTTTTCCACTTTGATATACAAATGATTGTTCACCAAATCCACCTTGAGGTGGCTCTATTAGATGAACCTGACCATTTTTAACAATATATATTCCGTTTGTTTTCAAATCTATTTCAGCTGTCATTTCAACAAGATTTTCTTTTCTAATTCCCACCAAAATCACTCCCATATGTTATAATTACTTTGTCGAAGTAAGTTGAGAGTAATCTCGGCTTTTTTTATTTGTCTACAAATATTGCATAACATTTTCCGGAACAAATGATTGTTCCAGTGATAGATGGAGCCGAATTGGAATCGGCTTTTTTTCATCTCTTGCTCGCTTACACATTTCTTCAGCTTCTTCCCATACAAATTGTTTATCCTCCTTTCGTTTGTAACGCCAAATTCCAATTGTGTAATCTTCAAACAACTCATAACGTTCATCAGGCGCCGTCGTTGGTTTTAATTCATCAATCGCTTTGGCTTGGCGTGGTATTTGCACAACCACATCTGTATACCTTAATTTTGAATTCAAACGGTGAATATGAGCTTTCTTAGGATCAAATGATACAACTGATTCCACGTCAAAAATTGTTAATTGCTTTGGCATTGTTTTGTCCCTCCAATACCTGCAAGCTTGCAAGTAAAATTCTTTCAAGCTGCGTTAACGTTAATTGATCTAATGTTTGTCCGTTAATTTCAGCTAATCCTAATCCCAATAATTTACGAATGATTATTAGTTTTCTACGCCCTACTTCCTGATGTAACAACATCATTAAGCCTCCTTTTGATGGTTGAACTTTCTCTCTAAATTTACAAACTTACTAAATTCTTTAATAAATGCTAGTTCAACAACACCAACTGGACCGTTCCTCTGTTTCGCTAAAATAATTTCTGTGATGTTTTTATTTTCTGTCTCGCGGTCATAGTAATCTTCACGATATAAGAATGCTATTAAATCCGCATCTTGCTCAATTTGACCATTCTCACGTAAATCTGATAACAATGGTCTCTTATCTTGTCTACTTTCTACAGCACGACTTAACTGTGATAATGCAACTACACATACATTTAGCTCTCTTGCCATCAGTTTTAACTTACGACTAATCTCACCGATTTCTTGCATGCGGTTCCCTCTATGCTTTGGATCCCCTACAATAAGCTGCAAGTAATCAATTGCAATTAAAACCTTTTTATCAGGGTACTTACGCTTTAATTTCCTAGCCTTTGCATAAATCTCTTGCATCGTTACATTTGCTTTATCATAAATTTCTAATGGCAAATCATTAATTAATCCCATCGCTTGACTAATCTTTTCCCAATCTTTTAAATTACATAGCTTCTTAGGATTTTTTAATTTTGTAGCATCAATATTTCCAGTACTTGAAATCATCCTCTTAAGTAGCTGTTCCTCCCCCATCTCGAGCGAGAAGATTCCTGTTGCTGTATGAGCACTCGCTGCATGAAAAGCAACGTTTAATACGAATGCTGTTTTCCCCATTGAAGGGCGGGCCCCAACAATAATTAAATCACCTTCTTGTAATCCTGCTGTCATTCTGTTCAGGTCGTCATAACCAGTTGGTATACCGGTTAAATCTCCTACATCAATTTGCATGTTCTTATACAAATCAACAAGCGTATCTTTCAAGTTAAATTCATCTGAGTAACCCGTTTCTTCAATGGCGCTTAATTCATCAATTGATGTACTAATAGCACTCATATCCCTATCTTGCTGAAGGCGGTTATATAAATTACCAGCAACCTCCTGAGCATGTCGCATTTTCCAAGCTTCAATAACTAAGCCTTCGTGATACGAGAAATTTTTAGTAGTCGTAACAACTTCTGTTAAGTTTACAAAGAATTCAATTCCGCCAATTTGATGCATAAAGCTTTCATCGAATTTTCCAATGAGAGCAACAAGATCTATGGGAACCTCAGCATCCTCTAATTCTCTCATTGCCCTAAAAATCACTTGGTGCGTTGGTAAAGAAAACTGTTTTACCTTTAGCTGACAATCTTTAATTAAATCGCCTTCTTGGATTATGCTACCTAAAACACTTTGTTCAGCTTCAACATTACGAATCATATCGTTACTCATTTGGCCAACCACGCATTCTGTTGGTTAAGTACTGCAAGTTCTTCTTCTGTTGGAATGTTCTGCTCCCATGCTTGTTGCTGCTGTATTACGTTTTTAGTAGATTCTGATAAACCTTTTTGTTGATAAGGCGCTTGTGTCTGTTGCTGCGCTTTTGTTAATCTCTTAACACGAAATGCTTTATCAGCTGCCTCAACATCAGTTACTGTTTTAAAACCTTTAAGATGCCAATCTCTTAAAATCGTATTTACGTAAGACATGTTTCTCGTATTCTTTTCTAAAGCAAGCTCCATAGCCTTAATAACTAGTTCTGCATTTAAATCATCTATCCAAGCATAAATACCATCTGCGATAAAAGGTGTAATGAATCCGAAGTTTTGCTCGTAAAAAGAAATTGGATTAACCTCAACAACTTCTTCCGCGCTTGCGCGTTCTTCTTGTTGTTGTTCTTTTTCTTTTTCTTCTTCTTTTTCTTCTTCCTTGCTAGGGTCTTGGAAGCCCCTTATAAGCCCCTCCAAACGGACTGATAAATACTCCTTAATACGAGGAATTTTAAAATCTTGTTCTCGTTCTAATTGCAAGCAAGTTTCATAGAAATCAACTAAAAAATCCTGGTCCTTCACAGTTTGAATCTCTTTTAAGACACACTTTTCAATGTTTACATTTTTAATTGGATTGAATTTTAACCAGTTGATTAAGAACAGCTCTTTTGTTTTTTGGTTGTAATTAATTTTTCCGTACTCAGCAAAACGTTCTAATAGCTTCATAACAGTTTCACGGTTATATCCTGTATCAGTTTCAATGATACGAAGTGGAAGCTCATAGATTCCTGATTGAGACGTCTTACTGTTTGTCATCAAATATAAGTAGAAATACTTCTCCTCCGGTGTAAGATCTAAAACAAATGAATCCTGCCAAAATGAAACGTGTACTGGTCTATAAACTGCCATATTATTCATCCTCCCGTTTACATATCGCGAATCCGTCCTCTACACGTAATAAGCGATAATTCTTGTATCCTATTTTGAGATATTGTTTTACTAAGTAAATTAGGTGTTGCTCTGATGTCACTTGTTGAAACACTTTAGGATTCAGCAACACTCTATGTAATGATTTGTCTAAAAGCATGTAGCACACTCCGTTGTTATACGAATGCTAATTTGATATAATTAATCCTAAGATCTTTTGCAAAACCGTTTGTCTATCACTCTGCCAAGTGATAGATCTTTTTTATTTTCTACGTGTTACTAACGAAGCGTTAACTCCTCTTGCTCTTAAATCTTTAATTACTACACGATAACTCATCGATGCCTCATGTTCCTCTTTTGTATCACGAAGCATTTTAAATTCCCTTATACATCGCTCAAGCTCTTCTTCCCAGTGATTCGATTCTTCGGTTGATTCTGCATTAAACATGTTATAAATACATTCACTCATACAGTTACGAAGTTTATTCGCAAATGAAAAATCCCCAGGAAGAACTAAATCATGAAGACGATTGTTTTTATCGTTCATGAATTACATCTCCTTTCTAATTAATTTGATGCTGTACGCATCGTTACAACCAGAAAGGAACATATTGTAGGGGTATGGGAGGAACAATCCCTTTCTGGTCATAACGACAAGCACAGTGGCTTGTCCAAATGATTTATATAATGTTATAATTGCTTTACGATATTTTTCAGAGCTACTGTTGTCTAGGCGGTAGCTTTTTTATTTACCCATTTATGTTTCAAAATAAATGACGCTTCAATAATCTTGATTCGAATCCCCAATAATTTCTTCTCTTGCTTTAACTCGACTGTTTTTGAATCCTCATTAAGTAATTCGGCTATTTTAATTTCACCAGTTAATTTTGCATCATATCGAATTAATTCCTTGTATTCTCTTAGACTCGGTTTCTTATAATCTACTGTCATTTTCCTTCCTCCTTTACAGCACCCTTGTTAAATTCATTAAGCTATCCACCGATTGAATAATAACGTTTTCCGCCATAGCCTTTTGCAACCAACTTCTTTGTATTTGTTCCATAATGCCAAAATGAACTTGCTCAAGAGCTTGTACTACACATTGAGTAGCTTGGATTGTATCGAAGATTTCTTTTGCATGAACTGCGTATTCATGTTTCTTTTTTTCATCATGCTTCCATGACCTTGTCGTAACTTGTAAGTTCATAATTTCCTTTGCTGCCGCAATTCCCTCTTCAGCTTGTTTAATGTAATTCATCAATTGTAGATTTACATCTTGAGTTAAACGTGGATCTGTAGGCGGTAACCCAACACCATAAATATGTTTGATTGCTTGTTGATTCAATTTTGCTCCTGTTGCATGGCACCAATCCATAGCAAGTTCAAATTCTGGTTTAGAAAGTCCAGATTCAATACGAGTTAATCGTTCATGTGTAATACCAAGGTACTTAGATAGCCCTTTCTTCGTTTTCAGCTGAACATTGTCACAACATTCTCTAGCATTCTGTAATAATTCTCCTATTGCTGAATTGCAGTATATGCTTGTTCCCATATCTGTTCGCCTCCATATTTAGTTTTCAAATGGTTACAATGAACTTAGTACATATGTAACTTGTCTACTTTTCTTATAAAAAGAGAGGAACTATTCCTCAACATTTTCTTTTACTTGTATTTCTTTGATGATGGCCCAACCAGCCTTGTAATATGCTTGACGGATTTTATCAATATCCTTTTGTGATTTTGGCTCAGGAGCCACAACATGGACTTTCGTTTTTCCAAATTCATAAGTCGCCGCATATTCTTCTTGTTGGCTCATGGTGTCACCTCTTGAAGTGCTTTTTATATGTTTATGCGACGGATCTGTTGGTACTGCCATGTTAGTTGATGGCATTTTCTCACCCCCCTAGAAACATTTCGTTTCTTTTTTAACTAAAAAAAAGATCGTCTATTGTTGTTTTATAAAAATCAGCTATTCTTTTAGCTAATTCTAATGAAGGCGTTCTATCACCACGTTCAATTGCTCCTAGCATTTGAGGGGTAATTTTTAAAAGCCTTGCTACGACTTTTCTTGATTGATTACTTCTAAATTCAATCATTTTATTTCTTTTTTCATTCAATATACCACCTCCAGAAAGAAACGTTTTGTTTCCTTGTAACTCCAATATAAAGAAACGAATCGTTTCTGTCAATGTTTATTGGAAACTTTTTGTTTCCTTTATAGATTTAGAAACTAAACGTTTCTATAATTAATAAAAAGCGCCTATTCTTATTTAGAAAGAAGGAAGAATTTATGCTTGGAAAAAAGATTTCGGAACTTAGAAAAAAACAAAAACTAAGTCAATATGAACTCGCTGATCGTTTGGGCTTTTCAAGAGGAAAATTAGCTAATTATGAGCAGGGCCAGCGTGAACCAGATTATGATACTTTAAAGAAAATTGCAGACTTTTTTGAGGTATCAACAGATTATCTGTTAGATAGAACACAAACAAAAGAAATGGTATCTAATAATCCATCTAAATTATCAATTAAGGAAGAACGTGATATTGCACGTGATTTAGAAAAAACCTTAGAAGAGCTAGAAAACAGCGATGAAGCGTTAATGTTTGACGGGGAACCAATAGACGATCATACAAAAGAAATGATTCGCATTTCTCTAGAAAACTCTATGCGCATGGCAAAACAATTAGCAAAACAAAAATTCACTCCAAACAAGTATAAAAAAGATTGAACGGAGCGAGAAATGAAAATTAAAGACTACGTAATGAAAATCGTAAAAAAACACGGCACAACAAACCCCTTTGAAATTGCTAAACGAAAAGATATTATAGTGTTGTTTGAAGACCTTGGGAATACTCTTGGTTTTTACAACACTTATAAACGCTTTAAATTCATTCATATTAATAATCAAATTAACGAAACTACTCAACAATTTGTTTGTGCGCATGAATTAGGTCATGCTGTACTTCATCCTAAAGCAAATACCCCCTTCTTGCGTAACCAAACCTTCTTTTCAGTGGATCGCTTAGAAATCGAAGCAAATACATTTGCTGTAGAATTGTTACTTACCGATGAAATGATTTTTGCTTATAAAGATACTCGTTTATCTATTCAAGAAATTGCGGAGGTCCATGGGATTCCTGGAGGATTTGCTCGTTTAAAAACTTACGTTTATTAAGAAAGCAGGCGTAATTCTATTAACTTATGGAGGATTAATAATGAAAAAATACCTAGTACCATTTACAGCGCTCTTTTTATCTATTGGACTAGTTGGTTGTGATACTAACAATCCAGTTAAAGAAGACGAACAACACACACAAGAAGAAATAAAGAATGTAGAAGAACAACAACGTCAAGAAGCTGAAGTCCAACGCCAAGCAGAGGAAAAAATGAAGCAAGAAGAACAACGACATCAGGAAGCTGAAGCCCAACGCCAAGCAGAAGAAAAAGCGAAGCAAGAACAAGCAGCCAAAGCAGAACAACAACAGAATCAAGAAAAACAAAAACAACTCGACGAAAATGATTCCAGTAATCAATCAGCACCAAAAATAGAAGGACCCGAATCGGAGCGATTCAAGGAGGAGCAAATAAGAAAACTTCAAGCCGCTGATCCAAAAGAGAAAGAGGAAGCTTTCGATAGGGCGGCAGCCTCTCGCCGTGAACGATTCGAGAGACAAGAAATTGAAAAAATGGATTGCGATACAGCACGTTCTGCGTTATCTCAATTAGAACAAATGGATGACAATCCGATCGCAAAAAAACAGGCACTTGATTATTAAGATAAAATAGCAAGTTGCAACAAAGCAAGTAATTAAACAACTCGAAAAAGGTAAATCAATTTCAGAAATTTTTTTGTAGTAATTTAAAGTTTTTAATTTTGGTATGCTCTATTACAACCCAAAACCAATACTCCATTTTCAAGAAATAAAACTCTATTTTCTGTAGATTGATTAAAATTTAGAGCAAATACATTTGCGGTCGAACTCCTACTCTCTGATGAAATGATTTCTGAACATCAAAATACTACCCTCTCAATCCGAGAGGTAGCAGAAATTTATGGAATTTTACTCGCTTAAAGTCGTTTAATACATTAAAATAATTAAATACATAAATTAAGAATAGGAGAACTAAAAATGAACGCTCTATTTTCAACATTATGCTTATTATCAATTCTAGCTGCATTAGTTTTACTAGTCACATCATTTGTTTTTCTTATTAGAAAAAAACAAAATGCCAAAAAGTTTTTCAAATTCGCTGGTATTGCCTCTATTTTAGCTATCATTTTTCTTATTATAGCAGTTTCAACTTACAAGCCACAGGAAAAGAAGGAAGCAACTTCTACTGAAAATGTAAAAACAACTGCAAACAATAAAGATAATGAAACAAAGAAAAATGAAACAACGCAACAAGAACAACCAAAACAGGTAGAAATCAGTGAAGATGCTTTTGTTGCTTATGCTCAAAACATTAAGGGCAATGCTTTTATTAAAGATATGAAATTGAATGCAAAAGAAGCAGAAATTACATTCCATGATTCATTTTCAGCTTTTAAATCAGCAAAACCAGATAGTAATGTCACAGAAGAACAATATAAACAGTATTTTTCAACTGGAGATGCTATTGAAAAAATGCTTGTAAGTGAACCTGCAAGATTACTAAGACAATTTCCAGATTTAAATGCTGTAAAAATGACTGTTCCATTTGAAGGAAAAACATACAGTATTAACTTAGATAGAAAATCTTTAAATACATACTTAGGCTTTAAAATTGAAGATTTAAAAGTTGAAGACAAATCTTGGGTCAAGAAATTTAATGATCCCTACGTGTACGATAAGACAAAACGTAAGGCCTTCTTTAAGAAATTTATTGTTGTTCAATAATCTTTAAAAGCTCATAATTTTTATGAGCTTTTCTTTCGACTATTAGCTGATACTATCTCTATTATCTAGCTACAAAATTTTTCTAACTTAAAAACATACTAAAAACGTTTAAAAGACATTAATATGTTTTTATTAATAAATCTACTTATCTTATCAAATCACTATAAACGTACAAAAGGTAGGACTTAAACAAATGGATACACAAACAATATTAAAATCAATTCCAATACCATACATAGCCACCATTGGTGCCATAATACTTTTAACTTTAAAAGCTCTTGTTTTAGTATCAACTCCTAAAATAGAAAAATTATTTTTCACAGCTGAAAAAAACTTATTTATTCGCCTGTTACATGTAACCATAATCTCCTTATTTCTAACAGCCATTTCTGTAAATGTTTTCGAAAAATACATATCACTACCAAACCCTGAATTAAGAAAAGATGTTAATTTCATTGCTGCCTACTTTTTGGTATGTTTCATATTTACCTGGATAATAGTCGCACAAGTATATTTCAGTACGTTTGCCGACTACTTAGGAAAAGAATCCTTTTATATAGAGCACGAAAAACATGGTAAAATGTATATAATAAGATTAACAAATAAAAATGAGGTTATTCTATATAGTCAACCGCGCCTATATATGAAAAGTAAGGACATGAATAGAAAAATAATCATTTTACCTATTGACGATGTAAAAAAAGAACCCATATTAGTAGAATCTTTCGGTGGAAATACACTTAAAAACATTTATGAATATCTAAAAAATAAATTTTCTAAAAATACTTCTGATTCGAACCATGATAATATATCTGAAGATGAAAGATAATCATACCTGGAGTTTATAATAGATAAAAAAATACATTATCGCAGCAAATTTATTGCATCAAAAGTGAATATAAATAAGAATATATTTGATAAAAATGCTTATTCACTTATTCAATTAATACCCAAAACAATATTAAACAAACCTGAGACTTTTCAAGGAAGTTATAAGTGGAAGGGAAGGGAACTGAAATTAAGAAAGATAGTTATATCAGCCCACTGAAAAATGTTTAATTTTCACATTCCCCCTCTACGCCCAATTGTTTTGGGCTTTTCTTTTATTCTAATTGTTTCATAAACTTATTACCTCACCTAAAATAATATATTAATAAGGAGGTCTATCTATGAAAACCGCAATTTACCTAAGAAAATCCCGCGCCGATCTCGAAGCCGAAGCACGCGGCGAAGGTGAAACTTTAGCAAAACACCGCACTACCCTGCTGAAAATTGCCAAGGAAATGAACTTAAATGTTTTAGCTGTTCGTGAGGAAATCGTTTCTGGTGAAAGTTTAGTGAAACGACCTGAAATGTTAGCATTGCTTGAAGAAATTGAAGATAACAAATATGATGTTGTTCTTTGTATGGATATGGACCGTTTAGGTCGTGGCGGTATGAAAGAGCAAGGAATCATTTTAGAGACGTTTAAACGCTCGAATACGAAGATTATGACACCTAGGAAGACTTATGACCTTAATGATGAGTGGGACGAAGAATACAGCGAATTTGAAGCGTTTATGGCTCGTAAGGAGTTAAAGATTATTACACGACGTATGCAACGAGGTCGTATCGCCAGTGTAGAGGCTGGAAATTACCTTGGTACACATGCACCATTCGGATATGATATCCATCGCTTAAATAAACGAGAACGTACTTTAACGATTAATCCAGAAGAAGCTTCAGTTGTAAGAATGATATTTGATTGGTATGCAAATGAGGATATGGGAGCAAATGCAATTAGGAGCAAGTTAAATGATCTTGGCTACAAAAGTAAGTTAGGTAATGACTGGAACCCCTACAGCATCTTAGATATATTAAAAAACCATGTGTACATCGGAAAGGTGACTTGGCAAAAGAGAAAAGAAGTAAAACGTCCTGACGCTTTGAAACGTAGTTGTGCAAGACAAGATAAATCAGATTGGATTATTGCTGATGGCAAACATGAGCCTATCATACCCGAAAGCTTATTTGAGCAAGTACAAGAAAAATTAAACTCAAGATATCACATTCCCTACAATACGAACGGAATAAAGAATCCATTGGCTGGTATTATTAAATGCGCTAAATGTAATTACAGTATGGTACAACGTTATCCAAAGAATCGAAAAGAAACGATGGATTGTAAACACCGTGGCTGTGAAAACAAATCAAGTTATACAGAATTAATTGAGAAGCGTTTACTCGAGGCATTAAAAGAATGGTACATCAATTATAAAGCTGATTTTGAAAAACATAAGCAAGATGACAAATTAAAAGAAACACAAGTTATTCAAATGAATGAAGCTGCATTACGTAAGCTTGAAAAAGAATTAGTAGATGTCCAAAAACAAAAAAATAATTTACATGATTTATTAGAACGTGGCGTTTACACAGTCGATATGTTTTTAGAACGCTCGAATGTAGTTTCTGACCGTATAACTGAAATTACTTTCACTATGGAAAACTTAAAGAAAGAAATTAAAACAGAAATTAAGAAGGAAAAAGTGAAGAAGGATACAATTCCTCAAGTAGAACATGTTCTTGATTTGTACTTTAAAACAGATGATCCCAAAAAGAAAAACAGCCTCCTAAAGTCGGTTTTAGAAAAGGCTGTTTATAAAAAGGAAAAGTGGCAAAGGCTCGATGATTTCGAACTTGTGCTTTACCCTAAGCTCCCTCAAGATGGCGACATATAAGCGTTTATGCTTTGTCGTCACCTTGTTGGTGTAATTAGATTTACCCCATTTAACCC
>NZ_NVAP01000067.1 GCF_002567495.1 Bacillus cereus | reverse complement strand
CCCCCACTTCAAACAGTCCGCTAGGACGTTAAGTGGCGGGTAGTTCACACGAATGACTGAATCAAAATGCGTTTATTTTTCCCATTTAGATGAAAAACCACATAACCTCTAAGGTGAAGTATTATCTGAATAATCCGCACAATCGTTGATTTTACTCGTTTTATCGTAGATCATTTAAATTCTATTTACTTGTCTTTAATTATATAAAACTGCTTCTATTTGTAAAATCACTACTTTACAATACAATTTCAATTTTTAAAAGTAAATTAGTTAAACACACTGATTTTTTGCTTAACGCCTAGATAACTTGTTACTCTAATTCAAAACTTAAATCCCCCAGCTGCTTCTTATTTAAAACTACATAGCCTTATCATGGCTATAAACTCTTATTTGAAACTGCATAGCTTTATCGGGGCTATAAACTCTTATTTGAAACTACATAGCTTTATTGCGGCTATAAACTCTTATTTGAAACTGTATAGCTTCATCATGGTTATTGCTTCTTATTTGAAACTATATAGCCTTATCATGGCTATTACTTCTTACTTGAAACTATGTAGCCTTATCATGGCTATAAGCTCTTATTTGAAACTGTATAGCTTTATCATGGCTGTTACCTCTTACTTGAAACTACATAGCCTTATCGTGGCTATAAGCCCTTATTTAAAACTACATAGCCTTATCCTGGCTATAAACTTCTTATTTGAAACTGCATAGCCTTCATCCTGGCTATTACTTCTTATTTGAAACTGCATAGCCTTATCGCGGCTATAAGCCCTTACTTGAAACTATATAGCCTTATCATGGCTATTACTTCTTACTTATAATAATGAATAGCTATATTGTGGTTATAATTTCGTAATTTATGAAACGTTATAGCTATATGATGGCTACAACTTTTAAAAAATGAAACGAGAATATCCTGAAAATCATTCGACTAAAAAATTTTTTATTCTATGTATTTTACTAATAAACGTTGATATAAAGCCATTTCATTAAATATGAAAGAAAACACAATAAAATCATTATAGCTATATGATGGCTACAACTTACACTTTAAAACTTCAAACAAATCTATATATACCAAGGGTTACAGCAGCTTTCAATAAAATATAACTTGTTTTAAAAACATGAAACGTTATAGCTATATGACGGCAGGAAACATGAAACGAAATGAAACGTTTATAGCGGTATGATGGCTACAACTTTTCATTTAAAAACAGTTATAACTCCCTATATATCAGTGTTTATATGGAATCTACAGAAATTTCTCAGTCAATCAAAACATGAAACGTTATAGCTATATGATGGCTACAACTTTAAAACAAAATTAGCATAAAACCCTATAAAATCAATGGTTTAGAAAGATTTATCCCACTACATACTACGTTTCATATTTAAAAAACTTCATAGCCCTATGGTGGCAACAAACTTTTTTTCATGAAACGTCAAACCCCTTGTCGCACAAGGGATTGAGGCACGTTTCATTTTTTCATTTTTCCTCTTAAAGGGACAGATTTCACCAGCATTCGATTTGATATAATCAAAAATGAAATTCTATATCTAATTGTGGGGAAAACTGCAACTTAACATATAAGGAGGTGAAAAAGATGGCAAAACCTTTCGTTATAAAGAACAAACGTAGTTTAAATGGTGAAACAACAACACCGGTAATTGTAACAATTAAATCATGGCAAAAGTTAGTAGCAGCTTTGGAAGGTAAGTATTACAGTTTTAAAGATACCTATCTAGAAGACATTGTGAATTCAATGTCCTATGAAGAACGAATTGCAGATGAAGAGGGATTTGTTGCTAAAGCAAAGCCATCTTTTTCACTGAAAATGAAAAAGATTGTAGATAAAGTAAGTGAATTTGATAAAAACGAAGGCAGAAAACATAAGCTATATGGTATTACAAATGCTGATTTAGAAGTATTTCTATTTCTTCATAAAAAATGTAATACATATGGTGAGCTTTCGCATGTATCGATCCACATGCTTTGGGAAGATTATAAAAATTATAAAGAAGCATTTGCACATATTCACCACTCCCAATTTTATGTGGCTTTGAAGAAGTTAAGTTTCCATAACATCATTACAATCGAAAATGAGTACAGTGGTAAATATAAAATCACCTTAACTGATTTCATGAATAAAGAAACGAATAAAGCAAATGCATATACATTTATTAGCCCGATAGTATTTACCAAAGAATTCTTTGAGTTATCCATTGCAGCTAAGAAACTATTCATGGATGTAGCAATGCAGCAGAAACGCGAAACTACCCTGAAACGTTCTTTATTCAAAGTTGATGAACAAGGAAACTCAACACACTTTGGTGGTATGTATCGTTACTTACATAAGAAATACCCACATCAGATTCGTGCTGTACTTGAGGAATTAGAAACAAAACTTTCTGCTACTGGATCTCCTTTATTTAAAATTTGCAAGTTAGAAAAAGGGAAGAAGAATAAAAAGCAATATACAACATTGCATTTATCTGTACATCCTGATTTCTTATGCGTGAAAGAAGAAGGAGCAGAATACCGTGATCCTTTTACACCACGAGATACATATAAGCGTAAAGTTAAATTCATTGAGAACTTGTTAGTTGAAATGAATATTGCTGAATTTGCAAAGGATATGAACCAATTCATTAACGTTTTAAAACACTCTTGTCACCGTCAAATTCGCCAAGTAGTTCGTGGCTTACGAGAAATGATTGATCGACAAGAAGGATATCCTAAAAAGCTAGTTTATACACTAAGTAAATTATTAAAGCAATCTTCTCAATATCGTGTATTAGACACAGCTGCTAAAACTGGAATTTATCCTTTAATTACACATAATGTACCTAAACATGATCAAGAAGAGGCCATTTTTAAATTTGGTACTCATTTTGCTATATACTCTTTACGCAATGTTCAAAAGCTATTCCGTAAAGCGCATGACCTGCTTCATGCGAAATATGCTGTACCTGTAACTATAGATGCTTATCATCGTAATTACATGCAGTATCAAGAGGAATCACTATTTAGAAAATATGCTTATGAGCAAGGAGTAAATATTAACGCATATACAGCATTAGAAATTGAAATCCGTGAACTATTAAAGTCTAGCGGACATCAAGGAACTAACATGCCTAGTGATATTCGTGAACTGTTCATTGAAAAAGTTGATAAATTGCCGAAAGAAAAGATTCGTGTAATTGAGGTCCCTGAAGACTTTAATTTAATTCAGTTTCTACAATCCTTAGAAGCATACTACCGTTCAACAAGTGAAACACCACATTCGGTTGATCAGCTGCTTCCAGCAATGTAAAGATACAGCTCTCTATTTTTGAAAAAACAAAAGTGGAGGGCTATTCGTGTTGAAGATCCCCTGTGAAATGCACTACTTCTAACAAAACAGAGAGAAAGTTTTCAATGTTAATGATTACGCCTCTCTATTTTTTATGCAATTACATACATTGCACATAAATCAAAATGAGATATTCACAATTTTCAAGCTGTTAAATCTGAATTTTCAGTCCTTTTGTGTTATTTCATCTACAAAAAAGCAGAAATTTTTTTATAATTCTGTTGATATCTTAATAATTTTGACCTAATGTGTATAACATAAAGCCTTAAGCGCTGTTCTTATCATGTTCTATCTCTAAATCTACTTAAAATCAGCAAAACTTCTGTTAGTTATGTTTAAAAAGTGGATTCTGTTCCTAACTTCGACCAATTTGTTAATAAATTGTGTGTAGTTTTTAATAAATGTGGAACTTTTGTTCGTAAGTCAACAAAATTTGCATTTATTATTTATTCATTCACTCGCATCAAATTAACGATGATTATATGTAGTTTTTATATACCTACTTTACGATATTTTGTAGTTTTTAATCATCATTCAGCTCATTAAGTACATTCCCAGTATTTACTTTTTATGATTTTTTGCGGCTAGAGTAATAATGAACCCTTAGCACAGCAATGTTTTAAGACGATTTTTTCTCTGTATAAAAGTTTTATCTTTTTTCTTTATATATATTAAAGATATATATTATATTAGGTTTTTATATTGTGTAATACTTACTATAGAGACTAGACCCTGTGTAAAACCAATTTCATTTCTTAATGGAATTGGTTTTTTTTATGTATTTTAATAAACATTATATTTAGTTTTAATCTTCCTAAAAAAATTTTGATATAAAACATAAATCTTTTTATTTCTCTTAGATTTCTGAAAAAAGTAAATCATACTTAAAGTAGATAGTTGATTAGTGGAAATTACAATGAACTTTGTAATCTCCTAACCATTTAAAAAGAGAGGTGAAGACATGGTAAAAAAGAAATCCCAGAAAAACGCCGAAAAAAAGAAATTTACATTCTTTAAAAAAGCAAAGAATAAAACAACTGAAATATTAGATATGCAACTAGAAAATTCAGAAGCACTTAAAGAAAAGAAGAAACGTAAAACAAGGGAGAAAGTTCCGGCGATAACAGGAAGAAAAGTAGGTAAGGTTACATTTTGGTGTGTGATGGGATTCGTGTTTGTAGGAAGCTCTCTTTCATTTATCCAACTTGCCGGTCCTCCTAGAGCAGTAGCTGTTCAAGAAAAGAAGGAGGAACCCGTAAAAATTAAAATGTCAGAAGCAGAATTAATTGCATATGCGAATAGTTTTGCCGCAAATTATTTTAACTGGAAAGTTGATATGAATGTAGCTGAAGAGCGAAAAAAACGATTAGAGAAATTTCTAGTTGAAGGATCTGATGCGCAAGGTGGATTAAATAGAGACACTTTAAAAAACGCCTCTAGTACTTTAGTTAAGTCGGAAGCAGTAGAGGTCCGCCAAAAAGGAAATGAAGCAGAAGTTACATTGAAAATCATTCAGAAACTAGAACCTGTAAATAATCCTGCTCCAGGAATGACTCAAGCCCCAGATACACCAAAAGAGCCTAAAGAAGTTACCAGGTACTTCTCTATTCCGATTTTAATGGAGGAAGGAAAAATGGTCGTTCCTAACAATCCTACAATCGTTCATGGAGAGAGAGAAAAGGCATCTTATAAAGTGGCTACATTCAAATCAGAAGGACGAGAAATTAATACAGATGCAGAAGTGAAAAAAGTAGAACAATTTTTACAATCAGTATTTAAAGTTTATACAGAAGGAACACCAGAAGAAATTGCTTACTACTTTGAAAAAAGTAATATAACAAATGGACTAAAAGGCATTATGACATTTAGCAAATTAGAAAACCTACGAATTTATGAAGATAAGGATAAAGGATACAGAGTCTTAGTTGATGCCAAGTTAAAAGACAATGATAGCAGCTTAGAGTACACATACACATATGATTTAAATCTTATAAATAAAGATAACAAGTTTTCAATTAGCTCTATGAAGAAATTTGAAAACACATTAGAGAAAGTGGAGGGTAAATAATTATGGAGCTTTTGGGATTAGATATGGTTGCTCAGCAACTACCTGCTATTACGGATGCTGCGGTTCTAGGGAACATTAATTTTGGGGTAAATATTAAAAACTGGTTAGTAGCTCAGTTAGGTCCAATCTTTTTAGTTTGTGCAATCATCGGTGTAATTGTTCTACTTGTAAAACGACAAATGGCAGCTTTAATTGGTTGGCTGGTACTTTGTGCAATTGTTTCAGTATTTGTATTCTCACCAGACGTATTTAAGGACCTTGGAACAAAATTATATAACTTAGTTTTCAAATGATAACTATTAAAACTCTTGAACTACTCACCACTTACGTCCTTACGGACTGTTTGAAGTGGGAGATTCCTGCGAACACCGATGTAACCACCGGTTATCTTAGCAGGCTCTACCCGTAGTCCCTACGGTGAAAACATAAGTATCTTGTACGTTGACTCACCACACTACCTACTTTAGCTTGGTTTTCGCAACTTCGGCAAGCGTGGGGCGAAAGAACGTTGAAGATTTTACGGTTGCAACGTTTTTCTGCAACCAACCTCATATCTTCAGTTTTCAAAGAGCAATCTGTACAAGTAAATGATAGCAAACATGTTGGCTTATGCCAACCGACATTCATCTCCCACCTAAAATTGGTGCTTCACACCTTCACATTTTTGAGGAAGGAGTCTTCTGTCGGAAAACGATAAATTTTTAAGGAGTTGGTATAAGTGACTCAGAAACCGACTCGTAAGGAAGTAAGGACTTATAACTCTATTTGGGATATTCCAAAGAGTTTATATGGGATAAGGGACATAACGCTCCCTTTCCCAGTACCTTACAGACAACTGGGAATCTTTGTTGGGACACTTTTAGTAATTATATTTCTAGATCAGTTTTTACCCTTAGGAGAGAATGTCTTTTTCAAATATTTAATATTACCTGGTGGTATAGCGTACTTCTTTGGAAATGTTGAATTAGATGGAAAGAGCCCACACAAATTTATATATCGATTCTTTGCATTCACATTTGAAAGAAAGAAGTTGAGTCGTTATAAGGATACAACTGGTAATATTGGAAGCTATCAATATAAGACGGTAGTCCGCTTTAAGAATGATTCAATTAAGAAAAAGTAATTAATTAATCTATACAGAAGAATTAGTTTTGTCTCATATTCTTCTCTAAGGAGGTACAAATGAATCAGGTTGAATTTCCTGTCAAATATTTTCATGATAATTTGATTTTTAACCAAGATGGTTCTTGCTGGGCGTATTATGAGGCATACGGGATTCCTTATGAATTTAAAGGAGACGATGATAAAAATACGTTGTTTATGCGACAACTCGGATTATTTTGGAATTATGAAGAAGAAAAACATCTCTTAATGATACCTGTTTATCAGAATTTCAAAGAAAAAGCCGATGAGTTTAAACAAACAATCAGTGGAGAACTAAAAGAGCTTGCAATAGATCATACTGATGACGTTGTCCATGAGTTAGAAAGGAAATTTGGTAAAAACGCTGTAGAATATCGTTATTTTATTGGTGTGAAATTAAAAGTAAGACACATACAAGAAGGATTTAAGGAAATGCTTTATACAGCATTTCATACCTTTAAAAATACTGCAGAACAGTTTGGATTACTTGGTGATACCAAAATATTAAAAACTGATTTAGAGATGTTTAAACGGGAATCTAGCGCTTTTAAAAACAAAATAAGAAAACATTTAGCAGTAAGAAGTCTAGAAACAAATGAGACTCAATGGATTGTGTTACGAAACTTCTATCGTACATTGGAAGCACCTGTTACAGCAGGATGGACGCCCCCAGTAGTTGATGATGATTCTGCTATCTTTCCGAATCAAGAGAGTTTATTACGCTTAACAGAATCCGAAATAGACGTTAAAGGAAGACATATAGAAATGTCTCAAATCGGTTCTGATGGATTAGAGTATCAAGCATATATGAGTTTCTTATCGGCATCGAAGATTCCATACACAATGGAATTTCCAGACCAAGAGTGGATGTATATGATCCAAAATATAGATTTCCCAATCGAACTAAGTGTTCGTACAGAAAACATTAACCATCGTAAAGCTCTATCTAAACTTAATAAAAAGAAAAAAGATTTAGAAGACCAAGAAGCACATGCAAGGGAAAATGCACAAACTGTTGGGCTAAACGTGTATGAAGGTGTTCAAGAAGCTACTGAATTACAAGCCCTTATACAAAAGACACGTATGCCACTAGTTAAGACATCAGTATCTTTCTGTATATGTGCTGAAGATTTAGATACAATGCGTCGAAACACCAATTCACTTATTTCTATTTATAGAGAGATGATGATTGAACTAGTAAGACCATATGGAGATCAGTTCCTACTGTTTAATGAATTTATCCCTGGTGCTAGAAGATATGTAAATGATTATATACACTTTATGGAGCCTGGAGTTCTGGCGGCCGGTATGTTTGGTGCAACACAAGATTTAGGTGATAATATCGGATTTTATATAGGTACAACTGGTATTTTAAACAAAGCAGTTTATATGACACCTTCTCTCGCAGCGACAAATACCGTTGCAAATCAAAAAACGAGTGCACTTTCAGTTGCAGTAACAGGAAGTACTGGTTCCGGTAAATCATTTGGAACGAACTTAATTGTTTACCTAGCTGTACTTGGAGGAGCTCAAACACTGATAGTCGATCCAAAAGGTGAGCGGGGAAACTGGACAGAAGATTTACACGGTTTAGAAGGTAAGGTAAATGTAATTACACTAGGGACTGATAGACGAGATGAAGGGAAACTAGACCCATTTATCATTTATAAACATAGCAGAAAAGATGCAATTGAGTTAGCAATGACAATTCTTACTTTCATTACAGGTATTAAACCTGATAACTCGGAAAAATTCCCGCGTTTGGCTTCGGCTGTAGAATTTGTTGCAGGGATGGAAGAACCGTGCTTAACAGCTGTATCTCAATACCTTGAAGATAGTGAGGATAAAGTGGATCAACAATTAGCTGCTCATATTCAAGCTTTTGAGAATTTATCCTTTGCACACTTAATCTTTGGTGATGGAACAAATAGAGACATTGAACTTGATACAGCAGTAAATATCATACAAATTCAGCATCTTGATATGCCAGACATTCAAAAAGATCCGAAAGATTATACCTTGCAAGAAAATTTATCGGTTAGTATGCTGATGTCTCTATCTTCCTTTGCAAGAAAATTCTTTCAAAAAGACACTACTAAATTCAAAATTGTTTTATTGGATGAAGCATGGGCAATCATGGGAACTTCTCAAGGGCGAGAGTTAGCTCGTAAGCTAGTTCGTGAAGGTCGTGCCTTAAACTCTGCAGTATACTTTGCTACTCAAAGTGCAAGTGACCTTGGAGATGAGACATTTAAGAATAATATCGGTATGAAGTTCTCATTCCGTAATACCGACAGTAAAGAGATTTCTTCAATCTTAGATTTCTTTGGATTACCTGATAATGAAGAAAATCATGCGATTATTACTAATTTAGAAACAGGACAATGTTTATTCCAAGATATCCAAGGAAGAACAGGTGTTGTCACAATGGATGTAGTGTTTAAAGATTTATACGATGCATTTGATACTAGACCAAATGCAAGGAAGAATTATAGAAAGTCAAATGATGATGAAAAGCAGGAAGTTAATGCAACCTTTGTCGAAGAAGGGGGAGAAAAAATAAACGTAGGAGTGAGTTAACATGGTAAAAACTAAACTAAAAAAATTAATGCTATCTAGCATATGTGCTGGCGCTCTAATTCTGAGTGCTGCATGTGGAAATAGCGAAACAAATGTAGGGGAAGAAAAAGATAAACAGGGGCACACTCCTAGGGAAATGATGTTGGATTTTGTAAAGGCCGACTTACAAAATGATAATAAAACAATTAGAAAGCTTATCGTCGATGGAGATAAAAATAAAATTTTAGATCCGAATCAAGGACCACAAAATAATTTATCTTACAAAGATTATACAGTAAAAGAGTATGTAGTAGATAAGGATACAATTATGTATAACTTTATTTCAAAGAAGCCCCCTAAAAATATCGATAAAGCAGTTAAATGGGTAAGAGTAGTTCGTACAGAAGATGGTTTTAAAGTACGTAGTTATGCTGCCCCTTATCGAAATGAAATCGATGAAGTAGCAAATACTAAACCTACAAAAGAGTTTAGTTCGAAAGATTAATGGGTTTCCCATAAAAGGGGGAGTAACATGTAATGAAAAAGTTTATTACCCTATTGTTATTGGTTTGTACATTTCTTTTAGCATTTAATTTATTTTTTAAAGCTGCTCCAGTATATGCTGAGGAAGAACCCAGACCTTCTCTTATAGACGATATTATTCCAAAGAATAAGGAAAAATTAAAATATGAAGAGTACCCTCCAAGTAGCTATGGGATTGATATTTATACACCAGAAGGTGGATTTGGTGAATCCCTTAAGTTTTGGAAATGGGGAGATAAAGTTAAAGAACAAATGGTTGCTGTATTATTTAGTCTTATAAGTATTGGATGGACCATTAATCTTGGAGTTAGTACTTTTGTTACAAGTATGGTTGGCCAATCTATGAGTCTCAATATTGTAGCTGATGTAGGAGATAAATTAGGCGATGTAATTACTAAAGCAGCCGGGTTCAATGGTTCTTGGGGGAATGGAATATATAGTGAATTAATTGGACTCATGTTAGCTTTATTAGCTTGCTGGGTTATCTGGGTAGGTTTTGTACAACGACGCCAGTCAGATATGCTAGGAGGATTGTTAAAAGCATTAGGTATCTTAGTTTTTACTTTAGGTTTTTTCGCAAATTCAAGTTATATTATCAAAGGATTGAACACTTTCTCGGAACAAGTAAATAAAACTGTTCTTGATTCAACACAAAGTATTAGTGGAGCAAATGAAGGATATTCAAGCGGTGTCGATTCCATCACTGATTTAACACACACCCTATTAATCAAACAACCTTATACATTATTACAGTTTGGTACAACAGATATGAAGAAAATCGGTGATGAAAGAATTAAGAAAATGTTAACAACAATAGCGGTAGATGAAAGGCAGGAGCTATTAAAAGAGGAAGTAGAGCAGAAGAAAAATACGATATTAACTTTGGATGCTACTTTCGAACGTGGTGCATTAGTATTATTGCTTTTCGTAATCAATGGACCTTTATGGGTTGTCTTAGGCTTATGTAGTATGGCGATGTTGTTCTACCAATTAATGTTTATTATCGTAGCATTAATGTCACCAGTAATGTTATTGATGGCATTAGTACCTGCATGGACTGGGACAGCAAAAAGATTTTTATCTGAATTGTTCCGAACGCTACTTATGAAAGTTGCAATTGGCTTTCTTATAACTTTAATGTTTTGGGTTTCTTCAATCTTATTTAGTGCAACTGATAAGTATGGTTATTTAGTAGTTGCTGCATTACAAGTACTTTCATTCTTAGGTGTTTGGTTATATCGTAAAACAATTTTTGATGCTATTACTACGGTACCAGCAAGTGCAGGAGCTGCACGGGCATCGGATGCTATGAGTAATATTAGGCAGAAATATCGTGATGTTAGACGTGGATCTAAGGCAGTTGGAAGAGGTGTAGCAGTAGCTGGCGCCGCGGGTGTTGCAAGTGCGGCAATGGCCGGGAAAGTGGGTAAATCGGGCTATAGTAAGTTTAAACAGTTGAAAGAAAACTATGCTGATAGAAAAGAAAAGGTAGCAGATGGTAAGCGTAAGGAAAAAGAGCAAATGCAAGCAGAAAAAGAAAAAAATATTAGTCAAATGAAAAAAGAAGAAAATTTAGGTGTTCGTGATAGAAAAGGACATCAGGAGCAAGAAATGGTTCAGGAAGAAGTAGCCGCAACTAAAGAAAATCCAGAATTAGCAGTACGAGAGAAACCTCAAGATAATAATATTGAAGTACAACAAGCAGAATTAAAAGATAAAGAAGAAGATGTAAAGGCGGATGTTAAACCAGTAGCACCATTAAATGAGGAACTAGGTAATAAAGAAGATGAAAAAGCTCAAATCAGACCGGCTGCGACTCAAAATAATGGTGGTCTCGAGAATAAGCAAGAAGATGTAAAAGCGGAAGTAAAACCAGTAGCGGCAATTAAAACACCAACGGGTCAAACTAAGTCAACGGATGATAAACCGATTACACCACCACAGTCAGGAACGACACCAATACCAGCGAATCCGATAGAGAGTAAGCCAATTACACCACCACAGTCAGGAACGACACCAATACCAGCGAATCCGATAGAGAGTAAACCAATTACACCACCACAGTCAGGAACAACACCAGTACCAGCAAATCCGATAGAGAGTAAACCAATTACACCACCACAGTCAGGAACAACACCAATACCAGCGAATCCGATAGAGAGTAAGCCAATTACACCACCACAGTCAGGAACGACACCATTGCCAGCGAATCCGATAGAGAGTAAGCCAATTACACCACCACAGTCAGGAACAACACCAATACCAGCGAATCCAATAGAGAGTAAGCCAGTCACTACTTCACAGGTGAGTACACCACCAAAGCCAGTAGAGGTAAAACCAGTTAATCAACAACAAACTAAAAATGTTCCTAAAGTGAATAATCAACAACATGTAAAAGAAGGAGCAGATATTAAGAAAGTTAATGCAAAAGCACAAACACAACAAGAAGCCTTAAAAAATGTAAAAGCAAAAGAAACCGTAAAACCAAAATAATTCAGCTCGTGAGGGAGGGTTTATACATTGAGTGCGGAACCAAATCGCAACTTTGAAAATGAACATCATCCTGAAGTTGAACTAGAGAATGCTAAGCCTGCCTTGAAAAAGGCAGGCCATTCTTTAGGGAAGGCAGCTGGTAAAGGATCAAAAGTAGCGGGTAAAGCAGTTGCACAAGTAGGTAAGAAAGTAGCAGTTAAAGTAGCTCAAAAGGCAGCAACAGTTGCTGTTGCAAAGCCATTATTAATAATAGCCGGTGTTATTCTGGCTGTTGTTGCAGGTTTAGGTATAGTGATATTTTTATTAACTGCTAGTATGAGTGAAGATGAAGTCAGTCCTGGAGGAATTGGTGGTCCTTTTGCCCCAGGGACTGCAAGTGTTAGTCCTGAAGTAATGAGATGGGAGCCGTTGGTAAGGAAATATGCGGCACAGCATGGTATTGAAGCAATGACTCCTTTAATTCTTGCTCTTATCCAACAAGAAAGTTCTGGAACACAATTAGATGTAATGCAAAGCTCGGAATCACAAGGGCATCCTCCAGGGTATTTTACTGATCCAGAGGAAAGTATAAAATATGGTTTAATGCATTTTGCTGATTGTCATAAAAAATCAAATGGTGATCAAAATACCACATTACAATGTTATAACTACGGAACTGGATACGCTAACTATGCAGTTTCGAAAGGTGGATATACACACGAGAATGCAAGAGCATTTTCTGCAGAGCAATCAGCTAAAAATGGGTATAAATGTGGTTCGTGGCGAAGTGCAGAGGCAGTAGCTAATAATTGGTGTTATGGTGATCCAGACTATGTCCCACATATTATGAGATACTATCAATCTGGTCAAACTCCTGGTGGTTCTGGTGGAATTGCTGGTGGTAGCGTTTTAGGTGATGATGTATTCCAAGCAATTATGGCAGAAGCACTAAAGTATCAGGGATGGCCATATGTGTTTGGAGGGCGAACACCAAATACGTCATTTGACTGTAGTGGAATTATTGAGTATACGTATTCAAGGGTTGGTATTAATTTATTTGGTACTGCACAAACCCAATGGGATAAAACCCAACGTATAACAGATCCTAAGCCAGGAGATTTAGTGTTTTTCCATAGTACTTATGCTACAAGTAACTACATTACGCATGTTGGCATTTATGTAGGAAATAATACAATGTATCATGCTGGCAATCCGATTGGCTATGCTGATTTAGGTAAACCATATTTTCAACAGCATTTTGCAGGGTATGGTCGTGTAGTTAGATAATAATCATGTAACACCTAGCAACTTATGAAACTGCGAAAAGGAGGTAAATCATGAAGAAAATCATCATTATAATAGCAATTTTATTAATAGCTAGTGTAGGGTTTTTAATAAAATATCAATCTGATAATGAAAAACTTAAAACTGATAATATAAAATTAACGAAAAAAGTGGAAAAGGTGGAGGCACAATACAGCGATACGAAAAAGGAATTGTCAGCTCTAAAGAGTAATAATCAACAACAAGTAAAGGAAGCTGCAGAACGATTTCTTAAAGCTTTCCGTACTTATGATACGGGTAAAGGTGAATCATACCTTGCTAATATCGATGCATATATAACACCAAATGCAAAGAAAGAATTAACACCCCCAGGTGGACCAACGCAATCTGCTCCTGGAACTGGAGATGAGAAAGAAAAGAAGAAAGTTTCATTTCAATCTGAATACACAGGTGGCGAGTTGTATTATGCATTTTTGGATACTACAAAAGCAAATGTATTGGCAAAAGTGAAAAGTAAAATTACAGTTAATGGTGTTTCATCTGATAATATGTCATTAATGCAAATAAACCTTATCTATGATGGAAATAAGAAATTATGGCTTGTCGACAAACTTATACCTTTAGCTGATTTAAAAGATCGTATGCCTTAGGGTTTATACACACTTAACATGTAGATTACTAAAAAAGTGCCCCTTTTTATTTTTAATGAGAGGGGCCTTTTTGGAATTTTGTAAACTTAAAATAGGATCGTGAAGTAATTACTAATGTATGGGTGTATTATCAATTCAATTATGTAGATAACACCTGATGTTAAGGGGGAAATGAAGGGCTATTACCAAGTGCTCCAAATAGGACTTGGTATGAAGCGGATATTAATTATTCATCAGGGTATCGAGGTAATGATAGAATTCTTTATTCTAATGATGGATTAGTGTATAAAACTTCTGATCATTATAAAACGTTTACCGAAGTAAAATAGGAAATAGAGGGATTAAATTTATGAATATAGTAAAATTGGATGGAAGAACATTTACTAGTAAAGAAGTATTGCACCAAAAATTAAAAAAACAATTAGATTTCCCTAGTTTTTATGGGGAAAATGCAGATGCTTTGTGGGACTGTTTAACTGGATTTATAGGTCATCCTATAACAATAGAATGGGATTTTTTCGAGAGTACTCAAAAAATATTAGGACCTTATGCGGATTTAATTTTAAAAATATTTCAAGATGCACAAAATGAAATGCCAGGTAAGTTCTATATTGTTGTAAAATAAGTAAAAGGATCTTAGGTAAAAATAAAAACCGTGGAAATATTTAATTTCTACGGTTTTTATTTTATCAATTAGCTTTTCTTTCATAGTGGGCCCTCATACCTCGAATCGTTGCCGTACACCTTTATATGTAGTTATTTACTTACATTTTACAAGTTGTTAACTTATATCAACTAATTACTTTTACTAATTTAGTTAATAACTTTTTATTATGGACTACCTGGTTCGACTTGAATGTACATTACAGGTGCTTTTACTACTTGGGGTAGCACCACATGCCCATCAAGCTAAGAAAACAGATTAACCCCAAAATAAAAAAATCCTTCGCATAATATGTGAGAGGAAAGGAGAGATAAAGGTATTTTAACCTTATCTCTCTTTTTCTATATTAATTTATTTTCAGGTAAAGAATTGATTAGTTATTACTATTTATAAGAACGTGAAGAAGTGTTGATGCCGGTTGGAACTGTGGTAAAGGTTGAGGGGGAATCCAAGGAAATATCAGAGATGTGCATGATGATTTAGCGCAGGGTTATTAATCCATCTTCTATGAAATCGTGGGATTATATAAGCATTTATTATCCTGGAGATCTTAAAATAAAACCTCCCTAATTATAGAAGTGATTTGAACGTAAGGAAATTGTAAGAAATGGATAAGAAAAAAGAAATTTTTATTGTATAGGATACAAATATAGAGAAGCGCAAAAGAGGGAGGGTAAATAGGATACATTTATACGAAAAACAAACTAGTAATAAGAGCATTCTAAATGAAAAAGTAATTTTATGGTACTAACATAGGTGTAAAAGAGAGAGGATTTACCCTTGGTTATGACAGAATGGTGTATGGATAGAGCCGAGAATCCTGGTCTTTTTAAAAGTATTTTACTTGTTGAATTTAGACAGTAGGGATAAAGACGGAATAGTAGTTTATGTGATGTTTGTAATTGAACAAATAAAAGATGAAATCAATCATTTATCTAAGGAGGTATTTTTCTTATGGAAAATAAATTATCTGGGGTGTTAGCCGCTACTTTGGCTCTAACGATGAGTCTACCAACAGGAGCGATAGCCTCTTCTAGCAGTAAGACTCCGGTTGTATCTAGCCAAGAAGTTGGTAGCAAAGATTTGGAGAAGATTGCTGCAGAGAACGCTGAACTACTCACGAAGTCCTATGAGACGACTAGCGTACAGTATGCGCTGATTGATAATGGTAAACTTATTTTGTCGGGGCAGACAGGTAAGAATGACACAGAAGGGAAAGAACCACTAACCAAAGATACTCTATACGGAATTGGTTCAACCAGTAAAGTATATACGGCTGCGGCTGTTATGAAACTAGTAGACGAAGGAAAAGTTGATTTGGATGCTCCTGTTGCCCGCTATATTCCTGATTTCAAAATGAAAGATAAACGATATAAGCGTATTACACCGCGTATGTTGTTGAATCACTCCTCGGGTTTGCAAGGTTCCACGTTCAATAATGCATTTTTATTTAAAGATAATGACGCTTATGCCCATGATATCTTGTTGCAGCAATTGTCCAACCAAAACTTGAAGGCAGATCCTGGTGCGTTCTCAGTATACTGTAATGACGGTTTTACGCTGGCTGAGATCTTGGTAGAAAGAGTCAGCGGTATGAGTTTTACTGAATTTCTACATCAAAAGTTTACAGAACCATTAAAACTGAATCATACGATAACATCGCAAGACAAATGGGAAGACGAAAAGCGGGCTGGACAGTATTCCCCGACATACCAGGGACAGCTTCCAAGTGAAATGGTAAACTTGATTGGTACGGGAGGAATCTCCTCTACTGCAGAAGATGTGGTGCGATTCTCACAAATATTTATGGGACAGGGAAAAGAAATTCTCTCTAATAAAGCAGTCAAGGCGATGGAACAAGAAGAATATAAAAAAGGAATGTGGCCGGGAGATAGCGAAAATGTGTTCAACTATGGTCTTGGCTGGGATAGTGTGAAACTATACCCATTCAGTGAATATGGGATAAAAGCGTTGACTAAGGGTGGGGATACGATACTGCAACATGCTACATTGGTCGTGCTTCCAGAACAGAAGATGGCAGCAGCTGTATTGTCCTCCGGCGGCTCCAGCATGACAAATCAACTGTTGGCAAACAAATTACTGCTAGCTAGGCTTAAAGAGAAAGGGACAATTAAGGATATAAAACCAGATAAATCCTTCGGCAAACCAGTCAAGGCTAAAGTACCTCAAGACGTGGTAAAAAAAGCGGGTTTTTATGGAAATAGCCGCAGCCATTTCAAAATAGAAATTACGAAGAAGGGAGAACTGTTTTTACCAACTAAACCGGAAGAAAAATATGTATATACGGCGGATGGAAGCTTTATAAATGAGAAGGGTACCTCCAAGCTTAACTTCGTTACTGAGAAGAATGGAAAAGTTTATTTGAGAGAGAGCACATATGAATTATCGCCGGGATTGGGGCAAAATGTGCTGACTCAATATTTAGCCCAAAAATTAGAAAACAATGTGTTACCGAAGAAAACAGCTGATACATGGGCGAAGCGTGAGGGTGGCAAGTTCTACCTCGTTAACGAAAAATTTGATTCTATGAACTATCTAGGACAACTAATGCCTCTTAATACACAAATTACAATCAAGGATGGGTATTGGGACGGCAAAAAAATTACGGGTCCAAATTCGGCAATGCATCAAATTCAGATTCCCGTGATGAATGGGCGGGATACGAAGGAAGCCCATTTCTATACAGAGAATGGTAATGAATATATGGAGATGGCCAGCTTGTTATACGTCAGTGAATCTAACGTGAAATCCCTTGATGCAGGTCAATTATCGAAAGTTGCACTGCAAGAAAATGGGCATGCCAAATGGTTTACAATTCCGCAAACGGCAGCAGGGAAAACGATGACTGTGGAGTTGCAATCAGGAAGTTCATTCGCGGTGTATGATGAGAATGGAGTATGCGTCAATTTTACCGTTGTTAGTGACAATAACAAAGTGAAACTACCAGAGAACGGAACGGTTGTATTTGCTGGCGCACCGAACTCAGAATTTACAGTCGCATTGAACTAGCTACAACTGAGGGAAGTCTTTAATAAAACAGTACGACATGGAAAAGTTATTTTATTTGTATCTTAAGTATTCCCTTAAATGATATTACACTTAAATTCTTAGCTTAATAGCAATGGGATAGCACCATATGCCCATCAACCTAAGAAAATAAATCAACCCCATATCCATCAAGCTAGTAAAAATAAATACCCCCAAAATAGTAAAATTGACATCCCCAGAGTAAAAATGTAAAAAATTATTGTTTAGGGGGCAGCATAAAACCTTAGCTTGATAGCGATGGGATAGCACCAACATTTCGCAAATTTTGTACGCTAAGCAAAATTTCATAAAGAAAAAGCCGATTTCCTGTACGCTAGGAACTCGACTTTTTTAGATTGATATATTCTGACTAAAACTCCCTCAAATAACTAAGGGAGTTTTTTAGTAAATTATAGTTTAGTAATATATTGTACTCATTGAGTAAACAATTTTGCATCCGCCCAGTCAGCATGATCATTGTCAATATTATCATTAGCATTATACGAAACTAACTCCAGTGTATTTTTTCCTGCAATATTTACTTCTACATGTTCAGCTGGATCGTGAGATTTTTTAACCGGACTTATATACAGAATTTTACCATCAGCGATTATCACAAAATTCACAGAACCATGACCAGCTGCTACTTGATCATCTATTCCTACATCTACTGTAAATTTAGAATACTGTCCATGCAAATTGTACTTAATTGTACTATTTGCATGTGAGCCAATTCCTTTGTCATATTGCACACCATTAATAGATAACTTCGTTTTATAAAATGATTGGTTTTTATTATACGAAGAATAATTAGGATTTATTTTCTCTATATCTCCTACAACAGAAATCGGAGTCAACGTGTCACTTAAATATACAGGTACAGATGTAGCAGCTAAAGTGGTTGTATTTCCACTTACAAAAAATGTACAAATAGTAATCATTAAAACTGCAACTAAACTTAATACTTTAAACCGAAAACATTTTGGATTAATAACATACTTTGTATTCATATCAAATCCCCTTTCGATTTTGTAAATTACCTCTCTAATCTTTACATATCAATCTAAAATTTTTAAACTATTTCCATGATTATAAATATTTATACAGAATTGTAAGAAAATTGAAAGCGTATTCCTGTGTTTTTAAGTAAAAGCTGATACAGGGATTTTCGTGTATCTCCAAAAGGGACACCTATGTCCGTAGGTGTCCCTTTTGGGGGATATACATGATTAAATTTAACTTTGTAACCCTAATACCCTAATAATCTCAATTGTTTTATTATCTTTTATTTTAAAATAAAGCCTTTTCCCTATACGTTCACTAATTACAATATTTCCAGAGGCTAATTTACGCAAATGTTGTACAATCAAATCCTCTGTAATTCTTGTTTGCTTACTTAAATCAGAAACTGACAACGATCCATATGTAATCAATTTACAAACAATTGATAATCGAGTAGAATTCCCTAATAACCCTAAAACTTTTATATTTTCTGTATAGAAACTAAAATTCATATGAAAAGCATGTAACAGATCTTCCAACCTCCTAAAATAAGATGAATATCAACCAAAATATCTTAACATAAAAATAATGAAAACACCCTAAAATATACCAATTGTTCATTGAGAAAAATGATACTTGAATGGGAGTCCAATACATATTCTTAGAATTAAAGTGATTCAAATCGGAGGAAGGAACCTTTGGCGTGCCTTTTTATTTGTGGATTTTTTTAGAAAATATTTGAAATATAATACAGTAGATTATATTATTGTGTGTATGATTTCTGGTTTTAAAAATTACAAAAATTAATAGGGGGAAACAATAATGAAGTTAGGAAAATTGGCATTAATTGGGGCGTTAAC
>NZ_NVAP01000066.1 GCF_002567495.1 Bacillus cereus | reverse complement strand
TCAATGTTATGAAATACATATCTGAAGGGGTTTTTACTGAAGAAAATACAAGAAACTTTGTGAATGAAAACATTGGTGAAAACGCTAAGAACTTTCCTGTAGTATTAATTGATAAAGATATTCTGATTGGTCATATAGTTTTTCATAAATATTTTGGTGAGCATACATATGAGATTGGCTGGGTGTTCAATCCTAAATATTTCAATAAAGGATATGCTTCTGAAGCAGCACAAGCTACATTGAAATATGGCTTTAAGGGAATGAAGTTACATAGGATTATAGCTACATGTCAGCCACAAAATACCCCATCATATCAAGTAATGGAGAAGATTGGAATGAGAAGAGAAGGCTATTTCAGGAAGTGTATACCACATGGGAATGAATGGTGGGATGAATATTATTACGCTATTTTAGAAGAAGAGTAGTGCCTTGGAACGCATCATTTAAATTGACACTCCTATTCCTAAATAGGCAAGTTGACTATCTTTATTGGAGATTCTTGCTATTAAAGGCGAAGTCTATTTCCGGTATTGCTGACGTACAAAATTGTATTGATGCTAGAATTCTGGAAGCGTTAGGGTAGAATTTAAATGTTTTTTGAAAAAAATAATTGACTTCTACACTAGTTGTAACTAGAATAGTTACATAAAAGGTGTAATCGAATTTGTTACAACTTATATCTGTTTTTTGGGAAAAATGTGCAGCGTTATCTTTTGTTAAAAATCTTAGCTGATTTTTTTGAAAGGGTTTGTTTTGAAAAATATAGTAAGGTAACCCAAAAAAGAACAAGATATAAAAAAGATTTACTTATATAAACCAGAAAGTTAGCCGAGAATTTTAAGTGGTAGCTGAGCTGGATAATAAAAATAAAGGTAGGAGATTTATATGAAGACAAAACAAGATAGCCTTATATACGTATGGGACGCATATTGTGGATGGTGTTATGGTTTTTCAGAAAGTATTAAAGGATTTTACAAAGAACACACTGAAATGCCGTTAACAGTTTTATGTGGAGGATTATTTTTAGATGATCTACCAATAAAAAATTTCTCATATATAGAAGAGGGAAATAAAAGGATTAATCAACTTACAGGTGCAGAATTTGGTCCTTCATATCAAAAATTGGTGGAAGAAGGGACTTTTAAAATGAATTCGAAAGATGCTGCAATTGGGTTTTCGGCTTTACGTTCATTAGCCCCAGACCGTTTGTTAGAAATTACGTCGGCTATGCAAAAAGCGTTTTATTATGATGGACAAAGCCTAAGTGATCCTGAGACATATCGTAAGATTGCAATTGAACATGTTTTGGACCCTGAACAAGTAATAGAGCGTTTAAATGCTCAAGAAACAATAATAGATGTCCAAAATGATTTCAATAAAGTTCGACAGCTTGGTGTTAATAGTTATCCTTCATTACTTTTACAAAAGGGGAATCAAATTATTCCTATTGGTGGTGGGGTAATGACGCCAGATAAAATCGAAGCGCGTTTTAAAAGTTTATATTAAAAAATCTTAAGCTACAGTATATTGCATTTAACGTTTTAAGAAAAACTATAAGTAAATGGGATTAAGCCTTTTTATAACAGTTGGTTTCAATTTGTTTTTAAAGAGTCTAATTTTATTATAGGCCATAGTAACAAACATGTTAGCTTACGCCAATTGACATTCATCTCTCCAATATTTGTTGATGCTATCACACTTTCAGGTGAATGGAAGTGGGAGATTCTATCAGAACAAGATAAAAATATGTTAACTAGTTAATAACTATAACAAAAGGAGAATAACATTCTATGTTTAAAACAATCGATACAAATCAAAAAGATGTAAAATTGACGGTGTTTAGTTCAGACGAAAAAAGTTTCATGGTCACTGCAACCTTAGTTGAGAAAACTGGACATGCATTTTTAATAAACTCAAAATTTACTCAGTCTGATTCGAAAGAAATTGTAGAATATTTGAAAAAAAACGACTTATCTTTAGATAAAATCTTTATTATTCATGGGGATCCTGATTACTATTTTGGATTAGAAAGTATTAAAGCTGCTTACCCAGAAGCTATAGCGTATGCTACAGAGTCTACTGTTGAACATATCGTTCATTCTGTCTTAGGAAAATTAAAAGTTTGGAAAGATGCCCTTGGAGAAAATGCACCAAGTAACGTGGTATTACCTCAAGTGTTTAAAGAAAAAATGATTGATTTTCAGGGGTTAACATTTGATCTAGTAGGCTTAGATCATTACAGAACTAGCCTATTTAATAAAGAACTAAAATTATTAATTGGTGGTATTGATGTATTTAACGAAATACATGTATTCTTAGCGGATAGTAGCTCAAAAGCGGCTATGGAGGCATGGATTGAGAACTTGAAAGTATTACAAGCGTTACATGCTGACATAATTGTACCTAGTCATGGATCAATTGAAAAATCCTTAAATAATCAATCAATTACTGCGACAATGAATTATCTAAGAAGTGCGATTCAAGCTTCTGGGGAAAGTAAAACTTCAAAAGATTTTGTTGCAAAACTTGAAACAGCCTATCCTGACTATGCAAATAAAGGTGTATTAGAATTAAGTGCAAAAGTTGTAACAAAAGAAATGCCTTGGGGTTAATGACATGAATAAATATCAAAAATTATTACATGAAACGTATGTGTTAACCGGTAAAGGGAAGTTAGATGCTTTTAAAGCCTATTTAAGTGAAACTGTATCTTGGACAGAAGCTGCCGGGTTTCCATATGCGGGTACTTATATAGGTCCAGATGAAGTAGTGAAAAACGTACATGAACGTCTTGGCGTTGAATGGGATAACTATCGTGCAAAAGATGAAATTTATGCTTTTAATAACAATACCGTTATTGTGTATGGGAAATATAGTGGAACATTTAAAGCAACAGGAAAATCATTTGTAGCTGATTTCTGTCATCTTTATGAATTTGATGAGAACGATAAGGTTAAGAAATTTGTTCAAGTTGTGGACAGTGCAACTGTTAATGAGGTATTAAGTTAGAGTTACTAGTTTCTAACATGTTCCGTATAAGGAGTATTGTTAGCATGGATGGATTTTCCTTTATTGAGCGTGTTATCGAAGATGAATTATAAAATTAGAAGAGGTAGGTATATATGAAATTAGAGAAAAATTTAATAGTAATAATTATTTCTGTGTTTATTTTAGGAATTGTGTCGACTTTGATATTTCAAGCTTCAACTGGTAATACCAAAGGTCACTTAATAAAGAACGAGAATGTTGCATCGGTATCAAAAGATAATGTGACAGAAAAAGAAAAAAATAAAAAGATGGTAGTTGATTTCTATAATGAAGTTTTTAACAAACATAATATCGATATTATCCCTAAATATGTAAGTGAAGATTATAAACAACATAATCCTTTTGTTGCTGATGGACGAAAAGCCTTCATGGATTTCTTTAAGGAGGACTTTGTTAAAAATCCAAATTCCTCTGCAGAAGTTAAACGTGTAGTAGCTGAAGGAGATACAGTTGCCCTTCATGTAAATTCTCGTGCTAACTCTCAAGATAAGGGAGTTGCTATAGTGGATATTTTTCGTATAAAGGATGGAAAGATTGTCGAACACTGGGATGTAATTCAAGAGATTCCAAATGAGGCAGCTAATAATAATACGATGTTTTAGGTAGAAGATATATAAATTCAGATTTACAATAAAAGACTCCATTTTGATTAACCTTTTTTCAAAATGGAGTCTTCTTATTTTCCATATAAAATTAATAATACCCTTGATGTATGAGTCACATCCTAGTAAAAACTCTTCTATAGGCAAGAAGAGTTTTTTAGTAAGTCTATAGCATTCTGGGAGAAATTAATGTTTTTAT
Organism: Bacillus cereus; assembly: GCF_002567495.1. GTDB lineage: Bacteria > Bacillota > Bacilli > Bacillales > Bacillaceae_G > Bacillus_A > Bacillus_A cereus_AQ. The sequence continues at coordinate 874 of NZ_NVAP01000066.1, read as the reverse complement.
TATTAATAATGAAAAATAATTAGGATAAGAAGGGGAAATAGCATGAAAATGAAAGTAATGATTTTAACAGGTGCAGTACTTGCAGCAACAACTATATCATTTGGTCATATAAAGCAATTATGGATCTAAAAGAGAAAAATATCGTAGCGTAGACGTATATAATTTAAAAGGAAACCCGTGTAACAATATAAATAATAATTTGTATGTGAACGTAAAAAATACCAAGACGGCCCTGAAGGGGAGGAGGGCTTGGTGTTTTTTAGCTAATATCACGATTTCTAAGTAATTTTCATATTCTGTTTACCGCACTAATATCAAGTTTTTTAATACAGTCGTTTCAATTTCGCAAGTGTATTCTTCATCTATTTATCTTCCATATATCAGTGGATAATCTTTGTATAATCTGATTTTTTCTCTAAATCACAACTGTTACCCCATCACCATCAAGTTAAAGTTTCATTTTATTTTGCTAACTTGATGGTGATGTGACGTAACCTTAATTATTTTAAAATTTTAAAAAGAATCCTTAGTCATGTAAAAGGGACCTTGATCACGCAAATGATCTGTAAATCAATTCATTTTTGATATACAGATCATTTGTATGATAATTTTTATAAATAATTGCTAAGTAGTGAATTTACATAAATGCTTTTAGAAGTTCTTGAATTAATGGGATTGCGCCACCTATAAATTTTAAAACTGCCATTGCGATTTCCATATTATTCTCTCCTCTTTTTTCGTATTAAGATGTGATAAATCTTTATAATCTTATTATAGTAAGCGTTTGCAAATGTAACAATACATTTTTGTATGCAATATTGCATATTTATACATTAGATCTCTATTATTCATTTTTTAATGGTACTATAGCGAG
>NZ_NVAP01000065.1 GCF_002567495.1 Bacillus cereus | reverse complement strand
GTTTTCGGGGTTCACTTCAAGATTCTGCAAGGTTTTTCTTTTATTTGGAGCGGGATAGCCAATTAAATTTTAGGAAACATTATTCAATTGAGGATATATCTAAAATTAGATTAAATTCAAAAGATAGTTAACTTAATAATAGGTAATATTTTTAATAACGGTGATGAAAATTTTCTTCTTGGCTGCTTTTTGCCCCTCCCAAAAGCAGAATCAATTTTTCTGTGTCGTAAGACGTACCGTGTGATGCTTTAAGGTATAAAATAACACCTAATGAAATTCGCTTTCTTGAATAAAAGGTTCTTAATTTTATTATTTTATCCAAGAGCGCAGTGACAATCCGTATCACTACTACTCCTGATAAGTACTTCACAGCATAAATTATAGCTTCCATTCTATTTTTCAAATTAATTTCTTCTAACATTCCCCCACAATTACGAAATTGAACATCCACGTTTTGTAATTTAAATCGATATTCTTCTTCACAATAATAAATAACATCTTCTCCCCTATTTACTAATTCTTTAACAACTTCAATTGTAGGATTAATATGACCTTCCGCTGGAAAATTTATAACTACTGATTTTGACATGAAAAATCTCTCCATTATCAACTTCAGTGTTAAAGGTTAGGTCATTAAATAATAACTGTAGAGATAGAGGCGCTCGTATAACTTTCTTTGTTTTATTTTCCCCATAAAAAACTCCCTCAAATTAGTAGATTATTTCTAATAATTTGAGGGAGTGCATATCGTAAAAAAACGTTTTGAAATCTCCAATAAATTTTTAATCAGTAAAGTACGTTTTGGTAATTTTAATAATTTGCTTATTCACATCTTGTTCATAAACACCACCATGATAACAGATAACTTTTTGAATATCAAAATTAGTTAATTTGATTAGAGAATGATATGCCATTCTAATATTTGGTGTGTTCATTTCATTCGGACCCATAAGTTTCCCGCCCCGAATTACCATAGCGTCACCTGCAATCAACGTTTTTGTTTGGGGATAATATAGTGATATATGCCCAGGTGTATGACCTGGCGTATGAATCACTATCATTCCACCAGCATTCTTTAATTTTGTACCATCTTCTAATAGACAATCAATACGATTTTCCATTGTAGAAAAGCCTTCAGCGAAAGAGTGAAGCATAGCAGGAAGCCCCTTTATAAGAGTATGCTTTCCTGTAATGTAATCTTTATCTTCCTTGTGGGCGTATACTTTGATACTTGGAATTTTTTCTAGCAAATCTGATAAACTGCCAATATGATTAATGTCTTGATGAGTAAGAACAATACCTGTTAACTTTTCAATTGGAAACCCTAAATTTTTCATTTGTATTTTAATATCAGAATACACGTTAGGCATCCCCGTATCTACTAGAATAAGTTCTTTGCCACTTGATATCAAAGTAAGTGTAAGATCCCATTTTCCACCTGGAAATTCGGGTACAAGTAAAGTCAAATTTAAGGGAATAATAGCTGTTTTATTTATCATTCTGATTGCCTATGAATCACTTTTCAAAAATACAAAATAACGAATAGGCACACCTCCTTTTTTTGTATTAATGCTGGATATTATGAAAGAATTCCTCTAATTTCTCATCTGCACGGTCAGAAAAAAACAAATCTAAGTTAGCTTGAGTTATGGCTGCCATTTCTCCGGCATATGCAAACATTTTTGCTTCATAGATTCTAATTGCATCCTCCAAAGTAGAATGATTAATAATAGAAAGTGCTAGTTCAGTGCCATCCAGCATAGCCAAATTTGCGCCAGCACCAGCAAAAGGCGACATTAAATGTGCTGCATCCCCGATAAGCGTGACTCCAGGTTTATGTTCCCATCGATGATGCACAGGGAGCATATAGATTCTCCTAGGAAGTATTTCTCCATTTGCATCTAAAATATACTTTTTCAAATCCTCTGACCAATCATCAAAGTATTTCAATAATTCTCTCTTAGCATTCTCTGGTTCATGAAAGGCAATGTCACATTCATCTAAAAAATTGTAACTTGTTTTGAACCCTAAATAGACACGAATTCTATTGTCACCGTTTACCTGAGCCATAAGTGTCTTATTGTCACCCATTGCAAACATGGAGCCACTGCCATTAAATTTTAAAATGTCTGGATGCTGGTCAGCGACATTCTTTATACTTAATTCAATCATACTAATACCGGAGTAGTTAGCACTTGCTTGACTAACTAGAGGTCTAATTTTTGAAAAAGCACCATCAGCTGCAATGACCAAATCCACAGTAATTTTTTCTCCGTGTTCGAATTGAAGTTCATATTGATTTTTTGCCACTGGGACAGCCTGAATTAACCTATAGCCCCATTGAACAGAATTCGGGTGTAGAGAATTTAACAGCAAATCTCTCAAATCAGCCCGGTCAATTTCGGGTCTGGAGTAATCCTCATTATTTTGAAAATCATTTTTGTAGCGTAGGTGTCCATGCTTATTCATAATCTTTAACACTTGCCCTTCATAACGACAAACTTTTTCAAATTCTTTCATCAGCCCGGCCACTTGTAGAGCCTTTTGCCCTGTATGTGTTTCCAAATCAAGTGTTCCCCCTTGAGACCGTTCAGTAGGCGAAGATTCACGTTCATAAATTAAAGGTTCAAATCCTGCTTGCTGTAAAATACGAGCAAGTGTTAATCCACCTGGACCAGCTCCAATAATGGCAATTCGCTTTTTTGAGTTGTACATAATGGTAGCTCCTTTTTTATTTAGTAATGAGCAATACTAGCTTTAGTACTAATATATGTTTTGAATGTAAACTCAATGTAAACTCCATATGCTACTCATCTTCTACTATATTTTTATTAAAAAAACAGTGCCATTTACTTCATTCTGCTTTCATTTGTTTAACACTCTCGTTTTAAACAAATGTGAATTGATACAAATAAAAATATTAATATAAGAAAAAAGGCATTCTCATGAGTGCCTTTTTTTAGTATCCGAATCCGCCGCCCCAACAACTACATCCAATAATAATTAACTGGATAAATAGAACAATCAGTAAAGCAAAGTCACCGTAAGAACCGTCGTAACTCATAGTTCTCCCCTTTTAATTAGGGGTCTCAATAATGAATCAATTTTTGATTTAATGGGTTCCCTTTACCTTATGTTTTTAAGAATTAATTGGGCTGCTCCTTTTAAAAATAATAAACGCCCTAGAATAAAAAATATCCCTTTGGAGGAACAAATCTAAAGGGATAATATCATAACTTTTTTAGAAATATCATGATTTTATTTTAAACAACTCATCTTTTTTATAAGCATCGTAACTTTATGCCAAATCCACACTAGCAAATATATATTATGAAACATTTCTCTCCATGCTTCTTGTATAAAGAAAAGGCACCCTAGGGTGCCTTCCTCCAACTTGAACCACCATACTTTTAATAACATCTCTTTTAAAAATCACAAATATATCTTCAATCTTTCATATATCATTTTAACATATTTATACATAAGTGATATTGATAAAAAGTAAATATACATTAAGTTTGTTCTTATATTTTTAATTTATTGTATTTTTGTAGAAATTTTTAGGAATATACCACTTGTATTTACGTTAAGAAGTTTTAACCCATATTTATAAGAGTCTTAGGAGGCTACTTGTTATGTCTAGTAATTTTAATATGAACTATAATTATTACGAAAGGAGTGTTGAAATCTTAGAATTATTGAGTAGTTCCATTCGTTTATTAATTGCGCGTGAATTGATTATAAGTGGCACTTTGACAATTTCTCATTTAAGTGCTGCAATACATATTTCAGAAAATGAAATTTTACAACACGTACAAAAACTTACTAAGGGTAAGGCTATCACTAGTGAACGTAAAGGTACACAGATTTATTGTAGAATAGAGGATCAAAAAGTTATTGATATTATCAATTTATTAGTAATATCCCGTTAGTTTTTATAAGAGGGCTTTAAAAAAGTTTGAAGTGGAACACTGAGAAGCTCTTTTGGCAAGGTGAACCTTGTATGCAGGGACCGAATGGCTTAGTTTTCACACGCTATTTTCTTCCTGCAACCTTCACACGGTTGAGCAAGAAGCATTCTTTCGGTAAATCCGTTCCATTCATATTATTGATTAGATATTATGAATTATTTTCTTTTTGATTGGTTTAAATATTTATTCCAATTAATTTACCATGTACATCTAAACGAACGTATACTTCCATTTTTAAAAGGTGAACATTGTATAAACGTTCTTTATATGTCGATATTTCAAAGTGTTTCTCATTTAATTCACACTCTAGAATAATCATATCTCCATGTTCTCTCCAATTTACTAATTTAGCAGTTGTAATCATGTATAATCCTCCTCTAAATTATCCTATGAAAAACAATAGAGACAAGTGTGAGAAATGAGTTTATAAAAAGAAAAGACACTATAGGATGTCTTTATTCAACATAAACAATCTTAATTAAAATACTGTGCATGATATGACTAATCCAACATTAAACCGCAAAAATATGTTCTGAAAGTGTTTTATATAAGTTCCCAAAAGGCCTCATCTTCTATAACAAAAAAGTTTTCATTGTTCCTTTTATAATCCGACCTTGTTAATACTAAAGAATCAGGTATAGAATTATAGCCATGAATTCTTCTATTTGTACATATAATATTCTTTATATCGTTCGAAATTCGATTTTTTTGTTTGTGTTGATATTGCGGGTGATTTTATTGATTTAGATGCTGCTACTTGCTTTGGCATTTGCAATATGCCACGTTTCTTGAGTTCTCTATACAAACTACTCACATTGCATCTCAGTTTTTTGGCGATAGTTGGATATTCTTCTCCTTGATTAAATAATTGTACTGCTTTTTTACATTTTATATCCCATGTTGCTTCTGTCGTTTGAAATTTTTGAGTTTGTTTTTTAGCTATATTTTTTTCTAATTTGATACACTCTCTTTCTATTTTGCACCGTTTGGCACTATACTGTTCTACTTCTACTTGAAGCTCACAACGCTCCTCCTGTAAACGTATCATTTGTACCTTTTTCGCAATTTCTCTCATGTTGCTCTCACCTCATTTCGTTTAATGAATTCTACCAGTACTTGAATCCCTCTGTGTTATTTGTATCTCAGTCAATGCCTATAAGTAGGCTATTGATGCTCACATTTATCCTGATGACAGCTTTTAATTCACTATTTACGCAAACTACTTACATGAAATTTTAGTTAGTGTACAATCTTTAACTTAGATCCTTCAATTCTTAACTAAAGAGCTCGGCGACAAATATGATTCCACTCCATTTTTATTTTTCATTTCGAGTCCTATTCATCGAAAATTAATCCTCCAATTTATCTCATCAAAATGGTTCTATATGCCTGAATTTTCCGTTTTTACTTCCGTACAAATGTTAATGATATGATAAAATAATAAATGAAAAAGAGTATAGATTTAAAAGAAGCCAATTAGATTAAAATTGGCTTTCTTCTTGTTAACAACTACAACATAACGCTCTTTAAATTTTTATTAGCTGTGAGTTTTGAAGAAAAACTAAATTGGTTCCATTTTTACATAATTGTAAACTACAGTAAATTGATAATGTAAATACAGAATATTCTGCATTTAACACCCATCTATACACATCAACAAAATCAATATTTTCTTGCTTATAAATTAGTGAGATAACCTCTACGAATATTGAATAAAATAGATGTGGCTGTTCCATTCAATATCTGTTCTATTATAAAAATCATCTACTGTCTAAACCTTTTGTTTTAAATTACAAATATATATCTTAAATCTCTAAAAGATTACATAAGATTTCTAGGATACAATAGTTATCATGCAACTTTCAATGTAATACAAACCTTGAATCAATAAAAGATTCAAGGTAAATATGCCTTTGTTTTCTATAATGATTTAATCAGCTAATTTTTCAATTGTAGGCATAACAGCAATTGGTGGTAATGATGCAGTCCAACCTACTGCATATACATTTAATTTTTCACCTAATTTGTATTTTTCGGCATTGGAAATAGGAACTCTTAAAATCTTATTCTGAGAAACTAACTCCCACCAATCATTTTGATAAGCAAGTGCTTCCTCCTTTGTAGAAGTGGAAGCAATTACTAAATAATTGTTATCTACCGAGATAACATATCCTGTAAAAGGCTCTTGTTCTTGGTTTTGAATAGAATGAACAGGCTTGCTACTTACAGAATTCTGATTAGAATCTGCAAAAACTGGTGATAATCCGAAAGTAAATCCACATCCTAATGTTAAAGCTGTTACACTCGTTACTAATCTTTGTTTTTTGGTAAACATAATATAAATCCCCCTTTTATTTTATCCCTACACTCCCCACATTCTATTTACATATAAATAAAGCCTTTTAATATTAAGATATTTAACAAAGTTGTCACAACATTTCCATTAATGGTAATATTACCTATCAATAGAAGTTGTTTTATGTTATAATTCACTAGGTGAACTATTATTGTTCCATTCATCACTTGATGAATGTATGCCCTTCCTTAATTGTAAATATGTATGATTTTATTGGTGAAGAGGGAAGATATCCCTCTTCTTTTTTTGTTCTTATAAATAAATTCTCATGTTATATAAAAATTAATGATATCAAATAACCCTAGAAATGGATTCTTTTATTATTAGAGATAGAACCTCAGAGTAAAAAAGACACCCTAAGGTGCCTTCCTCTGATTTAAAACCTTTTTTATTTGTTACTATACATATTAAGTATAAGTGGTATAGAGCGTAAAATTCGTCTTATTATCTAAAATAATGCCATGTCCGGTGAATTTCGAATTTTCTTTTATTTTGAGTTGTACTAAGAAAAAGAGTCAAATCTCCTTTAGGCTATGTTATTACAATAAAAACCAATTCTACCATACAAGAATTGATTTTTTGTAATTTATTCATTATAAATCTCACAATTGGGTTGTGGTTTGCTATTCCTCATTAAAATTCTTTTGTGCTATACTTTTAAAGAGAACGTAACAGTGACAAGTCTCTTCTATGTATAAATACCTTGTCACTGACTTTTCTCTTGTGTCTTCTTCTTGGATTTTGAAAGAGCCATAATCTCAGCCATTGGGGATTGTGGCTCTTTTGCTTTCTTAATAGGGTCACTGTATGATCTTAATTTGATAGCGATGTAGCGGTACCCCTAATAACCAAATTCTTTTACTTTATGCAATTTCTATAAGCGGTTCAGTTAGGATTTCACATTAAAGTTTTTAGTTTATGTATTTATTTACACTTGAATTAGTAATAGCAAACATAACACTATTGGAATCTTATTTTTCTTCAGGTTCCAATGACAATAATGAGAAATTTAAAGAGACATATTGATTACTCTTATCACTCATTATAACAAGGTTTATTCAACTGTATATATTATGTTTTTTATAAAAAAATACAAACCCTGATACAATTTGACTACACTGTATCAGGGATAATTTTTGATGTTGCACTACCTTCTAACACATATGATAAAATGGTGGTATACTAACCGTTAACAGCCGCGAATTGGCTGTTATATAGATTAGCATAGTACCCGCCGCGCTCCAGTAGCTGCTCATGATTGCCGCTCTCGACGACATCCCCGTCCTTCATGTAAAGGATCATATCTGCCTCACGGATCGTCGACAGACGGTGGGCGATAACGAAGCTCGTTCTGCCTTCCATCATCTTCAGGAACGCCGCCTGGATACGAATCTCTGTCAGCGTATCAATACTGCTCGTCGCTTCGTCGAGAATTAGCATAGGCGGATCAACCAGCATAACCCGAGCGATCGTCAAGAGTTGTTTCTGTCCTTGGGACAGGCTGTCACCGGAGCCATTGATTACTGTATTATAGCTCTTCGGCAGCCGCTTGATGAAGCTGTGGGCGTTAGCTGCCTTAGCGGCTGCTATAACTTCCTCCTGGCTAGCATTCGGTTTCCCATAGGCGATATTGTCATGGATTGTCCCGCCAAACAGCCAAGTATCCTGTAGCACCATCCCAAAGGTATGGCGTAAGCTGTCACGGGCCATATCATTAATGTTAATACCGTCTATCGTAATCTCGCCGGCATCAACATCATAGAATCGCATTAACAGATTCACTAACGTTGTCTTGCCAGCACCGGTCTGTCCCACAATTGCGACACGTGTGCCTGGTTCGACAACTAGGTTCAAATCGGTAATAAGGGGCCGGTCAGGCTGGTAAGCGAACTTCACATGTTGGAATGTAATCGTCCCCTGCTTAGCTGGGATATGAACTGCATCTTCAGCGTCCGATGATTCCGCCGATTCATCAAGTACCTGGAAGATGCGTTGTGCCGAGGCCGTAGCTGATTGTAACTGTGTAATTACTCCGGTAATCTCGTTGAACGGTTTAGCGAACAGATTGGCATAAATCAGGAAACTCGATAGTCCCCCGACCGATATTCTAGACATAATGACCATAATACTCCCAATTAAGGCGATGATTGAGAAGGTAACATTATTCACCAAACGGGTGGATGGATTCGACAGAGAGCTGACGAATTGTGATTTTACCCCGGTGTGATACAATTCATCATTTCGCGCTGTAAACTCCGCAAAAGAGTGGTCTTCATAACGGAAGGCCTGAACAACCTTCTGTCCGCCGATCATCTCCTCGACATAGCCATTCAGCCCACCCAATATACGGGCCTGATCACGAAATAGCTGCTGGGAGCGCATCGTGATGAACCGCGCTACGAAGAAAGTCACTGGTGCAGATAACAGCACGACGACGGTCATGAGCGGATTCGTATACAACATGAGCGCAATCGCCCCGATGATTGTAACAACACCGGTTAATAATGTGGAGAATCCCTGTAGCAACCCGTCCGATATGGCATCCATATCGTTTACGAATCGGCTGATGCTGTCCCCTTGCGGATGATTATCATGATATTTCAGTGGCAGTACATTCAGCCTGTCGAACATTTCGCTGCGCAAATCATTTACTGTTTGATTAGCAAGCCGATTCGTAAGATATGTCAACAACCAACCGAACAACCCTCCGATGAGATAAACCAGACTAAGCTGGATAAGCAGTCTGAATATGTCCGCGAACTCAACAGCACCCTCGCCGACCATATGGTCAATCGTAATCCCAATCATAAATGGACCAATCAAGCTGGAAGCTACGCTAATAATCGCACTAATGAAGGCCCAGATTGTATACCTTTTGTATTTTCCTGTATAAATTAGTAGTCTTCCCCATGTTTGCTTCATGTTCATTGTTGTCCTACCTCCTCATTAGAGAACTGTGAGCGACAAATATCTTGATAGACACTACAATCTTGCTTGAGTTCAGCATCGGTGCCGATGCCAGCAATCCGTCCGTCTTCGATGACTATGATTTTATCCACCTGCTGCACGGTGCTAACCCGCTGCGAGACGATGAATACCGTAATTCCCTGGCTGTTTTCCCGAATCGACCTTCTTAACGCCACATCTGTGGCAAAATCAAGTGCACTCGAAGAATCGTCAAGGATAAGAATATCGGGACTGGCAACAATTGCCCGGGCGATTGTTAATCGCTGCTTCTGCCCACCCGACAGATTAAGTCCGCCTCTCGACACCAGAGTGTTATAGCCTTCTGGCATTTTCGTTATGAATTCATCGGCCTGGGCAATGATAGCTGCCCGTTTGACCTCTTGATTCGAAGCTAATTCGTTACCCCAGCGGATATTATCGGCAATCGTCCCTGTGAAGAGCAGTGCCTTCTGCGGAACAATCCCAATCCCGCCGCGTAGCTCATGTAGACTATAATCCCTTACATCAATTCCGTTGACGAGTATTTGTCCCGAGGTAGCATCATAAAATCTCGGAATCAGGTTCACAAATGTAGATTTGCCTGAACCAGTACCACCGATAATTCCCACAGTCTCGCCACGTTTTATCTCCACCGATATATCTGTCAGTGCCGGTTCACTCGTTGTACTATATCCGAAGGAAACATGATTAAATGTAACAGCGGGACCATCCTCCTTGTCTTCTATTTTCACTGGAGACTGTTCTCGCTCCTCAGGCACAAGGTCAGCAATAGAAGGAACGGTTTCGAACACCTCATTGATCCTTGATGCTGAGGACGCTGCCTTTGTAAAAATAATAATTAGATTCGACACGACAATCAAAGCGAGCAAAATTTGCGTCACGTAGTTAATAAAGGCGATGACCTCGCCAGAAGATAATGTCCCCGCATTAATGTGGAAACCACCAATCCATAGAATAGCGATAATCGCACCGTTGACAACAACAGTCGTTACCGGATTAAGCAGAGCAGACACCCGCCCTACTCGGATTGCAGTGGCCGTAATGTCGTCGGAAGCTTCGCGAAATCTCGCCTTCTCGGCCTGTCTCTTGGCGAACGCACGGATGACGCGAACTCCCGTCAAATTCTCGCTCAATACTAGTGTGATTCTGTCCAACTTCTTCTGGTATAACCGATACATAGGTGCTGTCTTGGTAATTATTAAATATAGAATAATAGCAAACACAGGTGTTGCCGCAATCAGAACAAGCGATAGTCTAAAATCAAGCAGCATCGACATGATGATTGCGCCAAGACAAATGAACGGAGCACGAATCACAAGCCGAATCAGCATCGCCACCGCGATTTGTAACTGATTGACATCATTTGTGATACGGTTGATTAATGATGGTGTCCCAAAGCGGTCAATCTCAGTATAAGACAGCGTCGAGATATGCCGGAACAGCGTATTACGCAGTGTTGTACCAAACCCCTGTGATGCCCGGGCTGCATAATATTGACAAATCAGCGAGCTACCGAAGCCCAGTATCGACATGATCACCATTAAGCCACCCATCTTCCATACATAAGCGATATCATGCCTGCCTATTCCATGGTTTACAATCAGGGCCACAATCGTCGGAAGAAAAAGTTCGAGAATTGCTTCCACCAGCTTAAAGAAAGGGCCAAGAATACTTTCCTTCTTGTAAGGTTTTAAAAATGTTATGAGTCTAAACAAAGTATCATCCCCATCATAATTGTTATAAAGGTCGCTTTTGATTATGAAGTAACTCATGAAGTGATTTCGATATCGAATCTTGAATTCACCTGGGCATTCCGGCGCTCACGTACAAACTATGTACGCTCCGCTCCTCACAGCCTAGCTTTATCCAAACTTCTCAGTACTAAAAAGCGGCCATTCCGAACTTGGACTAAAATATTCAATTTAATGCAATACAAAAGGTTTGACGAAATTTATTTACCGGATATGATTAAAAAATAACATAACATCTTCCATATTAATAATATTTGATTAGTATCTAATCTATATGAAAATAATATGGTAATTCAAAAGGAGAACCTTATGGACATTAGGCAATTGAAATACTTCCTGATGATTGCGGAGGAAGGCCAGATTACCTCGGCCGCCAAAAAACTGCAAATGGCTCAACCCCCTCTCAGCCAGCAGCTTAAGCTGTTAGAGGAGGAACTTGGCGTGAAGCTGGTAGAGCGCGGTGCACGCAGTATCCGGCTCACGGACGCCGGGGAGATTCTGCACCGTAGAGCGCAGCAAATTGTAGATTTAACAGATTCGACGTCAAGAGAGGTCAGTGACTTTGCCAAAGGGCTGAAGGGAACATTAGCAATTGGAACGGTTTCCTCCTCTGGAGCAACGTTATTAAAGGATAGATTATCCGAATTTCACAAAGCTTACACCGGGATCAAATTTGAAATCCATGAAGGAAACACGTTCAGGGTCATTGAATTGCTACAGAGTGGGGTCATCGAACTGGGAATCGTCAGAACTCCCTTTCATAATGCGGGGATGGGATACAAATGTGCGGAAAAAGAGCCGATGATCGCCGTGATGACCCCGGAGCTAGATTGGTGCAACGGGCGGGATGCAATCCAAATCGAAGAGCTGCACGAGCGCCCTCTGGTCATTTACCGCCGATTTGAACAGCTGATTCGCGAGACTTGTCAGAAAGCCGGCTTCGAAACAAACCTAATCTGTAAAAATGATGATGCACGTACCACCCTACTATGGGCCAATGCCGGCCTCGGCATCGGAATTATCCCGAAATCCGCGTTTGAGCTGGCGAACCACAGTAGTCTAATTTATAAGGAAATCGACAGTCCTTCCCTCCAGACCAGTATTGCGGCAATCTGGATTAAGGACCGTTACATGTCCTCATTGGCTAGAAAGTTCCTGGAAAATTTCAGTAAGGAATAATAAAAGAAAGGAGTGAACCGACTGTTCACTCCCTCCCTCTCCATAGCTTTTCTGTACCAATTTCATGTGGATAGCTCCACTTAATGATTTGTTAAACCAATCATCCTATTTTTCCTTATTGCTTACTTACTAAATTCAGCAAGTAAAATATTTTTATAAGGGTTAGGGCTGTCAGCTCTACCTAAACTGTTCCAATTGACTACCAACGTATGCTTACCTCCAAGTCTACCTCCAACAAGGGTAGTAAACCCTAGAGCGCCACCTGTGTGTCCCCATATCGAGACACCGTTTGGAAGCTTAGTTTCAGAGATTCCAAGACCATATCCATCCATTCCCTCTCTTCCTGTAGGAACTGTAGTAAGCATTTGCTTTAGTTGCTGTTCTTTCAGTAATTTGCCACCGAGCAAGTAAGAGAAGAATTTGTTTAAGTCGTCAGCAGTAGAAATCATCTCTCCATCCGAGCTACCTGGGTTAGAATAAGTAACGTCTTTTAGCTCACTTGCTCCGTCTGGTTGGATATATCCACGGGCATGCTTGGTTCCTGGAATAACGCTTGAATTGCCAGGTAAGAATGTGTCCGATAATTCAAGGGGTTCAATAATCCGATTTTCAATCTCTTCCGCATAGCTGTTTCCAGTTACTTTTTCAATAAGGATACCCAGCAATACATATCCTGTGTTTGAATAAGACCAGCCCTTTCCTGGGGCAAAATCTGGGGGAAGAGAAATCCCCATCTTTACGAATTCTTCAGCCGTATACGATTTTTTTGTATCCATAATATCAAAGTCTTTTGACTGTATGTAGTCAGCAATACCACTTGTATGATTCAATATCTGCCGGATAGTAATCTGTTTACCATCATATCCGTTTCCTTGAATGACACCAGGCAACCATTTTTCGATGGAGTCGTCTAGATTCAAGCGGTTCTCTCCAGCTAATTGAAGTAGAACTGTTGCAACGAACGTCTTCGTTACGCTGCCAATGCGAAAGCGAAAATCTGTTTTCATTGGTTTCTTGGTTCTCAAATCCGCTATCCCAGCGGCATAACTCCATGTCTTTCCACACTCGGAAGTTTTAGCAAGTATCCCTGGGTATCCAAGTTGTAATGTATCCCGCATTACTTGTTTGACGGAATTACGATCTCGTTGGGTGCTTATTTGTAACGAATTAGATACATTTTGAGTGGGCTCTGCTTTTACAATTGAGTTTGATGTTGTGTATAACAGGGAACCTCCAGCCATTAAAAGTGTAAGACTTGCAAATGTAATTTGACTACGTGTTTTCATAAGGAATTCCTCTCCTCTATTCATATTGTATCGCTGGTTGCTTGCTGTTTCATACTATCCACACAGCTATCATCTCTACCAATGACAAAAAGTCAACTATAAAGTGAAACTTTAATCAGTGTGAGTCTTACTGCAAGTTAATGCGGGGTAAAATTAACTTTGTGCTCTTTTACTCTATAATAAACGGAAGATTCTAAATATCTATTTTCCTTACAAGAAGATTACAAAGTTGTCACTCCATTACCATCAAGCTAAGAAAAGCAAATACCCCAAAACGAAAAAACGGTATTCTTTCTATTCAAGATATAGAAGGATTATCGTTTTTTTAACTCTCAAAAATATTAGTGGTTTAAAAAAATGGAAAACATAATTCGTATTTTGCGTAAAGGGAAAAAACTTTCTCAAGATGATTTAGCTAAATTATGTCGTGTTTCAAGACAAACGATTAATGCGATTGAGAATAACAAATATGATCCTACATTGGAACTTGCTTTTAATTTAGCTAAATCCCTTGGTGTAACGGTTGATCAATTATTTATAAAAGCTAGATAAGGAGAAGAAACAAATGAAAAATGGAATTAATATCTTATTTACTTGTTTATACATTGTGATTATGGGTTTACTTGCTTTTGAATGGTATGAGAAGCAACCGGTCTCTATAACTTCGTTATTTGTAGCAACAATCATTTTGCAATCTATATTTATGAAGCGAATTTTTGAAGGTAAAAAAGAGAGCGAGCATTTTATTGATGAAATGTTTTTACATATCAGACAGAAAAGCTTATTAATTTGTTGTTTTGTAATGTATGTATTAACTTTAGGTACTTTATTTTTATCAGAAGGAACATAGAATTTTAACCATATGCATAATAACCCGTTAATTTTTCTGGTTTTCTTATATCCTATCGTTTACCAAATAAGTCATATATTCGTTTCAAGAAACAACTCTTAATAGACTATTTAAAAGTGAAAAAAACGCTATTCTTTCAGTATAAATTCAAAACGAGAGGATGGCGTTTTTGTATGTCTATTTCTGTATCTGATGAATTACAACTAGTTGCTGAAGAATTATATGAATATCTTACTCCTTCATTTCTCGAAAATATCGCTAAAGAACTAGGTTTTGTACAACGAAAACGTAAGTTTTCAGAGCATGATTTAACTACTATCTGTGTCTGGATTAGTCAACGAGTAGCGAGTGATTCATTAGTCCAATTGTGTAGTCAGCTACATGCATCAACAGGAACTCTTATGAGTCCAGAAGGACTTAATAAGCGTTTCAATAAAAAAGCTGTTTGCTTTTTAAAACATATTTTCTCTTCGTTATTAAAAAGTAAAATTTGTGAAACATCAGTGATTCCTAGTTCTTCAATCGCCTATTTTCAACGAATTCGTATTTTAGATGCAACGATTTTTAAGGTGCCAAAGCATTTAGCTAGTGTGTATCCTGGATCAGGTGGCTGTGCTCAAACAGCGGGTATAAAAATCCAATTAGAATATGATTTACATAGTGGTCAGTTTTTAAATTTCCAAGTGGAACCAGGGAAATTTAATGATAAAGCCTTTGGAACAGGGTGTTTATCAACATTATGCCCTGGTGATCTATGTATTCGAGATTTAGGCTATTATTCACTGGATGATTTAGATCAAATGGACCAACGTGGCGTGTATTATATATCACGGCTCAAATTAAACAATAGGGTGTATATCAAAAATGAATTTCCTGAATACTTTCGAAATGGGACCAAAAAAAAACAATCTCAGTACATCCAAGTTGATTTAGAGCACATTATGGATACCTTAAAACCAGGACAGTCCTATGAAATAAAAGAAGCTTATATTGGAAAGGATAAAAAGCTATTCACTCGAGTGATTATGTATCGATTAACTGAAAAACAACTTCGTGAACGCATGAAAAAGCAAGTGTATACGGAAAGTAAAAAGGGCATTACATATTCGGAAAAAAGCAAACGATTAGCTGGAATGAATCTATATTTTACCAACACACCCTGGGAAATCGTTCCGATGGAACAAATCCACGATTTTTACTCTCTCCGCTGGCAAATAGAGATTGTATTTAAAACATGGAAATCCCTATTTCAAATTCATCATTGGCAAAACATTAAACAAGAGCGATTAGAATGCCATGTTTATGGAAAACTCATTGCCATTTTTTTATGTTCTTCTACTATGTTTAAGATGCGCCAGTTAATTTTACAAAAAAAGAAACAAGAATTAAGTGAATATAAAGCAATTGGAATGATTCAAGATCATTTATCGACTTTGTATCAAGCCATACAACAAAACACCCAAGAAATAACAAAGATTTTAATCCGCCTGTTCCACTTGCTCCAGAAGAATGGGTGGAAATCTCATCGATACGAAAAGAAAACAGTCTTTGATATTTTGGGTGTTGTCTATGAATATAATGGATTGAGAAAACAAAAGAAAGCTGCATAATTTTTAAAAACGATACCTATCTAGGTTTATTTGTTATGCTTATTTTTAAAGATACCAAATATTTCAAGAGTTTTTTGGTAATATGAACGAAAGTTCAGTGTGTTTCCATTCTTAAGTTGATGGGCATGTATGGTGACCCCATATAGGTTGTTCTTTTTAGAATATGTAGGATTTTAAATACGCCCTTTATTAGAATAGTGCTCATACTTTTTTTGAGATTCTTTCGTAATACGTGCGTTAAGTAAAATCGCTAACAATAAAAATACTCCATATTTTCCTCCTGTAGCTCCTATTATTATCACACTACTACAAACAAGTATAATTAACAGGATAAACGAAACTGAATATATACGGTCATAATACTTTGACATTTTTTTGTATTTAATGCGTTCTTTCCTTGCATTCATCTAAATTCCTCCTTTAAATTATCCATTTCACTTTCAAATAAATCTTGCCCTTAAAAAAGAAAGAATCTATCGCTATATGAATTAGTTTCCTTTTTTTTCACTAACTTATATACCGTAAAAAGAAATCCCACCAATATTAAGCTTTCCACCATAATAATCCCGACCCTCTCCTTCCTTTTAAGCCCAATACATTAAATAAAAGTTGCAGCAAACAAAAAGGATCTTCCTTTCTCTTAAAGGCAGATCCTTTTCCTCTTGCATGCAAATATTTTTAGCTATTCTTGATTAATTAGAATAACAGCTGGTCCATCTACACGAATCCCACCAACTTCGATTTTTTCGTAAGGCTCAACAGTAATGGAAATGATTCCATCCCGCTTCATTAATTCATTACTTAATTCTTTTGTTAACATTTTTTTCATGTGTACGCTCCTTCTTATTGCTTAACTTACTATTGTTATGTAAATGAAATTTAAAATGGTTTCCTGGTCAGGAAACCATTTTTTGTAGTTGACCATATGGTGCTCCAGTTCGTTTATCAATTTTACGTAAAGAAGAGAAACAATTCTTATTCACTGTTTCAGTAGTTGTAAGAAACACTTAAAGATAGCGATGAAATTGATTGTTTCTTCTTCTAGAAATAATGACTTAGATAGTATATTACCTAAAACAATGAAAGCCCTACCTCTCTTTCATCCTTACGGCTCCTTGTCCGTGCCAGTGTGAATCAGGATTGAAAAATCAAGTGACTATTTAATCGAGTTATTTAAAGAAACTTCGAACGTTTGTAAAAGAAATTTGAAAATAAAAATGGATTAGATTGAAGTAATAACAAAAGAGGTTCCTACTCTAAAAGTGAGTTGAAGAAATTGAATGTCTTTGAAATGATTTGCTTTTAATATTCATCATATTCCCGAAAGATTTAGAATATTTTCAGAGGATATAATACATTATTTATAATGAACCTTAACAGAAACTTTTTATTTGATTTTCAGTGATTCCTTTAATTAATTCTAGTTCACTGACCAAAAATTTATATGCATCATCCAACAATTTTTTTTCGCTTGTATTGAGTGCTTTTTCTTTCTTCATACGCATTAAATCTCGTACAACTTCAGCACCTTCTTGTATTTCACCCGTTTTTATTTTGTCCGTGTTCACTTTATGCCTCTGTTTCCACGGCAGCGATTTACAGGATTCTTCATGGTGAAAAATGTGTATAATGTGCTTTAATGCAAGTATATCAATAACTGGGCGTATATTCGAATTCAATATTTTACCCGTAGGAATCATGACTTGCATATTACTGATCGACATTTTTATGACAACATACTGTTGTTTTTTTCCTGAGAATTCTTTTTCTTCTATGGCTTCAATTATACCTGCTCCGTGCATTGGATAAACAATGTTATCGCCAATTTGAAACATATAATCCACCTCCATATATGGTAACTTTCTTAACTTTAACACACATGTTGTTTTTTATCAAATATTTTATATTATCATAAAAATATTTCTTTAGTCAACTGCTTTTTTAAAAAAATTAAATTAAGTAAAAAAGACCCCCCAAAAACGATAAGGAGTGTGTCAGATTCCGCATAAAGGGAAGGGGAATTTCCCCGCTTATATTCTGAAATCTCTACTCATTAACGTAGATCAGTTTTCCCTTGAAAACGACAAAATCGCTCCCGTATTTTTTAAAATCTTGTGTGGTACTCCAAAATCTTAATTCTTGCTTTTTCAGCTAGAGGTGCAATCTCGGCTGTACCCCGACTAGAACCACGTTCATTTAGGGGGGATATGTTTTTTTATATTGATAGGGATGTGGTGCTCACCCTTAATTTAATGTACAATTAGTATGATTTTTGTTTTATAAAAAAAGTGATGATAAAACAAAGTTAGAAGTGATTGATTTGAAAAAATTAATATTATTATTTTTATTGGTTATCTTAGCTTTAAATATTACAGGATGTTCTAATAATATAGATACACTAGATAATTCTAATTATTTTACAGATACCAAGGCTAAATGTATTAATAAAGCATGGTATAAAAAATCACATGTTATGTAAAAGTTTCCCCTGAAAATTTTATTTATTAATTACAATATAAAATGTTGAAATTGTGTTCTCTAAAACTACCCAGGACTGCCAGTAATGGTGGTCTTTTTTATATTGGTGAGATTGTACTAGTATGATAGAATAAGAACAACTGTATATTGTAGGGTGGGCGGTTACGACTGTCCTTTTCTCATTTGATGGGGAAAGGAGGTGTAGCCAATGGATCTATTTCTTCAAATAGTATTAGAAGTAATTAAGACAATTGTACGAGAACTTGTCGTTTTCGTAGTTAAGAAGATTACTTCTAAAAACAAAAAGAAGAAGACCACCCGTCAGCCTCGCAAGCGTGGGAAGTCTTCTAAATCTAAAAAGTAGTATTTAGTCGCAACCACTCACCTTGCGGTAGCAGTTACTTGAAGAGATGTTGACGCATCTCTTCTTTTATTATATACGTACAGAAACTCCGTAATACCTTTAAGGAAATTATAACAAATGTAAAAACAAAAGAAAAGCCCACTGAATTTCCGTAACAGTGGGTTGTTGGTTGGGTATTTCTATCTCATTGCACAAAAGGGAATTTCTATTAAAACCATAGCATATTTTTATAGCTCTTATATTGAGAAAAAAGAAAAGACACCCAAATAAGAGTGTCTTTTCCCATAGTTTTTAGCAGAAACAAGCAGCTCCAACGATGATTAATAAAATAAATAATACAACTAATAAAGCGAAGCCTCCAGCAAAACCACCGCCGCCACAGCTACCGCAGCTACCGCAGCTACCACCATAACTCATATTAATCTCTCCTTTTAGTAAGAGGAAAAAATGAGGTCACTCATGTATTTTAATGGATTCAAATTACTTTATGTTTTTATGGATTAAATGAGCAGGTCCTTTTGAAAATAAGGGAAAGATGATCTAAGGCGCTTCACCTGAAGAGGGGTACTGCCACATCGCTATCAAGCTAAGAAAAGCAAGTACCCCAAAACGAAAAAATGGACTAAAATCTCATATACACCTATGAAAAGACCAAATTTTCTTTTTGGGGGCGCTTCAAAATGTTAGCTATATATGGGTCTGTTGCGTAACCTCTACTATCAAATTTGCGTACGCATTATATAACTACCAAAAATCCCTATCGTATATCCTAATAAACCGACAACTAAGATATCTCCACCATTTGTAAAAAAAGAATTGGATAAAAGGATGGATGTTTTTTCATTAACAAATAAATGCTTTATAAATGGTGTGATTGCCAATAGACGTACTAAAGCATAAAAAAGGATAACTTGCCAACTTGTAATGGAAGCATCCTTAAATATTATTTTTTGACGTTCATCGCCCTTTGATAACCCTCCTCCTTCCCCTGCTAAGTTTCGTGTGAATAAGCTAAATATTCCGACCAAAATAATTATTAAAATAATTTCCATTCTAATCTTTCCTTTACAAATAAATTTATTGTTTATGCATCAAAATTAAGAATTGCGCCTTCCAATAAATATATGGCTAATTTGGTAAACGATAGGATATAAAAAGACTAAAAAGATTAACGGTTTGTTATGCATATGGTTAAAGTTCCATGTTCCTTCTGTTATAAATAAAATACCTACAGTTAATACATACATTATAAAACAACAAATTGATAAGCTCTTCTGTCTGATATGTAAAAACATTTCATCGATAAAATGATCATTCTCTTTTTTATCTTTTAAAATTCTCTTCATGAATAATGATTGCAAAATGAGCGTAGCTACAAATAACGTGGTGATAGAGAGCTGTTGCTTCTGATACCACTCAAGTGCAAGTAAACCCATAATCAAAATGTAAAAACCAGTAAATAAGATATTAATTCCATTCTTCATTTGTTTTTTCTCCTCATCTAGCTTTTATAAATAAACAATTGATCAACTGTTACACCAAGATTTTTCGCCAAACTAAAAGCAAGTTCCAATGTAGGATCATATTTATTATTTTCTATCGCATTAATCGTTTGTCTTGAAACATGACATAATTTAGCTAAATCATCTTGGGAAAGTTTTTTCTCCTTACGTAAAACCCGGATTACGTTCTCCATTTATATATACATCACCCCTAATTTTGTCAAAAACTTTTTACATTATTAGTTTACCTACTTAAGTAATAAATATCAAAAACTTTTTACATTTTAAAATACAAACGATGCTCCTCCTACATTTTAGATAGAAAAAAGCCATCCTTTCCTATGATTCTACAGAAAGAATAGCGTATTTTTTCATTTTAGAGAGGATTTTATTTTATTATCTTGATAGTGATAGGTCTGTACTCCTAGTAGAAAAATGCCTTTTTACTTATAATGGGATATATAACTTAATCAATTAACAAGGAGAATGAAACGTGATACATAGTATTAACCACATTTGTTTTTCAGTTGCAAATCTAGAGAAAGCTATTGATTTTTATCAAACTATACTTCAAGCGAAACTATTAGTAAAAGGTAGAAAGTTAGCTTATTTTGATTTAAATGGTTTATGGATTGCTCTAAATGCGGAAGAAAGTATACCAAGAAACGAAATTCAGTACTCTTACACACATATAGCTTTCACTGTAACAAATAATGAGTTTGATTCTTTAAAAGAAATATTAATTCAAAATCATGTTAATATCTTACCTGGACGAGAAAGAGATGACCGAGATAAACGGTCAATTTATTTTACATATCTAGATGGTCACAAGTTTGAGTTTCATACTGGTACTTTACAAGATCGTTTACAATATTATAAAGAAGATAAAAAGCATATGACTTTTTACTGATTAAAAAATCTAGTAAAATACTAGCTTTTCGCACTTCTGATAATGAAGATTATGTAAATGTATAAAGGTAACAGAAATAATGATTAAACAGATATATAAGGCACCGATACATCGCTATAAAACTAAGGTTTTGCACTATCCATAAAGCCAAAAAGACGTTATCCTTTCTGCAGAATTATAGGAAAGGATGGCGTTTTTTATGGGATTCAGCCGAGATACGTGTAAAAATAGGTCATAGCCTTACTTTTATTTCCAACGTGATTTAATTCCCGTAAAAAAAATATTTCAGTTGTCTATACATCATAAATTGTGTAAACTAACTTTGTTATTAATTACATCAATACAAAAGGATGATCAAACATGAAAAAACCTCGTATTGGCATGATAGGATTAGGAAGTATTGCACAAAAAGCATATTTACCAATTCTTACTCAAGAAAAAGATTGGACGTTTATAGGTGCTTTTTCCCCAAGCAAAGATAAAAGAAAAATGATTTGTAATCAGTATCGTATACAAGACTTTAATAGTTTATCAGCACTTGCTGAAGAGTGTGATGCAGTTTTTGTACATAGTGCTACTAGTACTCATTTTGAAGTTGTATCTTCTCTTTTAACTAAAGGGATAGACGTTTATGTTGATAAACCACTAGCAGCAACAGTTGCAGAAGCTGAAAAATTAGTTGAGTTAAGTGAAAAATCAGGAAGAAAGCTTATGGTTGGATTTAATCGCCGTTTTGCACCTATGTATGTACAAGCAAAACAACAAGCTCAAAACATAGCATCAGTTCGTTTTGAAAAACATAGAACCGATAGTATGGGTCCTTATTCTTATGAATTTAGAATGTTAGACGATTATTTACATGCAGTTGATACAGTAAGATGGCTAGCAAATGGTGATTTGGATGTGTTACATGGAACGGTAAATATAAGTAGTGAGAATTACCTAGTATATGCCGGACATGTTTATAAATCTAAGGAAGGAGTACCTTTCTTTACAGATATGCATAGAAAAGCGGGTACTAACCTTGAGAAGCTTGAACTATTAACAGATGGAGCAATTTTAAGGATTAAGAACATGAATACTTTAGAAGTTGAGTCTAATAATAACCTATCTACTTCATTTTCTCCTTCTTGGGATACAACGTTAAAGCAAAGAGGGTTTGAAGATGCTGTACAGCATTTTATTGATTGTATTCAAAATGATGAAAAACCACTAATTGATGGATTAGAAGGTCTAAAATCTCAATTGTTGGTCGATCAATTATTAAGAACAATAGCTAAATAATTTCAAGCAAAGGCAATGGCATTTGTATTTAAATACAGGGTAATAGGGGTCACCATACATGCCCATCAACTCAAGCGATTTTAATACCTCTAAGTACCAAAAAAACGTTATTCTTTCTAAAAAAACTAGATTAGAAAGGATGGCGTTTTCTTATGAATATTTCGATTCAAGATGAACTACAATCATTTTCTGAAGAACTATAACGATATGTGACACCTGTATTTTTAGAAGAACTTGCAAGAGAACTAGGATTTATAAAGCGAAAACGTAAGTTTTCTGGATCAGACTTAGCTACTATTTGTATTTGGATTAGTCAACGGGTGGCAAGTGATCCTTTAGTTCGATTATGTAGTAGGCTTCATGCAGCGACAGGTACTCTACTCAGCCCTGAGGGCTTAAATAAACGTTTAAATGCGAAAGCAGTTTTGTTTTTAAAACATATTTTTTCTTTACTGTTAGAACAAAAAGTATGTGAACAAACACAAATTTCTAACCACCTCTTCTCTTATTTTCAACGAATCCGTATCCTAGATGCCACCGTATTTCAAGTGCCAAATGCTTTAGAGAATGTATATCCAGGCTCTGGAGGGTGTGCCCAAACAGCTGGAATCAAAATTCAACTAGAATATGATTTGCACAGTGGGGAATTTCTTAACTTTCAAGTTGGACCAGGGAAAAATAATGACAAAACATTTGGTACTGAATGCTTAGATACCTTACGACCAGGAGATTTATGTATTCGTGACTTGGGTTATTTTTCATTGGAAGACTTAGATCAAATGGATCAACGAGGTACATACTATATTTCTCGTTTAAAATTAAATACAAATGTATATGTGAAAAATCCAAACCCAGAATACTTTAAAAATGGTGCAATTAAGAAGCAATCGGAATATATACAAATTGATGTGAAACAGCTTTTAAACCAACTACAGCCCGGAGAAACATTTGAATTAAAACATGCTTATATTGGTGATAAACAACAACTGTTTTCACGTGTTATTTTTAATCGATTAACAGAAAAACAACTTCAAAAAAGACGAGCGAAAGTTCATTTTGTTTCCGTTCTTAAGTTGATGGGCATGTATGGTGACCCCTATTAGAAAAACAAAGAGAACTTGTAGTAATTTCTACAAGTTCTCTTTGAGATAATGTAACTACAAGGGCAAAACAAACCATTTTAACAGAAATGACAGGGTAAACTATTTAGAAACTGCTTTGACAAACTTATTATATAACAAATATTACCTTTAAAAGAAAACATCTGTGAAAATTATGTGAATTTTATAGTAAATTAAAATAATATGTTGACCCTATAATAGCTTTTTTTGATTAATGCAATGATGATTTCTCTCTTTTTTCTAGCATATACACTGCAAATTGCATCATTTCTTCTTGGGTAAATTGTTTTCCTTCAGTTGCCCCTTGTTTAGCCGTCCCAATAAATACTAAATCATCCCATTTAGAAGATGGTGCTTCTCCTTTAAAAACCATTTCACTATATCTTTTCCATTCCCCATTAATGTTCACTACATTATATCTTCCCTCATTTGCTAAGAAACTCATTGCAAACATTTTATCAGAGTAATAGAAATCACATTCTCTATTCGGATCGAGTAATTCCTCCCAGTTAATATTAGGCATTAAATCTTCTTCCGGAATCTCACGTTTCTCTGTTTCAATAAGTCCATAAGATGAAATTGGTAAATCTTCTAACTCATCATCATATACTTCTTTCATTATCCAACAGTCTTTACTAGCGTCTTCTGCAGAATATTGATACCATTCATTATCATGCGTTTTAAATACATAAATAAATCCATTTGTAACTGTCTGACGATAAGTTTCAACGATATAACTATGATCAAAATTCCCCGTTTGGTCATATAGTGTGTCATCATTATGATAAGTTTCAGTTTCAATAATAAGTTTATTTTTCTCGTCCTCAATTATATATTCATAGCCGTCGACTACTGGAAAGTCTTCTGGATACTCATTCATACACTTTTTTTCCACTAAGCAATCCTTTACTTTGCTTATGGCTGCTTCGGGAATCTCTTCCAACTTTACGAACTCTTCAAATTCATTATTAATATCTATTCCATAAGGCTCTAATATTTGATGCAATTGTCTAGCGACCCTTGTTTCTTCGTAAATCATATACTCATACTCTTCAGGCTTGAATTCTGTTACTAAAACATATGTATCCAATGGGTTTATTGTATACATATTTACCCATTTATTCGGTTTATTGAAAACTCCGTATGGGATTAAGTATCCCCTTAACGCCACATACTTCTGAAATTTCTCTTCTGGTACTACAAAATACGATGAGCCTTCGTTTGTTTCTCTTTCTAGTATACGTTTTCCACTAAACAATTTACGCATATACAATCCCCCGTGTTTTGGATTACATTTTATGAAAAACATTGAAATTTACTAGTACAAATAATAAAATATTAAGTCCTTATTAAGTGTAATATTATCACATTTAAATTTAAAAATAGCTCTAGGTACAATTAAAAAAACCACCGGTTCATTAAATCGGTGGTTTTATGCTTAAATATTATTCATTTGTATCTGTATCAAATTTTTCCAGTACTTTTAATAAAATAGTTAAGATGATTGTGGATACAATTGCTACAATTAAAATACCATGAGGTGATAACTCAACAGAAGTTAAACCTATCTTTTCTATTCCAAAGTAGCCTACATAAGTTGCAAGGAATGATGTAACTACTGAAATTGTAAATCCTAAGAATCCTAATTCATCTAATTTCTTTTGCGGTAATCCACATTGACTTAAGATCTTTGTAAAAATAGCCGCTACGATGAATAGTTCAAAAGATAAAAGGAATAATGACAATACTCCAGGATATACAATTTCATCTGGCATCCATTTGCCTAATCCTAGCATTAAAAGCGCTGGGAGGAATAAAGGTAAAAATAGTCCTAAAATCATGACCACGATTTCCATTTTATTTGGTGTTTCATTATTATTTTGGTTACTCATAAGTCCTCCTGAATATGGCTATAAATGATATTTTCCTAAAGAATTCAATATATAATATCACATTAAATACATCAACTTGATATTATTCTTTATTCAGAAAATGCAACCCGGAAAAAAAACTATAAAAGGAAGAATCCCCTTACTGGGGTCACCATACATCACTATCAAGTTAAGGGGGACTAGAGGGTATATGTGAATATGTTTTTTGAAATTTATGCGACTACATTAAAGATGTGCATAACAAATAAACCTATTAAATAGGTGTTTTTAAAAAATTATGCAACTTGGAAACTTTGTGACAACGTACAATCATACACAACGCCTAAGATATCAAAGACTGTTTTCTTTTCATAACGGTGAGATTTTCGTCCGTTTTTTTCTAACAGGTAAAACAAACGCAATAAACTTTTAATAATTCATGGATGCCCTTCTGTAGTCCCTCATAAAACAATAGATAATAATTCTTTATCATATAGATGGATTTGTATTCACTTAACTCTTTCTTTTTCTTATCCAAGAGTAGCTGACGCATTTTGAACATCGTCGATGAACAGAGTAAAATACTAATGAGTTGCCCGTATAAATGGAATTCTAAGCGTTCTTTCTTGATCTCTTTGCACTTGTCGATTTGAAAGAAAGATTTCCATGTTTTGAACAAAATTTCCATTTGCCAACGTAATGAATACAAGTCATGGATATGTTCTGTTGGAACATTTTCTGCAGGAAGATTTGTAATATATACATTGATCCCACTCAACCGCTCACGTCGTTCTTTGTAGGTAATACCTTTCTTCTTTTCTTTTTTGGCTTTTTCCTTTAACCCTTTCTCTGTTTGTTCATTTGTTAATCGATGAATAATAACACGAGCTGGTAATTTTTGATACTGTCCAATGTATGCCT
Organism: Bacillus cereus; assembly: GCF_002567495.1. Lineage (GTDB taxonomy): Bacteria > Bacillota > Bacilli > Bacillales > Bacillaceae_G > Bacillus_A > Bacillus_A cereus_AQ. Next base: position 1,539 of record NZ_NVAP01000065.1, on the reverse strand, counting down.
TTGAAATTTCCATTATTTGACCAGGGGACAATTGATTCATGAGTTCTTCCCTATCTAACTGAATACAAAGTGTTCCTTTCTTCACGGTCCCATTCCCAAAATACTCTGGCTTATCATTCTTACGATAGATTCGGGAATTTAATTTCAAACGTGAGATATAGTAAGCTCCTTTATCATGGATCTTCTATAAGTCATGTAAGTCGAAATAGCCTAAATCTCTTATATACAAGCCTTTTGGTCGAATGGTTTGTAGGCTTGTTGAACCAAAGGTTTTATCATTTTCTCTTCCTTCTCCTACATAAACGTGCAAGAATTTCCCACTCAATAGGTCATACTCCAATTGAACTTTGACTCCTGCCGTATGGCTACTTCCACCTGAACCTTGATAATGTGAAGAAAATTTATCTGGAAGCTGAAATGTTGTAGAATCTAGAATCCGAATAATCTTAAAAATTGTAGTATATTGATGAATTATTTCTTTTGTTAAATGAATTCTTTGAGTTACCCATCACAATGAAAATGAGTAATTGTATACAATAAAACTTTCACCAAATATTACTATGAATAATTTATATATTATATTTTAAAATTCATATTTGGTAGGTGATTTAATCCATTGGATTTTAGTTTTTCTAGAAGGACTTGGTTATTGGGGAGTAATGCTCGGAATAATAATCGGAATAATCCCAATTGAAATCCTATTAGCTTACGCTGGTTATTTAGTATCATCAGGAATCATATCTTTTCTAAGTGCTATTGTATTTGGGACAATTGGTGGCGTTATAACACAGCTATATTGAATTGGCCGTTATGACAAATATATTTTTATTCAAAGAATACATGTTGATCATGCAGAGTCATGGTTCAATCGTTATGGAACTGATGTTATAGTCACAGTACGTTTCATTCCTTTTACTAGACACGCTATTTCAATACCAGTAGGTATTGAAATAATATCAAATGTTAGATTCATTACACTTACTACTCTTGCAATTATTCCTATGAAGATCTTAACCATTATTTACAAAGAAAAAAGANNTCTTTTTTCTTTGTAAATAAATTCATTATGAAACTTGCATTATTGTCAATGTAGCACCAGCACTTCCTGGTAATAAAATAGCAGCACCAATTAATCCGAATAATTGTAATGTTATAGTACTTCCTGCTGTTAATGGTACTATAATAGTATTATTAAATTGACTAACTGAAAGTAAAGGAGTAATTGTAGAAGCTGTATTACCCACACCATTAATAAGTAATTGTGAACTTAGTAATAAAGCAGCTTCTAAATTGACTTCATAGTTAATGAAATAGCGCCCAGTATTCGGTACTGTGAAAATAGTATTCGTAGCATCAACTGTTATACCGCCAGAAAGAGATTGACTACTAGGGAGAGGTACTGGGGTTCCACTTAAAACTACAAGAATTGTTGCACCGGTAGTGTTGGCAGCAAAACTTGATACATTTGTAGTACTAGTACCCGTTATTCCGGTTACTCCCGTTGCTCCTGTTGGTCCTGTTGGTCCTGTCGCTCCTGTT
>NZ_NVAP01000064.1 GCF_002567495.1 Bacillus cereus | reverse complement strand
CATAAAGTTTATGAAAAAATGAGAGTATAATTTGGTATTGTGTAATAAAGATAAGGCCCACCTACGGAAATAGGTGGGTTTTTTGTTGGGTATTTTTATCTCATTGCACAAAAGGGAATTTCTATTAAAACCATAGCATATTTTTATAGCTCTTATATTGAGAAAAAAGAAAAGACACCCAAATAAGAGTGTCTTTTCCAATAGTTTTTAGCAGAAGCAAGAAGCTCCAACAATAATTAATAAAATAAATAATACAACTAATAAAGCAAATCCTCCTGCAAAGCCACAGCCGCCACCGCAGCTACCACCAAAGCCCATAATAATTCCTCCTTTAAAGAGTAGGAGAAAAATAAGGAGTCACTCATGTATTTTAATGGATTCAAATTACTTTATGTTTTTATGGATTAAATGAGCATGGCCTTTTGAAAATAAAAAAAAGACGCCATAAAGCGCCTCCCATTTGGGTAAATAAGAAGTAAGGTTTCTAAGATAACTGAAAAAATAGAACAGGTGCTTAGATTTTATCACGATTTTTTGCTGAATGAACATGCATTTTTACATACCTAATAAAACCCCTCTATTTTCCATTTGATAAAATAAATTACAAATATTGACAAAATTTAAATAAATATTTCTACAAATTCAAAATATTTACAAAAATCATAAAAGTGATACATTTAAGGTGCAAGTTATAAAAAACTATTAAAGGGGGATTTATTATGTTCAAGAAATTAGTAGTTGGAGCATTAGCGGCTGGTATCGCATTAACAGGGGGGATCGGAGCGGCATCAGCAGACACAGCAACTAAACCAAACGAAACAAAACTGTTAGCATGTGGTTATGGCAAAACTTCTGATGGTAAGTACAAAAAAGAAGTGAGACAAAAATCCCAATACTTCGATACCACTACAACTGAGCAAGCTTGTGGCGGAACAATCGTCTGGTATTTAAAAGGAATTAAGTATGTAAACGACAATGGCGGGGAGTATGTTGCTTATTATGAAGGATGGATTAAATAGTTAGCATCTAAATCATTTCAAAAAAGACACTCAAAGCAAAAAAATTATAATAAGCTGTCCATATGGGCAGCTTATTTACATAAAAAAGACACCCTAAGATACCTTCCTCCGACTTGAACCACTTTAATAATATGTATTGGACTCCCCTCCAAATAGTATTCCTCATTTATGCATCCTCCGATTATGTAAAATTGTAATATTTGTAGAAAGCATAACAAATCCAGTTACAACTATATTGTTATATTCTGTCGAATGGAAATAAAAAAAGAGAGTACCAGTCTCTCCTTTTTATCTATTAGTAAAAATAGTCACCTATATGGTTGATGTTGATATTGGTGATACTGTTGATATGATTGAAAATGTTGTGTCGGTATACTATAAGGATGAGCATATGGATCTGGTGGTGGATCTGGTAGTGGAATATGAATATGCCACCACTACCATGGTATTTCATGTGTCCAAGGTTTAGGGATAGTGGTTAACATCGGACTCTGTCTATAAAAATATCCATTCAAGTTCGTTCCTCCTAACATAAATTTGATATTTATTTGATGTATTATATCTAATTGGGAACATTATGGAAAATTGTCCCTTTAGAATTGGGAGAACATCTAAAAGACAAAAAAAAAGAGAGCATCTCCGCTTCTCCTTTTTTATGAATAGATTTTATGACATTAGTTGACTTCACTCCCATCTGGTATACCGTCAATAATACTTTGTGGATGAATTTGGACTTTTTCAGTAAAGTCGTATTTTCTATAGGCTTGAGGGCTAGCTATACCTCGCTTTACCCAGTGTACTCCATCTTCTTTGTCGTACCAATATATACTTCGATTGGATGGTTTATCTGAACGAAATAAATGAGTTCCTTGAACAATTGGGTTTCCTAATGGAATTCTCTCTAAACCTAATACCTCATGAGATGGGGATTGGTTAAATAAAGAGAAATAAACAGATGGGCCGTGAATTAATCTCCTAGTGCCCTTATCAATTATTTATATATTAATATCCCTAGGCGATTTAACTTTTAAACCATTATATATCTGTGGGTTTTGTAATAGCACGTCTGAGGTTAATTGTTGTCTATAATCTTGTCCATAATTCCAATAATAAGGAAGGGAGTTCTGTGGAATGTAATACATATAAATAATTCACCTACTTATTAGTATTTGTTTGTATGCAATTAAATTAAGGATACTGTAATGGATGAGTGTTTGTCTGGTATGCCTATTTTTTAACAAAAAAAGAGAGCCGAAGCCCTCTATAATAACTACTAATAACCATAGTCACTACTCTCATAGTAATATGAATTTGATTCACCACAACAAATACATGTTGTTTGTTGGATAAATAATGGACTAAGTTCAGCGTTAGCTGTAGTGGCATTTGAGAAAGTAATACTTTGAACATCCTCAAATAAGAAAGTTTTTCTATCTCCTGGTGTTAATGTAATTGTTTGGGGAGTTGTGGAATTAAATGTTCTAATAGTCAATGTAACAAACGCAGCAAATACAGGGCTAAAACTAAAGCGAATTAGAGTTTTATTGTGATTAGTTGTAAAATTTTCAAATAGGGTAATTGTAGAGCCGGGTGGAATTTCAAGACTTGTAGGGGTAGTTTCAGAGCCGAAAATTGTAAATGTCTCTATGAAACAATTACTGGAGTTTGAAGAGTTACATGATTTGTCTTTTTTCTTGTAATATTTCTTTCCATCTTTGCAGAAATAATCTGCCATATCTAATCATTCCTCTCAAAAAAGAGTTTAAGGTTGTCCTATATATTATGAAGGTTATATAAAAAGGTTCTAATTTAAATTCTAGCATGTATATCTCCTTTTATAACAGTTTATATTGATAATAGCAATTTACACCTTCTTAATTTGTCATATTCTGTCGAAATGTATAAAAAAAGACACCCTAAGGTGCCTTTCTCCGATTTGAACCATCTTAATTTTATTGTGTTGTTATTATATAAGAAAAGAAGACATTGATTAAGATGTCTTCTTTTACTTGTACACTTGGTGTTAAGAAGGTATTGTATTGCTTAAAAACCATAAAAAAATATAACAATCATCGAGTAAGTTTATTATAGCATTAATAAATAGAGTTTTTATATGTATTTTTGCATATATATAGATTTATTTATTTTTTATCTATATAGTTAAATTGTCTGTTTCTTGTTTTAATTCGTTTATTTATTTTGAGTGCTCCAGCAATGGAGCCTTTTTTTTTGCAATAAAACATTTTCTTTCCATTACTTAGTTGAGCTATATTAACTTTACTCTCTTAAATTATATCTATATTTTACCAAATAATTATATGGATAACCAGTTTTTTCTAATAATCTAGTGGATTGATAATTTTAATGTTATTTGTTAATCCTTATAGGAAAATTTATCATGCAATAAAGATTGAGAAATCAAGAATTATAAAAAACTTATAGTATCTTTTGAAAAAACGTATTTATAATTTATATATTAATATGTTATAATTTTATTTCTAAAACTACCTAAAAAGGACTGCCAGTATTGGTGGTCTTTTTTATATTGGTAAGATTTTACTAGTATGATAGAGTAGAATTAACTGTATATTGTGAGGGTGATATACCTATGGAGTGTTTGTTGGAGCTTCTAAAAGAATTTGTAAAAGCCATTGTACGTGAAGTTTCTGGGTATGTTTTTAGGAAACAAATTTTAGAAAAAGATAACAAAGACCCACTCCTCGTCGCCGTCCAAAGCAAAAGGGTGGGTTTCGTAAAAAATTAATGATATAACCACCACCCTGAAGGTAGCAGTTATTAGAAGAGATGTTAGCGTATCTCTTCTTTTATTATATACACAAGCTATTACTGTAATACTACTACAGTAATTCAAACGTACATAAAAAATCAATGAGCACGTAATAGATATAACGTACAGAAGAAAAGAAACCCAAGGGTGCCTTTTTTCAATTTATTACATCCCTAATTGATTGTAAATTGATTTGAATACGTGAATTCACCACGATATTTAATTGCAGCGACATAAGTACCGCTTGTATAGCTATCTGTGATAGGGGTTTGCCAAATTTCTGTTCCAGGAATAAATTCTGGTTCTATTGTTTGGAAGCGTTCTAGGGTACCATTTGTGTGGATTTTAAAAATTTTCATTTGCGCACCAAAATGTTCTCTACCAAAGTGCTGTGTTAAATAAAATGTATCACCAGTTATTAAATTCCCAATCTTCCAATCTGGTTGATATGTACTTTCCTCTGAATTTTGTAAATCCACAATGGTTTTAAATCCCCAATCATCATTAAGTGGATCTGAGTAAGCTGCAGCTGCTTGTGAGGTAGGCTTACTCATTTCTATTGCAGTAAAACCGCTAAAAGTTAACGCCCCAATTAATGC
>NZ_NVAP01000063.1 GCF_002567495.1 Bacillus cereus | reverse complement strand
CATTCCAAGTATTATTCCTATGCCTAAAATACTAAGAAGGAACACTTTTATAATTTGTTTTTTACTTGTATCCTTCATATATTCCTCCTCGTATAAAAAATTCAATTTTTCAAAGGTAATTGGTTATTTACAAACTATGTAATGGACATCTATCTCCCGCCCTTTTTAGTCTCAAACATCAATACTTTAAGATTTTAAGTTTAATATAAAAGTTTAAAGATAAGATAAAGATAAGATAAAGGGCATTTTTTATACGTACTTTAAAAGATATTGGTACAAAGGGATATGTGGGACAAATCATTGATATAAATGGATTTAGTAATAACGGAAAGGTTAACGTACAAATTATTAATTATGGAGATATCATTCCGGAAGATTTACCTTATCTTTTCAATATACTTTATATAAAAAACTACAACATAACATATAATAAAAAACGGCGAACCCTCCACGTAGGAGAATCCACCGTAACAAATAAATGATTATTTCACACCTAGTTTTTCTTTTGCTTTCTTAGGAAGCTCGTCTTCCTGCACTTCCTCCCAAGCTGTTACACCTTTTTTATCTGAATGATATACACGTAGGAGTGCCTCTTTACGAAGATTCTTTTGTGCAATAAATTCTAACTCTTTTTCCTTACCTTCCTTATCAAAACCCGATAATGTATATTCATACTCCTTTCCCATCACTTTACCATCCATAGATTTTGAAACTCCCTCTTTTCCATCCATTGTAATTTGAACGTAATATTCATCTTTACCCATACGATTGATATCACACCCAACTAGCAGACTTGCAAATACAACTAAAAGGCTAAAAAGTGCCATATATTTTTTCATATTGTTCACCTCATTGATTTTCTATGCTACTGTAATCTTAATCTGTTTTCGTTTGAAGAGAAATTCAAAAACATTACGTCAACATTACATTTTCGAAAGATAATAAAGTTACCTATATCAATATTTATAAATGTGATATTTACTTAACCATTAAAAATTATTTAAACGATTACTTTCTTCATTTTTTTACTATTTCATAACTTGTTTCAAATTAACTCTTCGTATTTATTGTCTTCTAACGATCATCACACATGACTTAATACATTATTGAAAGGAAAAAAGCTCTGCACTATGCAGGCTTTCTTTATGATTTCACTACTAAATTATTCATAAAACTCTCTATAGAATTTGCCTGGAATATACGGAAATAAGGAGATTGTACGTCGTAATATTTGTCGGTAATGATAAGAATTGAAGGAAAGAATTTAGAAGTTTTCGGTTGCCAAGATTCATTATGCCATTCTTGGCTATGGAAGTATAACTCATATCTATTTATCTTATCTTGCATTATTTTTTTACTGTACACTGACTTTTGAAGTTCAATAAAGAATGGCGACCTACGCCATATAGTAAAAGCATCCGGCTCCATATATTCCTTTCCATACTTTGGTTCCACTTTGAATAACTTAGGATTTTCATAATGAACAAGTTGTTTGTATACGTCCACAATACCAAGGAAATGAGGGATTTTTTGACTGGTTTTTCTGATAGAACTTGGTTGTGGAAAATAAATGTATGGGTGCTGCGATACGTTAGCATCAACATGTCCGTCTCTTCTTAATCGTTTCATAACCGTATTACAGCAGGTTATCGCATTCTTTAAGCCTTGAAAATGCAAGTCAATAATATCGTCTCGGGACATGCATCTAAATTGCTTCAAATCATTCAGAATTCCTTTATCTCTACTCTTCATCATCTAACACCCCAAATAACGGAATTTCTTCTTGCGATGAATTCTTGAGTATCTTCTCCTCTTTAGACATGCGATATGGTTCAACAATTTGTTTCGCCTTACTTAATTCCAAATAAGGAGCTTGCACTTTCTTTAATCCATTGCGTTTAAAAATCATTTGTCCAGATTGCTCTAAATACTCTGAACCAGGAGTACCCATAATATTACTATTAATCACACTATCACATTTAAAGCCCATTCTTACAGTCATATTAAGTTTTAACTTACCATCTAACACCTTGGCATCTGGCCTCTGCATACTAAGTAAAAGAAAAACCCCAAGTGATCGCCCAACTGCTGAAATCTTTTCAATCGTAGCCATACACTCTTTTTCATCTTTAAGCATAGCTACCTCATCGATAGCAAGTAGGATATATGGCTTTTGATGATTTGGATTTAATTTGTTGTACGCATCAATATGATCAACTTCATATTCTTCCATAAGTTTTCTTCGTTCCCTGATTTCCCTCCATAACTTTTGAAGCATTATTTTCATTTCGATTTCTTCCATACAAACCTCTTTTACATGCTTCACTCTACGTAAGAAATGGAATTCAGAGTTTTTTAAATCACCAAGATACAAATGCAACGTATTAGGGGACATATATTGAATGAGTGTAGATAGTACAACACGTACCATACTACTTTTCCCACTTCCCGTTTCTCCTGCGATTAATAAGTGCGGTGAATTGGAACCAATCATGTCGTACGCAATCATTTTTCCGTATTGGTCCCTGCCGACCACAACAGGTAAACCGTAACCTTTTAATTGTGGCTGCCATTCTTTATAACGATAAGTATACGGCTTTAGCCCTGCATTCGAATGAAATACATGTAGGACAAACTTTTTTACATCCCCTTCAATTGTAATATTCCGTCCTAATATTTGCTGAAAACAAAACCACTTCTTTTCAATCTTCTGTGGATCTAATCCGTTTGGTATGGTAAATACATATCTCACGCTTTCTGTTGAAGAAGATATATTATATATCTTTGGATAAATAGGCACTTTCCCCCCGCGTGTGTGATGTTCCGTATATAGACCTGCTTTTCCAAATACCTCTATAAGTTGATTCCTTAACCTTTTTGTATGAAGCCACTTCTTTATCATTCTCATATACTTCCCCCTAAAACATGATTAGGATGCGAATAAATACATATCCAATCAAACAAACTCCACCTATTCGCATGCCGTAATAAATACCTTCACTTATAAATTTAGCTGCCGATATATGGTCATGTCGCACTAAATATTTTTCTAATATGACTGCCCCTATTAAAACCGTTCCCATTACTCCTAATGCAATGTAAGTATGCAGTACCTGATCCGACATATGAAGAAATGCGAAAGGACTAACTGAATTGTATTTACGTATTTTCTTTTCTTTCTCTTCGTAAGATCGATTCATACACTCACGAAAAGAAATTGTTTCCTTCCTACCACGCATTTAAATGCCCTCCTCTATAAACAAAATGAACAAACTAGATAAAATATAGGGTTTATACGCCTATTACCTTGATAGCATTATCTTGATTGTTAACTTGGTAGATACTTTGCTAGTACAAATGCTAGTTGATTTGGTATCTAATTTGGTAATAAGTTTGCTAGATACGATAGTAGCTACCTTGATACATCATATTGCGTAGGGCTTGTACATTATTAACACTTTTGTTTAAAAAAATCATGCTTTGGTAAAGATGTGATTAATAGAGGATTTATGAATAGGAGTGTTCACAATGTTTGGCTTGGGGAAACCATTATCAAGATTTGGTAAATTTTTAAAAAGAAATAGTATTACTCAAACCGAATTAAAGGAATGGAGTGGAGTAAATCAAAATACAATTAGTCGTATTTCTCGTGCAAATACATACAAACCTTCATTAGGGAATGGCCAAAAAATAATTAGGGCCTTAAAAAGAAAAGGTTACAGCGTAGACTTTGAGGATTTCTGGATGTAATAATCAGCTCGTTAAACCGAGCTGATTATTTTTTGAAGAATTCATCATTCTTTTTGATTTTTGTGCCGTGTTAGCTTATATAAAAGTGCTAAAATTCCAAAGAACGTGTATAAAAAGTGACAAACAAAAGATATATTGTCAATAGCAATAATATTAATACACAAGTAAAATACACGATAGAAATACGCTTTCTATTCTCTTTCCAATTACGTATACTGGAAATTATAAAACTTACTATCACCATGCAACAAATCCCTACCAAAAACACCAATACATACTCGTGAATAATAGCACCACAAATTAAAAATATAACTGCTAATATTGCTAATAGTGAATGAACTACACGCAAAAATAACCTCTCCTTATCTCATTGGAAACCTATTAATGTACTATTATTTTATTTAGCAAACAGATGATTTCCAATTTGTGCAACGGTTTGACGTGTTGTAATCCATTTATCAGTCGAGGTTTTTGGATTGTAGAAATAAAGCCAATCAGCATTTGTTCCTTTTGAAATGAGAGCCTCTTCTACCGCCATTCTTGCTTCCTGTGTAGCGGGCTGATTAATTCTACCATCTGTAACAGGAGTAAATGCATAACCATTTTTAATCGGTTCATAAATTACGTCTGTAATTGTATTTGGAAAACCATTTGCGTTAGCACGATTTAATACTACCTTTGCAACTGCAACCTTTCCTGCATGCGGTTCTCCTCCTGCTTCTGCATTTACTAATCGAGCCATTAAATCCACTTCTTGTAATGAAATACCAGTATCAATCTTTAAGTGCTGACCGACAAAAATATGGTTTTTGTCTACGTTATTGTTTTGTTTTATTGACTGTATTGAAACCTTATATTGTTTTGATATAGAACTTAATGTATCCCCACTTTTCACTTGGTAAATTGCTTGATATGTATTAGTTGAAACGGGTGAATTATTTTTTTGAACATATTTGTTTGCAGTTGACGATACCGGAATTGTTAAACGTTCTCCAATATTAATTTGATCATTTTCTTTATTGTTTTCTTGTTTAAGTGATTGTACGGACACCTCATATTGTTTACTTATTGCTTCTAGGGTATCATTCTTTTGAACCGTATAAACCGTTGAAGCCGCAGTCCCTACTGGATTTGATACTACTGTAATCATTGCAGCAGATAATGGTAACCAGGTTTTCGCCTTACATAACTTCATTCAAAAAAGCCTCCTAAAAATTATTAAGTACTCTTAATATGTTTAAGTTAAAAACAAATCAAGCTATTTATAGCGTAACAAAACATTGAATTCAAGTCATTGAATTTGTATTTCTATATAGTAATTGGGTTGCTTATGATATTGAAATTGAATTATTATAGTTATGTTTCAAAAGAATCGGACAATCTAATTCTTAAACTAAATATGGTGAAAGTAGAGGCTTATTTCAATTGCCTAATAGTTTCTTTACTAAGAACTGTTTCTATATGCTATACTGACTCCGAATTAATTGTAGAAGGAATGATAAAAATGAGTGATAGATCCTCAAGACGATGGAAAATGCAACAAAAGTTACAGGCACTGAAAACAAAAAATAGCAATGATACAAACCCTTTGTTTAATGAGTGTATTGAATCTCTCGGAGAGGAAACTCTCATTTTCTCTCAAAATAAAAGCCAACAAATTGCAAATACTTTAATAAATTCATTTCCTATAACTGTCTCTGGAAGAATAGATTGGGAACAGATAGACAATCAATTAATAGCTTTAAATAAAGAGCAACTAATTTCCCTTATTAAAGAAAACAAACCAGGTTTTGATGAACAAATTTTTATACTATGGGATAACTATGAAATCCCTGTAATAAGCACAAATCTTGATAAAGTATTCCAATCACTAGTTGATATTGATGCAGTCAGTTTTTATTTCTGGTTATTGGATAAAGAAAATAAATTTATAATTGAAATAAAAAATGAAGAAATGATTATGGTTGGATTTCGCTAATAATCCACTTCACTTTCCGCATTCTCTTTTTCTATAAATGAGCTTTTTCCTAGTAGGTTATAGCAAACGACAAGACTATTATTTTTTTCTTCTAATTTCGTGCTTATATTCGTTTATTTTGTTATCTTTCCTTAACAACAAACAAGACGCCACCCAGATCACGGAAGCGCCTACAATACTTGCTATAAACTTAACCAAACTTATTTACCTTCACGTCATTTATTTCTTTGTTTCCATACCCCATTTTCTTTACGATAAGTATTCTTTCCATTCATGAATCCCGCTGTATTACCAGAAATTTTATATTTCTTATTCTTAGCTTTCTTCTTCATCCTCTTTTCTTCTTGAACAGTTTGCAGATCCACCTTCCATTGTTTCAGCAAATCCTCTTTACGTCGCATCGAATTTGTACCCCTTATATTGAAAAATAAATTGAACAATCATATTATATACATTTAAATATATTTTTCAATAAAAAGAGAGCACCCCCGCTACTGATGCTCTCAATGTGAATCGGGGTTATCCTGAGCATTGAATAGGACACGAAGAACTCGTCCTATTACATAATATGCTTGTCCTTATAATAATGTGCATTAAAAAAGCACCCTCGCACAGGTTCCAAATATGACATATAATTTGAGGTAACTAACATGTTCGAAAAGACCCTTCCATATCATTGTATGATTAATTATCTTTATACTTAGATGACTCCTTAAGTACGTTTAATGTGTAATTTCTATACAACTAAAAAAAGCACCTGCATCATATAACTTTCTATCTTTCTTAGCTTATTCGCTTTATGTTTGGTGGTTGGGAGAAAACTAAGAATCTTCTCATTTATACTCCATAGGTCCAGTCAGTACTTCTGTTGTCCCCTCACCTTCGCTAACCGATTATGGTTACACAACATGATACCTACAAACAAACAAATAAATCTATATATAGTTTTAAAAATAATTGATCAAGTGTTAAAATTGCATAGATACTCTTTAAGGAGTTCTCATGTAAAATTAGCAAGAGTTTAAAAATTCTCGAATCTTAGCCCCTTGGAGCACCCTCCAAGGGGCTGAACCAATTAAAATATAGATTATATGTACCTTTATTATTTTCATTGACTCCATATATTGCATATACATAATATTTTTGTAAAAAATCACGTGTTTCAAATACAACATTTTTTAAAGAACTCTAATCTTTCCATAAGAGTTCTTTTTTAATAATGCATTTGTTTAAATTCTTAAATTTGGCCAGACAGTCCAGTAATTCTCAATACTTTGTCAATCATCATGATTGTCGAAACCCATATAAATAATTATTTTATCTTGATATCCTAATAATACAATAGAAAAAAATTGATGAAGTTATGTACCAACAAACAAAATTTACATGAATCAATTACCAAAAATAGCTGAAAATTTTTGGTTACAGCGCATTTACCTTTATGAATATGAGATACAGACAAAATACGGGAAAATAGGTCATAGGACCGAAATAAAGTCCGAAAATTCTAAACTATATTTTTATTTCCTTTCGACACAATATGACAATATAAAGATATATACTATGTTATTATTAACGTTGCAATCTTAAATTTTACATAATTGGAGGAACAAACGTGGGAAAAATATTTAAGTTTGGATGCCTAGGCATTATAGCTTTATTTGTAATCGGAATAATTGCTATGGTTGCTGGTGGCGGAGATTCAACAGAAAAAACTTCAACAAACACTAAAGCAGTATCAAAAGAAGGGGTATCTTCTGATGTAAAAATCGCTGTAGGGTCTATGGAAACAGTAAATTCTGTTGGCAATGAATATACAAAAGAACAAGCACAAGGTGTCTTTAAAATTTTAGAAGTTACACTTACTAATGATCAAAAAGACGCTATCACTGTTGATGCTAACAGCTTTAAATTAGTAGATAGTAAAGGTCGTGAATTCACATATTCAACACAAGGTCAAACATCTTTTGACTTAGCTAACGGTGGAAAAACTGACTTCTTCTTAAAACAATTGAATCCTGGTCTAACACAAACAGGTAAAATTGTATTTGATATACCAAAAGATGCTGAAGGACTTTTCTTAAAAGCTAGTGGTGGTATGACGGGTAAAGAAATTAACTTAAAAGTAGAATAGTAAAAAGGTACTCGAAAGAGTACCTTTTTTTCTCGCTGACCAACATTACTTAACGTGATAAAATAAGATATGGATGGGATTCCAATACATATTATTAAAATAAAGATGGTTCAAGTCGGAGAAAAGCACCTTAGGTTGGCTTTTCTTTTCGGAAATTGACTCTACACAAAGAAAAAGCCTCATATATTTAGGCTTTATATTGACACTCCCACGGCTAAAGCCGCAAGTCCTACACCTTACGGTGTAATGGATGGGATTCTTGAATGACTAAGCATTCGCAGTCCATTTCTGTTTTGAACAGCCTTCAAGATGAGGGTGTGCCATCACCCCTCCTAAGACAGACCATATAGGTTCTTAGGCTGATTGACTATTACCGCCAACCACAGTTGCGTAGCGAATATTCATCGCCCCAACGATATCACGATGTTTCTCAAATCCACATTGGCACTTATATTTTCTGTCTTGCACCTTGTTCTTTTCAGAACATTTCGGACATTTTTGACTTGTATAAGAAGGGTTCACATATTCGACCTTTATGCCAACTAATGTCGCTTTGTACTCGATGAATTGTGCTAAACGATGGAATGACCAAGTGTGTAGATTTTTTTCGTTTTTACGGCTTGTTCGTGCCGTCTGTCTAATGTTCGTTAGTTGCTCTAATCGAATGACAGAAATATTATTATCCTTTGCAAAATCAACGATTACACGACTTACTTTGTGGTCTTGGTCTTGCATCCATCTTTGTTCTTTATCATCAAGTTGACGAAGGGCATTCAGTTTCTTAGCTTCTCCTAACTTATGGCGAACACTGCGAAACTTACGTTTCATAAATTTTTTTTGCCTACCGTTCCCGAAGAAACGAATTTTATCATCTTCTGTGATGGCTACCGCAGGAACTTTGAGACCTAAGTCTACTCCTAAAATCTTTGTTCCCGTTTTTTCGTTTGTAGGAATCGTGACAGATATTTGAGCAATCCATTTAGCAGATTTCTTCGTGATACGAAGTGTACCTAACTTGTGCTTCAACTATGACGCCCATTACAATTCCAAAAAACCATGAATTCGAAAAATATCCAACTAAGCCAAACGTTATAACTCCTGGTAAATATAAGTTGGCATAGGCTATTAAGTTAGGTATAGCTTTTTCTACTGTTAATTTGAAGCTATATTTAATTATTAAATATATAGTACTTAACCCCACTATTAAACCAGCCAGACTTATTAGCAAATTTTTAAAAGTTTCACCTATCATTATAATTTCCTCCCTTAATGTTTTAATTTTAATAACTCGTAGTGTTTTCACATTACAAATTAACAACTCATCGCACTCTCTTTATAGAAAATCTCTAAATAATGGGACCAGCTTAATTGTTTTTAAAAATAAAAAAACCTTTCAGGTATATGAATAATTGCAAGCAGTTTTGCTCTACAAAATCATAGCCCCGAAAGGGTTATATTAGTAATTGATTATGAAAAGTAAAAAAAATTCTTATCTATATAATACCCTTAGTTGTCTTAATTTTCAATATATAATAGTTAGTTCTCCTAATCGATAAAAACAATAAATCATAATAAAAGAAATGTTTTTATGATTTATAAACATATTTACTTTGTTACCATAACTACCAAGTTATTTTTTCACATTATATTTTTTTATTATAATACTATTAGGAAATTCCAGTATAGAAAGAAGTGTATTTGATGACAGAAGTTGATCTTGTTCTAGCTGGTGGTGGTAAAGAAGCCTATCACATAGTTGTATGGAAAGCATTCAATGAATACGGTATTAGTGACAATATTTGTGCTGTTTCAGGTACATCTGTTGGAGCTTTAATTAGATATATTTCAAACAAAAGTTGAGTTGTGAATATCAATTCATCGTTAAAACAACAGAGAGCCGCTTCAGCGTATTTACCTGAAGCGGCTCTTGTTATCTCAAAAATGGTAATGGTGCTTGCTGAATTCCGTTTTGAGTTGAAATATAAAAAGATTTTGCGAATCCCTCACTGTGAATACATTCGTCTATTACGAGCATTATAGGAATCTTTCGTAAGTCTAACATTAGCTCCTTTCTAACATGTTCTGCTAAAGCGAGATTTGATATAGATAAAATAAAAATACCTGGTAAACTCTTCGTATTTTCGAAGTTCAATAAATTATTTGGTCCATTTTGAATCTGATCTTCCCAAATTTTCAATCGCGATTTTAAATGTTGTGCATATCGCTGACCTTGTTGTACCCTTTCAAATATGAAGTTTTGATTTCCAATTGGAGTTTTAATTTCTCCTACAGCAATTGGATTATAGCCATTACCAGTACCTTTTAGCTTTGGATACCAGCACCAGTTTTTTAATAGCTGTTGGCCTACTGCAAACTCATATTTTATTTGATTCATAGTGACAAATCTTTGTACCCCTGCTACTCCAAGTCTTAACCACTGTTCTGGCTTTAAAGAATAGTTTGTATTACGGTTATGATAAGCCCACATCATCAAATGACCTGCAGTATTTAAAGTGATTGGAGCAGAGGTTTTGGGATGATCCGGAAATAGTCCCGATCTTATCTCCCATCGACTAACAAATCCATACAGTACCAGTTTTTTCAGCGATTCTGAAACCTGTGACCTACTAATTTTAGATTCCACAAAATTTTTGATTTGAGCTTCAGTAATCGCTAGTGAATCCCAAATAAGCTTTAGTATTAAATTGTCTTTTTCATTTATAAAACCTGAATTAATTCTGTCATATATACTACGTAAATCTGTGAGTGGTTTAAATTTATCTGGAAGAATTGGTCCCCCCTGTAAAGAGGGATCATCCCAAAGTGATAACGATTCGTCCCTATTAAGCCAATATTGAACCGCCTTTCCATTCTCTTGTACGGAAACCTGCGGCGCGCTCATTAGTTATATAAAAACGCCGTTGGATCGTTAACTTTTTTGCGTCCAAATGGAAACTTAAAGATAACCCCCGACCCTCTCTCTTTTTCTACATCCACACTTACAATTCTCATACTTACTACGTCATCCAATACTGGCTGTTCGATTGTTTTAGGGACAATTCCTTTAATTGTGCAGCCTTGGTCCAATTCAACAAAAACTCCAAAACGCGGGTCAACATTTACAACCCTTCCTACAATTGTATCCCCTTCAGCTAATTCAGATAATAACTGATAAGGATTTTCCACTGCCGCTTTCCTAGAAACATGAATTAGTCGTTGCTCCGGATTAAATTGTAGAACCTTAACCGGGATGCGTTCACCAATAGGCGCATAGCGATCCACAGCGTTTTTATACACTCTTCCATAATTTAGTTCATGTAATTTCATGAAACATTCTGCACCATTAATGCGTAAGAATATGGTTGGAACCTGAGCATTCATATTGTATCCAGTTACTTCTGCTTCGTAGGTTGGCTCTTGCAGTCTTTCATCTTGCTCCAATTCTATTAACTCACGAATTAACGCATCTGCAGATCTCCTGCTTGCTTCTTTTACTGAAACCTGAACTTTATTTACATCCAGTTCATCAGATATTTGAGTAATTACTACGTTAAAAATATTACCTGTGAAGTGTGTAATACTCCTAAAAGAGTAATCAGAGAAGTCTTCTTTTTTACAAACCCCTATAATCTTACCGTTTTCAAGGGCAAACTCAGCATATTCAGTAACTGGGTCGTCTTTATCTTGTCTTTTAACCGTTCTCAATACTGCTTGAATTGGCTCTTTATATCTACGTAGTCCCTGTAGCTTTTCATAAGTTTTTGAATCCATTAAAATATCTCCTCTCCCTCGTTCAATATTTATAAAGTTCAAAAATAATACTTCTACTTGAATTATTGTTACTTTTAGCTAAGAAACTAAGCTTTTTAGAAATATTTTCTGTAATTTATAATTGTGCTATTTTTCATATTTATAATCTCTATTATTTTTTCATTATTTTCAAAAGGTGAAACTCAGCAAGAAGCAATAGAAGTTGTAAACGACATTGTTACTGGTCCTAATAGGAAGACACTATTAATCGTTGCTGTGGTATTTGTAATTGGAGGAATATTTATTGTTGGTAGTATTGTAAATAATGGCTATGAACCAAATACACATCCAAGTATGCGAGACGATTGTGAACCTTTAGGAAGTGCTCATTATGGTGGAGAATGGGATACAGGTGGTCTTTTTGGAGAAGCAAAATATGTCTATAATAAACTGATGGATCGGATAATGAATAATATACATAAAGAAAAGGCGCCCATATAAGGGTGCCTTTTCCAATAGTTTTTTTAGCAGAAGCAACTGCATCCGATAATGATTAATAAAATAAACAATACAACTAATAAAGCAAATCCTCCAGCAAAACCGCAGCCTTCGCCGCAACTACCACCATATCCCATAACAATAGTGCCTCCTTTAGCTCAGAGGGAAAAACTAGGGTTCATTCCATGTGATTTAATGGGTTCACATTACCTTATGTATTTAAGAATGAATTGAGCAGGTCCTTTTGAAAATAAAGAAAAGACACCCTAAGGTGCCTTCCTCCGACTTGAACCACGTTCATTTAGTATAAACCTATCCGTATTATCCCTTTGTTATACGTGTAAACACATCCTATAAAACAGAATCGTCTATATACACCAGATTGTTAGTTCACAAAGTACAAGAGATTTGAGATCAGTATTAGAGTGACGCCACACCTTTTATAATTATCGATATGTTACGCCTTTCAAAAGAATCTGCTTTATAGAATGTATCCACAATTTATATTTTACTATATGTAATATTTATTTGGTGTAATTTTTATGAATATGTATAATTGCATAAAGTTTATGAAAAAA
>NZ_NVAP01000062.1 GCF_002567495.1 Bacillus cereus | reverse complement strand
AAACCACCTATCCCCTAAAGAATTTAGGGAACAATTGGTTTAGGTGTTTTGATTCGTGTCCCCTTTTCGGGGTTCACTTCATGTCCATAAGAGGTTTTTACTTTTTTTCATTATTCAGCGTCTGTATTTTGATACGCCATCTTAAACAGCTTCACTTGGCTATCAATTTCTTCTGTACTACCATTAATAACATAGTAGTAATCACCATCTTTATTTTGTTCACGTGTTTTCACATTATCGGCTAATGTAAGTTGTAAAATGGCCTTAATTCTCGCCTTCATTTCAAGATCTAATATTGGGAAAGATATTTCCACTCGCTTCTCCATATTTCGCGTCATCCAATCAGCTGAAGATAAATATATTTTCTCCTCCCCATTGTGATGGAAATAATAAATACGACTATGTTCTAAATATCTTCCAACAACACTAACTACACGAATATTTTCACTTACATTTGGAATACCAGGTCTTAAACAACATGTTCCTCGAACAATGAGCTCTACCTTTACTCCAGCTTGTGATGCTTCATACATCTTTTTAATTAATGGCTTATCCGTTAATGAATTCATCTTAGCGATAATATATCCATTTCCATATTGCCTATGATAACGGATTTCTTCATCTATTAAATCCATAAATTGCTCTCTTATATCAAATGGAGCAACCGATAAATGATGAAAGTGCGGCTTTGTTGTATAACCACTTAAATAATTAAAGAAATTGGTTGCATCGACCCCAAAGTCTTTTCTTGATGTAATATATCCGAAATCAGTATATAACTTCGCGGTTGCATCATTATAATTACCAGTCCCGAGATGTACGAACCTTTCGATTTTTCCGTTTTTTCTTCTTACAACTAGCGTAATTTTGCTATGTGTTTTCAAGTGACTTACACCGTAAATAACATGACAGCCCGCCTGTTCCAATTCTTTAGCCCAATGAACATTGTTCTCTTCATCAAATCTTGCCTTTAATTCAACTAATACCGTCACTTGTTTTCCTTTTTCAGCCGCTATCTTTAACGCCTGAATAATCGGTGAATCACCACTTACTCGATATAACGTTTGTTTAATAGCAAGTACATTCGAATCGTCTGCCGCATCACGGACAAAGTCAACTACCGGCTGAAATGATTCAAAAGGATGATGTAATAAAATATCATGCTCAATTGCTTTTTCAAATACATCTTCCTCGTCACCTAAATCTTGAGGCGGTTGCGGAATAAGAGCCGGATATACAAGATGTTCATATAAAGGAGCTAGTTTTTTATATAAAGAAAATAGGCATGTTAAATCTAATGGTCCATCCATTATATATACATCTTCATCTTTTACTTCCAGAACCTCATATAATAACGCTAATACTCTTTCATCAATGTGTTCTTTCCCAACTTCTAAACGTACAGCAGCTCCCCACTTACGCTTCTTTAATTCTTTTTCAATTACCTTTAATAAATCTCTCGCACCTTCTTCATGAATCGTTAAATCTGCATTGCGTGTAATACGGAAACGAGTAACAGATGATACTGTATATCCCGTAAATAATTTATGAGTAAAACTACTAATTACGTCTTCTAATAAAATAAATTTATGCTTTTGCCCTTCGCTCGGTAAAAATATGAAGCGCTCAAGTAATGAAGGAACTTGTACAATTCCTAACTTCGTCCGGTTTTCTTCCTCCACTTGCTTCTCATCATATAAAAGAGTAGCTAAATTCAAACTTTTATTTAATAACATTGGAAATGGTCGATATGCATCAATAGCTACAGGAGTTAACACCGGAAAAATTTGCTCATCAAAATACTCTTCTATAAATTCTCTCTGCTCTTTCGTCAAATCATGAAATGTTAAACGTTCAATTCCCTCTAACTCAAGTGTTGGCAATACATAATTTTTAAATGTATCATATTGTACTGTCATTAGTTCATGGGCTTTTATCGCAATTTTGTTTAATTGTTTTTTTGGTGTTAAGCCAGCTTTATTTTCTGGTTGGTTAAATCCAGCACTCACTTGATCTTTTAATCCCGCTACACGTACCATAAAGAATTCATCTAAATTCGAACTAAAAATACTAATAAATTTCAATCTTTCCAAAAGTGGATTATTTGTATCTTGTGCCTCTTGTAGTACACGTTCATTAAATGCTAACCAACTTAACTCTCGATTATTGTAATAAGCTGTATCATTTAAATTTACTGCATTCCCCTTCAACAATTCCATTCTCTTCACACTTCCCCTTGAAACTTTTTTACTATAATTTAGTTACTTTTATTTTAGCAAATTACAATATTATAAAGTGTAAATTTTTTGTAAAGACATCCGTACAACCTAATGTTTTAATTCAAATAATAAATTAATATTCGTTTTTAATACTCTTTCTAACTGTTTTTTCTGTTTTTCAGCTTGCACTTTTTCTGCTAATGCCGATTGTTCACATAAAACGTTAAATGTTAATCCTTCTTCGTTTTCTGTTATAGATATCGTATCAACAAGTGACCTTTGTCTTACATTTAATGTAGCTGAAAATTGCAAAACAGCTCCTAATAGGCGGATTTTTTTCTGTTCACTTTTATCAAACCAACCTTCAAATGGAGATAAATGTTGCTTAAATAACATTTTGGATTTATAAGATGCAATAAGCGCTAACCTCACTCGCTCTTTATGCATCATGCCATCAATTGTTTTATTCGCTAATAAATAAAACGTATGCAAACGACTCGCTTCTTCGTCTATATATTTACCTATATTAAATACTTTCGCTGCTTGATGGAATACTTCCCAGTCTTTCTCTGACATCGAAATAAGACCCATTCCTTCAAGCTGTTTACAAATTAGTCTTCCATGTTTACTAAGTTGAATGACAAATTCCATATCCATTTCGTATTCATGTGATAGTAAATGCAAACTTTCTTCAACTACGTTCGGATAATACGAAATCCCCAAATCCCTTGTCAACTCTTCATAGAAAACACCTTCTCTTAACCCTTTTCTACTTAATACAAATGCCGGTGCCTCTATAACGTTAACAAGCGTATGAAATACTTCAACCGCTGGAATAATCGTATCCGCTCGATCTTTTGCTAACCCTTCCAATTTCTGAAGTTCTATGAACGACAATTTTTCCAATTCATCTTTTACATTTTCAATATCTTCTTCTTTCATCTTGTATAGATGTAATCCTGCTATAGGATAGCATATTAAATTTTGATGGATTTTTACTAAGTTCCTCGCACTACCACCAATTGCAATAAGAGGCAATTTCTTATCAATTAACCATGGTAACGTCCGAAATTGAAACTCCAAATACTCTTGCATTCCCTCTAACTCGCCTTTAGTAGGAATATCCCCTTTAATAAATTGTTGCTTTAAAGAAAGCGCCCCAAAAGGAAAACTATGGTACTCTAAAATCTCTCTATTTCTAAAGTATGTAACTTCCGTACTTCCCCCACCAATATCTACCGTTATTCCTTCTGAAAACGATGTAGAATTCATAACCGCCAAGTATCCGTAACGCGCTTCCTCATATTCTGATAATACTCTAAGGGTAAAGTCCGTTTGTCCTTCAACAAGTTTTTTGATTTCCTCTTGATTCTCAGACTGTCTAATTGTTGCTGTTGCAACACAAAGTACATGATGCAACTGATGGAATCTCGTACTTTCTTGAAATTGAAATAATGTCTGTAATAATACTTCTATTCCCTCTTCATTCAACACACCATCGATTAAATAATTCCTTAACCTAGCAACCACTTTCGTATTTTCAATCTCTTTATAAAACCCTCCGTTTTGCTTTTCATAAATAACTAAACGCATTGTATTAGATCCAATATCTATAATGGCATATTGTTGTTTTAATATTTCTTTCAAACTTCTCACTCTTTCATTATCAAATTTCAAAACATATTCTATTACTATTATACAAAATAGTTGTTTTTTGTAACAATATTGCTTTAATATTGAAAATATATACAATCACTTTTTGCATATAATAAAAACCTATTTTATTTATGGTATAATAATGAAAAATTGAAAGGAGATTCAATATGAAACCTTCACAACCACAATCTCAATTACAAAACCAACATTCTATTAATCGACTAGCTCAATCTATTTTCGTTGTGAATCGTCATGCTAAAGCAGCTACTAATCCTAAATATTTATACTGGCTAAAAAAGACAGCTTTAGAACGTTTGATTGCTGAAAAAAAAGCAATTAAAGAAGGATTACATTTTTCTAGAAACCCACGTTTTAGCCAACAACAATCTGATGTTCTTATACGTTTAGGCGATTATTTTTTCCACATCCCTCCTACGAAAGAAGATTTTCGAATTCTACCGCATCTTGGTCATCTTGAATCCTCCTATCGAAACCCGAAAACAACCTTATCTTTAACAGTAGCAAAAAAAACACTTCAAGATTATATTGGTCCTGAAGCATTGAAACAAGAAAAAAAATTAAGTGAACCTGTTCCATGGTATAGTCGTACTTATACAAAAAAATAAAACAGTTTGGCNNGCCAAACTGTTTTATTTTTTCTCTTCTTTAATTTTAATATTTGCTTGTTTATAAAAAGCTACTTTTTCTGTATTATAAGACTTTGTGAATTCATTAAATTTATCTTTTTCTGACTCAATGTCCTTATAAGATTGATTTACTACCTTTACTTTTTCACTAATGTCTTTTAATTTAGTACCTTTATCTTGTAACATTGTATATAATTCTTTTTCTTGTTTTAAAGATTTATTATAGCTGTCATACATCTTATTAAATGAATCTTGTCGTTTCTCATACGTACTTTTCACTTTATCCGCTTGATCTTTCAGCTTATTATCTTCAATTTTCTTCACATATTTATCAGCTGATTTCACTTCTTCTTGCGCTTTATTCAAAGCTTCTTTTTCTTTTGTAAGCACTTTTTCTCGTTCAGTTGTATTCTTTACTGCTTGATTCAGCTTTTCTTTAACTGTTTGATTATTATCTTTTCCTTCTTGAACAATCTGGTTATATAATTCTTGTCCTTCTTTCTCTAAAGTCTCAAGTTTTTTTGCATCTTCAAACATTGTTTTTTCTTGTTTAGCAGCGTTTTCAAACGCTACATATAATTCTTCTTCTGGTTTCGGTCCAAAACAACCGGCTAATAAAGTCATTGATAATGCAGTTACAATTGCTAATTTACTATATTTCAACATCTTTTCCTCCTACTTATAAACGACCATCGTGTAATATAAAAAAGTTATAAAATATGTAATTGTTCTATACACTCGCATCTTTTTTTACGAAGATCATTCATATTGTTTGTACAAATTATTACTTGATATTACATTATTCTTTTTGAAGTATTTAGCAGTTCCATATCCATCTTTAAGTATAGTACTTCGTGTTTTTTAAAACCTGTTCACATTATGTATTACCTTAATGCCCACTGAATTTCACCTCAGTCTTAATAAGACTATAATAGTTCACCTGATAAAAGATGATCGTTCCGTTCTCACGTCTATCATTCCCTTTCCCGCTTTCTATCAAATAATCTCTTTGTTCATTTTACACAGTACAATCGATATCTCGCAACAACTTACAAATATTCTTTTCATTTCCTAAAAAGGAAAAGTGTAGAGCTTGCTTTCCTCTACACTTTTCAAATGAAACACATTGTGCAAATTGCATTGGCACTTCCATCATAATTATATGCTTATTTCATATATTTTTAAAGACTTTTATTACAAACGCGACGTTTCTTTGTAATAAAAGTCAAAAAAATGTTACAAATAGAACTTCTTCCTATCATATATCTTCAAATCAAAGTTTCACTCATTTCCTTACAAATTTCTATACTGGTACAATTGATTTTGCGACTTTCTCAACAGCTCTTCAAACGTTTTTCCTTCTAGCGGATAGCTAGCTGCTCCAAATAAAAGAGTGACACTGAGTAAACCACCTTCGATTTCACTTTCAATATTTTTCATTAATCGTTTTGTTATTGTTGATGTTTCATGACCATTATCAATTGCTACAATAACATACTTATTTTCATCCCACTTCGTAACGACATCTCCTTTCCGAATTGTCTTTACAATGGTATGCTCCAATTTTTGTACTAACACTCCCAACTTTTTTTCTTGCAACGTGTCTTTTAATCCTTCCCATTCTTTTACAGAAAGGATGTACACTGTAATATTACGCGAATCTCTTTCAGATAAAGCAGCTACTTTCCCGAAAAAATCAACAACAAAATCGTTGCTTGCCATTCCGCCTACTTCCACATCCATACGATTGCTCGCCCTTTTATCGTACCAATGTCCAAAATAATAACTTAGTATCATTTGCAATATATAAATAATAAAGACGGTATAAAATGATCGTGAATCCAGTTTTGCAATTACATCCTGAAGTGCAATCCATTCTGTAACTGCGACTGTATTCCCAAGTAATAATCCACTAATTTTCCCTTTATGTTTCATACTTCTCCTCCTTTTATACCAATATATGTTTCTATAGCAATAATGTTTTTCTACAAAATAAAAAATGTACATATCCAATGTACATTTCCACTTAAGCTTGTATACCTTTTCTACTCTATTTCATATATATAATATATAACTTTTAATAGAAAGGAGTAATCTATGTGCTACAAAAAGAGAATCTACCAGATGCTATGCGTTTACTAGCTGGTTTTCTATTATCATTAAAATTATTATTTACCTCTTTCGGCATACACTTTATTACAAACGATCAAATCGACGCTATTGTTAATATTGTTTCATTTTTATTTATTCTATACTTTGGCTACAAAAATAACTATGTAGGAAAAAAAGGAATAGAGCAAAAGAAAATACTCAAAAAACACAACCTTCACTAAAAAGGAACCTTTTGTATAGGTTCCTTTTTATCATTGACGCACAACAACTTCATTTGTTTGCAATGGGCCATATGATATCTCTTTATCTTGAAATGTATATGTAGCCTGAAAGAATGCTTGTTTGAGAGCTTTATCTTTATTAGCTTTTATTTTACAACGTAGTTCCACCTTCTCATTCGGTAATAAATCATCAATTCGCCATCTTACAAGTTGGAATAAAAACTCACTCATCCCCTTATCAACCTTTAAAGAATTAGGAATATACGCAAAGTAATCTCGAATCATATGACTTACAACAACTCTCGAAATCATTTCTACCCCTTTATTTTCCACTTCAATTCGCATAATAAGTATGTCGTTTACATCATAGGTCAATTCATACGAAAATTGTTCTGTATACATACTACCGATTTGTAATGTAACGGCTACATGAGGAAATTCGTTTTCCTTTTTCGATCCGTCAATCCACAATACTGGTTGTAGCGGTATTGAATACTTTCCTGTATTCGAAATTCGTCCCCATATTTTCATAATATATATTCACCTCATTTCAGATGTATCATACACACAATGAATTCTCCAAATTACTAAAGCTTAACTACAAGCAACATTTAATATTTCTCTTCCTTTTATCCTATTCGACAATATGAAGAAAAAACCATTTTTCATCTGTTAACAGAAGGGGTTCTTACTGAAATATTTTTTTACAATTTCCTTCATTGACTTTATGACAATATTCAGTATTACTCACTCGCTCTCTACTCATACGAAAGAATATTTTGACGGAAGAAAAAGTTTGCCTTTTAGTCAAATTTGACTATAATATTCTTTATGGCTTTGTCAGTGCACTTGTGTAAATTGATTTGAAAGAACTATATTAAATTTTTATGCGCTGCACTCAAAACTTAATATGGTTTACTTATTATTAAAGGAGGGTTATATTTGGAATCTCAATTATCAAAAAAAGACGCCAACAAGACAAAATTTGTTGTTGCTGGTTTACTACTTGGTATTTTAATGGCGGCAATGGATAATACAATCGTTGCAACCGCAATGGCAACAATCGTTGGAGACCTAGGAGGATTTGATAAGTTCGTTTGGGTCACGTCTGCATATATGGTAGCAACAATGGCAGGTATGCCTATCTTCGGAAAACTTTCTGATATGTACGGGCGGAAACGTTTTTATATTGGTGGACTCATTCTTTTCTTATTCGGTTCTGCGCTTTGCGGAACAGCTTCAAGTATTGAACAATTAAGTATTTATAGAGCAATTCAAGGAATCGGTGGCGGCGCTCTTATGCCTATCGCCTTCACAATTATGTACGATATCTTCCCACCAGAAAAACGCGGGAAGATGACAGGGCTATTCGGTGCTGTTTTCGGGACATCTAGTGTGTTCGGTCCTTTATTAGGCGCTTATATTACAGACTATATAAGTTGGCATTGGGTCTTCTATATTAATATTCCATTAGGACTTATCTCCTTTTTCTTCATTACTAAATACTACAGTGAGTCTCTAGAATTTAGAAAACAAAAAATTGATTGGGCTGGCGCTATTACACTTGTCATTAGTATCATTTGCTTAATGTTCGCATTAGAACTTGGTGGTAAGGAATATGCATGGAATTCCACTGTAATTATCGGTTTATTTACAACAGTTGTTATTATGCTTATTATTTTCTTCTTCGTAGAACGAAAAGCAACTGAGCCTATTATTTCGTTCCATCTATTTAAAAAACCTTTATTCGCAGCTAGCCAAGGAGTTGCCTTTTTCTATGGTGCCGCTTTTATCATCTGTACCGTATATATTCCGATCTTCGTTCAAGGTGTTCTCGGCGGTTCAGCCTCAAATGCTGGATTGATTTTAACACCTATGATGGTCGGTTCTGTAATTGGAAGTCAAACAGGTGGACAGTTAGCTTCTCGAACAAGTTATCGTAACATCATGATAGCATCTGGTGTTTTCTTCGTTCTTGGTATTTATTTACTAAGTACTTTAACAATGGACACACCACGCGTACTTGTAACGCTATTCATGGTTCTCACTGGACTTGGGGTTGGTTTTTCATTCTCAGTTCTAAGTATGTCTTCTATCCACAAATTAGAAATGAGAGACCGTGGTTCTGCTACATCAACAAACTCATTCTTCCGTTCACTCGGTATGACTCTTGGTGTAACGATTTTCGGTACAATTCAAAATCATATTTTTACAGATAAACTAAACACTGTGTTCCCTCCTGAACTAGCAAAATTAGCTCCAAAGGGTGGAGACACAAGTTTCTTATTAACACCAGGTGCTACCGATAAAATACCAGCTGAAATATTAACTGGTATTAAAGAAGCTCTCGCTACATCTATTGCCAGTACATTCTTCTGGGCACTTATCCCGGCTGTATTAAGTATTATTTGTATTTTACTTATGGGAAATGAACGCCTCTTTACTGGCCCAAAAACAAAACAAAAACAAAAGCAAGTAAGTTAATATAGAAAAAATAAACGGCATACCCTTTATGAAAAAGGGTATGCCGTTTATAATATATAAAGTAAAACTTTAGGACCATTTCCACTGATTATTATCCCTCACCAATCGGGATAAAGTTTCTATATATAGGAGTTGAGACAGCATGAGCATGAAATTAGTCATTCTCGGCTTGCTACTCGAAGGGGATAAACATCCATATGAAGTACAACATATCATGAAAGAAAGACAAATGGATTGTTATATTAAATATGCAAAAGGATCACTTTACTACGCCTTCGAGCAATTAGAAAAGCAAGGTGCAATTAGTATTACCACGATTGTTCGAGATACGAATAGACCAGATAAAACAATCTTTCATATAACAGAAGAAGGTAAACAGTTATTTCACACGTTACTATTAAAACAATTCGAGGCAAAAAATCAAATATATAAACCAATTTATTCAGCACTCTCTTTCGCTCATTTTGGTGATGATCAAGAGTTAGTTCCTATTTTAGAAAAGAAGAAACATGATACCGTTCAATATTTACATAAAATGCAAACTATTTATGATTGTAGTAAAGGACAAATTCCACGTGCACAACTATATATTTTACAAAGCGTTATTGAACATATTACAGTTGAATTGCAATGGTTAAACACCCTTCTTACAGATGCAGTTGCAGGCCGACTTTCAGAAATTAATATAGATGAAGCTTATAAAGAAGAAACTGCAAAAAGACAATAAAGTTATTTCATTTTAAAATCTAAAATAAGCATAACCCCGTTCTAATGTAGGACGGGGTTATCATATAGTTGTTTAATTTTCGATATAAGGTGGACCGATTGTTAAATAACATAACTAGCGTCTTATTTCTGTACAAGTACACACTTCTTTATACATTTAATCCAATTTATCCCTCTTAATAAATCAGAAAAATAAGAATAATAAAAATAAAAAACTTTAGAATTTTCTTATTTTAAAACAGTAGACAAAATTCCAAAAATTGTGTTAGAATTTGTTTCAATATCATATCGCTTGTTAAATTCCTTTCAAAAGGAAAATGGGTACACGAACATTTCGTTTCGTGTTTAAAAGGGAAGATTGGTGAAACTCCAACACGGTCCCGCCACTGTAAATGCTGAGATTTCTTTTTGGTGCCACTGTGAAAACGGGAAGGTGAAAGAAATTATATGAAGCATAAGTCAGGAGACCTGCCTGTTTTAACAACACTGATAGATTCACGGATGATGATGAGGTGTTAAAACAAAAAGGAAGGCTTATTTTCTGTGCCTTTATACTTTTTGTTATAGGTATTTCCTAGTAAACGGAAATGCTTACTTTCAATTAGGGAGGAATTTGAAATGGCAATTCAAACAAGTAACTTAGGTTATCCACGTATCGGACTACAACGAGAGTGGAAAAAAACATTGGAAGCTTTTTGGTCCAATAAAATCGATGAAGAACAATTTTTAACAACAATGAAAGAAATTCGCCTTCAACATGTTAAAGCACAGCAAGAAAAAGGAATTGAACTCATTCCAATTGGCGATTTTACATATTATGATCACGTTTTGGATACAGCTTATATGCTCGGATTTATCCCATCACGTTTTTCTGAGTTTACATCTTACCTTGATGTATATTTCGCAATGGCGCGTGGCTCTAAAGATCACGTAGCTTCCGAAATGACAAAATGGTTTAACACAAACTATCATTATATCGTTCCTGAATATGAAGAGGGATTACAAATCTCTTTAAAAGATAATCGTCCACTTCGCTTATACGAAGAGGCAAAACAAGAATTAGGAGTAGATGGAAAGCCTGTTATTTTAGGACCATATACTTTCTTGAAATTAGCTAAAGGTTATACACAAGATCAATTCGCTACTATTTTAAAACAATTAGTTGCACCTTACGTACAACTGCTTTCAGAACTACATGCAGCTGGTGCACAAATCATTCAAATTGATGAACCGATTTTCGCTTCTTTAACGAAAGAAGAAGTGCAACAAGCAAAAGAAATTTATGAAGCTATTCGTAAAGAGGTTCCAAATGCGAATCTAATTTTACAAACATATTTTGATAGTGTAGAAGAAAACTACGAAGAAATCATTACATTCCCTGTATCCGGTATTGGATTAGATTTCGTTCATGGTAAAGAAGGTAATCTACATGCTATTTCAAAATACGGATTCCCAACTGATAAAACTTTAGCTGTCGGTTGTATAGATGGCCGTAACATTTGGAGAGCTGACCTTGATGAAGTTCTTACGTTATTTACAACGTTACAAAAACAAGTCCAAACGACAGATTTCATCGTTCAGCCTTCTTGTAGCTTATTGCATACACCAATCGATAAAACAGAAGAAACTCACTTATCGACTGAGCTATTTGATGCGTTAGCATTTGCAAATCAAAAATTAGAAGAGTTAGTTCTTATTCATTCCGCTCTGACTCAAGGTACAGAAAGCATTAGTAATGAGCTGGAAACATATCGAAATGTACATCATACAATTCGTTCGTCTGCTGCACGTAACCGAGAAGATGTGAAAGCAGCACGAACAGCACTAAAAGAAGAAGATTTTTCACGTCCTCTTCCATTTGAAAAGCGATACGAATTACAACAAGTTGCCCTAGAGTTACCATTGTTACCAACAACGACTATCGGTAGCTTCCCGCAAACAACTGAAGTTCGTCAAACGCGAAAAGAGTGGCGTACTGGCGCTATTTCAAACGAACAATATGAACAATTTATTGAAAAAGAGACAGAAAAATGGATTCGTTACCAAGAAGAAATTGGTCTTGATGTCCTTGTACATGGTGAATTTGAAAGAACTGACATGGTCGAATATTTTGGCGAGCGCCTTGCTGGTTTCTCATTCACTAAAAACGGTTGGGTACAATCATACGGTTCCCGCTGCGTAAAACCACCTGTTATTTATGGTGATGTAGCCTTTATTAACGGAATGACTATTAAGGAAACTGTTTATGCACAAAGCTTAACAGAGAAAGTTGTAAAAGGAATGTTAACTGGACCTGTTACGATTTTAAATTGGTCCTTCGTTCGAAATGACATCTCAAGAAAAGAAGTTTCATATCAAATTGCATTAGCTCTTCGTCACGAAATTGAACTACTTGAATCTTCCGGAATTCGAGTAATCCAAGTCGATGAGCCAGCACTTCGTGAAGGAATGCCGCTAAAAGAAAAAGATTGGGATGCTTATATTACATGGGCAGTACAGTCCTTCCTTTTAGCAACTTCTTCTGTAGCAAATGAAACACAAATTCACACTCATATGTGTTACAGTAATTTCGAAGATATTGTTGACGCGATTCGCGCATTAGATGCAGATGTGATTTCTATCGAAACATCAAGAAGTCACGGAGAATTTATTGATACATTAAAACATACAACATACGAAAAAGGCATCGGTCTAGGTGTATATGATATTCATAGCCCACGTGTACCAAGTAAAGATGAAATGTATAAAATCGTAGAACAATCTTTACAAGTATGCGACCCTAAATATTTCTGGATTAATCCTGATTGTGGTTTAAAAACGAGACGAACAGAAGAAGTTATTCCAGCTTTAGAACATATGGTGCAAGCAGCGAAAGATGCTCGTTCCCTTTTAAAAACAAACGCATAACAAAAATGGGTTATCCTTTTCTCAGGATAACCCATTTTCTATTCTTTACTTTCAAAAAAGAATTCGTATTGTATTTTATATAATTCATCATCCGTTGGCTCTTCAAGAGGAATTGCTTGTAATACAACTGTATACTCACCATTTGGAATAGGGATTTGAAATTTACTTGAAAGAATACTCGTTATAACGATACTTTCATTTTCAACTGTAAAAGGAACCGTAATCGTTCTAACTACTTCTTCTTTTTCAATATGTTTCCCACAAGTCACTTTTACTTCACAAGTATAATCAGAAAGTGCTTCAAAAATAACAGTTCCATCCGCCTTAGCATAACCTCTTTCAAAATCTTCATCAGTCCAGTCTACATAAGGCTGCTCACCGTCATAGTTCATCAACATTAATTGTGAATAAGAAATTGTTAACTCCATAGTTCCCCTTCTCCTTCATTATGAAATGTACAACGATTACTTCACTTCAAATTTTACTCGCGTACCGTTTGGGTATTTATCTAACTTATTTCCTACCCAAGAACCTGCTCCGCGGTTATCCGCTGGACTTATATATTCAATATGCGCCCCTTTTCCGCCTTCCTTACACATAGCCATTGGCCATTCATCACGATCATATCCTTTTTTTGATGGATATGGCGCTAACGACAGCTTTCTTCTATCTGCAGCACCACCACGATCGATTGTACAAACTTCTGAATGCCCTTCTTTTATAGCATCTGTAATATGTTTTCCTGTCTCTGGATAACGTTCTTTCGGAAATTCTAACACTTGATCATACGTATTTGTTTTTTTTACACCTGTTTCCTCTGGCACAAGTACTTCATAGACTGCTACTAAAATAGACAGGATTGCAATAATTGAAATGATAATACCTTTTAATTGCTTCATGTATACCTCCATGTTTCTACCAGTTTCTTTTCCTCAGTTATTATAACAAACTTCTCCTGTATATGTTTTCAGACATTATTTTAGTTATTCCTTGCCATTCCGCCAAAAACTTTCATTTTTTCACTAATGCTGTAGAAAACTAATAGCCTTCCGACATTCTTTTTCAAAGGAAGTCCTCATAAAAGATTGAAATGATATATACGATACTTTTTGGGGAGGAAATATCATGGAAGCTATCTATAAAACGAAAGATGTCACGAACAAAACAGGTATCCCAAAACATATAGTCCGCAAATATAGCCAACTCTTAGAGGAACATGGATATATTATTTCAAAAACAGCCGATGCCCGTATTTATAAACTAGATGATTTAAAACTATTGAAATCTATACATGAAAGAGCCGCTACATTACAAGAAGATATTTCAGAAACGATACCAATTATTTTAAAAGAAAAAGAAGCCCCACCTATACCTGTTATACAAGATAAGCAAGAAATACAACCGAAAGAAAAAGAAGATGGGCGTAACTTTGAGGAATTCATGTTAAAACTTGAAATGCTCGCTCAATTAAATGAAGCAATCATTCATCAAAATTCTACCCTTATCACCCAAAATCGTTTAAAAGATGAAAAGCTAGACGAATTGATGCAACAAGTTTATGTAAAAGAAGGCTCTCAAGAAAAAATGCTACAAGAGTTAGTTGATCACGCAGCTCAAACAGATGCACTGCAAAAAGAAAAGATGGACTTATTAATGAATCATATGTATAAACGAGAATCCAAACAGGAAGAAAAAATGAATAAACTTGTTAGTCAAATTTATAACAAGGACAGTAATCGTGATACACAGCTTATGCAAGTTATTCGCGAAATTCAAGAAACAAAAAGAATGGTTGCTGCCTCAAAAGAGCAAGGCTTCTTTCAATCATTTAAGAGTTTATTTAGCCGAGCAAAACAAGAAAAAACAAATGAATAAACAATATAAAATAAAAAGTTACCTTTCATCGGTAACTTTTATTCCTTATTTCGTACAGCTGGTAATATAATAATTGCTTCAGTGCCTTTTCCACTTTCACTTTTATATTCCAATGTACCATTATGCGCTTGTAAAATACTAAATGTTACCATAAGCCCTAATCCTGTCCCTTTTTCTTTTAAAGAATAATATGGTTGCCCCAGCCTTGCTAACTGTTCTTTCGTCATACCAACACCACTATCTTTAACTCTTATTACGATTGTTTCATCTTTTTGAATAGCTGTTACTTTTAAATACCCTTTATTTCCTTGAATTGCTTCAATACCATTTTTAACAACATTCATAATAGCTTGCTTCAATTTTGTCTTATCACCGATCGTATAAAGACTTTCTGAAATTTCAACTTGTAAATATACACCTTGCATCGCTGCAAATGATGACATAAGAGTGGTCATTTCTATTAATTGAGCTGATAAACAAATGTGTTCTTTTTTCTCAATTTGCGGCCTTGCTAAATTTAAGTAATCTGAAATAATTTGTTCCGCCCGATCCAATTCAGCTAATACGAGACGCATATAATCCTTATTCTTCACATCTTCTGTACTTTCTAGCAATTGGATAAATCCACGAACAACAGTGAGTGGATTTCGAACTTCATGTGCCACACTTGCTGCTAACTCACTTACAATATTAAGCTTTTCTGATTTTTGCATCTCTGTACGTAGCAATGCATTCTCGTTTAAATATTCAGTTAAATACACCTGAAATACCGTTGTCATGACCATGATAAGCGAGGCAAATATAAATCCGCTATATATTTGCGAAATATACGGTGTAAATCCTGTTTCCAAAAGAACATTAATCATGCCTAATACTAAAGAAACAAGCACATAAAATGATGAAATCATAAATGCTAAAATTAATTTCTTATCCCTTGAAAAAAGAGACCATTTCTTTGATAAAAACAGCGGAACTATCAATAGAAATATTACTTCTACAACCGGAAGAAAGCTCATTCCCTTTAGTAACCATTCATATGCAACAAAAATAACCGCTGGAATTAAACCAACAATCCCACCATATAAAAACCCACTAACAATTGGAATGGGGTGAAAGTTATACCCGCACACATCGCCAAAACAAATAGAATATGTCATGGATAGAACGAGCGTAACGCTAGATAAAAACATAATAAAGTAACGATTTGGCTTCGGAGGCATTTCTTGATAGCGATTTAAACGAATCGCTTCATATAAAAATAATGGCAAAATTATGATGGCAATTTGGATCAACAAATCACGGATAAGCTCCATAACCTCTCATCCCCTATATGTATTTTGATATGATTATATCATTTTATAGGTTTATTTGTTTTAAAATTTTGATTTTTCTTAACATATTTGTTAATTATTTGTTAACAACTCATATTAATTGTTACAGATTTTCGAAATGATTGTAAACCCTGTACCAAATTTCCTTCGTGCAGTATACAATGAATACGGATTACAAAGAAAATGTAAAAATACTTTTTTAGACGGACAACTATAGCAAAATACAGCATATAATCCATACTATCTATGTTTACAAATAAGTGATCATTACTTTAGTAGGAGGAAGATAAATATGGCGGGTACTACGCTTGTTTTAAAAGAAGAAAATTTGGTTGTTCTAGAAAATGTTGAAAAATCAGTATATGAAGAGTTACAGCATAAAGCAGGAGAAGAAAATTGCACATGTGCTGTAAACGAATCTGTTGTTCACCTTGGCAAGGTATCCTCTGTACTCTGGAATGAAGATGAAATAGATTGGGAATACGGATATTAAAAAGTCGCTTATAGCGGCTTTTTTTCTCTTTTCTCTCTCTTTCTAAATAACATATACAAAGCGTAATCATAGAAAATATGATAAAATGAACTTAATTTTCAAACGGAAGAAAGGGAGATACAATGGAACAATTCATTAACCCTAGAGTGAAGGACATCCAAATTTCTGGAATCCGTCAATTCTCTAACATGATTCAAAACTATGATAATTTGATTTCTTTAACAATTGGACAACCCGATTTCCCTACACCTTCTCTCGTAAAAGAAGCGGCAAAACGGGCCATTACAGAAAACTATACAAGCTATACACATAACGCTGGTTTACTAGACTTACGCAAGGCAGCTTGTAACTTCGTAAAAGATAACTACGATTTACATTATTCACCTGAAAACGAAACCATCGTTACAATCGGTGCTAGTGAAGCAATTGATGTTGCATTCCGAACAATTTTAGAGCCTGGAACGGAAGTAATTTTGCCTGCTCCTATTTATCCAGGATACGAACCTATTATTCGATTATGCGGTGCAACGCCTATTTTTGTAGATGTTCGTGAAACTGGATTCCGTTTAACAGCTGAAGCGCTAAAAAATGCTATTACAGAAAAAACAAGATGTATCGTACTACCGTATCCTTCTAATCCAACTGGTGTAACCTTATCAAAAGAAGAACTAAAAGATATTGTAGATGTTTTAAAAGATAAAAATATTTTCGTTCTTTCAGATGAAATTTATAGCGAGCTTGTATATGAACAAAAGCATACATCTATCGCTCATTTCCCAGAAATGCGTGAAAAGACCATTGTCATTAACGGTTTATCTAAATCACATTCTATGACTGGCTGGCGTGTTGGACTTTTATTCGCACCAAGCTATTTAGCAGGACATATATTAAAAGTTCATCAATACAATGTAACATGCGCTACTTCAATCGCTCAATACGCTGCAATTGAAGCATTAACAGCAGCTAAAGACGCACCCAAAATGATGCGTCATCAATATAAAAAACGCCGTGATTACGTATATAATAGACTCACTCAAATGGGATTAACAGTCGAAAAACCAACAGGTGCATTTTACTTATTCCCATATGTTGGTCATTTGACATCTTCATCATTTGATTTTGCACTTGATCTTGTCAAAGAAGCTGGACTAGCCGTCGTTCCAGGAACAGCATTCTCTGAGTATGGTGAAGGCTATCTTCGCTTGTCCTATGCGTACAGCATCGAAACATTAAAAGAAGGTTGCGATCGATTAGAAGCCTTCCTAAAACAAAAAGCTAAGAGTTAAACTCTTAGCTTTTTTCTGCATAATGATCACAAGTGTGACGCTTTAGCAATTTATGTGGAATAATGATACATTTCGCAGTAGACTCCGCATTCTCTACTTTATCAACTAAAGCTTTTGCTGCTTCATATCCTAGTTGATAAATATTCACATCCACTGTTGAAAGCGGAGGACTCGCAATTTCTGATAGTAAAGCATTATTAAAACTTACAATAGAAACGTCCTTCGGTACAACAAATCCTTTTTTAGAAAGAGCACTTAACACACCAAGTCCAATTAAATCATCCGTTGCCATAATTGCTGTTGGCGGTTGCTTTAGTCCCATTAATTCTTCCACGGCTTGTTGACCACTTTCCCTTGAAAAATCAAAATGTAAAATATACTCTTTTGATAACGTAATGTCCGCTAGTTTTAAAGCATCGCTCATACCAGCTAAACGATCTCTCGTTACAAGTAAATCTGACCCACCACCAATGAATGCGATTTGTTTATGGCCTAATGAAATTAAATACTCTGCTACTTCTCTCGCAGCTGCATAATTGTCATTATCTACATATGTAATTTCATTTTTTCGATCATATGGTTTCCCTATTAGAACAAACGGGAAATTTTGTTCATGTAAATATTGAATAATCCGATCGTTCTCTCTTGAATATAAAAGAATAATGCCACCAATTTGGCGCCCTTGTACCATCTTTACAACACCATTAAAAATTTCTTCTTCCGTTTCACCTGTCGACATATAAAGCGCATAACCTTCTACGTGTGCAAATGAACTAATCCCTCTTATAACTTCTGGGAAAAATGGATTTTGAAAAGCTTTACTTGCAGAACTTGGCATAACAAGACCAAGTGTTTTCGTCGTTTGGTTCGCAAGATTTCTCGCATTTAAATTAGGATGATACCCTAATTCACTCATCACTTTCCTAACACGACGCTTTGTCTTTTCACTTATACTTGGATTATCAGCAATTACACGAGAAACTGTTGATGGTGCAACATTCGCTTGCTTCGCCACATCTTTAATTGTAACTGTCATAAAAATCCCCCTCCTCTCATTTCTCTGTCATTTTTCATATATTTTATCTCGCACTCATTGCAAGTCATAAACTTCCATTTCTTATATCTTGCAAAACTGATCCTATTATCCCTCTTCATGTATTGTAAGGGATATAGCTTTATTTTCCTATACTATAATATACTATTTATTTCACTTCTTTTCACATGTGATGTCAAATCTCTTTTCATCTCCCTATANNTATAGGGAGATGAAAAGAGAAATGGGACGTAGTGTCCCATTTTTCATCCTTTCGTACCTCCAGCTGTTAAACCGGAAACAAAATATTTTTGTAGTGATAGGAATAAAATTGAAATCGGGATCGCAATTAACACAGAACCCGCTGCAAACGTTGTAAATTCATTACCGAATTTTTTCGCAACCATTTCATATAATCCAACTGCTAAAGTATAATTTTCTGGTGTTCGCAAAATAATACTCGCTAAAATGAAATCTGTAAATGGACCAATGAAAGTAAATAACGCTACAACCGCTACGATTGGCTTTGCAAGTGGCATAATGATTTGCCAGAAAATACGGAAATGCCCTGCTCCATCCATTCGAGCTGATTCATCCAACTCTTTCGGAATCGTATCAAAATACCCTTTCATAAGCCATGTATTCATCGGAATTGCTCCGCCCACATAAATTAAAATTAATGCAAGATGTGTATCAAGTAATCCTGTTAACTGAGCTAATATATATAGTGCGATTAACGCTGCAAAATTCGGGATCATTTGCAGAATTAAAAATGTTAATAAACCATTCTTTCTTCCAACAAAACGATATCTCGAAAATGCATAAGCAGTAAAACTAATGGTTAGTACAGAGAAAATCATCGTCATTACGCTTACTTTCAAAGTATTTTTATACCAAAGTAAGTAATTACTTGAATCGAGATCAAGTAGCTTGCGATAATGATCTAATGTGGCATTTTTCGGAATAATACTTGACCCAGATAAACTATCTCCTGGATTAAACGATGAGCCAATTATCCATAGTAATGGATAGAAAACAATCGCACACATTATGAAGATAACTAAATAACTTAATGAAAGACGTAGCATCTTTTGTCGTTTAATATTCATTTACATCATATCCTCTTCTTGGAATGATTTTGTTCTCTTAAATTGCCATAACGCAACTGTAATAACGATTAACGATAAAATCATTGTAAGAGCTGCTGCTTTGCCGTATTGAGCCGAAGTCATCGTTAACTTATAGATCCATGAAATTAAAATATCCGTTCCACCTGCATTTTGTCCAGACACAGCAGGTCCCCCGTTATTAAATAGATAAATAATACTAAAATTATTAAAGTTAAACGTATATTGCGTAATTAATATTGGCGCTGTTGCATATAACACAAGTGGCAATGTAATTTTGCGGAACTGTTGCCAAGCAGTTGCTCCATCTACTGTGGCCGCTTCATATAATTCTCCTGGAATCGATTGCAATATGCCTGTTGTCATTGCAAAGACGAACGGGAAACCAAGCCACGTTTGAATCATAATTAAAGCAATCTTTGACCAAAACGGGTCTGTCATCCAAGCAATCTTTTCAATCCCGAATAAAGCTAATACTTGGTTATTAATTGCTCCAAATGTTTCATTAAACATACCAGCAAATACAAGAATAGATACGAATGCTGGAACAGCCCACGGTAAAATAAAGATTGTTCGAATAATTGCCTTACCTTTAATACCAGGCTGATTTACGATAATCGCTAAAAAAATACCAAGTGCAACTTGTAATGTTGTTGCAACGAATGTCCAAATGACAGTCCAAGAAAATACACTTAAAAATGTATCTCTCCACATCGGTAATGTGAAAATATCAATAAAGTTTTTAAAGCCCACCCAATCTACTAATTTAGCAGGAGGAGAATGATATAAATCATAGTTCGTAAATCCAATTAAAATTACGAAGATGATTGGAAATACGACAACAAAGATAAGTAGTAGAAACCCTGGTGAAACCATTAAATAGGGAAAGCCTTGATCTAACAAATTACGGTATTGCTCTTTTACAGAATTTAACGGTGTTCCAATATCACGTTTCTTCCCATTTTGATATGCATCATATAAGTTAAATGCATATATGCCAAGCCCAAAAGCGATAACGATAAGTGCCAAGATCCCTTCTACTAATAGAAAGACGGAATGGTCACGTGGAACTTCTGTACCGAGCGTTACAATGCCCCATAATCCCATATTTAATAAATCAGAAAAGGCTACAATAAATGAACCTGTTAATACTAGAAAAATAAGACCTTTTACAAATTGTTTATTATACATTTGGCCCACGCCTGGAATGATTGATAACATGGTTGCCACTTTCCTATGCTTTGAACCATTTAACCCCTTTGCAGGTTCCATAGATGTTTGCATGTTCCTTCCCCCTTTTTTCTTCCCACATGGAAGGGAGAGAATTCGTGCCCCTCATATTAGAGGCACGAATTTCACCTTATTTTTTCTTACTATGATTTGCCTCAATATTACCTTTAATTTGTTTCACTGCACTATCAAGTGCGGATTTTGGTGCTTCTTTATCTGATACAACTAATTGAAGCGCATCTCCAGCTGGTTTCCAAACTTCTTGCATTTCTGGAATGTTTGGCATTGGAATTCCATTTTCAGATTGCGTCGCAACCGCTTTTGCAGCCTCATTTTCTTTAATGATTGGATCTTCCATTACTGATTTTACTGGTGGAATTTCTTTCGTTTTCTCAAAGCGAATTTTAGCATTTTCTTCATTTGTAACCCACTCAGTAAATTTTGTAGCTAAATCATTTTGTTTAGAGAAGCTTGTTACATGCCATCCTTTTACGCCAACGAACGTTTTCATCGGTTGACCATTTGGTAATTTCGGCATTGGAGCAACACCATAGTCTATTCCAGCCTTTTCCATCGCTTGGAATGCCCATGGACCATTCATAATAGATGCTGCTTTTCCTTCATTAAATAATCCATCTGCAGCTGAACCACCAGATTCACCGATAATACCTTTCGGGAATAGTTTTTCTTTGTACCATTTTTGAATATATTCAGCACCTTGTACCGCACCGCTATTATTTAATCCAATATCATTTGCATTTGGCTTTCCATCTTTTTCACCAAATACATAACCACCCATACCTGCCATGAATGCATTAGCGAAGTAGAAGTTATCTCCTAATGCTAAAAATCCGTATTTTCCATCTTTCGTAAAGTCTTTTGAGAAGTTAAACAGTTCATCCATCGTTTCGGGTGCTTTTTGCATCATTTTTTTATTATAAATAAAGATTGGTGTTTCAATCGCTTTTGGTAAACCGTATATTTTTCCGTTATATGTTTGTGCTTCTATTGATAAATCTGTAAATTTACTTTTTACTGTATCATCTACTTTCACTTCTGAAAGTAGCCCTTCTGTTACCGCATTACCAATATGATCATGTGGCAATGTTACAACATCTGGCCCTGTGCCAGCTGGACCATCGAGACGAAGTTTTTCTATTTGTTTCGTCATCTGAACCTCTTCAACTTTTACTTTCACATTATATTTCTTTTCAAAACTTTTCACCGCTGGCTCTAGACCCACACCTTTTTTCTCATCTTCCCAAACAAGAAGATCATAGTCTTTTTTCGCTTTACTTTCCTCTTTTTTCCCTGAATCTTTCGGTCCACATGCAGATAACATACCAATAGATACTGCGGAAACCGTTAATAATGATAATGCTTTCTTCATCCCAAAAACCTCCCTAAATTGTCTATGTACCTCAGTAACTGAAAACGTTTGCATTTAATAGTTTAATTGAAGCGCAAACAATATTTCAATCTATGAAAACGTTTGCGCTATTTGTCTATCATTATACATTCTTTTATTCATTTTGCAAATATTAATTTAAAAATTATGTCATTATACTCTTTATGCATTGACTTTATATGAAATGAATACTACTCTTATAAGCAATATTAAAGCTATGAGAAAGGCAATCGTTTGCAATGTAGGCTTTATTATTACACTTAAGGGAATACTATGTATAGAGATATTAAAGGGGGATTTTCTATATGTTTAAAGAAGCCATTTATCATAGGCCGAAAGATAATTATGCATACGCTTACGATGAACAAACAATTCACATCCGCATACGTACTAAGAGAGATGATATTCAAAGCGCCGACCTTATTTACGGTGATCCTTACGAATGGAAAGACGGGAAATGGATTTCATCAAGTACACCAATGAAAAAAACGGGTTCTACTGCATTATTTGATTATTGGTCCATTTCAATCGAACCGAAATTTAAGCGCTTACGTTATGGATTCGAATTAAAAGCTGAAACAGACACTCTTATTTATGCAGAGCGAGGATTTTTTTCTAGCATTCCAAATGATGATGTTGGTAACTTTTTCTGTTTTCCATTTATTCATGCCGATGATGTATTCAAAGCACCTTCCTGGATTAAAGACACCATTTGGTATCAGATTTTCCCTGAACGATTCGCTAATGGGGATAGTGCACTGAATCCAGAAAACACCCTTCCTTGGGGAAGTACGAATCCAACTCCAACTAATTTTTTCGGCGGAGATTTCGCTGGTATTATGCAAAATCTTGATTACCTTGTTAAGCTTGGCATTTCCGGAATATATTTCACACCTATTTTCAAAGCTCATTCAAACCATAAATATGACACAATTGACTATATGGAAATTGATCCGCAATTTGGTACGAAAAAAACTTTTAAAGAACTCGTTCAGGCATGTCATAAGCACGGTATAAAAGTAATGCTCGATGCTGTGTTTAATCATAGTGGATACTTTTTTGATAAATTTCAAGACGTACTAGAGAATGGTGAGAATTCCGCATATAAAGAGTGGTTCCACATTCATAAATTCCCGATTATAACCGAGCCACTTCCAAATTATGATACTTTCGCCTTTACACCGTATATGCCTAAATTAAATACAGCTCATCCAGATGTAAAAGAATACTTACTTGAAGTAGGACGTTATTGGGTACGAGAATTCAATATAGACGGCTGGCGCCTTGATGTCGCAAATGAAGTCGATCACAACTTTTGGAGAGAATTCCGAAGTGAAATAAAGACATTAAATCCTGAAGTATATATTTTAGGAGAAATTTGGCACGATGCCCTCCCGTGGCTACAAGGCGATCAATTTGATGCTGTCATGAGCTACCCTGTTACAAACGCTCTACTTTCTTACTTTGCTAACGATTCCATTAAAGCAAGTGAATTTATGAAACAAATTACAGAATCTCTACATTCCTACTCTATGAATGTAAATGAAGCAGCATTTCATTTATTAGATAGCCATGATACTCCAAGAATTTTAACAACATGCAATGGAGATAAAAATAAGCTGAAATTGCTCTATGTATTCCATCTTTCTTTCATCGGCTCTCCTTGTATTTATTATGGAGATGAAATCGGTATGGATGGGGGCATGGACCCAGATTGCCGTAAATGTATGATTTGGGACACTAAAGAACAAGATCATGCATTATTTGCACATATACAAACGTTAATTGCATTAAGGAAACAACATAAAGCATTTGGAGGACATGGTACTTTCCAATTCATCGAAGCAAATGATGACCGTAATTATATTTCTTACACGAAAACATATGAAGATGAAACTATCTTTTTCGTTTTAAACCCTACTAATAGTGAAGTTACAGTTTCACTCCCTCTTCATGTTACTGGTAAGAAAATAATTAACATTTATACAACCGAAGAATTTTCAGCGGAAGCAAGTGTATTACAAGTTACACTTCCTCCATATGGGTTCTCCATATTAAAATGGTAATCCAAAAAAGCCTTATGCCGAGGTTGAAGTGAACCCGAATAG
>NZ_NVAP01000061.1 GCF_002567495.1 Bacillus cereus | reverse complement strand
TCAGTTTTCAAAGAACTACGCTGTCGCTCAGAAGCGACTTTATCAATATAACATTTTGTTATATTTTCGTCAACAACTTTTTTCAATAAGTTGTTTTTCGTTTGTTTTGCTTGTTACCTTTCGTGGCAACGGATATAAATATACCAGTTTAATTATTAAAATGCAATAGTTTTTCTAATAAAATTTTCAACTTAGTAAAAAAGTATAAAAACAGCACATTTCTTCTATATAAATATAATTTCTCGCACCATCAAGATCTATTATACCCATGCAACTCATACTCAAATAAAAAAAGCTTTGGAGAAATCTCCAAAGCTTAGTCTTGTTTATGGCGCATAGCAGGGAATAATAATACATCACGAATAGATGGTGCATTTGTTAATAACATAACTAGACGATCAATACCAATTCCTAATCCACCCGTAGGAGGCATACCGTACTCAAGAGCTTCAATATAATCGTCATCCATCATATGAGCTTCGTCATTACCTTGTTCGCGCTCTTTTAATTGGGCTTCAAAACGTTCTTTTTGATCGATTGGATCATTTAACTCAGTGAATGCATTCGCATGTTCACGTGCAACGATAAATAATTCGAAACGATCTGTGAATCGTGGATCTTCATCATTCTTTTTCGCAAGTGGCGAAATTTCTACCGGATGACCGTAAATAAATGTTGGTTGGATTAATTTATCTTCTACTTTTTGTTCGAAGAATTCATTTATAATATGACCAACTTCCATTGTATCTTTAATATCTACATTATGTTCTTTTGCAAGTTCACGTGCTTCTTCTACACTCATTGGATTCCAGAAATCTGCTCCAGAATGTTCCTTAATTGCATCTACCATATGAAGACGTGTCCATTCTGGTTCTAGATTAATTTCATAATCACCATATTGGATTGTTGTTGTACCTAGTACTTGCTTCGCAATATGAGCAACCATATTTTCTGTTAGTTTCATAATATCTTTATAATCAGCATACGCTTCATATAATTCAATCATCGTAAACTCAGGGTTATGACGAGTTGATACACCCTCATTACGGAATACACGACCGATTTCATAAACTTTTTCTAATCCACCCACAATAAGGCGTTTTAAGTGAAGCTCAATTGCGATACGCATATATAATTCCATATCTAACGCATTATGGTGTGTAATGAAAGGACGTGCAGAAGCTCCACCTGCAATTGCATGCATCATAGGTGTTTCCACTTCTAGATAACCATTGTCATCTAAATATCTTCTCATCT
The DNA here is from genome assembly GCF_002567495.1 of Bacillus cereus. GTDB lineage: Bacteria > Bacillota > Bacilli > Bacillales > Bacillaceae_G > Bacillus_A > Bacillus_A cereus_AQ. The sequence continues at coordinate 47,041 of NZ_NVAP01000061.1, read as the reverse complement.
CACGAATGATTTTACTACGAGTAACGAATGTTTCACGACTTTCCATACTTGTAATTAAGTCCAAGTAACGCTGACGGTAACGTTGTTCAACATCTTTTAATCCGTGGTATTTATCCGGTAATGGACGAAGAGATTTCGTTAATAATGTAAATCCTGTTACTTTTACTGAAAGTTCTCCAACGTTCGTTTTGAACACTTTACCTTCAATACCTACTAAGTCACCTAAATCCGCTGTCGTAAATAACTCGTACTCTTCATCTCCAACAGTATCTTTACGAACGTAAATTTGAACTTGTCCATGTAAATCTTGAATGTGCGCGAATCCAGCTTTTCCTTTGCCGCGTTTTGTCATAATACGACCGGCGATAGAAACAGTGATTTCTTTCTCTTCTAATTCTTCTTTAGAGAATTCTCCATATAGACTTACTAAGTCCGTTGTTGAATTTGTGCGTTCAAATCGTTTACCGAACGGATCGATTCCTTGCTCACGTAAATTATGTAGCTTTTCACGACGAACAATCAATTGGTCGTTTAATTCTTCGTGGTTCATGTTATCCATGATATTAATATCACTCCAGCTCTATTAATTTTTACAATATATACAGTATAGCATTTTCTACTCAACTAGAAAAACTGCCAGCAACTAACTGGCAGTTCTTCTTTCTTTCACGTAATTATAGGAAGTGTGTAGAAGAATGTCAATCTTCTCCGTCCCCTTATTAACCAACATAAATTGTTTGTTGTTTCGCTTCTACTTCCTCTACAAATGCACCTAATACATTCGCAAGGTCTTCACGTGTGTTGCAAGTATTGATACCATTACGCACACTCGCGTTACCACGAACACCTTTTAAATACCAAGCTGCATGCTTTCTCATCTCTCTTACAGCAACATTTTCGTTCTTTAAATCAATAAGACGATCTAGATGCAACATACACACATCAATTTTCTCGCGCACTGTTGGTTCCGGCATTAATTCACCCGTCTCTAAATACTTTACCGTACGATAAATCATCCACGGATCTCCAAGAGCAGCGCGGCCAATCATAACACCATCTACACCAATTTCATCAAGCATACGCTTAGCATCTTGCGGTGTTTCAACATCACCATTTCCAATAACCGGGATATTCACAGCTTGCTTTACTTGTTTAATAATATCCCAATCTGCTTTTCCTTCATACATTTGCACTCGTGTACGCCCATGAACCGCTACCGCTTGTCCACCAGCACGTTCAACAGCTCTAGCATTTTCTATTGCGAAAATATGTTCTTCATCCCAACCAATACGCATTTTAACCGTAACCGGCTTTTCAACAGCATCTACAACTGCCGCTACCATTTCATATATTTTATTGGGATCTAAAAGCCACTTTGCTCCTGCATCACACTTAGTGATTTTCGGTACTGGACAACCCATATTAATATCAATAATGTCTGCTGTCGTATATTTATCTACATATTTCGCAGCATCTACAAGAGTTTCTTTCTCTCCACCAAAAATTTGTAAACTTAATGGCTTTTCTCTCTCGTCGATATATAACATATCTAACGTTCTTTTATTATTAAGTAATATCGCCTTATCACTTACCATTTCAGCACAAACTAAGCCTGCACCAAATTCTTTTACTGTTAAACGGAATGCAGAGTTACACACTCCCGCCATCGGTGCTAGTACAACCGGATTTTTCATCTCAATATTTGCAATCTTTAACAATCAATCTACTCCTTCCTGTACAGTCACTTTGGCATTAATTCATCTATCGAAACATTTAATGCCTTAGCAACTTCTACTACAAAATCTTGAGAAGGTGATCGATTCCCTCTCTCAACCTCACCTAAAACAGATACAGATACCCCTAATTCTTTAGCAAAACCTTCTTGTGTGTAGCCTTTTAGCTTTCGAAAAGCACGAATGCGTCTTCCCCATTTTTCTGCTTCCATACCGTTACTCCCTCTCGCCTTTTCATTTCTTCTACTTGTGAACGTGAAATGTTTTGTTTAATATCTTGATTAATCTCTAACAACGGAACGATAACAAAAGCTCTTTCGAACATCCGCGGATGCGGAACAATAAGATTCTCTGCTTCAATATTTTCTTGATTATAAAGTAAAATGTCAAGGTCGATAGTTCTCGGCCCCCACCTAATTTCCCTTTTTCTTCCTAGGTCATTTTCTACTTTTTGTGTTACTTTCAATAATTCTTGTGGTGATAAATTGGTAGAAATTTTTATAACTAAATTCAAAAAACAACTTTGGTCAGTATAGCCAACTGGATCAGTTTCATACACTGATGAAACATCATCAACTTGGATATACGGACTTTTATTTAAAAACTGAATTGCTTCAGTTAAATACGTATAACGCTCTCCAATATTTGACCCTAATGCAATGTACGCTATATTATTCATGGACGTTCTCTCGTAATTTCTACTGCTACAGCGCGATAATGGCCCGGTATCGGCGGATCCGGTTTAATTACCTTAATTGTACACCGTGAAATACTTTCATATTGCTTTAATATGTCCGAAGCAATATTTTCAGCGATACTCTCTACAAGCTTATACGTTCTATCCTCGACAACTGTTCTACATAATTCAAAAAGCTCTCCATAATTGACCGAATGCTCTAAGTCATCACTTTCTCCCGCGCGTTTTAAATCTATTTCCACCGTTAAATCAACTTTAAATCTCTGCCCTAATTTATTTTCCTCTGGAAACACACCATGATAACCGTAAAATTCCATATCATGGATATAAATTTTATCCAATTACTTTACCCCCTTACCAATCATTGCATCCATCATCTTAGCCATGCGCGCCATTTCTTTCACATCATGAACACGAACGAACTCACAACCCTTTTCAATACCAAGACACACAGTAGCTCCCGTTCCTTCAAGACGTTCCTCTACCGGCAAATCTAGCACGTGCCCAATAAAGGACTTTCTTGAAGTACCTAAAAGAACTGGATAACCTAGCACATTTAACTGCTCTAAATTACACATTGCTTCTAAGTTTTGTTCCGGCGTTTTAGCGAAACCGATGCCCGGATCTAAAATAATATTCTCATCTCGCACACCAGCATCTTTAGCAATTTTAATACTGTCATATAAATCAGCAATCATATCCGCCATTAAATTACGATAATTCATATTATCGCGGTTATGCATCAAAATGATAGGTACATCATAATGGGCTGCGACTTCAGCAATTTTCGGCTCCGCCTTCGCTCCCCAAATATCATTAATAATATGAGCACCAGCCTCAATTGCTCGTTTTGCAACTTCAGCTTTATATGTATCGATAGATATAGGCAATTTCACTTCTTTTGAAACTGCTTGAATCATTGGGACAACTCGCTTTATTTCGTCTTCTACTGATACTTTAGCAAAACCCGGACGAGTAGATTCACCACCAATATCAATAATATGAGCACCTTCGCCTTGCATTTCTTTTGCGTGGCGTACCGCAGCATCTACCTCGTTGTAACTCCCGCCATCAGAAAACGAATCCGGTGTTACATTTAAGATTCCCATAATTAATGTCTTTTCATTTAAATTCAATGTATATTCGCCGCAGCGTAAATCATAATCCCACTTCAAACTACACATCTCCTCTTCGTAATTCATTTCTGCTCCACAATTTCTCTCTCTGCATTCCATAAAGGTACATTAATTTTTTTGTAACCACTCCCACTTTACCCGGGAAATCCTGCGTTTCTATACGATAAAGCGGAACAATTTCTTGAATGGAGTTCGTTACGAAGACTTCATCTGCTGAAAGTAATTCATCTTTTGTAAAGAAAGCTTCCTTTACTTCCATATTCAATTCCTCAGCAATCTTTATAATAAACGCACGAGTGATACCATTTAAAATCCCTGTTTTTAGCGAAGGTGTATATAAAACATCACCTTTCACAAAAAAGAGGTTCGAAACAATACCTTCTGCAACATAACCTGCTTCAGTAAGGAAAATACCTTCCTTACTCACAACATTTCCAATTTCACGCTTCCCTAAAATATTATTTAAATAATGATGAGACTTCAGGCGAAATGTTCCTTCCGGTGTATTTCGCACTTGTTTTAAAATAACCCCTTCTTTTTCTAATACATCTCCCGGAGCTGTTAAAGGTTTTATAAAAACAATAACTGAAGGCTCTTTATACATTTCCGTTTGTAACCCTATTTCATCTATCCCCGCTGATACATTAAAACGTACATATGCATGCTCCAACTCATTCTTAGCGAGTAGATTTTTCAAAATAAGCATCACGTCATCTTTTGTCATTGTCCATTTAATTTGCAATGTATCTAGCGCACCTATTAAACGGTCATAATGATCATCCAACAAGAAAGGATGGCCATTATAAATACGAAATGTCTCAAAAACCCCCAGCCCATATAAATAACCATGGTCATAAGGAGAGATTTTTGCTTCACTCGCTTCTACATACTCGCCATTTACGTAAATTAACATGATGTTACACTTGGACTATATTTATGAATGAAGTTCTGTAGTAACTCTTTTCCATGAGAAGTCATAATAGATTCTGGGTGGAATTGTACACCCTCTATCGGCAAAGTCTTATGACGAAGCGCCATAATTTCCCCTTCCTCCGTCCAAGATGTTACCTCTAAACAATCTGGCAATGACTCCTTCTTAACAATAAGGGAATGATAACGCGTTGCAGTAAATGGATTAGGAATATCCGAGAAAATCGTTTTCCCATCATGATGCATAAGCGACGTTTTCCCATGCATTAATCGCTCTGCACGAACAACTTCTCCACCAAACACTTGCGCAATCGATTGATGCCCAAGACAAACTCCAAAAATCGGAATCTCCCCAGCAAAGTATTTAATAACTTCCATACTAATCCCCGCTTCATTAGGACTACACGGACCTGGCGAAATCATTAAGAAATCTGGTTTCATATTCTCAATATCTGCAATACTCACTTCATCATTACGCTTAACAACAAGCTCTTGTCCAAGTTCTCCAAGAAACTGCACTAAATTAAATGTAAAAGAATCATAATTATCAATCATTAATATCATTTCTCTCACCTAACCGTTTCTTCGCTACTTTCTTTTGCACGCCATAAAGCAATTGCCTTTTTTAACGACTCTTTATATTCATTTTTCGGATTTGAATCAATTACAATTCCCGCTCCAGCTTGCACATGTGCTTGCCCATCTTTCGCAAGAAGCGTTCTAATGACAATATTCAATTCCGTATCTCCAGAATAACCAATCCAACCAATTGAACCTGTATAAATCCCTCGGCGAACAGGCTCTAATTCTTCAATAATCTCCATCGTACGTATTTTCGGGGCACCAGTAATTGTTCCACCAGGGAATACAGCTTTCACTAAATCGAAAGCATCCTTATCTTCTTCCACTTCACCACGCACATTGGAAACAATATGCATAACATGTGAATACTTTTCAATTACCATAAATTCATCCACTTCTACAGTGCCATATTTACAAACGCGCCCTAAATCATTTCGTTCTAAATCTACAAGCATTACATGCTCTGCGCGTTCCTTTTCGTTCTCAATTAATTCCCTTGCTAACTCTTCATCCTCTTGTTCATTTGCACCGCGGGATCTTGTACCAGCAATTGGTCTTGTACTTACTTCTTGCCCTTGTTTTTTAATTAGCAATTCAGGCGAAGCACTAACAATTTGAAAATCCCCAAGCTCTAAGTAACCCATATATGGAGATGGATTAATTTTACGAAGACTTGTATAAATTTCTAGTGGATGCGTTTGTAAAGTTCTTTCTTGTCTTGTCGACAAGTTTACTTGAAACACATCACCATTTCCAATATACTCTTGAATACGTTCAACAGCCTTCATAAAGCCCGCTTCTGTAAAAGCAACCGCTTCACTTTTCTTTTCAGGACGTTCAAACGGCATAGTCACTTCAGGCACTTCTGTCGCCCAAAGATCCTTCCATTCATTTAATCGTTCTTCCGCCTCTGCATGCTTATCTACATAATGTGTAATAATCCACAATACTTTTTCTTTTTGATCATAGACGAACACATCGTCAAATAATAAAAAGTATATATCGGGTATATTCAGATCATCCTCTGCAAGAGAAGGGATTTTTTCGATATAACGGATACAATCATAACTAAAGTAGCCAATTGCACCACCTTGAAAAGGCGGGTACTCTGGATTGTAGTCTGTTTTCCATTTCTCCATATATTCTTGCATTAAATCTAATGGATTCCCTCGTTTTATTGTTTCCTTACCACTTTCACTTATATGTAACGTTTCACCCTTTCCCTGGATTACCGCTACCGGGTTTAAACCCACTATGTTATAACGACCGCCACGTCCACTTTCCAGCAAAATATGTTGCGGCTTATCCTGAGAAAGAAATTTATATTGCTTAAAGAAATCTAACTGATATGGAATAGAAAGCGCTAAAGATTTTCTTCGTTGCATATCAACACCCCGTCTTCTTTTATCCCACCCTCTTAGATGAACCACCTCAAACTACATAAGTTATTTATATAGAGATTGATTATACTCGAAGGTTAGTGAAAATAATTTAATTATACTACCTCTTATTTTACATGAAGTTTTCTAGTCATTCACTCTTTTCCTATTTCCAATCCAAAAAGAAAAAGCATCCTTTTTCAAGGATGCTTTTTAAATCGCGTTTAATTATGATTCAAATTGATAAAGTGGTGTACTTAAATAACGCTCACCGTTACTTGGAATAATAACAAGTACCTTTTTCCCTTTACCTAACTTTTTCGCAACTTCTGTCGCTGCATAAATAACTGCTCCTGAAGAGATACCAACTAAAATACCTTCTTCTTTAGCCACTCTTCTCGCATATTCAAATGCTTGCTCTGTTTTCACTTGAATAATTTCATCATATACTTCTACATCCAATGTCTCTGGAACAAATCCCGCCCCAATTCCTTGGATTTTATGTGGACCTGGTTTCCCACCAGATAATACTGGTGAATCTGCAGGTTCTACTGCATAAATTTTAATATCTTCATATGCTTCCTTCAGCACTTCACCAGCACCAGTAATTGTTCCACCTGTACCAATACCTGCAATAAACGCATCTAATTGATCACCCATTTGTTCAACAATTTCTGGACCTGTTGTTAAACGGTGAATTTGTGGATTCGATTGATTTTGGAACTGTTGCGGTATAAAGTAACCATGCTCTTTTGCTAATTCAGTTGCTTTACGAATTGCTCCACCCATTCCTTCAGGACCTGGAGTCAATACTAATTCAGCACCGTAAGCACGTAATAAATTACGACGCTCAATACTCATTGTTTCTGGCATTACTAAAATTGCATTATATCCTTTAGCAGCCGCTACCATCGCTAAACCAATTCCTGTGTTACCACTTGTTGGCTCAATGATTGTATCGCCTTCTTTTAACAATCCTTTTTTTTCAGCATCTTCAATCATAGCTAGTGCAATACGATCTTTAACGCTGCTCCCCGGATTCATAAATTCTAGTTTTAAGTATATATCTGCGCTGTCTGATTCTACGATGCGGTTCAACTTAACGATCGGCGTTTTCCCGATTAATTCTGAAACTGATTGTGCCACTCGCATTCCTGTCACTCCTAACACCGAGTATTTTTATTGGTTTTATCTATATTTAGATTTTGTCAGAAAATTCCCTGTTTGTCAATCTATTTGGAGGGTTAATCCCCTTATTACAAATTCTCAATTAAATTTGTAATATCTCCTTTAGAGAATTTGTATCGTTCATTACAGAAATGACAATGAACTTCTGTCTCTTCTTCTTCTTCACGAATTTGCTCTAACTCTGTTTTGCCTAAACTAATTAACACACTCTCAATACGTTCGCGTGAGCACGTACAATTAAATTGAACGTCCATTGTTTCTAATACTTTTACTTTATCTTCTCCAAGGACTGCATATAGTAGCTCTTCTGGAGAAAGACCTTGTTCGATCAATGTTGATACAGGCGGGATTTTTTGCAAACGATCTTCAATAAATGAAATTGTTTCTTCCTGTGCGCCCGGCATAATTTGAAGGATAAATCCACCCGCCGCTAATACGCTGTCATCTCCATTTACAAGGACACCGACACCAACAGAAGAAGGCGTCTGCTCAGAAACTGCGAAATAATACGTAAAATCTTCCCCCAGTTCTCCCGAAACGATTGGGGATTGACCGATAAACGGCTCACGCATACCAATATCTTTAATTACTGTTACAAACCCTTCTGTACCTACCGCTTGATATACACGTAATTTCCCTTGTTCCGTTCCTTCAAAATCAACATGCGGATTCGTTACGTAGCCACGTACATCTCCATTTGCATGAGCATCCACTAAGATAGGGCCAATCGGACCATTACCTTCTACCTTAATTGTTAACTTTTGATCACCTTTTAACATCGCACCCATCATTGTACCTGCAGTTAAAGAACGACCAAGTGCCGCTGAAGCTGTCCTCCATGTATCATGACGCCTTTGTGCCTCACTTACTGTATTTGTTGTACGTACACTATACGCACGTACTTCTCCATCAAACGCTAACGCTTTTACTAAATAATCTTTCATACGTATTTATTCACCTTTCTCATGCTGTAAATTTGCATTACGCTCATATAACATATACAAGCCTTTTAACGTTAAAAACGGATCTACAATATCAATTACATTCGATTCTTCTGAAATTAATTTTGCCAATCCACCAGTTGCAATAACTTTCGGTTCTTGTTTAGCTTCCTCTTTCATACGCTTAACAATACCTTCCACTTGTCCTACATAACCATAAAGAATACCAGATTGCATCGCACTTACTGTATTCTTCCCAACAACACTGCTCGGTTTTGTAATTTCAATACGAGGAAGTTTTGCCGCCCTACTATATAAAGCCTCTGCTGAAATCATAATTCCTGGCGTAATAACTCCACCCATATAATGCTTTTCTTCGTTAATATAACAATATGTAGTAGCCGTACCAAAATCAACAATAATAAGCGGACTTCCATACAAGTGAATTCCTGCTACTGCATTTACAATTCGGTCTGCGCCTACTTCACGTGGATTTTCATATTTAATGTTTAGCCCCGTTTTTATTCCAGGCCCTACTACAAGCGGTTTAATTTTAAAATATTTTTCACACATACGTTCTAAAGCGAACATAATTGGTGGTACGACTGAAGACACAATAATACCTTTCACATCTTCAAACGAAAGACCCTCATGATCAAGTAACTGTTTTACAAGCATTCCATATTCATCTTCTGTCTTATGACGATCTGTTTCCATGCGCCAATGCTGACGAAGTTCCCCCTCTTCAAACACGCCCAGTACAGCATTTGTGTTCCCTACATCCAATACAAAAATCATATTCTCACCACTTATCTTATTTAATCTATATTTGTGTAGTATGTATAAAACTTATAAAAACATCATATCACACATACTTATATAATCAGCTTTCCTATCCTCATCATTTTACAAAAAGATTGCTCTCTATTTCAATTTTTAATACTAGTTTTACTTAAATTACTTTATCCACTAAGCCCTCAATAGTAATTAGCAAAAATCTTAACAAACAAAAAAGGAGTGACGATAGTCACTCCTTCATTTCTTACTTATCTTCTTTATCTTCATCGTCTTTCTTCATATTGATGTTTACTTTCACATCATCTGAAGATGTTGGACGCTCAGGTAATCTGCCATAATCATATAAATGATTAATTTGCTCTGCATCTAATGTTTCTACTTCAAGTAACGTTTTCGCTATAATATCAAGCTTATCTCGTTTTTCAGTAAGAATTTGTTTTGCACGAGCATAACAGTCTTTAATAATTGTTTGCATTTCCACATCAATTTCATGTGCGATTGCATCACTGTAGTTTTGTTCTGAATGGAAGTCTCTTCCTAAGAATACCTGACCACCTTGTGAGCTACCAAATTGCATCGGTCCAAGCTTATCACTCATACCGAATTCCGTAACCATACGTCTTGCAATACCAGTCGCACGTTGGAAGTCGTTGTGAGCACCTGTACTTGCTTCACCAAATACAATCTCCTCAGCTACTCGACCACCAAGTAAACCAGTGATTTTATCAAGTAACTCTGGCTTTGTCATGAAGTAACGATCTTCCTTCGGAAGCATTACCGCATATCCACCAGCTTGACCACGAGGGACAATTGTTACTTTATGAACGACATCAGCTTCATCAAGAACAACACCAATTACAGTATGGCCTGCTTCATGGAAAGCAACGATATTACGTTCTTTTTCAGAGATAACACGACTTTTCTTAGCTGGACCTGCGATAACTCGATCCGTTGCTTCATCGATATCACTCATATCAATTTTCTTCTTATCTCGACGTGCAGCTACTAAAGCAGCTTCGTTTAATAAGTTTTCAAGATCCGCACCAGAGAATCCTGGTGTACGAGTCGCAATTGCTCTTAAATTAATATGCTCATCAAGCGGTTTATTACGCGCATGTACTTTCAGTACAGCTTCACGACCATTTACATCTGGACGATCTACTGTAATTTGGCGGTCAAAACGACCTGGACGTAATAACGCTGGGTCAAGAATGTCTGGACGGTTTGTCGCAGCAATGATAATAATACCTTCGTTTGCACCGAATCCATCCATTTCAACAAGTAACTGGTTCAATGTTTGCTCACGCTCATCATGACCACCACCAAGACCTGCGCCACGTTGACGACCTACTGCATCAATTTCATCAATGAAAATGATACAAGGAGCATTTTTCTTTGCATTTTCAAATAAATCACGTACACGTGATGCACCGACACCGACAAACATCTCTACAAAGTCAGAACCACTGATAGAGAAGAATGGAACGCCAGCCTCACCTGCAACAGCACGTGCTAATAAAGTTTTACCTGTACCTGGAGGTCCAACTAATAGGACACCCTTCGGAATACGGGCACCAACTTCAGAAAACTTACGAGGGTCTTTTAAGAATTCAACTACCTCAACAAGTTCTTGTTTCTCTTCATCCGCCCCAGCAACATCTCTGAAACGAACTTTTTTCTTTTCATCATTATATAACTTCGCCTTACTTTTCCCGAAGTTCATAACACGGCTACCGCCGCCTTGAGCTTGGTTTAATAAGAAGAAGAATAAAATGAAGATGATGACAAACGGAATGATTGAAGTAAAGAATGTTACCCAAGCACTTGTTTCTTCTGCTGGTTGATACTTAACTTCGGCACCTTTCGCTTTATCATTGATTTTCTTTTGTAATTCCTCAGTATTTGGTGCATAAGTAACAAATTGTTCTCCTTGGCTAGAGTTATTGAATTGTCCTTTTACCTCAAATACACCATTTTTCGGTTGAAGTTGCACATTACGCACTTCACCGCTTTCTAGTTTAGTAATGAATTTGTCGTAGCTAACTGATGTCGTTTTTTGTGTCGAACCATTAAAATAGCTCACGATTCCAATTACTACTAAGAATATCAGTAAATAAAAGATGGTATTACGGAAGATACGATTCATTCCTAACCTCCTCTCACGGCATAAACACTATAGTAAATCGTAACATAGAAAAACTTTCCTATACAATTGTAAAGCCTGTATTTAATTAATTTGAGTAAACGCTTGGTTTTAATACACCTACATAAGGAAGATTACGGTACTGCTCTTTATAATCTAATCCATATCCTACTACAAATTCATGCGGAACAGTAAATCCAACATAATCCGCTTTCAGATCAACCTTACGGCCTGTTGGCTTATCTAATAATGTAACAATTTTTACAGACTTCGCTTTACGATATTTGAATAAGTCTACTAAGTAGCTTAGTGTAAGACCACTATCAATAATATCTTCGACGATTAAAATATCGCGACCTTCTACAGAAGTGTCAAGATCTTTTAAAATTTTCACTTCGCCTGTTGAAACTGTAGAGTGACCATAACTAGATACAGCCATAAAATCCATTTCAAGATATGTATCTGTTCTCTTTAATAAATCTGCCATGAATGGCATTGCGCCTTTTAATACACCAATTGCAAGAGGTACTGTGTTTTTATAATCCTCTGCAATAACTGCACCTAGTTCGCGCACCTTTTCTTGTATTTGTTCTTCAGAAATTAATACTTTTTCGATATCTTGATTCATCATTTCATTATCCTCCCGGAAGACTCCTTGCTTTTGTAGTGAATAATCATATATTTACCCTTCTTTGCCATCTCTTTCGAAATTGCAAATGCAGATCGCTTCAACAAGGGTACCCAAATAATGTTCCCTCTTGCATCACAAACGACCGGCCATTCTTCCCTTTTTTCTTTTGGTACTTTCGCTTCGATAAAAATAGCTTTTATCTTTTTCGTGCCATCCATACCTTGTATTGACATGCGATCTCCATTTTCCCTAGAACGAATACGAAGTGGATATGGTATATCATTATACTTAGCAACAAATACTGTTTCATTCATGTTACTTGGTATATCTTCGCTCACCTCTGTTACAAATTCATCCCCGTTCAATAGTGTAATGGTCCCGGGTACTGATAAATCTTGTGAAAAAGGAGAGACAGTTTCTTGTTTAAATCTAAAGCTACACTCCTCGTATGTGCGAACAATTTTCAAATCACCTGGAAAATCAAGTGAACCTGAAGGTTGTGTCCGCTTAAAAAACTCAATCACCTTGTCAATATGTATAGAAGAAAGAGAAGATGGAATCTTATATTCATAAAGATAGTTTAATATTAGTTGAATCCCTCTTCTTTGTAAAGGCATAGACATGGATTCAAAGGCAGGAATTGATAAGCTAATTTGTTTATCACTTTTTTTTGTAATTACTTTATTCATTTTCTCAAAAGCTAATTCCTGCAAATAAGCCTCATCCTCTTGCATCTGCACGCTAAATTTTTGGAATTTCTCATGCATTTGTGGATTTTCTTCTTTTAAGTGAGGAAGGACATATTTACGTAATCGATTCCTTGTATATACTTCCTTTTTATTACTCGGATCTATACGTGGAATTAAATTTAGCTTATTACAGTAATCAACAATTTCTTCCTTCGTTACCCCAAGTAACGGCCTAATTAAATACCCATTATGAAAAGGACGCTTCACTGCAATTCCTGCATATCCTTTCGGAGTACTCCCTCTTACAAGACGCATTAAAATCGTCTCTACTTGATCATCTCCATGATGTCCAAGAGCAACATATCTTGCATCATATTTCTTCATTATTCTTTCCAAAAATGCATATCTGCATTCTCTAGCAGCAACCTGTGCATTCATCCCGTATTGCTGTTGATATTGTGATACATTAATCCTTATCGTTTCACAAATAATTCCCAGTTCTTCACAAAGGTCCTGCACAAACTGTAAATCCTCATGAGATTCATCACCTCTAAACATATGATCCACATGAGCTACTACAATTTCCAACTGTTTTTCCGCTCTTTTTTCTAATAAATAATATAAAAGGGCTAACGAGTCAGGACCACCAGAAACTCCCACAACAATTGTTGAATCATTCTTTAATACATCATGCTGCTTTACAAAGTCATCTACTTTTTCAACAAATGTATCTTTCAACTTCGCAATCACCTTTCATTAAACAAGAACAGCGACGTTAGTCGCCTTGTCTATAATGGTACAACTTTTACAAACATTGTGCAAAAAAAAGATATACAAAAATTACATTTTTATCTTACATCCTCCGTGTATATTCATAAAATTAATAACATTACCTTTTTCCACAAAAAAACCTAGGTATTCACCTAGGTTTTTTAAAATTGGATTATATGAATCGTAGCGGATGAACATTCCACTTACATTTTACTGCGCCTGCATTCCTACAATCGGAATCGTAGCCCACTTCGGCATATTTTTCTTCACTTTCGCCACTACAATAGTCATATCGTCATTTATATAACCATCACAAGAGCGAATCACTTCTTCCATTATGATATCAGCAATTTCTTGTGGGTCTTCGGTTTGCAATTCTTTAATTTTTCGTTTCATCCACAATTCATGATTCTCCACATGTTGCGCTCCTTCAAAAATCCCATCGCTCATCATAATAAGGATATCACCCGTTTTTAATTGCTCACCTACCACATCAACTTCAACATCTTCGATGATTCCCATCGGCAAATTACTTGCTTCAATTTTCAAAATATTGTTTGCACGTTTAACAAAACTCGGCGTTGATCCGATCTTTAAAAACCTTGCACTCGCATCCCTCAAATCTACCATAGCCAAGTCTAATGTCGTAAACATCTCTTCCGTCGTTCTCAAAGAAAGAATTGAATTAATAGACTTAATCGCTATTTCTTCGTCAATACCCGATTGGAGTATTTTTTGTAATAATTTCACCGTTTCCTTACTTTCCATATGAGCTCTTTGCCCATTCCCCATACCATCACTAATCGCAAGTGCATATTTGCCAACACTTAAATCCATCATCGCATAAGAGTCACCTGAAACAAATCCACCGCCTTTTGCAGCTGTGGCCAATCCAGTATCAAGAGAATACGTCTTCGCCGAACCGAATGATATTAAACTGTGGCCATTCGGATAAGAAGACTTTTCTTCATGTTTAACGACAATATTTTCTTTAAGGATATCCGAAAGCATCGGTGCAACTAACTTTTCACATTCACCATGTTCATTAGATGCAACTGGAATCAACATTTCAATATCAATACTTCCTCTATCTAAACAATAAATATCAACATGCTCCACTTCGACACCAAAATCACGGAACGCTTGCATAATCTGTTCTTCCTGCACTTGATGATTTTCACGCTCTCGTTGTATCTCCTTAGCAAAATCCTCCATAACCTTTGATACACCTAATAGTTGCTCCGCAACTATTCTACGATTTTCCTTCATTTGTTTTCGTAATTTTTGTCCCTCATAGAAATGATCTAATTCACCCGCTACTAAATCCGTCACTTTTTTCCCTCTCACACAATGCTTGTCCCACTCACGAACTAATTTACGATTATGTTGCAGGGTCCCTTCTTCCGTTTCACTCATTATTTGTTTCATATAATCATACGTTTTATCGAAATTCACTACCCAGCATTGATCCTTTTTAAAGCATGTTTGACATGTTTTCGCAGTAATTGTACTCAAAAACAAATCTGCTTCTGTCTCTTTATCTTCTTCCTCTACATACCCATATACAGAAAAGCTATTAGATAAAGCAGCAAATACATTTGCAAATTGGTTGATTTTGTTCGCTGTAACATCACGCATCCTTCTTAAATATTGTTGTTGATCTTGCGAATGCTCTTGTGTACCTGGCATAAATTTAGCAATACGATCCAAAACAAGCTTTGGCGTTAATAAGAAGATAGCAATCGCTACACCTGACTCAATTAAAGTTGTTACAATATTTGTCTGCTTGTCTACATATAATGTAATTAAGCTTGTCCCTATTAATAAACCTAAACTAACACCTAAACGCTTCCCTTCTTTTAACAACCCACCAAGCAATCCAGAAAAAGCGAGAAGGCTAAGCTGGGACAAACTAGACACATTTGCTAAACTTAATATCAATCCTGTTACGACCCCCACTGTAGATCCTGTAGCAGCACCCGCAATAAATGCAAATACTAGCACTAAATACCTTGTAAAAATATGTTGAATAGACGCATCATATACAAACCAATCTGTTGTACCCGTTAAAACGGATGCTAGTAATATAATCAAACAAACAATTTCTTCCGTCTCTAATGCCTGTTGTTTTCCTTTCCTTTCCACTAAAAGCGGGACACTTTGTAAAAATATCATAGTTAATACGAAACTAAGCCCAGCCTCAATGGTACTAACGAGTAAATCGTACATGGTGACAGTTTGTTGTGCAAAATATACAACAACTAAGTGTGCCGTTAATGCGGAGATAAATACTTGAAATGGAACAAGTCCAACGGTTTTACGTGTAAATCTACTAAAGAAGATATTATAAATGAAGAAAGTAAAGATAGATGCAAAAGTAAAAAACAAATTATCTATCGAGACTGAAAGAGCTCCTCCCATTAGAGCTAAAAATGCTAGCGGCATCTTATCCCGCTTCATAACATAAACAGCAGCAAAAAACGGTAGTGCAAACGGTAAAATATTTGTTAATATATATGCTCTTCCCAAAAGAAAACCAATAACAACAATAATAAATCCCCATCTAAAGAAAACTTGCTCAAATTTCATTCGCAACTTACTCGTCCACTTTATTCCCCCAAGCTGACTCTCATTCATTGCCAATGCACTTGTATTCATAGTATTCCTTCCTGCTTTAGGCATATTTTTAACACCACCTGCATAGTTTAATTACTGTCATTATAAAAGATGATTATTGGGATTTTTGTCAAAACAACAGTTTTCACTTTTATAATCGTTCGACTTTTTATTCGAAATAACTCTACAGATATACACGGTATGTAAGTTATTTTTGGGTTTTTAATTAAATATTCAGAAAATATAGGGTGATTTTGTAGAAGTGTTGTATGTCTTAATTCATTTAACAAAAAAAGATCATGCAAATTTGCATGATCTTTTTAGATGACCCGTACGGGATTCGAACCCGTGTTACCGCCGTGAAAGGGCGGTGTCTTAACCACTTGACCAACGGGCCGTTAAATTAAATATAGCGGCGGAGGGGATCGAACCCCCGACCTCACGGGTATGAACCGTACGCTCTAGCCAGCTGAGCTACACCGCCATGTCGTCGTATTTAACGGACAATTAGTATCTTACATCAGATATTATTTAAAGTCAACACATCTTGAAAACTTTTTTAAAATATATTTTCACATATAAAAAAGCACCCTGAGCCATCACTCTGGGTACCTCTCTATATGTTAAAAACTAAACGGCCTTATTATCCGCGACGTGCGCCACGGCCACCACGTTTAGACTCTGTGTTACGCTTTAAAGAAGTTAAACGATCTTCGCTATCCTTTAAGAAGCGTGCCATCTTTTGCTCAAATGTTTCTTTTGGAGCTCGGTCGTTACCGCCACCGCGATTATCTCTGTTGAAAGAGCGATTATTACGTTGTGGACGTCCAGAACGTTGTTGATCACCACCGCGTTGGTATTCACCGCGTGGACGATCTCCTTCTGTTTTTTCACGTTCTTTCGCTTTTTTGATAGATAAACCAATCTTTCCATCTTTTTCAACATTAATAACTTTTACTTCTACTTGGTCGCCCACTTTTAAGTGATCGTTAATATCTTTTACATAGTTATCAGCAACTTCACTAATATGAACAAGACCAGTTAAGCCTTCTGGCAGCTCCACAAAAGCCCCAAAATTTGTAATACCTGTTACTTTACCCTGTAACTTGCTGCCTACCTCGATTGACATAAAAAAAATGCTCCTCCTTAGTGGTTAAAAAGTCAAATTTTACTTTATTATATATAATCCTAAAATATAGTGTCAATAAGACATACTCTACTTCGAAACAGGAAAAATTATCTCCCCTTTACCAGAGAAGAAATAATCCCTTCTAGCAATCTTTAATACGTACTCTTCATCATTTAACTTTTGAACTTCGTCTTTTAGACTTTTTTCTTTATTCGTTAATGAATCCAGTTCTTTTTTCATGTCCTTAACTTTTGCTTCTTTTGCTTTAATGGAACTGTTTTGTTGATAAAACGTTACACTAATACTCGCAATAATTGTAAAAGTAAAGACAAGAAAAACCGCTAAACGGCGATAAAGTCGCTTCCTGTTCTCATCCGTTTGTATTATATGCTCTTTAACAGGATTTGGACTCTGTTTTTCGATTGTTCTTTGTCTCAGTTCCCTCATTTCCGAGGTCCCCCTAACTTCTTTTTTATAAGCTCCCATAGTTGGAAGATATGTCCCTTCAATTTTGCTATATATTGCAGGAACCCTATATGTTTCACTATAAAAAGTTTAACACGATTAGGGAGAAGTTTCCATATGAGCGAAGCAATAAATCGAACAGGCCAGAAAAAAACTTTCCATATGAAAAGTAATATCCAAATCACCATTTTCCATAACACATGTCCAATTGAAAGCAGTATACGAAATAAGAATAATATAAATGCAATAAATAGCTGCGCTATAATAATAACAGGTTTTATCATGAGTAGCTGTATAATTCGAACAAAAAAATATGTTGTTTGCATAAAAATATAGATGAGAAAATTTAACAACTTCATGTATAGTGCTTTCAGTAAGCTTTGATATGCCGCAAAACCACATAATAATGCCAAAAACACATATATACGTAACTCAGCTTCATTTACGAGAAGCAATACATAAAAGACAAATAATGCTTGGACAATCCAAAATAGTATATCATGTATAAATACAAGCCAACGTTTACGTTCTTGACGCTTTAAAAAACGTTGATATGTATCTAAAGACGCTCCAATCCAAGCACCCATTCCAATCATTGAAAGCATTGTATACAACTGAATTGTTAAGCTCATTTAAACAACTTACTAAAGAAACCTTTAGTTTTTTCTCCTTGATTTTCATCAATATACAGCATCTCATGAACTTTCCCTTTAATCGACACAATACCTTTTTCTACATCTAAATTTTTCATTTGTAAATTTTGACCACGAATTGTTAAAAAACCCATTACGGTCTCGAGTAAAAACTCTTCGCTATCAAAACTCTCTACCTGCTTCACACCAGTAATATCAATTACACGCCTGCCACGCATAATAATATCATGCTCTACAGAAACATTTTGTTGATTAGAAGACGTAGGTGAGTAACCATTATTCACGTAAATCCCCCCATAGGTTTTTACTAGCTAATAGTAATGTATGAGGGGATACATGATTTTAGAACAAGCCTTCTTCCGCTTTTACTTTTTCTTCGCGAACTAAGCTATACATATTTGCTGCATCTTCTTTTTTAGTTGTTTCTTTCAATTCATTTATTTTTACAGTCACTATTTTTTGACCAAAACGAATTGTTAATTCATCAGCTACTTTCACATCCGAACTCGCTTTTGCCACTTGACCATTAATAGATATTCTTCCTTGATCAGCTACTTCTTTCGCTAATGTTCTTCTTTTAATTAAACGTGATACTTTTAAAAACTTATCTAGACGCATCTCAAATCCCCCTATTAACGCTCTGTTTGTTTGGCTTCTTCCCATAAAACATCTAACTGTTCTAATGATAGATCTTCCATCTCTTTATTCATTTCAGCTACTTTTGCCTCCATGTATAAAAAACGACCAGTAAATTTCTCATTAGTTGAACGTAACGCCTCTTCTGGATCTATTTTGTAATGACGAGCTATATTAACAAATGCAAATAGTAAATCACCAAACTCACCTAGCATCTTTTCCTCATCCATGTTTGTAACTTCTTGTTGGAACTCTTGCCATTCTTCCAATGCTTTCTCTATCATCGGCTGCACATCAACCCAATCAAATCCAACCTTACCGGCTTTCTTCTGAATTTCATAGGCGCGTAGTAACTGCGGCAAGCTTTTTGGAACACCATTTAAAACAGATTCTTTCACGAATCCTTTTTCTTGTTTTTTAATTTCTTCCCAATTGGCAATCACTTCATCAGCATTGTTTACATCCGTATTTCCAAATACATGTGGATGGCGACGAACCATTTTCTCAGATAGAGTTCGAATGATATCATCTATAGAGAACCAACCTTCATCTTCTCCGATTTGAGCATGAAGCATAACTTGTAATAATATATCACCTAATTCTTCTACTAAGTGATCATCATCCTCTTCATCAATCGCTTCCAATACTTCATAAGCTTCCTCAATTAAATATTTCTTTAATGATTGATGTGTTTGCTTTTTATCCCACGGACAACCATTTGGGCCTCGAAGTTCTGCAATAATTTCTCTAAGTACATCAAACTGTTGATACAAGGATGCACGTTCCTGAACTGGCGGCACATACACACTCGTTAAATTATTCAATTCCGTTTCATGATCTAACATATACAACGGTACCTTCTTTACTTGTTCAAATGAAGTTCCTGCCGCTGTTACGATATACACTTCATAATCATCCGGCAACATCTCCATTAATGTTAATTTCACATCAGATGCAACGAATGCATCATATACTTGGCAAAAGATTAAATGTTGACGTAATTCTAATTGTCCTCTTTCAAATGATGTAGCGTCAAGTAATTGGAATCCTTCAATCGGATCAATCTTTAGGCTTGCAAACATAGGATCAAGGAAACTTTGTCCACCCTCAATTCGCACTTCAACATTTGAAACTTCTCCTTTTTCCAACAGTAGCTGAACTGTTCTTTCTGCTACAAGCGGATGCCCTGGAACAGCATAGATAATTTCTGTACCTTCAGCTTGTTCTAGCAATTTATTCGCAATTGTTTCATATACAATTTCAAACGTATCATGCGCTTCATATACATCATCAAAAGCCGTATATTGTACGCCTTCTTTCTCCAATTCTTCTATAACTGGATGTTCCTTCGTTCTAACAAACAGATGATCTGCTTCTTTTATCTTTCGGTATACACCCATCGTTAGCTGATCTAATTCACCAGCACCTAAACCTAAAATAGTAATGATTCCACTCACAACCTGTCACCTCTATCCACTCTTCTTCAATGAACCTTCTTTTTTCTCTTGTTTCATAACGGTTCCTAATTCTTTTTTTGTAAATACACGTAATTTCAAAATTAAAAACATATATGTCAATCCGCCGACAGCTACACCTAACAGCGCTTCAATCGTCGCGATTCCTCTATGTTCCGTATCAATTACTAATCCAGACACTTGCAACACACGTGTGAACATCATTAATACAAACCCCATACAGATACCACTAATCACTACACCTAACATATTTCGCTTATTAATAAGCGATCCTGATACAGCTCTCATAAGCAACAAACCATTTAGCCCAGAAATTATAATTAACGCACACAAAGTCGCAAAGGCTGCCCCTTTCACACCAAAATAAGGCATAAATATATAATTTAACGCTAACTTTAAGCAACCTCCAAATACAACGAATAATGCTGGCTTAAATGTTTGTCCTAACCCTTGTAAAATGGAAGCCGTCGTAATTGACAATGAACTAAATAAAATAGATAAAGATAAAATAGATAAAACATCTGATCCATCACTGTTTTCAAACAACATAATATTCGTAGGTTGAATAATACAAGTTAGTCCAATAGATGCTGCAAGTCCAATAACAAATGTTATTTTCATTGCTAACTTTACCTTTTCTTGAATAAAGGAATGATCTCCTCTTTCCTTCGCCGCTGTAATAATTGGAATAAGTGACAAAGAGAAAGAAGTCGTCACAACAGTACCTAATTGCATTAAAGGAATACTTCTATCATAAACACCCTTTAATACCTTTGCACTTTCAGCCTGTTCTCCCGCACTAATAAGTAAAGTGTACAAGGACACTGAATCAGCCATCTGTATAAAAATAAGCACTAAATTACTAACACAAATCGCTAACCCCTGCCAAAAAAGGATTTTAATTATCCTCTTTTTGCCCTTAATTCTCGCTACACTTTTGAAAAATATAGAACGAAAATCTCGACGCATATACAACATAAGTACAATAATCCCAATAAGTCCACCCGCAATTGAGCCTAACATAGCCCCTGCACCAACTGTATATAAATCAAATCCGTGAGCAATTAGGAATAGCGATAAAAATACAATAATAGAAACTCGAATTGTTTGTTCTATTACTTGCGAAACAGCTGTTGGCATCATATTATTGAATCCTTGAAAATACCCTCTTGCTACAGACAAAAACGGCATCAATAAGAATGAAAATGAAATAACACGTAGTAACTTATCTAAGTATATATCGCCCATAGCTATCGCAATTGTTTTGGCCCCAAAAAACAATGTAAAGAAGCCTATAAAACCAATTCCTAATAAAAACCAAAAAGATACACAAATAATTTCTTCTGCTTCTTTTTGTTTTCCACGCTCTAGTCGTTCTGCAACCATTTTCGAAATGATAATAGGAAACCCATAAGTAGCTAAAATTAAACAAAATCCATAAAACGGGTAAATTTGTTGGTAAATATAAAAACCAATATCCCCCGCTATATTTTGATATGGAATACGGTAAAAAGCGCTTAATACTTTTGTAACAAAACTTGCAATCGTTAATATAATAGCCCCACGCCAAAAGGCTTGATACTTCTTCGCTTCCATACAAGAAAACTCCTTTTTCTATTCTCACCTCTCGTATTATATCATAAAGAAAAGAACAAGCTGCCTTACCACCACGGGTAATAATAGGTTCCTGCACCGTTAAAAATATTCAACGAAAAAAGGTAGCAAAGCGCTACCTTCATCCAATATACATATATCTCCAAATAATTGATTTCTCAAAAAGAAAGATCATAATTAGGAAAGATTGCTACTTCTTAAAATTATATACCCTTACTGTTCCATTTGTTTCGCTAAGAAACTGGCAGCAGTATTAACCGCTTTATGCTCGATTTCGCTTATAATAGCTTCTTTTGAAAAAATAATGACGGCTCCAATCGGGTCTCCGTTTGCAACAATCGGTCCAACTGTATAAGAATGAACCTTTTCTGTTACACCATCGATAATGGAAATATCACTTTCGTCCGTCATAATAACAGACTTTCGTTCTTCCATCGTTTTTTCGATTAAATCGCCAACACTTTTATTTAAGTATTCTTTTTTCGATACGCCTGATACTGCGATGATAGAATCTCGATCACAGACAAGCACATTATGTCCTAAGCTGTCATATAAAGCCTCAGCATATTCTTTTGCAAAATCACCTAGTTCACTAATTGGAGAATACTTCTTTAAAATTACCTCTCCATCGCGATCAACAAATATTTCTAGTGGGTCTCCTTCTCGAATACGTAAAGTTCTACGAATTTCCTTCGGGATTACTACCCTGCCTAAATCATCAATTCGACGTACGATTCCAGTTGCTTTCATTCTAATGCTGCCTCACTTTCTACTGATGATCAAAGTGGTGAATTTACCTGTTCATGTAAAAATCACCAACTGTTAGACATAGTATTTTACACATTAGTTCTTCTATGCACGTCGAATTATATTTTTTTATCTTATTTTAGGCATTTATTACTTCTTTCTTTACATCTGGTAAGCCTTTTAATAAATTTTCAGCTATTGTTAACCACTTCGATGTCTCTAAACCATTTGTTTTCATAACAATTTTCAATTGTGATCCTTCCATTCCTAGACCGATCATACGTCCAAAACTATTTCCAAGCATGAATAATTTTCCACCATCAATATTTTGGCTTGCTTGTTCCGAAAACAGGAATGTTACTTCAAATTTATTCTGCTTAATTAACTCAATTTGTTCTTTCATTGCCAACACTTTAATATTTGCGATTTGTAATAAATAACCAACTTCTTGTGGGTAGTCACCGAATCTATCGATCATTTCTTCCTGCAATTCTTCAATATCCTCAATTGCAGAAACACCTCTAAATTGTTTATACATCATAATCTTTTGCTTACTATCTGAAATATAAGCATCTGGTAAGTATGCATCTACCTCTAAGTCAATTTCAACATTAACTGCATTTTCAGCCCCATCTGTTCCTCTACGCTGTTCAATTGCATCTTTTAACATTTGAGAATATAGATCAAATCCGACAGAATCAATAAATCCATGCTGTTCTGCCCCTAACAAATTACCCGCTCCACGAATAGATAAATCTCTCATCGCAATTTTGAAACCAGATCCAAGTTCCGTGAACTCTTTAATTGCTTGCAGACGCTTCTCTGCGACTTCTGACAGCACTTTGTCACGTTTATAGGAAAAGTATGCATATGCAACGCGATTAGAACGTCCAACACGCCCACGAAGCTGATACAGCTGTGATAATCCCATACGATCTGCATCAAATACAATTAACGTATTTACATTCGGAATATCTACACCCGTCTCAATAATTGTTGTACTTACAAGAACATCATGCTGTCCTTCTAAAAATGATAGCATAACAGACTCTAATTCACTTTCGTTCATTTTCCCATGTGCGTACGTTACGCGGGCATCTGGAACTAACATCGAAATTTCATCTGCTTTTCTTTCAATATCCTCCACACGGTTATATAGGAAGTAAATTTGCCCGCCTCTTGCAAGCTCTCGCTCTATCGCTTCTCGCATTAATGCTGGATTATACTCTACTACATACGTTTGGACTGGGAAACGGTTTTCTGGTGGCGTCTCAATAACAGATAAGTCGCGCACACCAAGCATAGACATATGGAGCGTACGCGGAATCGGAGTTGCCGTTAATGTTAATACGTCAACATTCGCCTTCAATTGTTTAATTTTTTCTTTATGCGTCACACCAAATCTTTGTTCCTCATCAATAATAAGAAGCCCTAAATCTTTATAAGTAACATCTTTAGATAAAATACGATGTGTTCCGATTACAATATCTATTGTGCCATCCTTTAAGCCCTTAATCGTTTCATTTTGTTGTTTTCTCGTACGGAATCTACTTAACAATCCTATATTGATTGGATAATCTTGAAAACGCTCTCGAATCGTTTCATAGTGTTGCTGCGCAAGAATCGTTGTCGGTACTAAAATTGCAACTTGTTTTTCATCCATAATTGCTTTAAATGCTGCACGAATAGCTACTTCAGTCTTTCCATACCCTACATCACCACAAAGGAGCCTATCCATTGGGCGTCCGCGTTCCATATCTTTCTTAATCTCATCAATAGAACGTAACTGATCCTCTGTCTCTTGATATGGAAAAGATGATTCGAACTCTTGTTGTTCTGCCGTATCTGGCGTATATGCATAGCCTTTTGAAGCTTCGCGCTCAGCATATAGTTTAATTAGGTCATCCGCAATGTCTTGTACTGATTTTTCAACTTTCGTTTTAACCTTTTTCCAATCATTCCCACCTAATTTGTAAACTTTCGGATCCTTACCTTCAGACCCTACATATTTTTGGACTTGATCAATTTGTTCGATTGGAACGTATAACTTATCATTACCTTGATATTTAATATTTAAATAATCTTTATGAACACCATTAATCTCTAATGTCTCAATACCTAAAAATTTACCTATACCATGATTTACGTGAACTACATAATCTCCAACTTTTAATTCCGAATAACTTTTAATACGTTCAGCATTCGATAACTTTTGTTTACGTTGTGATTTTTTAACTTTCTTATGGAAAAGTTCCTTTTCAGTAATGACAACAAACTTTTGCATCGGCATTTCAAATCCTGCATGTAAATCACCTACAGCAATTTGTAACCTTCCAGGCAGTAATATATCTGTACCTTCTACAATATCTGCCTCAATATCATAATCACTTAAAATATGTTGTAATTTTTTCACACGTTCATCATCTGTTCCAAGTACAACAGTCGTAAAATGCCCTTCATTCCATCTATCAATTTCTGTTTTTAACAAATTCATCTGTCCATGGAAATCTTGCATTGTTTTACATGTTACATTCACAATATTTTGCGGATGTGTGTGTGCGATATGACGCAGGAATAAGGTTAAATATACAAAACTTCTTTTTTTATGATGAAGAAATCCCTCAAATGCGTGAGAGAAAGATAAATCTTGAATAATCGTTCCTTCACCAAGAAGTGATATATACCATTCCGCCTCTTCTGTTTCAAGATGTGATGCTGTTTCTTGAATACGTGAAATCTCATCTAAAATTACAACACCATCTTCTGGTAAATAATCTATCAGACTAGCAGGTTCTTTATAGAAAATAGATAAGTATTTAAACATCTGTTCTATACTTTGCCCGTTTTTCAACATCTCAATTTCATGACTTACCGTTTCAAGCACTGTAGTCTTTAATTTATCATCAGAAAGTTTTTGCATCGTCTTAGTCAAACCTTCTTCAAGATGCTGAATTCCTGATTTTAATTCTTCCTGCGAAAATAAAAACTCTGTTGCCGGACCAAACCTAACGCTTTCTTTTTTACCTTGAGAGCGCTGTTCATCCACATCAAATAATCGAATAGAATCGACTTCTGTATCGAAGAATTCAATACGAAATGGTAGTTCTTCAGTTAAAGGATAAATATCTAATATTCCCCCGCGTAAACTGAACTCCCCTGGGGCTTCTACCATCGACTTACGTTCATAGCCAATATGATGTAAAGTGTGCAAGAGCGCATCTAAATCAATCTCTTGCCCTAGATTGATTTCAACTTGCTTTTGCTTCCACAATTCTTTTATTGGTAAAAATCTACGCAATCCTGCCACTGGCGCTACAATGATTCCATTCTCTCCCGCAGCCAAGCGATTTAACACTTCTATACGTTGCGCCTTCAATTCTGGACTTGCAACCCCAATTTCCGATGCTATCAGTTCATTAACTGGATATAGCCACACATCTTTTTCACCAAGTAACGCCACTAAATCTTCATGTACTTTTTGCGCTTGGTATAAGTTATGTGTCACGATTAATTGTGATTTTTTTGTTTTTTTATATAAAGCCGCCATTAATAATGAACGAGAAGATGTTGCCATCCCTGATATAAGTTGTTCCTTTAACCCATCTTCTAATCCATTAATAACCGATTGTATCTCTTCATTTTTATAAAATTGCTCTAATAAACCTATCATTTTCAAAACTCCTCTCAACATAAAGAGCAAGTCATTATATTTTATGCAAATATTTTGGAAAAGGAAAACAGAAAAATGCTTTGGACATGCCAAAGCGACAACATTTTATTGCAGAAATTTTTCATATTCATAATACTCAGGATAAGATGCGAGCGTTTCTTGACACGATTCACAAATCGTTTTTATATATATATTTCCATTCTCATGAAAATGAATCATCTCTACTACTTCTTGCTCTGTTAGTTGAAATAAAACGTCGCTATATACTTTTTCTGCGTTAATGGAGCCTACATTACCTCCGCAATGTCTGCAATAATAATACCCTTCCATACTAGCCTCCTAAAAATTCAATTACTACTAGTATGGGTAAAACAAAAGTGAAATATTCCCAATCACAGTTTTAACTATTGAAAGTATTCATGATTTGGAGAAAAGGCTTATTTAGCCACTCTTCACATGCATCCGCTGCTTTTTCAATAGAGTGGTTAACATCTGGAATCTCTTCAGATGTAAAGCGTCCTAATACATAATCGACTACCTTCATTCCATTTTTCGGGCGATCAATTCCCATACGGATGCGTTGAAATTCTTGCGTTCCTAGGTGAGAAATCGTTGACTTTACACCATTATGTCCACCAGCACTACCTTTCATGCGAAGACGCAATTTACCTACAGGAATATCTAAATCATCGTACATAACAACGAAGTCCTCAACATCAATTTTATAATAATCCATGAGTGGACGAATACTTTCCCCAGATAAATTCATGTATGTAAGCGGCTTTAATAAGATTACCTTTTCTCCATTAACAAATCCTGCACCAAATACACCTTTAAATTTTTGTTCATTCAAAGAAATGTTCCAACGCTTTGCAAGTTCATCAATGGCCATAAATCCAATATTATGCCTTGTTAATTCATATTCTCTACCTGGGTTCCCAAGTCCTACTATCAATTTCATTCTTGTACCACTACTTTCTTTTTTCGATACGAAAAGACGTAACCAATTTTGGTTACGTCTCATTCTATCCAATTAATTGAATAATACACTCACAGATTCTTCTTCGTATACACGAATGATTGCTTCTCCGATTAATGGAGCAACTGAAAGTTCATGTACTTTGTCGATTTTCTTCTCTTCTGGTAATACGATAGAGTTCGTTACAACTAACTCTTTAATATTTGAATTTTGAATACGCTCAATTGCTGGGCCAGATAATACTGGGTGTGTACAGCAAGCATATACTTCAGAAGCGCCGTTCTCAACAAGAGCGTTTGCTGCTAATGTAATTGTACCAGCTGTATCAATGATGTCATCAATTAAAATCGCTGTTTTGCCTTCAATATTACCGATAATGTTCATTACCTCTGATACGTTCGGGCGAGGACGACGCTTATCAATAATAGCGATTGGCGCTTTTAGACGATCTGCCATTTTTCTTGCACGAGTTACACCACCATGGTCAGGAGACACGATTACGATATCTTTAAGACCTTTTGTTTCAAAGTAATCAGAAAGAATCGGTACACCCATTAAGTGGTCGATTGGGATATCAAAGAACCCTTGAATTTGTGGAGCATGTAAATCTAGAGTGATTACACGAGTTGCACCTGCTGTTTCAAGCAAGTTTGCTACAAGTTTCGATGTAATTGGTTCACGAGAACGCGCTTTACGGTCTTGACGCGCATAACCATAGTAAGGAATAACAATATTAATTGTTTTCGCAGATGCACGTTTTAATGCATCGATCATAATAAGTAATTCCATGATATGTTCGTTTACTGGGAAGCTTGTAGATTGAATAATGAATACATCGCAACCACGGATACTTTCTTCAATGTTAATTTGAACTTCTCCATCACTAAAACGATCAACAGAACATTTTCCTAGTCCTACTCCAATATGCTTTGCAATCTGCTCAGCAAGTTCCTTATTAGAGTTTAAAGAGAATACTTTCAAATTAGAATTTAGATATTGAGTCGACATCTAGATTAACCCTCCACATTATGATTTTTTCTTATTCAGCAATTGATCAACATAGTCTTCTTTGTTAACTTGACGTGCACGTGCTACCGATAATGCTTTTGATGGAACATTCTCTGTAATTGTAGAGCCTGCTGCCACATAAGCACCATCTTCAACTGTTACTGGAGCAACAAGGTTTGAATTACATCCAATAAATACCCCATTACCAATCACAGTTTTGAATTTATTCTTACCGTCATAGTTCACCGTAATTGAACCACAACCAAGATTCACGTCTTCTCCAACTTGTGCATCCCCGATATAACTCAAGTGTGAAGCTTTACTTCTATTACCAAAGACAGTTTTTTTGATTTCCACGAAGTTTCCAACGCGTACTTCGTCTCCAATAACTGAATCTGGGCGAATATGTGCAAATGGACCAACCGATACTTCTGTACCAAGTTTACTATCATGTACAGTAGATTGACGAATTGTCGTACGATCTCCAATTTCACTATCGCGAATTACTGTATGCGGTCCAATTTCACAATCAGAACCAATTACAGTGTTCCCCTCAATAATTGTTCCTGGATGAAGAACTGTATCACTACCGATAATTGCATCAGCAGAAATATAAGTGTTACTTGGATCAATAATTGTAACACCATTTACCATGTTCTTTCGGTTGATACGGTTTTTCATAATAATTTCCGCTTGCGATAGAGCGACTCTGTCGTTAACACCTAACGTTTCATCGAACTGCTCTGTTTGATAAGCTGATACGATATGACCTTCATTTTTTAAAATCTCAATAACATCTGGAAGGTAATATTCACCTTGTACGTTATCATTTGAAACTTTAGAAAGTGAAGCAAATAAAGCCTTATTATCAAAACAATACGTACCTGTATTGATTTCTTTAATAGCTAATTCTTTCTCATTTGCATCTTTATGCTCAACAATCTTTTCAACATGACCATTCTCATTACGAACAATACGGCCATATCCAGCAGGCTCTTCTATGTATGCCGTTAGCACCGTCGCCATTGCTCCTGCTTCTTTATGTTGCTGAAGTAATGCTTCCATCGTTTCAGCAGTTATTAGAGGCGTATCGCCACAAATAACTAAAGTTGTTCCTTCTTCATTTGCAAGTACACTTGCAGCTTGATCTACAGCATGTGCTGTACCAAGTTGTTCTGCTTGTAATGCAAACTCACTTACGTTTCCTAGCTGTTCTTGTACCATTTCAGCACCATGTCCAACAACCGTCACAAGTTTCTGCAATCCTAATTGAGATACTTGATCGACTACGTGTTGTACCATAGGTTTTCCACATACAGGATGCAGCACTTTGTATAGCTTAGACTTCATACGTGTGCCTTTACCTGCAGCTAGAATCACTGCAAATCTGTTTGACATATAGACCCTCCATCGCAACCTATTTATCCATTAAAGATATTATCCTAAATCATCATATATTTCAAGAAACACATTTTAACTATTAAATTTTACCATAATTCTTATAAGATGTTTTACTCTTTAGTATCTTTTTTAAGAAATAAGCTATACTATTTAAAATGATTTTGAAAAAATTAGTAGTTTCTTCTTTTTATGTTAATGAATTATGAAGTTTCCAAATATAAAGCAAAAAAAACAAACTCCTGTAAATGCTTACAGGAGTTTGCTACAAAATTATAAGGCTTTTTGTCAAAAGCCCTTTTCATTCGAATTTTACGAAGCACCTGCTTCTTCAAACTCAACCTCTTCTAACTCGCCTAAACGATGATACTCTGTTAAAACCGCATCTTGAATTTTAGAGCGTGTACCAGAATTAATTGGATGTGCAATGTCACGGAACTCTCCATCTGGAGTACGTTTACTTGGCATTGCTACAAATAATCCATTATTACCATCAATTACACGAATATCATGAACAACAAATTCATGGTCCAAAGTAATAGAGGCAATTGCTCTCATGCGGCCTTCTGTGTTTACGCGGCGTAATCTTACGTCAGTCACTTCCATCTTGTGTTCACCACCCTTTTCTAAATAAGCGATATATTTGTATAAATTCCACAAATTTTCTATTTTCCCTTTAATTTTTTAAAAATTTTTAAGATAAAAATTTTTAAAGTAATTGAATATAGAGATTAGTGGAGGTTATCGCTTACAAAAGGTTACTTAACTAGGGCGATTACTTCAATTTCAACGGAAACATCTTTCGGTAATTTTGCTACTTGCACACAAGATCGAGCTGGTTTATGAGTAGAGAAATAAGAGCTATACACTTCATTCACAGCATTAAAATCATCCATGTCCTTTAAAAATACTGTTGTTTTTACGACTGTATCAAATGAAGCACCTGCTTCTTCTAATACCGCTTGTAAATTTTGAAATACTTGTTCTGTTTGTACTGTTACATCTCCTGTTACAAGCTCCCCATTTGCCGTTAATGGAATTTGTCCTGAGCTATAGAACATATTATTTACAATAATCCCCTGTGAATAAGGTCCAATTGCTTGTGGTGCCTTGCTTGTTTGAACAACTTTCATACTTTTCACCCTTTTATTATTTATTTTACTCTTTAAAAATAGTGTACGAAAGGCAGTTTGTCCATCTATTTTATAATCTATAAATAAAATAAAAAAAGATAGAGCTATCTGCTCTATCTTTTATTCAGCCTCTACAAGCCCTTCATCAAATGGTGCAAGAGAATAATTCCCTTTTTCCACTTGAATCGTTTTTTCTTTCACATCAACTTCTGATAGACGAATTAATGATACAAAATTATTAATTAGTCGTTCTTCGATATCTGTGGATTCTACTAATACACCTATACCAACAACATTAGCCTTGAACTCTTCTAGCATACTCATCATACCTTGAATCGTCCCGCCAGCTTTCATGAAGTCATCAATAATTAAAACATTTGATCCTTCTGGAAGACTACGTTTTGCTAACGTCATTGTTTGAATTCGTTTAGAAGAACCCGAAACATAGTTAATACTAACAGTCGGACCTTCTGTTACCTTATTATCTTTCCTTGCAATCACAACTGGTACATCTAAGTAATTTGCCACTGCATAAGCAAGTGGAATCCCCTTCGTTGCCACCGTCATAACTGCATCAATTGGTTGCCTAGCAAAAACAGAAGCAAACAAACGACCCGCGCCATTAATATGGCGAGGATTACTCAATAAATCTGTCATGTATAAGTAACCGCCAGGCAAAATACGATCTGGGTTTTCAAATAAGCCACAAAGCTCATTAATAATTAGATCTGCCTCTCCTTCACTTATATACGGTATATATTTCACTCCTCCTGCTGCTCCTGGTACCGTTTGCAATGTGCCGACCCCTTGTTGTTCAAACGTTTGCTTAATAATAACTAAATCTTCACTAATAGAAGACTTAGCTGATTGATACCTTTCAGCAAAAAAAGTGAGAGATACTAACTGACGAGGATTTTGTAGCAAGTAATAAGTCATATCGACTAATCTTGTACTTCTTCTAATTTTCATACTCTCACCTCAAATCACGAATATTCTAAACAAATCATAACGTATTATACGTCTTTATTCAAGCGTTTCTCTCTCTCCTAATAAACGTACCGCATAGACTTGTTCACAAAATCCTTTTAATCCGTTATAAATGCGGTGCATTCGCGAATCATGGTGTACAAGTCCAAATACAGTTGGACCACTTCCACTCATCAATACAGCATCCGCTCCGAATCGCTTCATCTGTGATTTAATACGGGCAACTTCAGGATGCATGCCAAACGTTACATCTTCTAAAACGTTACCGACAGTATCACAAATCCCTTTATAGTCCCCAGAATTTATGACATCAACCATTTTATCTACATTTGGATGGGTAACTCGATTTAACTTTAAATTTCCATACACATCAGCAGTAGATACACCTATATGTGGTTTCGCTAAAATAACCCAACAAGAAGGCGGAGTCTTTATATGCTCAATTTTCTCTCCTCTTCCAGTGGCAATTGCTGTTCCACCGTATACACAGAACGATACATCTGATCCAATTTCTGCGCCAAGCTCTGCTAATTCATCAATTGTAAGCCCTAAATTCCATAATTTATTAAGACCACGTAATGTCGCTGCTGCATCACTACTTCCACCTGCTAATCCAGCTGCTACTGGAATCGTTTTTTCAATAGTGATAGATACACCTTTTTTTACATTAAACTTCTCTTTTAATAATTTCGCTGCCTGATAAGCTAAATTTCGTTGGTCGTCTGGGACATACCGATTATGGGATAAAATTTCAATACGGTCTTCTGCTAATTCCGTTAGTTCTAGACGATCTGCTAAATCAATGGTTGTCATAATCATTTTCACTTCATGATATCCGTCTTGTCTTTTTCCCAGTACATCTAACGACAGATTAATCTTTGCTGGTGCTTTCACTAGTAGCTTCAATCTATTCACCCACTCTATGTACTCAATCTTTTATCGTTTATTTTACCATAAATTTATAGTAAGACGATGACACTTCCCTAATTATAACGAAAAGCATTCAGAATGAAACTACTTATGTAAAATGATGGCACCTTTTAGAGTACAAAAAGCCGAGGAATCTCTCCTCGGCTACCGTAGCATAGAAAGTATCTTACAACTACTGGTTTCGTTTCATTAATTGCTGTTCTGCAATTTCTATAGCACGTTTCACCATGTTACCAGCATCTTTCGCACGAATTCCGCCCCATCCTTCTTTCTGAACAACATCATAAAAGCCAAGCTCTTTTGCTAGCTCTTCTTTAAATTGGTTTGACATGACACCTCTTCGTCTACTCAATGCAGAGTCCCTCCTTATTTTGCTACGGTATAGTTAGTATGCAAAATAATATAGCTTTTCATTTATGGGAATATATGTAATGATGTGCAGATTATAAAATGATTTCATTATGAGGGTCTCCATAAAATGTTAACTCTACTGTCTCTGTTAAAACATCCGCATAACTATAAGATACACGTTGCAGAGCATCTTCTTGTTGATCCAATTGTACAACAAAAACAGAACGGTATGTTTCTGCTAATACACCTGATTGCTCCACAGTTTTTCTTCTTCCACTATTTGCTTTTAACATAAGTCGCTGTCCAAGATGGTGATCTAATTCGCTTTTAATTTCATCTAAACGTTTTGACATATACTTCGCTACACCTCGCTGTAATTTAGATTGAACACTTAAAACACGATATATCTATCCTAATTATTAACCACGATTCACAGCTAATATCATCCTGCGTTTGAATAGATAGAAGAAATACTATATTGTAAAAGTATCATTACGTAGTCTGTACGTTCTTGTCCCTTTTTATCCAAATTCATTTAAATCCTTCCATACAAAAAAGCAAGATACATATGTACCCTGCTTACTCTTCATAATGTTGAAAAGGTAATCCAGTTCGTAAAATCCCTCTCGTTTCAATTCCACCTAGTCCCTTTTCACCAGTAATTGTATTACGTACGACATCCCATACATTGACTCTCTCCATAAATGAAGTAAAACTAATTTTACCAACTACATATACAGGATCTAGTGCATGAATATTAATTCTAGATGGTGAACTAGCGAAATTAGCCCCTGCACGAATTAGTGCCTCAAAATGCGATTGACATGCTCCAGCAAAAATAACAAGTTGATCCAATGATGGATATTTTTTTCGCACCTCTCGGACAGCCTGTACAAAATGTCTTGAATGCCTATATGCCGCTAAATCTCCCTTCACCCCTTTTGATTTTGTATATGCATCATGTCCGGTAATAACAAGAATGTCTGGGCGAAAGTGATCTATTAAATCTACTACTTTTTCATGCATCTCCGTTTCTTTACAATGAATACCTTGTACAGGAACACCAATTTTATTATATAAGTCTAAGCACTTACGCAAATATAGGGGGTCTCCATCTATATGCAATACACGTCCCGGCATTTGAAAGTAATTTACCTCACTTGTGTATCCACCAGTTGAAGTGTGTTCATGCCTTTGTTTCATCAATACATAATCTTGTTGAAACAAACGATACGTGCGTTCCATTGTTTCTTTCTCACGCTTCACCCTTTTTTTATGTTCTCGTTGATCTATACTAATTAAATCTTCAAGTGGCGCATCTGCCACCAGTCTAATTTCCTCTCCAAACAATATAGCTATCTCGCCTTTTATTTCTATAATACGAAAAAGAATATCCCTCTTATGAGAATATCGTTCCACTAATTCTCCAACATGTAAAGCCATTCTCCTACCTCCAAACTCATTAGGCCATCTTACCTGTTTTTAAAATATGAATTTAGGGAGAGAAAGGTGACAAAAGGGACAGTTCAAGTTGAACTGTCCCTTTCATATTCTTACGATAATTTGTGAAGAACTAATGCATTACTTAATGTTGCAAACTCTTCAATGGATAGCGTTTCGCCTCTTCGTTTTGGATCAATTCCTACTTCTGTTAAAATTCGATCCAATAACTCTTTATCTTTCGGGAAACCATTTAAATTATTTGATAAATTATTCATTAAAGTTTTACGACGCTGTGCGAAACTTGCTCGTACTACTTCAAAGAAGAAAGTTTCATCTGTCACTTCTACAACCGGTTTAGGACGCTTTAGAAGGCGGATAATCGCAGAATCAACATTTGGTTGCGGTACAAATACTGTACGCGGTACAGTCATAACTGTTTCAACCTCTGTATAATACTGAATGGCAATCGATAAAGAACCATACTCTTTCGTTCCAGGTTTAGCAGCTAAACGATCCCCAACTTCTTTTTGCATCATCACAACAAATCCACGAACTGGTAACTTTTCTTCAAGCAATTTAAATAAAATCGGCGTTGTAATATAGTATGGTAAGTTAGCTACTACCATTACATCTTGTCCTTCTTCAAATTGCTCACTAAATACTTCATGTACATCAGCTTTTAGTACGTCTTTATTAATAACTGTAACGTTACCATATGGTGCTAACGTCTCATCTAAAATTGGTAATAGTCTTTGATCAATTTCAAAAGCCACTACTTTTTTAGCACGCTTCGCTAATTGCTCTGTTAATGCACCGATACCTGGTCCAATTTCAATTGCACCACTTTCTGAACCAATTTCTGCATGATCGACAATACGATTTAATACATTTGTATCAATTAAAAAGTTTTGTCCTAAACTTTTTTTGAATGAAAATCCATACTTTTCAACAATGTCTTTTGTACGATTTGGTGTTGCGATATCCTTCATTTTTGTTCCTCCTGTATTACTTGCTTATAAGCTTCTCCAAATGATTCTTTTGAAACTTGAAACATCTGTAAACGTTTATGTAACTGTTTTGCATTTGTATAACCAATCTTTAATAGCTTACCCATTCTTTCTCTGCGGCTCTTTGCCATTTCTCCGCCCACTAAGCCTGCATCGACTAAATCGCTCCAACTAATTTCACTTGTGTAAGCTTCCATTTCTTCATGTATATTCTCTAGAGCACGGCGAATCGACTCATTAGAAGCATGTTCGATCCCAACACCCTTCTTCCTTTTAGCAAGCGCTTCTTCCTTCGGTAAAAAGGCATGCTTACAACCAGGAACTTTGTCAGAAATAATTTTTCGAATACGCTCTCCAGGATAATCCGGATCTGTGAAAATAATAACGCCTCTTTTTTGCTGCGCTAATTTAACTTGCTCAATAACATGATCACCGATTGCTGAACCGTTCGTTTCAATTGTATCCGCATCAACAGCACGCTTAATCGCAACTGTATCATCTTTACCTTCTACAACGATAATCTCTTTTATTTTCATGCTTGCCTCCACACTCATTTCGTCTCTACTTAGTAAAACAAAAAAATGACGACTTTTCCATTATTATTTTCCCCATTCTCATATTTTAAAAAATAGAATAGGAAAATCTTTATTCTCTCTTCTCATTGTAACACTTCATCATTCACATTTATTTTCTTCATCACTTCTACTAGTATTTTCTCAAAATAAAAAAGAACGGGTTTCCCCCATTCTTTTTTTATTCAACACCAAATAAAGCTTTTGCATTTTTTGTTGTTACTTCTGCTACTTCCTCATAAGAAATTCCTTTTAAGTTCGCAATTTCTTCTGCTACGAGTTTTACATAACTCGGTTCATTTCGTTTCCCTCGAAATGGATGTGGTGTTAAATATGGACAGTCCGTCTCTATTAACAATTTCTCTAACGGAATCTCCGCAGCAACCTCTTTCGGTTTCTTAGCATTTTTAAATGTAACTGGTCCGCCTAACGAAATTAAAAAGTTCATATCAACACATCGCTCTGCTACTTCTACGCTGCCACTAAAGCAATGCATAATGCCTCCCACTTCAGCCGCATTCTCTTCTTCTAGAATATCAACAATATCTTGAGTTGCATCGCGGTTATGTATAATAATTGGCAATTTCACCTTTTTGGCTAATGCAATTTGTTTACGGAATACTTCCTTCTGTATTTCTTTTGGAGACTTATCCCAGTGATAATCTAAGCCCATTTCTCCAAGTGCAACAACTTTAGGATGGGAAGCAAGTTCTTCTAACCAAGCTAAATGTTCTTCCGTCATGTCGATTGCATCAACGGGATGCCATCCAACTGCAGCGTAAATAAAATCATAAGTTTCAGCTAATTCAATCGCCTTTTTGATCGTTACTTCATCAAAACCAACAACAACTGTATAAGTAACTCCCGCTTCTTTCATTCGTGCAATAACTTCTTGCAAATCTTCTTCAAATTGCTCTGCATTCAAATGTGAATGTGTATCAAACAACATCATACATAACTCCTTTTATATTGAAATCAAGTTTATTCTACACAAATAAGCTCTTTACTAACTTAACGATAACAATACTACAATCTTAATGCAAAAATTGAGAGTGTAAAAAGAAAAAAGACGCTTCACACATGTTACACGTGAAACATCTCTTTTCTTGTCTTAATTACTTGATTTTTGTACCATTTGGTAGATTTTGGTCAATTGTTGCTAATGACAATACGCCATTCTCTTCACCCGCTAAAATCATACCTTGTGATAATTCACCGCGTAGTTTTACAGGTTTTAAGTTTGTTACACAAATAACCTTTTTACCTTTTAGGTCTTCTGGCGAATAAAATTTTGCAATTCCAGAAACAACTTGACGCTTTTCTGTACCTAAATCTAGCTGGATTTTTAACAACTTATCTGCCTTTTTCACAGGCTCCGCAGATAGTACTTCAGCTACGCGTAATTCTACTTTAAAGAAATCATCAATTGTAATTTCTTCTGCCTTCGGTTCTTCTTCTTTTTTCTCTTCTACTTTAGGAGCAGAGGCTTTCATTTGTTCTTTAATGTACTCTACCTCTACTTCCATTTCTAAACGTGGGAAAATTGGTTGTCCCTTTTCTACTTTTGTTCCAGCTGGAATACAGCCCACTGTAGATAGACTTTCCCAAGACTTATGTGCTTCATCAGTAAGGCCAAGCTGAGCAAACATCTTGCTTGGTGCTACTGTTAAGAATGGCATAAGCATAATACCTGTTTGACGAAGTACTTCTGCTAAATGGGCCATTACAGAAGCTAACTTTTCACGATCATTCTCATCTTTTGCTAATACCCAAGGTTGTGTTTCATCAATATATTTATTCGTACGGCTAACTAATTGCCAAATTGAGCTTAACGCCACAGAGAATTCCATATTCTCCATTGCTTCTTCTACTTTTTTCAATGTATCCTGTGCAAACGTTACTAATGTTTCATCGAACTCTGTTACATTTGCTTTAAATGCAGGGATTTCTCCGTTAAAGTACTTATCAATCATAGCTACTGTACGATTTAATAAGTTACCTAAGTCATTTGCTAAATCGAAGTTGATACGTTCAACAAATCCTTCTGGTGTAAACACTCCATCAGATCCAAACGGAACTTCGCGAAGTAAGTAGTAACGTAATGCATCTAATCCGTAACGATCAATTAGTGTAACAGGATCTACTACGTTTCCTTTTGACTTACTCATCTTTCCATCCTTCATTAAAATCCAGCCATGAGCAAAGACTTTCTTCGGTAGCGGTAAATCTAATGCCATTAAAATTATCGGCCAATAAATTGTATGGAAACGAACAATTTCTTTCCCAACTAAATGCACATCTGCAGGCCAGAATTTTTTATATTTCTCTTCATTTGCTGTTCCATAACCTAATGCCGTAATATAGTTAGATAATGCGTCAACCCATACGTAAATAACGTGTTTTGGGTTACCTGGAACACGAACTCCCCAGTCAAATGAAGTACGAGAAACTGCTAAATCTTCTAATCCTGGTTTAATAAAATTATTAATCATTTCATTTTTACGAGACTCCAGCTGAATGAAATGTGGATTATCTTCATAGAACTTTAATAGTCTATCGACATATTTACCCATTCTAAAGAAATAAGATTCTTCACGAACAAGTTCTACATCATGACCACTATCTGGGCTTTTTCCTCCAACCACTTTGTCGCCTTCCATAATTGGATCTACTAATTGGTGCTCTGTATAGAACGTCTCATCTTGTACAGAATACCAACCTTCATATTCGTCAAGATAAATATCACCTTGATCTACTAATTGCTTAAAGATTTTTTCGACAACATCTTTATGACGATCTTCAGTTGTACGAATAAAATCATCATAAGAGATATCCATCTTCTCCCAAAGCTCTTTAATTCCTGCAACAATGTTATCCACATATGCCTGTGGTGTAATATTTAACTCTTCTGCTTTCTTTTGGATCTTCTGTCCATGCTCATCAGTTCCTGTTAAATAATGCACATTATATCCTTGCATACGCTTATATCGTGCCATCGCATCTCCTGCTACTGTCGTATAAGCATGTCCAATGTGTAATTTTCCACTTGGATAATAAATTGGGGTAGTAATATAAAAGGACTTATTTTCCTCTGTCATTGTTTTGGACCTCCCGAATAACCTCATATGTATTTATAAACAGTATATCAAAAACTCATATATAAAGTGAAACTTTAATCAGCGGGCTTTTTGTTCATCCCCACTGATTATTAGCCCACATCAAACAGACTTTTACGAGCAGCCCGAATCTCACTTAACTTCTTTACTCCAACCTAATTTTGAATTTGAGTTCTTCCTGCTCTTTAACGCAGGATAAAAATAAGTTAATGCTCGATATCTTTATCATCTATTGCTCATATTTCAAAAAAATATACAATCTCCACTTGTAATTTGTTAATTTTTCAGAAAATACAGTGAAAAAATGTGGAATTTCCTCTCATTCTATTATATATAAGAAGTAAGAAATCTATAAATCTTTTTAAAAAATATAGAATTTAAGAATTGACGGAAATGTAAATGATTGGTATCATATGTCCATAGGGTATTTTGTCGAAAAATGACGAATCTAAAAATAGACTCGAAACTTATAAACTATTTATTTAGGAGGAAAAAAATTATGAAATCTACTGGTATTGTTCGTAAAGTTGATGAATTAGGTCGTGTAGTAATTCCAATCGAATTACGCCGTACTTTAGGTATTGCAGAAAAGGACGCTCTTGAAATCTATGTTGATGACGAAAAGATCATCTTAAAAAAATATAAGCCAAACATGACTTGCCAAGTAACTGGTGAAGTATCTGACGGTAACCTTTCTTTAGCTGAAGGTAAAATCATCTTAAGCAAAGAAGGCGCTGAGCAAATCTTAAACGAACTTCAAGATTATATCGAAACAGCAAAATAAGCTTCTCAATTAGAGAAGCTTATTTTTTATCGACATGATAGATTTGATATACATCTCTTTTCGACAAATCTCGATCTTTAGCAACGGTTTTAATCGCTTCTTTTGAATTCATACCTTTTTCACTTATATAGTGTTCAATATGATCATATACTGAAAGAGATTCCCACCATTGTTCTTCTGGAGCAGGTTCTTCCGTTGAACCAGCTACTAAAATACAAAACTCACCACGGACTTCATTTTGCTTCGTCCACTCAATTGCTTCTTCAATTGTTCCTCGAATAAATTCCTCAAATTTTTTCGTTAGCTCTCGACATAATACAATCTCTCTATTTCCCAACACTTCCTGCATCGAAATTAAAGTATCATCTAAACGATGAGGCGCTTCATAAAACATCATTGTAGTTTGTACATAACGAAGCTTTTCTAACTCCATCTTCCGTTCCTTTTTATTTCTCTGCAAGAAACCATAGAAATAAAACTGCTTTGTTTCAAGACCAGATGCAATTAATGCCGTAAGGGCTGCATTTGCTCCAGGAAGCGGAATTACATGATATTGCTCAGCCACTGCCTCAACAACAATATCGTAACCTGGATCGGAAATACACGGCATACCAGCGTCACTAACAAGTGCTACATTCTTTCCATCCTCTAACTTCTCTAATATTCTCTTTCCACTTACTTCTTTATTATGCTCATGATAACTCGTGACAGGTGTTTCAATTTCAAAATAATTACAAAGTTTTTTCGTTTGTCGCGTATCTTCAGCAGCAATTAAATCAACTTCTTTTAAAATTCGGATTGCACGAAATGTCATATCTTCTAAATTTCCAATAGGAGTTGGTACTAAATATAAAACTCCCTTTTCATTTTGTTGAAAGCTTTTTTGTTGCCACATAACGTTCTCCTTTTTGCATATATGCCTCTTTTTGTTTTCTCGTTAATTGCTTAAAATAATACTCCGCTTGCATAGCTGTACGCTTATCCTCGTGGGTCTCTACATATTTTAAAACGACAGGAAGCCTCGCACGTGTATACCTAGCTCCTTTGCCGCTATTATGTGTCTGAATTCGTTTTTCTATATGGTTTGTATATCCAGCATAATAACTTCCATCAGAGCACTCTACCACATAAAAACAATGCTTATTCTTCTCCATATAAAATTGAACGTATCTCCTTTGTATATTCGTTATTATTCT
Organism: Bacillus cereus; assembly: GCF_002567495.1. Lineage (GTDB taxonomy): Bacteria > Bacillota > Bacilli > Bacillales > Bacillaceae_G > Bacillus_A > Bacillus_A cereus_AQ. The sequence goes on along the minus strand of NZ_NVAP01000061.1, from coordinate 5,514 downwards.
CATATACAAAAAGAGGTGGTAAAATTTTTAAATCTGCATTTCCATCCTTAATTCCTTCAATTAACAATGTATTTGCTTCTTTTCCGACCTTAGGGTAAACAAATCGCACACGCTTTGGTTCAATTTTATATTTACGCATTAATGTGACAATGTCGAGTAATCGACCTGGACGATGTACAAACGCTACTTTCCCGCCTTGTTTTACTAACTGACTACTCGCATATACAACATCTTCTAATGTACACATAATTTCATGACGAGCTATCGCTAAATGTTCATTCATATTTTTCTCTGAAGTTTGAGGTGTTTGAAAATATGGTGGGTTACATGTAACAACATCATATTGATGACGCCCAAGTTTCTCTGGCATATCTTTCAAATCTCCATGTATGAGGTGAATTCTTTCTTCCAATTCATTGTATTGAACACTTCTTACCCCCATATCATATAAGCGTTCTTGAATTTCCACACCAGTAATCTTTCCTTTTGTTCTTGTACTTAATAGAAGGGGGACTACCGCGTTACCTGTACACAAATCAAGTAAATTACCTTTTTGAATTGGTACCCATGCAAAATCTGCAAGTAAAACAGCATCTAAAGAAAAATTAAATACTGATGGGCTTTGTATAATCTTCATTTCTTGCGCTAATAAGTAATCTAAACGTTCATCTTCATATAAATTCATATATTGCTCCTTTTCTTACCCTTAACCTACCCTATTTCATCTTCTACTAATATAAAAACCATGTCATTCTATTCTCATGTATAAAAAATTACCTTTCCAATTATAATTGGAAAGGTAATTTCACTTTTTATTTAAGAATGACAGACAGAATAAACAATCTCCCTCTTTACGTACACTTCCATAATGTAGATTGCAAATATGAAAACCTTCTTGATACAGTCTCGCTAAATTGTCATAGCCTTCACCAATATCTGTTTTCGGCTTCACTTCTTTACGTTTTTGAGTTTTTTGTTTTTCTTTATTCTGCACTTCTTCAAAACGTTGTCGCAAATTGTTATTTTCCATTTTTATATGTTGGTTTTCTTCCAACAACTCTGCAAGATGCTGTTTTAGCTCTCCCAACTGTTTGTATAAATGCCCAATTTGCTCTTCCATACTAGAAACCGATTCAAAAATATCTTTTTTCTCCACAAGCACCCACCTCATTAATCTGTGGTTTGACTCGAAACGACCCCTTTATTCACTAACTCATCTAACGTATATTCTACTATCCGTTCCTTGTCTACTAGTTCCACTTGAATTAATCTTTCTAAAATATTTAATCCGATAACACGGCCAGTACCATGCGGGGTTTGTATACGTTGATCTAAATCAGGAAGTTGTTCCTTTGCTGCCTCATATTCATCATTCTCATATTTTAAGCAACACATTAAGCGACCACATAAACCAGAGATTTTTGCAGGATTTAATGATAAATTTTGATCCTTTGCCATTTTAATGGATACAGGTTCAAAATCTCCTAAAAAAGTAGAACAACAAAGCATACGACCACATGGACCAATACCACCTAGCATCTTCGCTTCATCACGAACACCAATTTGTCTTAGTTCAATTCTTGTTCTAAAAATTGCCGCTAAGTCCTTCACCAGTTCGCGGAAATCAATCCGACCATCCGCCGTAAAATAGAAAATAATCTTATTACGATCGAATGTATACTCTACATCTACAAGTTTCATATCAAGATTATGCTCTACTACCTTTTGTTGACAGACTTGATATGCTTCTTTTGCAGCATGTTTGTTCTCTTCAACAATGGTACGATCATTTTCATTTGCAATACGAATAACCTTTTTTAGCGGTAATACAACGTCGTTTTCATCAACTTGCTTTTTGGTAATAACTACTTTTCCGTATTCAATACCTCTTACTGTTTCTACGATGACAAACTCATTTTCAGAGATATCGAACTGATTTGGATCAAAGTAATATACCTTTCCGGCCTTCTTAAAGCGAACACCTACTACATCATACAAAACGGTCATCCCTCCTGCAACCGCAACACTAACTGTTCGAACACAAGCTGCGCATTTACATTAGCGTTGATTCTATTTTTTGCCTCTAATATATTAAAGAGAGCTGATACAATGCGCTTCTGAGCGTAGGAGAAAGATTCAAACATCTCTTTCTGCTCACGAAAAACAAGACGATCTTCTTCTCCAAGTTGAACATATAATAAATCCTTATAAATAAGGAGTAACATATCTAAACCTTGCTGTAATTGTTCTTTCTCTCCAAAGTGTTTTCCCCATTTTTCTTGTACAAAAAAAATAGAGGCTTTATCTTTTTCGAGCGCTTCACATAATTTTATCACTAAAGCTCGTGCTTGTGCAAACCATTCATCATTACAAAAAGCTAAAGCTTCATCAAAACTATTTGTGAGTTGAGCAGCAAGAGTTGATAAAGAGATTGTAATACCTTCATCCTGTAATCTCCTAATTAAAGATTCCGTAGGTAACGGTCTAAATGTAACAACTTGACAACGGGATAAAATCGTATTTAAAATTTGATGACTTTGTTCAGTAAGTAAAATAGCTGTTGTATCACTACTCGGTTCTTCTAAAAATTTCAAAAGTGTATTTGCCGCATTTACTGTCATACGATCTGCGTGCTCAATAATATATACTTTTTTATTTGCCTCTAATCCTGTTTTTGAAAACTCTTCTTGTAAATCATGAATTTGCTGCTTCTTAATAGATAATCCGTCTGGTTTTACAATATGTAAGTTAGGGTGGTTACCTGAATCAATTCGCTTACAATTTGTACATACATGGCAGGGCTCTACCCCATTCCGCTCAGAACAGAGGAAACTCTTTGCCATTTGAATTGCTGTCGCAAACTTTCCTGTCCCTTTCCCTCCCTCTAACAAGTAAGCGTGGGATATACGCTCTTTTGCAATGCTATTCATCAACATTTTTACACCGATGGGTTGTATAGCAGAAAGCTGCTCCCACGTCTTCGTCATAATGCATACCTCACTTATTTCATTCTTTCCTTCTATTATAACAATTTATCTTCTATAATCTGAACAACTTCTTCTATAAGTTTTTCCATTGGCTGATCAGCATTTACTAATACAATGCGATCCGAGAAACGTTCTACAACTTGTAAATACCCTTCACGCACACGTTTATGGAAAGAGATATCTTCCATATCTAGTCGATTTACTTCGCGCCCCGCATCTTTTTCAATCCGAGCTAAACCAACTTCAGGCTCAATGTCTAGATAGATTGTTAAACTAGGCATACAGTCCTCTGTTGCGAAACGATTTATTTCAAATACCTTATCCATACCCAATCCTCTTGCATAGCCTTGATAAGCTAAAGAGCTATCTATAAAACGATCACATAACACGAGGTAGTCCTCATTAAGTGCTGGCATAACTTTTTCTACTAAATGTTGTCTGCGTGCAGCAGCATAAAGAAGCGCTTCCGTACGTGCTTCCATCATCGTATATTCTTTTTTATGTAAAATCGTCCTAATATCCTCAGAAATTGCAATACCACCTGGTTCTCTCGTCGCCATTACCTTTTGGGCTTTTTGTTCAAAATATGGTAATAAACTTTTAATTAACGTTGTTTTACCTGAACCTTCTGGGCCCTCAATTGTTACAAATAATCCCTTCATCCTAAAACCTACTTTCTATATCATACACCTTCATATATTTCGTATTACCTTGAAAACGAGCTCCTGCTCTCTCTAAATACATAATTTGCTCTTTATGCTCTAAAGTAATTCTCTCTCCATACATAATCAATGGAATTCCAGGTGGATACGGAATGACCATTTCCGCCGCTATCATTCCAACAGCCTCTTCTATAGATACTACCTTTGTTTCATATCCTTCTAGTTGTTTGTACGTATACGGTAAAGGAGAGAATTCACCTTTATAAGTATAACGAATAGATTCCTTCTTGTCTTTCACCTCATAATGTTGCAATGCTACTCGGATCATCTCTATAACCTTCATATACTCCTCATTTGCTTGCAGGGGTAAAATAAATAGGACATTGTATGGATCAGCCATCTCTGTATATATACCAAACTTTTCAAATACAGACTGTAATTCGTACCCTGATAACTGACAACGAGTTTGTACGGTAACCTTTAACTCGTCTTGCAACGGATATTCTAAAATAGCGATTTGGGGAATAGAACATAATCCTTCCTTAAATCTCCGTAAAAACTCAACAATTTCAGTATGGCCTACTTCTTTTATACGCGCCATTGTAAAGCGTGCTATATCCAAGGAAGCCATAATTGGATACGATGGACTACTAGATTGTAGCATACTTAAATAAGTAGCGACCTTCTCTTCGTCCACTAAGTGGCTATTTATATGTAGATAGGATCCCATTGTCATTGCAGGTAATGTTTTATGTGCAGAATGAACTACAATATCCGCACCATAAGCTAATGCTGACTTAGGGAATGGATCCCCTATACAAAAATGCGCCCCATGTGCTTCATCTACTAAAACGGGAATTTTATGTGCATGCGCGTAAGCGATACTTTCCTCTAAGTCGATTCCCATGCCATAGTAATTTGGATGTGTTAAGATAAGTGCTCTAGCATTTGGATACTTTTTAATTGCCTCCTTAATCACTTCATCAGGAACACCTACTGGTACATTATGTACTTCATCAATCCATGGATTTAAAAAGACCGGATTAGCCCCTGCCAATTTCAAAGCATTAATAATTGATTTATGACAATTTCTTTGTACGAGGACAAGGTCATGTTCGCTGCAGCAAGACAAAATCATTGCTAAATTCCCCACGGTGGAACCATTAATTAAAAAATAACTTTTTTGCACGCCATATACATTGGCCAATAATTGCTGTGCTTCATCTATACATTCAAACGGACTATGTAAATCATCTAATCCTGTTAATTCTGTTACATCAATTGATAATATGTCCTTAAACCCCCCTAGAGCTTCCTGAGGGAAGTTTAAACCATTCTTATGGCCTGGAACATGAAAAGATAATAGTCGTCTTTCTTTAAATTCCATTAAAGCCTCATATAAAGGCATACGATTTTGATTCATATATCTCTTCCTTATTATTTAGTCTGTATCTATTATACAGATATTAAGGCAAAAAAAATAATAGGCATGATGCCTATTTAAAAATATGATACTTCTAATTTCCGTAGTTGTTTTAAATAATGTATATATTTCGGATCATTTGTCTCTGTATTCACCATATCTTTTTCACATTCATAACATATTAAATTATTATAAACATATATACCTTCTTTTCTTTTTGTCTCACAAACAATGCAAACTTCGCTTTGTAATTTCATAATCTTTCCTCCCCATTCAAATAGACATATTATATACTTCTATTCCTTAACAAATTTTCGGAAAATATACATCAATTTCTTATATAATATGATTTATTCTTGGGCAGCGTGTTTGTATTAGTTTTGTATTCTTTTTTACTTCTTTTACGTGCTGTTTAAAAACACAAAAAAACACAAGTCAAAAG
>NZ_NVAP01000060.1:13543-15990 GCF_002567495.1 Bacillus cereus | reverse complement strand
ACTCGTTGTTTTTTATGCATGGTTTTCTTTTAGCCACTTCGTAATAGAATTTAACTTCGAAACATCAAAACGTCCTTCTTCGCACACGTTCAAATTTTTTGAGTTTCTCACTATTTCTAATTCATTATTTTTTACACTTTTCGCCTCAATTAATTTACAGTACCCATTTGTAACAGTATTTAAATTTTCATAATAACGCTGAAACGATTTTGATATATGTAAATGTTTTTCAAAGTTTCGCCTTCTTTTCGTCTCATCAGATACTTTCCGCTTTCTAAGTTCTTCATCGTTCGTATATAAATAAAAATATTGATCCGGAAAACCAATTTCCCTATTCATCATCTTTTCTTTATAAAAATTTTCTATTAAAGATAATGGCTGGTTAAATATATCAAAATGAAAACACCAATTATAACTAAGTGGCTGATATATATCGCCATCGAGTATTACTAATTCATATTGCTGCGACTTCTGCATCGCTATATTCCATCGCTCTACTTGTTTTTCAAAATACCATGTTGTATGTTCATTTTTTGGTCTTTCAAATAAAAAATTCACTTCAGGTATTATATAAGCACCATAATTCTTTTCTAATTCACGACACGTTGTACTTTTACCAACAGCGCTAGCTCCCTCAAACGCTATTATCCCCATAGTTTCTCCCTCTTTCATTAACTAAAATTTCGTTGTTTCACTTTTCTTCCCCATAACTTTCTCCATAAAACAATTGAAGCGATAGTGAGCATGATTGTTGTAATAATACTACCTTCAATTCCAAACGAACCTCCATGAAGAAATTCGGGGCCATTTGTTGCAGGTTTAAATAGCGGCGTTGAATATATCGTCATCCCGCTAACTGCAAAACCGTAGACGTTATATTGTGCCCAATTCCAAATGGAATGCCATGCGCCTATCCCCCACAGACTACTATCTTTTAAAACGTAAAAAGCTGCAAATACACCCACTAATATTATATTTGAAATTGAAAGAATTGTAATACCTGGATTAAGTAAATGAAGAAAACCAAATAAGAAAGACGTCACAACAATCCCAACCCATATACGGCTTCTAACAGAAAGAATCGGGAATAACCAACCTCGTACAATAATTTCTTCCGTTGCCCCTTGTATTAAAAATGCAACTAAAGAACCTACAATACCCAATATAGCGGTTCCTGTAATCTGTTGTATTTGTAGTGTTACAACTCCTGCTAATATGAGTAAAATTACTGGTATGGAAATGAAAACAAATCCTATTAATGCACCCCTCAAGTATTTTCTTATCCATTGATTTCTCCAAAAACCAATGGATGAAAATGATCTTTTCTCTACAAATCTAATCCATAAAAACACAAAAAATATTGCGCCGCCAAACGTTAATATCATCTCAATGTCGCTATAAATCGCCTTCATAAAAGTTGTTTCTGCTTTCGGCAAAATCAGCATAAACAACATAAATAATTCACCTAAAGTTAAAAATACAATCGCGAGTATGACAGCGAAAACAGGATGAACTTTTCTTCTTCCTTCTTTGGCTGCTTCAATTATTTTAAATTGTTTGTTTTGCAATATTCTGTCCTCCTAATTATGTTACTCATCAGCATTATTAAAATATATTTAGCCTTTTATTTAAACTTATTTTTTCATATTAAATGATTTTTGTTTGGAATAAATCCAACTTAGGAATAATATATAAATAAAAGAGATGACTTTGTGCCTTTCACTATTATCACCCAGATTACTCACTGGTATTACCAGCACTTGCTATTTCCCACCATTTGTTGTAAGATAGTAATTAAGGTCAATTTAACACTATATTTTCTTTGCATATTATCAAGTATCAATCAGGGATATTTTATACTCCTTATGGGTTTTTGATAATATGTGAACTTTTATTTTTCATTCAAATAAGGCCGATCATATTGTAATCTTTTTAAATTTTAGGAGGCATTACCATGACATTAACAGGTAAAGTAAAATGGTTTAACAGCGAAAAAGGTTTCGGTTTCATCGAAGTTGCAGACGGTAACGACGTATTCGTTCACTTCTCAGCTATCACTGGCGACGGCTTCAAATCTCTTGACGAAGGTCAAGAAGTTAGCTTCGAAGTTGAAGACGGTAACCGCGGACCTCAAGCTAAAAACGTTGTAAAGCTATAATTCAAACAATAAAAAGGTTGTTACCAGCTCGGTTAACAACCTTTTTAATATATAACTAAAATTTTTACATAAAAGGAGTGGTTACATGTATCGCAATCGAAAGAACGATGTAGCAGAAGTACCACCAGAACAAACACCTGTTTGGGAATGTGAATCAGAGGATTGTTTAGGATGGATGAGAAAGAACTTTTCATTTGAAGAAGAGCCTAAATGCCCTTTATGTAAAAGTAGCATGAAAAGCGGAGAACGTTTATTACCTAAATTAGGTTAATTTATAATAAAAAAACCC
>NZ_NVAP01000060.1:0-13528 GCF_002567495.1 Bacillus cereus | reverse complement strand
GGGTTTTTTTATTATAAATTTATGTCCTCAACATCAGTTCGCACTATAGAATACAATAATGCATCATGTTGCTTATTTCCTTGATGAATATATCCGCGCAACAAGCCTTCCTTTTGAAAGCCGATTTTAGATAGCATTCTACAAGAGGTAACATTTTCAGGGTATGTAATAGCTCCAATTCTAAACAAACTTAAATCTTTAAATCCATAATCAATAATTTCTCGAGCCGCTTCTGACGCATAACCACTTCCCCAATAACGAGGGTGCAAGTCATATCCAATCTCAGATCGTTTACTCCATAATTGTAAATTGTTTAGTCCAATTGTTCCTATTAAAACGTTCGTTTCTTTTAACACAATCCCCCATCGTACTGCCTTCTTCTCAAAGTAATTTTTTGAAAAAGATTCGATCATACGTGAAGCTTGTCCAAACTCCGTAAAAGAATTCATACCATAATAACGTGTTACTTCATCCAATGAAAAGATTTCATATATTTTTTGACAATAAGATTGTTCTATTTCAACTAAACGTAAGCGTTCTGTTTCTAATATAGGAAATACCATAGGATCACTCCTCTCTCTACTCATTCATTATAGCAGAAAAAATATTTATAATTAGGAAAGTCCTTATTGTTCCATAAATCAAACATTTCTAGTGACGCATTCCCTCTTTATTCTATATACACGAATTGCATACCTTCTTATAACGACACAAGCATCATGCTATAATTCCCAAAAATTAAATGTAAAATTATCAAGGACTGTAAAGAATTTGTTTTTTATTTTCTCCTTCTAAATAAACACCCTCCCCCATACATTTATGGTAAAATATAGTTAATACACTTTACGCTATGGAGGTGTCAAAATCTATGTATATATTCATCGGCTTATCCCTCTTACTCATATTACTCATTTTTTTATTCGCCAAAAAATTCACACCCAACTCATTCATGATAACTAGCTTTAAAGGAAATAGCTTTAAGACATTTTCAATCGGTATTTTAATCGTTTCCATACTTTCACTTTCATATGGAACTTATCATGCTGTAACATATCAACCTAGTTATTTAGATATTAAATTAAAAAATCAAAACTATACTGTTTTCGGTAATGTTGGCGAATTCGGTTATTTCTCCAAAGAATTATTAAAAAAAGATACAGAAGTTCAACTGTATCTCGTCTCTTGGAAATCAATGCAGTTAAAAAATCCAGAAATACTAATAGAGTATCCTTCAGGGAAACAAGAAACATGGAAGCCAAATATCATATTAATACCGATAAATACGTTACAAGAAAAACATAATATAAAAGATATTTATCAACTATCACCGTATTCATTTAAAGAGTCCGGAGAAATAACATTAACAATAAAAGAAAACAGTAAAATTTCCATTCAAGTAAAATAAATAAAAACTGTCCCTCCATTTTCTGAAGGGACAGTTTTTATTTATTCTACAGTATTATTTTGACTGTTCATTTAATGTAGCCATTATTTCATTGGCCATATTCTTTCCATTTCCAATACAAGCACCGATTCCTACACCGTAATATGACGCACCAGCTAAATATACATTAGGATAAAGATCCGTCATTTTTTCTTGTAATGCTTGAACCGCTTGATTATGTTCTAAATGATATTTCGGCATTAAGTCTTTCCAATTTGTAACTTCGACTACTTCTGGTTCACCTTTAATTCCAAGACTCTTTTCAATATCATATAAAGCGACTCGTACTAATTCTTCTTCATTATAATTTTTGATTGTTTCATATACCGGGTTGGTACTCTTATAAAACATTCTTACTAATAATTTTTGTTTACCCGATGTATGTTTCCACTTTCGACTTGTCCATGTACACGCGTCACAATGTAAATCACTGTTTTCCGTTACGATAAACCCTGTGCCGTCAGCCGGTAGTTGTTCATCTAGTATGTCAAATCCTAAGTAAATACTTATAAGTGATGAATTTTTAAATGTATTAAAATGATCGTTTAATTCATTAGACTGTAATAAAGTTTGCGCGACATCATGTGGCGTTGCTAAAACAACATAATCAGCTTGTATTGTTTCATGATTTGCAAATGTAATCTCATATCGATTTTCTTGCTTACTTATAGCTGTCGTTATAGCACCTTTTTTTACGACAGTTTCAGTCAACACTTCTTCTAAGCGATTAATTATCGTAGATAGTCCACCTTTAAATGATACAAATTTTTTATTTCCTGCTGATTGAAATTGTTTTTTATTCTCTTCAAAACCTTTAATAATACTTCCATATTTATTTTTATAATCCAGTAAATAAGGTAATGTAGATGCCATTGTAAGTTCATTCAATTTACCAGAATACACACCGGAAAGCACAGGGCCGATTTGTCTTTCTACTAACTCTTTTCCTAAAAAACTTTCTAAAAATAGAGCAAGTGATGTATCTTTCGTAAACTCTTTATTTTTCGTTATAAAATCTTTTAAAGCTACAATTTTTCCCTTCGTTGAAACTAGCGTACTGCTAAACAACGACCGGGCACTCATTGGTATCCCAAATATAGTATCAGAAGGAATCGGATGTAACATATTTTCAGAATATATGTAAGAAATACCCGTTTCATTATATACCATTTCATCTTCTAAATTTAAATCTTTTACAAGTGGCATAACATGTTCATTACGAGCAACGATAGAATCCGCTCCTGACTCCATAATGAAATCCTTTTCTTCCACACTATGGATTTTACCACCTAAATACTCTTCTTTCTCGATAAGGATTAAATTTAAATTGATATTGTAATCCTTCTTTAATTTCTCTAAATAAAACATAGTAGAAAGTCCTGTTATACCTCCACCGATAACAACAACTGTTTTCATATGTGCTGCGCTCCTAACCGATACAATTAATAATTCCTTTATTATTATACCCAAAAGTCCTTATATTCGACTAGCAAGTTGCGCATTCTGTAAGAAATTAGACAATATATTTGAATATATTTCTGATTGATCTCTATGTACTAAATGACCAGCAAACGGAATAACCGCGATATGTATGTTGGCATTTAATTGCTTAAACGTTGTAGCAGCTGTAACTTCCTCCTCTGAATCTCCCCCAACAATACAAAGTGCAGGTACTTGAAGTTTAGCTACATCACCAGTTTCATCGAATGGATACCAATCTTTAGCCTGCCACGATTCAAACAATGCTTTCCAATCACTTTTCACATGAATTTGATTCATATAAGTTACAACTTCTTCATTTTTCATCAATTGTTGATGACACTTTGCTTCATACTCTTGAGACTCTTCCCAATTATCCCTCTTAACCGGAAAGATACCTGAAAAAGTTAATGTCCTCACTTTATTTGGATATTTCTTTGCAAACAATAAAGCTACTAATCCCCCTAGTGAAACACCAGCTATATGACATCTATTAATTTGTAAATGCTCTAATGTATCATGTAAATCCTTAACAGAACGTAGGAAATAATTCTCCAATGTCCCCCCTGATCTTCCATGCCCTCTTAAATCAGGGCGAATAACTTGATAATTTTGTTCTCGAAAGAATGCTACCTGTTCTTCGAATTCTACCAAACCTGTCATACCACCAGAATGTAAAAGCATAATTGGTTCTCCTTCTCCCGAAATATGCGTATGTAGTATCATGTATCCACCTCCTTTAAAACGTAATATTCTGTCAATTATTAGTATATCGAATATATTTTCAAATTACCAAATAAAAAAGAACTATAACATTTACAAACCACGTCATAGTTCTCTTTATTTTAAAAACATAAAATAATTGATTAATTTGTCTAGTTCTTGACTCAATGCCAATACTTTTTCATGTTGAATTCCATAATCTGATACTAAATATAAAAGTTCTTCTTTTTTTATTTCAATTACCTTTTCCAATTTCGTTAGTTCCATGTCGTTTTACATCTCTCCAAAAATAAAATGTATGTATTTCAGTATAGCCTACTTACATAATTAGTAAAAGTAAAATACGCATGTAAAATCTTACATATTTGAAAAAATAATATACTACTAACAAAAAAAGAAACTAGATTAAGCTTCCTTTTTCAGATTATTAACGTTCATTAAGAATTAATAACATACCGAAATTTTTCTAATATTATATCTTTATAATCTGGTGCTCTCTTTATATGATTAAAATAACTATATGAGAATTTAAATACATGATCAAAATCCCAAGCGAATTCACTGTAGTCTTTTATCCAAAATATATTTTCAGTTGGTATAATATTTGCACGTTTAGATTGGATTAAAGGTAATCGATCTACAGGTGAGTGTAAAGTTATCTCAGTATTCGGCTTGAGCTTTTGGCTAGCTCGTAGTACGTATACTAGTTTTAAAAGTGGACGTATCCCTCGTTGAAATATATCTATATGCCCTAAATCGTACATTATATTAATTGCGTGGGAGTAAGTAAGCAAATGTCCAATTAAATCATGATGTAATTCCGCTCGATAAATACTATTAAATTTCGATAACTCATTTAAAATGAACTGAGATACTTGTGTTGGATTACTCAATTCACTTTGTATCTCATCTTCAAAACTTAATTGTTTTACTTCTTTCGTCGTATAACCAATCCACGACCTACCTGGAATTGTTTTTCGAAATGATAAAATAAGAGTAGTAATCCCTTCAATTGCTTGATTATCTCCCCATTTTTGTAGCTCTTTCATAGCTAATAAACTTAATGACGCATAAATGACGTTATGCCCCACCCAATGAAGTTCATCAATCGTTTGTTCTAAAGATTTTATAATCATACTCTCCGCAATTTGAAAATCTATTTCTTTTTTATCATCAATCATCTCACCAATTTTTTTCTTGTTCAGCATCATCCTTGTTGCGAATACGTATTACGAGCTGTTTCTTCATCAATATTATTATCTTTCATGAAAAAATAACTAGCAATTGCAGCTGCTCCAAAATGTGCATGCCAAATATCATTTGTTTCTTTTTTGCATTTAGAAATAATTGAAAGGGCGCCTTTTAAAATGTTTTTATTTTCCATTTTCTATCTCCCCTAATAAAGTGAAACTTTAATCAGTGGGGTTTTTGTTCATCCCCCCCACTGATTATTAGTTGAACCAATCGGGCATTTACGGGCAGCCCGATCCCTCGCTGAATTTTGAGGGGGTCTTACTGCCCGTTAATGCTGGATAAAAATCACTATATTTTCATCCTAAAGATGGTGTCAGTACAAATAAAATATGATTCGATTCATCACTTTTATTCAAAAATCGATGCTTCACATTCGGTGGAATACGTACAACATCGCCTTCTTCTAAAAAATATTCTTTTCCCTCCAATTCCACATACACTTCCCCTTTCATAATAACAGCAATCTCTTCCTTATCTTCATGGGAATAGTGGCTTTCTGTTGTGTTTGCTTGTTTATTTAAATCCATCATTAGCATTTCAATACGCGCTTTCATAAAATCTGGTGTTAATACATCATATACAATGTGATCATTGTTTTCCCGATATACTTTTTTTCGATCTTTTTTCTTAGAAATGAGCGAATCTGTATCAATATCGTTAATAAAAAGTGTAAACAGCGGTACATTTAATGCTTTAGCAATTAACTCCAAAACATTTAAAGAAGGATTAGCATGTCCTCTTTCAATTTGGCTAATTAGTGACGTACTAATCCCTGCATACTCAGCGAATTCACGAATTGTCATATTATTTTTCTTACGATAACTTAATACGGTTTGTCCAAGTCTTTCATGTATCATAGTAAAACTTCCTTCCGTCCATCATAATGCATGTTTCGTTGTCTTTGTGCTGACATACTAAACAAAAGCAAATAATCCTTTCCTATCATCCCCTAGACTTATATACTTACTTTTGTACATTATATCGTATTAAGTTTATTATAATAAACATTCTATCGGAGGGACAAACTTTGAAATCACCTATTCTTTCATATTGCATCTTATTTTTTGGTGTATTCGCCTTATCAACTTCAGCAATTTTTGTGAAATTGGCAGATGCTCCTGCCGCAATCATTGCTTTTTACCGATTATTCTTTGCCACACTGATCCTGTTACCGTTATTACTACTTAATAAAAACAATCGAAACGAACTAAAAACATTAACGAAAAAACAATGGGGATTCGGATTCATATCTGGGCTATTTTTAGCTGCACATTATGTACTATGGTTTGAATCATTACAATATACTTCTGTGGCTAGCTCTACGGTTATCGTAACGTTACAACCTTTATTCTCAATGGTTGGTGGTTATTTTTTATTTAAGGAGAGGTTTACGAAAGGAGCGATTATCGGTTGCCTCATTGCCATTTCAGGAAGTATCGTCATTGGCTGGCAAGATTTCCAAATTAGTGGTGAAGCTTTATACGGAGATATTTTAGCGTTTATAGCTGCCGGTATCATTACTGCTTACTTTTTCATTAGCCAACACGTTCGTAAAGATTTGTCACTTATACCATATTCGGTAATTAGTTATGGAAGTAGTGCTTTCTTTCTTGGCATATTTGCTTTCACGCAACAAGAACCTTTCATCCATTACTCTACACAAACTTGGATGTGCTTTATTGGATTAGCTTTCATTGCTACAATTTTAGGACAAACAATTTTTAATTGGTTATTAAAATGGATGGGTGCTACTGTGATCTCTATGAGTATTTTAGGAGAAACAATTGGAACCTGTATACTGGCGTACTTTATATTAAATGAGGTCATTTCTTTACAACAAGGACTAGGAATTACCGTTATTTTTATTGGTTTAGCATTATTTTTATTACAGCCAAATTCTAATAAAAAAGCATGACAGTATACTGCCATGCTTTTAACTATTCATTATGTACAATTAAACCATCCGGTCTAAAACGACTCATCATAATTTCATTAATAAACTTTCCGTGAGCTTTCAAATTCCCTATCTTTATTCCCTCTTCTACAAATCCGAATTTTTCATATAAAGCTCTTGCTTTTGGATTCGTTTCTAACACACCTAGTTCTACTCTCTCTAACATTAGCCAATTATCAGCCAGATCAAGCATCTTCGTAAGAAGTGCTTTCCCAATTCCTTTATTATGATATTCACTGTCTACCCCAATGAATAAATCGCCTGAATGAGATCTTCGTCCCGGACTTTGTGTTAAACCTACAAAACCGACAACTTCCCCATCATACTCTGCAACAAATTCGAATTGATTTGGTGCTAAATTTCGAATTCTATTTTCCATAGCGTCTACACGCATACTAGGTAAGAAAACCATATACGGTAAAACGTCATCCTGTATACATATTCGATGAATTGCTCTAGCATCTTGTATTTCTACTGCTCTAACGTTGATCCCCATTTTTCTCTCCTCCATACAAATAATATATTGTGTTGTTGTTCTAGAACCCTGCATGAATGACCTTCTTATTCGCATTTATTTATGTCATTTTTACATAATTATTTCGATATAACGCTTGATTTCCAAACGGATTAACAACATATGGATGTGGTTAACTTTTCACCTGATTATATAAATCAAGGAGATTTTTAATTGAAATACCATTTATTTTCATACCGGTTATATCACAATTTTCTATTTCAATATTTTTCAGATTACTATTACTTATGGAACTACCTTCCAAATCACAGTTGTCGAATAAAATAGGTTCCTTCTCGTCTCCTAGACTTGTATTTTTAAATTGTACTCCACCTAAAGTCACTAAATTAAATTTACTACCAGAAAAATTTAAATCTGCATATGATGACCTTCTAAAATTTATATTTCTAAATTTTGATTGACTTACATTACAATTACTCATATTCATATTCATTATATTGCTACTAACAAATGCACTATTTTTTAAATTCACTTGATAATACTCTGTATTTGCTAAATTACAGTTTTCGTATTGATTATTTTTCATATCTTTATTTATAACTACACTCTCTTTGTTTGAGCTTGTTTTTATTCTTTTCACGTAACAATGTTCATCTTCCGATTCAAAAATCATTTGGTACCCCATCTTTTTATAAAAGTGATGATTATTAATTTGTCTACTAGATGTTTCGAGATCCCAAATCTTTATGTTCGGATATTCTTTTTCTATTAATTTAATAACATATGATCCAATTCCTTTTCCTTGATAAACAGGATCTACAAAAATACGATCAATTCGACCGTACGACTTACCAGAAATCGTAACTATTATTCCTCCGATTATTTCTTTATCCATTACCACTTTGAAAGAATTCAATTCTTCAATGGAATATTTCATCATTTCAACTGAAGAATATCCTGGCGGCTGAATGTTATAATCAATGACATCATCTTGGCCGTATAACCATTGTTTTGCTTCTGCATCAAATGTACTTTTCATTATTTCTGTTAATTCCTCAGCATCTATAATTGTAGCTTTTTCTATAGATATTATCGTCATTTTTGTTTTCCCCTTCATTGTTACAAACTGACAACGTTTATAAACGACATAATTATCAATTCACTTTTGTTTTTAATGCTTTTCCCATTATTACATATGAAACATCATTTTTACTAGGATAAAATGGCTCCAATACATTTACCCAATCTAATCTTTCATATAACGAACGCGCTTTTTCATTGTTTATTTGTGTTGTTAACACACTCGTTCTATTTGAAATCCCTTCTAGTAATTCATTATGTAATTTCGTTCCAAGACCTTCATTTTGATATTGCGGGTGAACTGCTAACTCTACAAATTCAAAACAATCTTGTAACCATTCGTCTACTTGCTCTAGATGTAACGCTTCTCTCATTAATTGATTATAGTATTGCCCCTCCATTGAGCGATAACCATAAGTAAAACCAACTACTTCATTTTCATCATTTATTGCTACTACCCCTTTAAAACCTGTATATTCTATATGTCTTTTCATTCTTTCGATCATTTCATTTAAATTTGTTTTCTCAAACGCTTTACAATACAACTTTGCCATATTCCCAATTAGGATCTCATCTTTTTCAATGCTTACGAATTTCACTTTATTCCCCCCTATTAAAATATTTATATCCTTAAATTTTTAAAAACAAAGAAAATTAACACTAATCGCTCTCTTTACTATTAAACTACAAATCATCCTATATTTTCCACAGTTACTTAGTATTAATGAATAATTAAAAGAGACCACGTAATATAAACTAAACATGGTCTCTTCTTTTATTCATTTTCAATTTTATCCCGCTATTTGCCGGGCAGTAAGACCCCCACCTCAAAATTCAGCGTAAGCAAAGAAGTTAGGTGGGGGATCAATTGCCCGTAAAAGCCCGATTGGTGGGGGATGAACAGAACCCCCACTGATTAAAGTTTCCCTTTATATAATTAAAAATTAGATATTACTTAAGCCACTCGTTGCAAGTGTTACTTAACTGCTGTAAATCTTCTATAAATTGACTCGCATGATATCCATCACAAACCGAATGATGTACTTGCAATGAAACTGGTAGCATAACCTTGTTTCCTTCGTTAAAATATTTCCCACAAGTTATAATTGGCAATAGAAAATTTTCATCTTTATTAATATTAAGATTAAATCCAGTAAAAGTGGTCCAAGGTATGCTAGAGATTGGAAAAACATTTGGCGGAATATTTTCTTGCGTGAAAAGACCATGAACATTAGCATAGCATCTCATATCTTCTTCATAGTTTTTATAGAAAATATGGAAATCACTAGAATAATCCGTCCATATACTCGAAAAAGATTTATCATCTTTATGAAAAACTGTATAGCTGGGTATCATTTCCTCCCAATAGCCTAAAACTCCTTCTTCATTAAAACATGTTCGAAATTCTTTATGTTTATTTATTATTCTCGAAATTATATAAATAAAAGTCGGATAAAATTTAATTCCCATTTGACGTACTTTCTCTGTCAAAAGTGTAATATCAACATTTGCTGTCATACTAAACGTACATTTTAATTCTAAATAATATTCAAAATACTGCTTTCTATTCCAAGTTTCCCTATCAATTACATGAAATTTCATTTGGATAGCCTCCTAAAAGATTGTTTTTATTTTTAGGAGGCTATTTTTCTTGTTTGTACCATACAAGTTCACTCCTTACAGTTTAAATTTCACCCTAAGTTTTCTATTTAATTATATAATCCACGCCTAAATTCATTCACATATTTCTATAAATCCATTCACATACTACTAATACATCAAATCACTTTTTGGAGGATACATACATGAATGACAAAAATATAAATAAAAAAGAAAATGTTACTGAAAACACTACATCTATTCAAAATAATAATACTGCAAACCTTACTATCCAAGAACAAGCAATGAACGGCTTATACGGAATGCCCGAAACAACAATTGAAGATGCTGATCACGCTGCAGCTGATGATTTAACTTCAAAAAATTAATTAACTACATTGAAAGAAGCCAAGGAAAATATCCTTGGCTTTCTTAACTATGCATCCACCTTTTGTACTTCTTCACTCTTTCTTGAAAGTTTCCCTGGCCAAAAAGCAAAACGACCTAAAATGACTGTGATTGCCGGTACAAGTAATGGTCTTACGATAAACGTATCTAATAATACGCCAATTGCAGTAACAATACCAAATTGAACTAATACTTGAATTGGAAGTGTCCCTAATACTGCAAAAGTTCCTGCTAAAATTAAACCTGCCGATGTAATAACACTACCTGTTTGTATTACACCATTTTTTACTGCATCCAAGCGATTTTGTGTCTTTCTGTTTTTCCATATTTCTGAAACCATAAAGATATTATAATCTTCGCCTAAAGCAACTAAAAATACGAATGCGTACAACGGTATCGCGCCTTGAATGGCGGGCGCTCCCATACCGTAATGAAGTAATATCCACCCTGCTCCTAACGCAGAGAAGAATGATAAGACGACAGTTACAATTAAATAAATCATCGCAACAACCGATCGTAAGTAGACAAGTAATAGTAAAGCGATAATGCTAATCATTACTGGAATAATTACTGATTCATCACGTTCAGTAATTTGCTTTGTATCATATAATGAAGCTGTTTCTCCACCAATCCACAATTGATCTTTAGCATTACTAATCCCAGAATCTTTTAATACTTTTTCTACACTGTTTTTCAATTTAGGGATTTGATCTAACGCTTCAATTGAGTATGGATTTTCCGCTAAAGAAACTTCATACATTTGTATTTGCTTATTTTCTTTTCCCTCTTTTGGCTCTTTCACTGTATTTACGAAAGAAAATTTCTCTAGTTCTTGTTTAATAGGAAGATCTTTTCCTTTCGTATCAACAACAACTTTTACTGGTGCTAGTTCACCAGCTGAAAAATGATCACTAATTAACGTAAACCCTTCACGGGAAGGCATATCTTTTGGAAACGATTCTAATAAGTCATATGTGTATTGTATACGTGGTACGAATGAAGCCAATCCGCCTAATACAAACACAGTTAGCATAATTATCGTCCACGGTTTTCGTACTACAATATCTCCAAGCTTTTTACTAAAGGGAACTTTTTGTTTTTTAACTTTTATTACTTTCTTTTTCTTTCTTGCAAACTCCTCATTCATTGAAGTTGTTCTCGGTATAAACGGGAAGAATGCAACTCTGCCGAAAATTAATAAAAATGCAGGAAGAATTGTTAAAGCTGCTATCCCCATTATGAATACTGCAACACTAAATGGTACTGCAAATCTATGAAAGGCACCATAATGAGCCAGTAATAATGTTCCTAATCCAAGTACGACAGTTAATGCACTCATTATAATTGCCCCGCCGGATGCTTTAATCGCAAGTTGCAGCGCTTTATATTTACTTTCTTCTTCTAACAAGTACTCTCTATATCTCGAAATTAAAAATAGACAATAGTCCGTACCAGCGCCAAACAATAATACTGTCATAATTGATATCGCTTGGGCATCTACTTTAATCCACCCATGATCAGCTAAAAAGCCAAGTGTAGGACTAATAATACCGTATGCAAATCCAACAACAAGTAAAGGTAAAATTGCTAAAATTGGTGAGCGGTACAATAAAATTAATAAAACTAATACGAGAAGTACAGTAGCCACTAACAATTTCACATCTGCTTGACTAAATAAACTAACTGCATCTGTTTGAATACCTACAGGTCCAGATAAACGAACGTGTAAACCAGAGTCACTTATTTTTTGTTTAAATGGATCTTCATCCACCTTACTATTCACTATTTTTCTAAACTCTTCAAGATTTCCTTTTAATACATCCGTACCAGCAGATTTATTAAAGAATACCGGTGTAACAAATGATGTACCATCTTTTGATGCACTTTTTGATAATACTTGCTCTGGGATTGTATCAAATGGTGGTAACGTTGATTGTTCTTTTAAAGGACTCGTCTTTAACTCTTTGTAAACGTCCTGTATTAGTTTATAGTCTTTTGACTGTAATCCACCATCTCTATGCCATACTACTAACAACGGATTTCCTGCATTATTAGGAAACTCTTTTTTCATAAGTGCTTCTGCTTGCTGCGACATAGCTGTTTCAGGTAAATTTTTCGGATTCGGTTCTTTCGTACTATTTACTTGTGGCAACGTAAATGAAAGTAATAATGTAATAAGAATCCAAACCGATAAAGTGATCCATTGCGTATTCTTCCCTGCTACAAGCCTCCCTAACATATGTAACGGGTGCTTTTTCATAAAAACCCACCTTCCTTTTTCCCTCCAATATTAATTATATATACTGGTCGGTTAATTAATCAAGAATGATTAAAAATTATGTTATAATTATCTCAATCATAAATGTCAGGAGCGAATGTATTTGGAACAAAAACAACGTCCTCTCGGAAGGCCTCGTCAAAATAAAAATACAAAATCTATAAAAGAAACCATTTTAGAAGTTGCAACTCGCTTATTTCTTACTCAAAATTATCAAGTCGTTTCAATGGATGAGGTCGCAAAAGTTTGTGGTGTTACAAAGGCAACCGTCTACTATTACTATTCAACAAAAGCCGATTTATTTACCGTTACTATGATCCAAATGATGGTACGTATACGCGAAAGTATGTCGCAAATACTCTCTACAAACAAAACTTTAGAAGAAAGATTATTAGACTTCGCTAAAGTTTATTTACAAGCAACGACGGATATTGATATGAAGAATTTCATGAAAGATGCAAAACTGTCGTTATCTGAAGAACAATTGAAAGAATTAAAAAATGCTGAAGATAACATGTATAAAGTATTGGAAAAAGCACTTGATGACGCGATGCAAATTGGAGAAATCCCTAAAGGAAACCCTAAATTTGCTGCTCACGCTTTCGTCGCTTTATTATCCATGGGGAATTTCAAGGGTGAAAATCACAATCCAATTCATGCAAATATAGATGAATTAGCACAAGAAATCGTTTCTTTTTATTGGAACGGGTTAGGTCATTCATATTAAACTGATTTCCTTTAATAAAAGAGCATGTTTGAATTTTTTAAACATGCTCTTTTATAATTTATTTATTTATTTACTTACTTATTTATTTATTTATTTATTTATTTATT
>NZ_NVAP01000005.1 GCF_002567495.1 Bacillus cereus | reverse complement strand
AACAGAAGAGTTAGAAGAAGTGGAAGTAATTACAGAAGCAGAAGAAACAGAAGCGCCTGTAGTAGAGACATTTGTAGCACTTGAAGAAATTCAGCAGGAAGATGAAGTAATTGAACAAAAGAGTGAATTCATACATGTTGCTGAGGCTGATGAACAAACGAAGAAAGATGTTCAAAGTTTCGCGAATGTTTTAATTGCAGAAACAGAGGAAAATAGACGAGTTGTAGAAGAAGCACCAGTCGCAGAAGAACAACCAGTTGTACAAAAAGAAGAACCAAAACGTGAGAAAAAGCGTCATGTACCATTTAATGTTGTTATGTTGAAACAAGACAGAACACGATTAATGGAAAGGCATGCAGCTAGAACAAAGGCAATGCAGCCTTCTGTTGATGTACGAGTAGAGAATAAGCCAGTGCAACAAGAGGTAGTAGAACCACAAGTGGAAGAGCAACCAATGCAACAGGTGGTGGTAGAGCCACAAGTGAAAGAACAACCAATGCAACAAGAGGTAGTAGAGCTACAAGTGGAAGAACAACCAATGCAACAAGAGGTAGTAGAGCCACAAGTGGAAGAGCAACCAATGCAGCAAGTAGTAGCAGAACCACAAGTGAAAGAACAACCAATGCAACAGGTGGTAGTAGAATCACAAGTGGAAGAGCAACCAATGCAGCAAGTAGTGGTAGAGCAAGTACAAAAGCCAATTTCAAGTACGGAAGTAAAAGAGAAGGCATATGTTGTAAATCAAAGAGAGAACGATATGCGAAATGTATTGCACACACCACCGACATATACTGTTCCACCATTAGCGTTGTTGTCAATTCCGCAGCAAACAGCGCTAGATAATACAGAATGGTTAGAAGAGCAGAAAGAATTATTAGATACAACGTTTAATAATTTTCATGTTGGAGCACATGTTATTAATGTATCGCAAGGACCAGCAGTAACTCGTTTTGAAGTGCAACCAGACCCAGGCGTGAAAGTAAATAAAATTACAAATTTAAGTGATGATATTAAGTTAAGTTTAGCTGCGAAAGATATTCGTATTGAAGCGCCGATTCCAGGGAAGAGTGCGATTGGGATTGAAGTTCCAAATAAAGAAAGTAAGCCAGTATTTCTTCGTGAAATTTTAAGAAGTCCTGTATTCACAAAGAGTGAATCACCGCTTACTGTTGCGCTTGGACTTGATATTTCAGGGGATCCAATTGTAACGGATATTCGAAAAATGCCGCACGGACTTATTGCGGGTGCAACGGGTTCAGGTAAAAGTGTGTGTATTAACGCAATTTTAACGAGTATTTTATATAAAGCGAAACCACATGAAGTGAAGTTAATGTTAATTGATCCGAAGATGGTTGAGCTTGCACCATACAATTCTGTTCCGCATCTTGTAGCACCAGTTATTACGGATGTAAAAGCAGCGACAGCTGCGTTAAAGTGGGCAGTTGAAGAGATGGAGCGTCGTTATGAATTGTTTGCGCATGCTGGTGCTCGTGATTTAACTCGCTATAATACAATTGTAAGTGAGAGAGAAATACCAGGCGAGACATTACCTTATATCGTTATCGTTATTGATGAGTTAGCCGATTTAATGATGGTAGCGCCGGGTGATGTTGAGGAAGCGATTTGTCGTATTGCGCAAAAAGCACGTGCTTGTGGTATTCATTTATTAGTTGCGACACAGCGTCCATCTGTAGATGTTATTACAGGTTTAATTAAATCAAATATTCCAACGCGTATTGCGTTTACTGTATCATCTCAAGTTGATTCACGTACGATTATCGATATTGGAGGCGCGGAAAAATTACTTGGCCGTGGTGATATGTTATTTTTAGGGAACGGTACATCTAAGCCAGTTCGTATACAAGGTGTATATGTATCGGATGATGAGATTGAAAAAACAGTTGATCATGTGAGAAAGCAAATGAAGCCGAATTACTTATTTAAGCAAGAGGATTTATTAGCGAAAACAGAACAGGCTGAGTCGGAAGATGAATTGTTCTTTGATGCATGTCAATTTGTTGTAGAACAAGGGGGAGCGTCCACATCTTCTGTACAGCGAAAATTCCGTATTGGTTATAATCGTGCGGCACGTCTCATTGAAGAGATGGAGGCGCAAGGGATTATTTCTGAAGCGAGAGGAACCAAACCGAGAGATGTCCTTATTTCTGAGGATGAATTCGCTGCTATGCAGGAAACGAATGTATAGTCCACGGTTTTGCTGTATACTAATAGAAAATGTTGGATAGTAAAGTAGGGAGTAAAGCGACATGAAAGAAATTGAATTAAAATTAAAAGGTGAAATAAATCGACTAACAAATAAAACATTTAAATTTGACGAACGTGTTGGAGAAGGTTGGTTCTCTGCCGTTTACTTTTTAAAAACTAGAGACATTATTGAAGAATTTCGCCCAAAAAGTGTTGTAACGATGCAATTTTTCCAAAAGGAAAATGCAGTTCTTTGCGGAACAGATGAAGTGATTGCATTGCTGCAAACATTCGCTAAAAATCCTGAGGAACTTGAGATTAACTCTTTAAAAGATGGCGATAAAATTAGTCCGTTTGAAACAGTGTTAACAATTCATGGGCCTTATGAAAATTTCGGATTTTTAGAAGGTGTTATTGATGGGATTTTAGCTCGTCGTACATCGGTTGCAACAAACGTATATAATGTTGTCCAAGCTGCACGTAGTGTAGATAAAGAAAAACCAGTTATTTTCATGGGAGATCGTGACGATCATTATACACAACAAGCTGGTGATGGTTATGCAGCATATACCGGAGGCATGAGCGCACAAGCGACGCATGCGATGAATGAATGGTGGGGCAGAAGCGGTATGGGAACAATGCCTCACGCATTAATTCAAATGTTTAATGGTGATGTTGTAGAAGCGGCAAAAGCATATCATAAGAAATTCCCAGAAGATGAATTAGTTGTACTAATTGATTACAATAATGATGTTATTACAGATGCACTTCGTGTAGCGCGTGAATTTGGATCAACATTAAAAGGTGTGCGTGTAGATACGTCTCGCACAATGATTGATCAATACTTTATTCGCCACCCAGAAGTACTTGGAACATTTGATCCACGTGGTGTAAATCCATCTCTTGTATTTGCACTTCGCAAGGCGCTGGATGAAGAAGGATTCCAGCATGTGGATATCGTTGTAACTGGTGGATTTGATGAAAAGCGTATTCGTGAATTTGAAGCTCAAAAGGTACCTGTTGACATATATGGGGTAGGAAGTAGCTTATTAAAAATGAATATTGGCTTTACTGGTGATAACGTAGAATTAAATGGGAAACCAGAAGCAAAAGCTGGTCGTAAATATCGTCCAAACCCACGTTTAGAGCGTGTTCAATTAGAAAAAAGAGAAGATATGTAAAAGAGAGAAAAACTGATAGGTGATTGACCCTATCAGTTTTTCTGTTATCATAGTATAGCGGCTTCTTTTTTGCTATAATGGACTTGTTATGGACATATAAAGAAGTACGTACGAGTTTATCCGGATAAGTGAAGGGAAAGAATAACTTCACTACATCAAAAATGTATGATGATTACCAAAATAAGAAAAGATTCATATACTGTCTTATAGATAGGCCGTTGTATTAGTTCGAAATGTTGGAGGTTCTTTAAGATGACAGTTTACCATTTTGTAGGAATTAAAGGAACAGGAATGAGTTCATTAGCGCAAATTCTTCATGATATGAAGCATACTGTTCAAGGGTCTGATTATGAAAAGCGTTTCTTTACACAAACAGCATTAGAAAAGCGTAGTATCTCGATCCTTCCTTTTGATAAGAATAATGTAGAAGAAGGACAAGTGATTATTGCAGGAAATGCGTTTCCTGATACGCATGAAGAAATCGTAGCAGCAAAAGAATTAAACATCCCAGTACATCGCTACCATCACTTCTTAGGTGACCTTATGAGTCAATATACAAGTGTTGCTGTAACTGGTGCACATGGAAAAACATCAACGACAGGTTTGTTAGCCCATGTAATGCAAGGTGCACACCCGACATCTTATCTTATTGGAGATGGAACAGGGCATGGGGTAGAAAATAGTAAGTATTTTGTATTTGAAGCTTGTGAGTATCGTCGTCATTTCTTGTCTTACAATCCAGACTATGCAATTATGACGAATATTGATTTTGATCATCCAGATTATTTTACAGACATCAATGATGTATTCAATGCATTCCAAGAGATGGCATTGCAAGTGAAAAAAGGCATTATTGCATGTGGAGATGATGAAGAACTTCAAAAAATTCAAGCGAAAGTACCTGTTATTTTCTATGGATTTGGAGAAGATAATGATTTCCAAGCACGTAACATCCAAAAGAGAACAGATGGCACGATATTCGATGTATTCGTTCGTAATACGTACTATGACACGTTCAAAATTACAGGATACGGCAATCACAGCGTATTAAATGCGTTAGCAGTAATTGCGCTTTGCCACTATGAAAACGTTGATGTAGAAGCAGTAAAACATCAATTAACAACTTTTGAAGGCGTAAAACGTCGCTTTAATGAAAAGCCGATGGGAGAGCAAGTTATCATTGATGACTACGCACACCATCCGACAGAAATTAATGCAACGATTGAAGCTGCTCGTCAAAAACATCCAGAGCGTGAAATTGTCGCTGTATTCCAGCCACACACATTCTCACGTACAGAAAAGTTCTTAGATGAGTTCGCGGAAAGCTTAAGCAAAGCTGATCAAGTATACTTATGTGATATTTTCGGATCAGCACGCGAAAAAAAAGGTGAATTAACAATCGAAGATCTGCAAAAGCGTATTGACGGTGCAGAACTAATTACAGATACAACAACGGATGTATTAAAGAAACATAAAAACGGCGTTCTAATTTTCATGGGCGCAGGAGACATCCAAAAATTCGAAGCAGCTTACGTAAAAGAAGTTCAAGTTGCAGAGAAGTAATAGGAAAGACGCATAGCTTGGCTATGCGTCTTTTTTGTTGTGTTCAATATATTTTAAAAAGCGTTGATATGTTGGTATTGTTCATTCTTTTTGTATAGTTGTTTTAATAAGAAGATATATAGTGAACTAAAAAGTACATATCCAATTAAATAATAGAATGAAAACATATCGAATTGTTTTGTTATCATAATTCGAATCGCGAAAAAGCTGAATGGGAGAGCAATTAGCAGTCTTGAACTGATGAAAATAATTGTTTTAAAGTATTTTAATAAATCTATATTCCAATGGTTTTCTCTAAAAATAAACCAAATGTTGCTTGCAATAAAGGCTAGTAAAAATGGTAAATTAGCAGAAAAATTTATAAAACCGAGTATAATAGGCACTGATAAAGCGCCAAGTGGACCGATAGATAGGCCGGAATAATATTTAATAAAAGTATTTGTAGATTGTTGTGCATCTTGAATAACTTCTGTATATTCTACTGCAATTTCTTTTGCTAATTCTTTTGGAGGAAGAAATTCTTCAATTACTTGTGAAGGGATGATTGCTGATGGTATTTCTTCACTTTCTTTACTGACTGCATTTTCATATAAATCGGATTTAATTTCTAACATGTGTTGTTCTCTTGCTGACGTAGGTAAGTTCATTAAACCTTTGTGAAGATCATCTAAGAAAGAAGCAATGAGTTCATTTGCAAAGAATTGTTCCTTGTTCATTTTTTATCCTCTCCTTTAGCTAATAACATTAGAGCATGATAAACTGCATCATAATCATGTAAGCGACTATATAAAATTTCTCTCCCTTCATCTGTAATTCGATAGTATTTTCTTTTTGGTCCATCACCGGACTCTTCCCAATAGGAAACAGCCCAATTGTTTTTTGTAATTCGATTTAATATAGGATAAATCGAACCATTTGGGATATGAAATACAGGGATATCTTGTAATGCACTTGTAATTTCGTATCCGTACATAGGTTGTTTGCTTATTAAAGACAAAATAGCGAGATCAAAAACACCTTTACGTAATTGAATTATAAAATTATCATTTTTTTCCATACTTTAACTATATATGATTGATATCTAGATATCAATCATATATAGTTATTGTTTTTATATAAATCAAAAGAAAGTGCGAACATTTAACATTTTACGCTTTAAAATGTTAGAATAATAAGAAAAATAAAAGGGGACTAAAAAACATGTTCACACTCCGAGTAGATGACGAAATCGAACTACAATTATTAGAAAAGCATCATAAAGAGGAATTATATCAATTAATAGATCAAAACCGTAATCATTTACGAAGATGGCTTTCTTGGATAGAGGGGACAAAATCTGCTGATGCTTATGATGAAATTTTTCCGATGTGGTTAAAGAAGTTTGCAGAGGGAGATGGTTTTGAGAGTGGTATACGCTACAAAGGAAAGCTTGTTGGAATGGTAGGTATTCATCCAGTGAGCTGGGGGAAGAAAGCCGCGAGTCTTGGGTATTACCTTGCAGAAGATGCAGGAGGAAAAGGCGTTATGACGCGTAGCGTGAAGGCTGTACTTCACTATGCATTTGAAAATTTAAAGCTGAATAAAATGGAAATTAGATGCGGTGTTGAAAATGTGAAAAGCCGCGCTATTCCAGAGCGTTTAGGGTTTAAATTAGATGGTATTTTAAGAGATGAAGAATGGCTATATGATCATTTCCACGATGTCGCTGTATATAGTTTACTAGCTTCAGAGTGGAAAGAGATTCGATGAACGAGAAGATTCATATCGTTCCGTATGAAAGTAAATTTCAAGAGGAAGTAGTAAACCTTATCGTTCATATTCAGCAAAAAGAGTACAATGTTCCCATTACAAAGGAAGAGCAGCCTGACTTGCTTGAAATAGAAACGTTCTATCAAAGGAATTACGGTAACTTTTGGGTAGCAACTTATGATGATAAAGTAGTTGGAACAGTAGCGTTACTAGATATTAAGAATCATCAAGTAGCGCTAAGAAAAATGTTCGTACAAAAAGAGTTCCGTGGAAAAGAATGGGGCGCATCACATATGTTGCTTCAAACAGCAATTTCATGGGCTGAGAATAAAAAGCTGAAAGATATTTATTTAGGAACGACAGTTAAGTTTTTAGCGGCACATCGCTTTTATGAAAAGAATGGTTTTCAAAGTGTGAGTATAGACGAGTTGCCGAAAAACTTTCCAGTGTTACAGGTAGATAAGAAATTTTATAGGTACATTGTGAAAAAGGTCATTTAGAAATGGCCTTTTTCTATGAACCAAAATGGAAATAGTGGTATAATTTGGATTAGGGGGTGTAGGTATGAACTTTCCAATTCAAAGAAGTAAGTCAGTAGTCATTTTTGTTTGTCTTACGTTAGCTTTTATGTTTGTATATCCAATTGTCATGCTTTTCACTAATAAAGCGCATTGGATGTCAGTGTTAATTGGGATGGGTTTATGCTTCATTGTAAATGTACCACTCGTTTGGGAAGTATTTATTAAAAAACATAAAGTAGAAAATGGCGTATTAAAGTACGGTGTTTTAAATGACGATATTGTATTAAAAGATGTGAGAATTATACGTCAGGTCGGAAATTCTCTTGAAATTACGACGAATGCATATAAAGTACATATGGTTGCGATGCCGCAAGATACGGCACAGTTTTTATCACTCGTAGAAAAAGAAAATCCAAATGTGAAAATAGAAATGGTAGGGAAGAAATGAAATATGTAAAACCTTTGTTTTGTTTAGAAATTTTGCTTGTGCTTGCTATTTGCACTAGAGTATATATGAAATGGGATCTGCCCTTATATGAACCAATATTAATAGGTACTATCGCAGTGGCGCTTTTATATTATTTCCATTTTCAGCAAACAAAAAATAAGAAAAGTAGCCCGATATAGAGTGAGAATAATAAAAAAACGCTCGGATACAATTCCGAGCGTTTTTTTATTATTTTAAGTTCTCTGGGTTTAAAGCTTCTAATTCAGGTACAACGAATCGTCCATCTTTACGGATTAGTACGTCGTCGAAGTAAATTTCGCCGCCGCCGTATTCAGGACGCTGGATGCATACTAAATCCCAGTGAATGTTTGAGTTGTTACCGTTCCATGCATCGTCGTAAGCTTGTCCAGGAGTGAAGTGGAAGCTACCATCGATTTTTTCATCGAATAGGATGTCTCCCATTGGATGTAAGATGTATGGGTTTACGCCGATTGCGAATTCACCAACGTAGCGTGCTCCTTCGTCTGTATCGAAGATTTTGTTAATGCGTTCTGAATCATTTGCAGTTGCTTCAACGATTTGGCCGTTCTCGAACTTAAGTTGTACATTTTCAAATGTATAACCGTTGTAAGGAGATGGTGTGTTGTAAGAAACTGTACCGTTAACAGAATCACGAACTGGTGCAGAGTATACTTCACCGTCTGGAATGTTTAAATGACCAGAGCATTTAATAGCTGGAATGTCTTTAATAGAGAATGTTAAGTCAGTTCCAGGACCAGTTAAGCGAACTTTATCTGTTTTATTCATTAATGTAACAAGGCTATCCATCGCCTTATCCATTTTACCGTAGTCTAAGTTACATACTTCGAAGTAGAAGTCTTCAAAAGCTTCTGTACTCATTTTAGCAAGCTGTGCCATAGAAGCATTTGGGTAGCGTAGAACAACCCAGCGTGTTTTTGGAACACGAATGTCTCTATGAACTTTTTTACCAACTGTTTGGCCGTGAACTTTCATACGCTCACTTGGAACGTCAGCTTGTTCGTTAATATTATCGCCAGAACGAAGACCGATATAAGCGTCCATGTCTTTCATTACGCTTGCTTCATATGCAGCGATTTGTTCGAAATGTTCTTCAGTAGCACCCATTAATAAAGAGCGATCTACTTGATGATCTTTTAAAGAGACGAATGGGAAACCACCAGCTGCATATGCTTCTTTTACAAGTGCAGTTACAAGTTCTTTTTGTAAGCCAAAGTTTTCAATTAATACTTTTTCACCTTTTTGTAAGCGGATAGAGTAGTTAATTAAATTGTATGCTAACTTTTCAATACGTGGATCTTTCATATGTAAAGCCTCCCTACTAATTATGTATCCTCTCCTATTGTAACCTACTTAGTGGAATTTGTTGAATGATTTATGTTACAGTTAACGAATAAGTATGAAAATTCTAATGAATAGATAGGGATTAGAATGAAACGGAAAATGATTGTATAATAGGGGAAAGTATGAAAAAGATAAAGGAAGTGATGAAATGCAAGTTCTTTTATATGTAAGTGCGGCTATTATCGCGGTTGCTTTCGCAGTATTAGTAGTGTATGTATGCAGAACGTTGTTATCGGTTCAGAAGACGTTAGAAAACGTTGCAAGCACGTTAGAAGGTTTAGAAAAGCAAATGCAAGGAATTAGCGTAGAGACGGAGCAATTATTACATAAGACGAATGCGTTAGCTGATGATATTCAACAGAAATCACAATCATTAAATAAAGTGGTATCGGGTGTAGATGGAATTGGAACGACAATCCATTCTTTAAATACGAAACTTCGTAATGTATCAGATTCTGTTACGGACGAAATTGAAAATAACGCAGACAAAGTAGCACAAGTTGTACAGTGGAGCAGTGCAGCGATTGAAGTATACAATCATTACCGTGCGTCGAGACAAGAGAAGAAGGTTGAAAAAGAAGAGCGCAAATTAGAAAGAATTGAGAAAAAAGCTGAAAAAAAAGAGAAGCGCTCTAGACTTCGTATGAGAGGTGAATCGTGATGAATATGACAAAACTTGAAACAATTGAAGAGCTTGAAGTCTTAGTAGAAAAGAATGAGCCTTATGTTCTTTTCAAGCATAGTACGACATGCCCGATTAGTCACGGTGCATACACAGAATTTCAAGCGTATTGCAGTGAAGAACGAGAAGTACCAGCGTATTACTTATACGTACAAGATGCGAGAGATGTTTCAAATCGTGTTGCAGAACAATACAGTATTAGACATGAATCACCACAAGTGTTATACATAAAAGATGGGATGGTAGTATGGAATACGTCTCATTGGAATATTAAAAAAGATGCTTTAGAAGAGAATATAAAGTAAAAAGAAGCAAGCGAAAGGTGCTTGCTTCTTTTTTTGTTTTTGTTGAAATATATTTAATGGTACACTATGAATAGTTCAAACTAAATAACTAGATTGTTGAAAGTAGGTTTTAAGTAATGAAGAAAATGGCATTATCCTTCGCAGTCGTAAGTTTATTACTGGGAGCTTGTAGTAGTAATAGTAATACGATTAGTAAGAAGGATGAAGTTATACAAAAAGATACAAAAGAAAAAAGTATGATTCCGAGAACTGCTGTTTCTAAAGATTATTATAGAACTGTTATTCCTTTAAAAGAACAAAAGGTTATTAATACAGCTAATATAAAAACAAATTCTAAATTAGATTTAGCAGAGTATGAAAATGGTTTAATAAATATTGCAACGCAGCAATTTGATACAGAGAGTCATGTACTACAATTAAATCAGTATATTCCAGAGAAACTAATTGATGAACTAGTTGCGAAAGTAGAAGCACCAGTTTTGACGAATATTATAGAACAAGACTATTTCGGAAAACAGAATTCAAATGAATTAAGTTTATCTGGTGTTATGATTGGTTTAGCTATGTCTTCAAGTGTATCTAATGAAGAAGCTATGTCTAAAGGATCTGAAGTTGCTAAACAACTTATAGAAGCTATTAACAAAAATGATAAGTATAACAAGTCTCCAATTACGTTTGCTATCTTTAAACAAGAAAGTACAAGTTCTTTAAAAAATGGTACGTATATTGCTAGTGCTACCGTTCAAAAGAATGATACGAATCTTGGAAATTGGAATACAATCGATGAAAAGTCGTATTCATATCCTTCTGATGAATTTACACAAGCACATGGAGAAGATAATACAAAAATAAGTAACTTTGCTAAGGAAATAAAGGGTTTTTCTACTGGAGATTTTATTCCAGTCAACGCTAAAGTTTCTTATAAGAAAGATCAAATGGATACATTAAATATGAATATTGTTATTAAATATAACGGTAAAACAGAATTAATGGCTCTTACTCAACTAGCTGCTCAAGGTATGTTAGATAAATTGCCTAAAGATGCGAAAGTACAACTGCAGATAAAGTCCGAGAGTAAAATCGAGGCTGTTATTATAAAAGAGAAAAACAGTGATAAACCGTTTGTTTCCTTCTTGTAAAAAAAGACAGTATTTAAACTGTCTTTTTTTTATCCCGCTATTTACTGGGCAGTAAGACTCCCACCTCAAAAATTCAGCGAAAGCAAAGATGGTAGGTGGGGGCAACTGCCCGTAAACGCCCGATTGGTTCAACTAATAATCAGTGGGGATAGACCTTCCCCACTGATTAAAGTTTCACTTTATTTTAAATGAAAGTGTACAACGTTTTTTGAGGGTGATTCATTGCTGTATATCGTGTGACAATCGTATATGTATCAGCTATAATAAGTTATCTTAAAAAAGTAACATATAGGAATTTGAAAGAGGTGGCTTTCTTATGGCATCGCAACAATTAGGTCGTTTACGTTCTGAAATTGATCAACTTAATTTACAAATATTAGAGTTACTAAACGAAAGAGGTCGTCTCGTACAAGAAGTTGGTAATTTAAAAGAAGTACAAGGCGTGAAACGTTTTGATCCTGTACGTGAAAGGAATATGCTGGATTTAATTGCGGAGAATAATAATGGTCCATTTGAAACATCGACTTTACAACATATTTTCAAACAAATTTTTCAAGCTGGTTTAGAGTTACAAGAAGATGATCATCGTAAAGCATTACTTGTTTCTCGTAAGAAAAAAATAGAAGATACGATTGTTGAAGTTAATGGCGAAAAAATTGGTGACGGAAATCAGCATTTTATTATGGGGCCATGTGCAGTGGAAAGTTATGAACAAGTACGTCAAGTTGCTGAAGTAATGAAAGAGCAAGGTCTAAAGTTAATGCGTGGTGGTGCGTTCAAGCCACGTACTTCGCCGTATGACTTCCAAGGTCTTGGATTAGAGGGATTACAAATTTTACGCCAGGTAGCAGATGAATATGAGTTGGCTGTTATTAGTGAGATTTTAAATCCAAATGATATTGAGATGTCATTAGCTTACGTTGATGTTATTCAAATTGGTGCTCGCAATATGCAAAACTTTGACTTGCTAAGGGCAGCGGGTGCTGTAAATAAACCAATATTATTAAAGCGTGGTTTATCAGCAACGATTGAAGAATTTATTAATGCGGCAGAATATATTATGGCAAAGGGAAATGGAAACATTATTTTATGTGAGCGAGGCATTCGTACGTATGAAAGAGCGACGCGTAATACGCTTGATATTTCCGCTGTACCGATTTTAAAGAAAGAAACACATTTACCTGTCGTTGTCGATGTAACGCATTCTACAGGGCGACGTGACCTTCTATTACCAACTGCAAAAGCGGCGATGGCAATTGGTGCAGATGCAATTATGGCTGAAGTACATCCAGATCCAGCCGTAGCTTTATCAGATGCGGCGCAGCAAATGAATATCCCACAATTCAATGAATTTATGAACGAATTAAAAGCATTCGGAAGTAAATTATAAGAACTTTTGAAGGGGCGTTCCGAAAAGCTGTTTTGGAACAGATTCCTTATATTCGAAAAATCGCTCGTATAAATTTCATTTACCATCTTATTGCTTAAAAATAAGGTTTCTACCTATGAGATATCTATTTTTTTACAAAAAATGCCCTTTTTTTCATAAAAAATACGAAAATACGAGAAAAGAAGCGAATTTTTTCGAAACTTTTGCGGGAAAATATTGTATGAGCCTGCGTTTTTATCGTATCATTAGTAAAAGGAAGAACTCGGGACGATTGGTGGCATCTGCAAATAGAGTTGATGTCTTTTTTTCATTCAAGTAACCGATACATAAAAATAGATAACAAAAATAGAAGGAGTGTGCGATGAGATGAACGTAACAATCTATGATGTAGCGCGCGAAGCGAACGTTTCAATGGCTACCGTATCACGCGTTGTGAACGGTAACCCAAATGTAAAGCCTACAACAAGAAAGAAAGTATTAGAAGCAATTGATCGTTTAGGGTACCGCCCAAATGCGGTAGCACGTGGACTAGCAAGTAAGAAGACAACTACGGTAGGTGTTATTATTCCTGATATCTCAAATACGTTTTATGCAGAACTTGCTCGTGGAATTGAAGATATCGCAACAATGTACAAATATAACATCATTTTAAGTAACTCTGATCAAAACAAAGAGAAAGAGTTCCATTTATTAAATACGATGCTTGGAAAACAAGTGGACGGAATTGTTTTCATGGGTGAAGATATTACAGACATTCACATTGAAGAATTTAAAAAATCTCCAGTACCAATTGTATTAGCAGCGTCATTCGATGAGCAAAATGAAACGCCATCAGTAAATATTGATTATGCACAAGCAGCTTACGATGCAATGAAGCACTTTATTGAGCAAGGACATAAGCGTATCGGTTTCGTCTCTGGTCCATTCATTGATAAAGCAGGAAGCGCGAAGAAGTTACAAGGTTATAAAAAAGCTTTAGAAGAAGAAGGTATTTCATATGATGAAAATCTTGTAATTGATGGAGATTACACATATGATTCAGGTATCGAAGCATTCGAAAAGCTTTGGAGCAATGATGAAAAGCCAACAGCAATCTTCGTATCTTCTGATGAAATGGCACTAGGTGTAATCCACGCAGCACAAGATGCTGGATTAAACGTACCAACTGATGTAGAAGTACTTGGTTTCGATAATACACGCCTTGCATTAATGGTTCGTCCGCAGCTTTCAACAGTTGTACAACCAATGTATGATATCGGTGCAGTAGCAATGCGTCTATTAACAAAGTATATGAACAAAGAAAAAGTGGAAGATCACACTGTTATCTTACCTCACCGTATCCAATTTAGAGATTCAACGAAGTAAGTATAAAAAAGCTCACAGCGATTGCTGTGAGCTTTTATTCATATTCAGGATAATATTTTTCAATTACTGTATCTACAGTTTCATTTTTCTTAACGTGTAAAAATCTTGCGTACAATTCTGTTCCTGTCTCAAATGAAGTATCATTTAATTCAAATACATGTAACACTTTTCGGAATGTCCATGTGATTTGCTCATTGTGCATATTATCGTATGTGTGCTCCGATTGTATAGCTATCTTTTCACCTAGTTCATGAGCTTCTTTTAAACTGTTTGCATTAACGAGAATGATGCTTTCTTCAAAAAGTGTATTGTGATTCTTTTCGTAATGTTCATCTGTTTTACTAGGATCAGGCTCACCAGAATGAACAGATTCAAATAATAATTTTACAGCGTACATATTATGCTGCATGTTTCACTTTATAAATAATACTTGCGACAAGTGAAGCAGGTATTGTAAATACGTTACTTTGATAATGGTAATGTACTTGGGATTCTTCATAAGACATGTTGTCATATAGTTTATTTTGTGAGACATTCATTTTTTTCTGCTTTTCTTTGAGCATTTTAATGTAGTTGTACTGTATTGGGACGAGAATGATGAAATAGGCTAATAAGATTAGTGAAATCCAAATCATTATGAACACTCCCTTATAAAGAATATTTATATATAATAATTATATCAATTTATAGAAAAAATATCCGATTTTTTCGGCTAGTATTAATTCTCTTTCCAAAATGCAAAAAGTTCTTCAGGACTTTGTAAATTATGTTCAAGGCATGTTTGTGCAGTACGTTTAAAATTTTGTATGAGATGATCTAACCGAGAAGGATCATATTGATTTACATTGCCATGGACAATAATCTCATTTTTGTCCAAGTTAAGTGATACTTTTAGCAAAGTTATATTTGTTTCTAGTTGTACAACTTCGATATAAAAAAACTTGCTGTCTAAGTCAATTGTAATATAATCAAATCGCTCTACTTGTTTAAAAAATCCTACAATATCATCTTCCAATTGAAATCCTCCCTAGTATGTAGCTTATTTATTGGAAGACTTCTTTATAGATTGTATTATTCCTTGTTATATGTCACATAAGTGCAAATTTAACTATTATAGGGCAATGTCATGTATAATAGAAAGAAAAGGCTTGTGAGGGGGGAGAAGAGATGATCGTTCTTTGGATAATTACGCTTTGTATGACTGCTATTTTTGCATATATGACTTTAAAACAAAATGGCTTAAAGCGATTTGTTCCAGGAAGTATTCTTGCAGGAATTGCCCTTATCACGTATGTAATTTCTATTTTTATTGAAAGTGTATCAGTGGATATGAGCACAAGTTTAATGTTTATCGGTGTTACACTATTTGCAGGTAGCATTATGGTACTTATGGTTGCTGGTATTATTTTGTTTATTCATATGAATTCGGAAACGTTATAGTATATAAAAAAGGCATGTCCCGAGAGGGGCATGCCTTTTTATCCGTTCAATTATGCTCTATCTTTAGAAGAGTTTTGTTGTTTTAATAAGTCGCGAATTTCGCTAAGAAGTTCTTCTTCTTTTGTTGGTTCTGGAAGTTCTTCTTTTTCTTCTTCTTCTCTTTTAGATGTTAATTTGTTGAATACTTTAATGAACATAAAGATAGAAGCTGCAATAATTAAGAAATCAAAAATAGTTTGGATGAAGTTACCATACATAACAGCAGATTTACCATATCCAAAATGTAAATCTGTAAAGTTAACGCCGCCTAATACCATACCAAGTAATGGTGTGATAATATCTTTTACTAAAGAACTAACGATTTTACCGAATGCAGCACCGATTACAACCCCGACAGCTAAATCGATTACATTCCCTTTGAATGCGAATTTTTTAAACTCGTTCCACATGTGTTAATCCCATCCTTTCCACGATTCATTATGAAATTTATAATTCCTATCAACATATTCTATAGAAATTTGCGAGAGAAATAAAGGGGAAATGGGAATGAAAGTAAATTCTGAAAAATGTATCCGTTTTAATTTTTGTTTACATCATCTAGTAAAGATTGTAGCATTTGCTGCGTTTTTAATCCTTCTAACCCATCTACAATTGGCTTCGTATCTCCGCGTACACATTCAATAAAATGATGAACAGCATCTTCAAAACCGCGCTGTTTTAACGTCGTATCCCATGATGGAGCACCGCTTTGTGAAACAGAGTTCTCCTGTTCGATTTCAAATGTATTCATATTTTTTACTCGAATGATTTTTCCTGTCGTTACAAGTTCAATTTGTTCTAAGTTTGTACCAGCATGACGGTGCATCGCTGTAGAAAGTAACAGCCCATTTGAAGTTGTGTATGTATGATGCCCGTAAAGAAGTTCATTTTTTTCATTGATTTGCATCATATTGTGAACGACGTTAAGGTCATCATTAGCTAACCAGCGGGCAGTATCTACAATGTGTAAATAATCATCTAGCATAGTAAAGTCATATGTGTATGGCCCCACTTTATTTGTACGATGTTTTTCAATTCGAATCCATGAAATATCATTAGCTTGTTCTTTTGCAGCAACGTACATAGGAACGAAGCGACGGTTAAATCCGACCATTAACTTCCGATTATACTTTTCGCTTAATTCGACTAGTTTTTCAGCTTGTTCCACAGTAGCTGCTAACGGCTTATCAACATAAACGTCGATTCCTTTTTTCAAAAGCTCAGCAACGATTTCATAATGAGTAGCAGTTGAACTGTGAACGAAAATTGCATCACATTCCGAAGCTAATGTTCCAATAGAATGGAAGTCTTGAATACGGTATTGCTGGCAAAGTTGTTTCCTTTTTTCTGTGTTAGGTGTAAACGCTCCGATAAAGTTCCAATCTGTTTCTTTTGTAAGTGTTGGAAGGTAGGCTTTTTGTGCGATACTTCCAAGTCCAATCATCCCAATTTTAGGTTTGTTCATGTTTATTCCCACCCTATTAATATTGATGTAACGGGTTAAATGTAGCATAGGGCGGGGGAGGAAGGCAAAAGTTAGCTTTTTACTTATGTCCCTCTAACAAAATCTTCTCTATCTCTGCAAAGTTATGAGCGCGCGCATGCTCTAGCGGGGTAACACCATCGTTGTCTGAAATATTTACATCTGCACCGTGTTCAATAAGAAGGCGAATGACTTGTTGTTGTGTTTCGTTTCCGTTACTTAGTACGATGGCCTCCATTAAAGCTGTCCATCCGAGGTTATTCACATGGTTTACATCAATATTTGTTCGAGTGAGGAGTTCTTTTATAACGTCAATATAGCCATGTTCTGAAGCTGGGATAAGAGCTGTTCCGCCGTAACGATTTGTAATCGCTGGATCTGCACCAGCATCAATTGTTAGTTTTAAAATGTCTAAGTAACCTTCGGCACCGGCGTATAGAAACGGATTGTTTTTCATAGTATCTTGGATATTTACATCGGCGCCAGCAGTGATCAAGGCTCTTGCGGTCTTTACATCATTTTTGTATGTAGCAATCATAAGTGGAGTGCGTCCTTGATTATCCGTCGCATTTATATTTGCACCTTGTTTTAGTAAAGATATAACAGTATTCGTTTCATTTTTTTCAGTAGCTGCTAGTAGTGCAGTCTCCATGTTTGTCATCTCCTTTTTTACTTCTTGTTTTTGCGAGCATCCTTGTAAAAAAATCACACAACATATCATGCTTAATGTTTTTTTGAACATGGAATTTCAACCTCCTAATTTCAACTGTAAGATAGGAACATTAAATTTTTATAAACTGACGCTAAAATTACTATAAAATCACTTGAGTAATTGAACATATATTTTTATGCTTATAAATATGAAGGCAGAGTAAAGTGAGGGTGTAGATGATGTCTATTAAAACAAGGTTTTTATTTTCTTATATTGCTGTAATTCTCGTTTCTATTACGCTCATATTAGTCGCGGGATTTTTAATTGTATTTTCGATAACAGGTGATTTAGAAGCAGTGAAAAATTTCTATAAAAGTTCTTACATTCAAAAGCCGCTTACACCAGAAGAAGAGAACGCCTATCTTGAATTAAAATTAGCGGCAAA
The DNA here is from genome assembly GCF_002567495.1 of Bacillus cereus. GTDB lineage: Bacteria > Bacillota > Bacilli > Bacillales > Bacillaceae_G > Bacillus_A > Bacillus_A cereus_AQ. The sequence goes on along the minus strand of NZ_NVAP01000005.1, from coordinate 294,634 downwards.
GCAACATCAATCTCAATTATTAGATGAATCGTTCGTCTCATCAATTGAAAAAGAAGGTGTAAAAATAATTGTAAGAAAGGGAGAAAACATTTCTTATGCTACAAAGGGTTTTGAAAGTTCGACTTTAACAGAAGCACTTCCGAAATTTGAATCAGCAAATATTAATAGTCGTGGTACAACGGAACTAGGCGATACATTTTATCGATATGTAAAATTTGATTTTTATTTTTCACAAAAAGAAGAAGGGAGTATATTTGTACTAAAAAAACAAAGTTCATTTGTAGATCTTACACAAAAATTATTTCCAATCTTATTCGTATCGCTTTTACTATTGGCCATTTTACTCATCGGGCTATTAAGTTATCTCGTTTCAAGAAGTATAATAAAACCAATCTTTGTATTGAAAGATGCGACGGAGAAAATTAAAGAAGGAAATTTAGAATTTCAAATGCCAGTTACATCGTACGATGAAATAGGACAATTAAATCAAGGCTTTGAGGAAATGAGAAAGAAGTTAAAAGAATCGATTGAAGTACAAACGCAGTATGAAGAAAATCGAAAAGAACTTATTTCAAACATATCGCATGATTTAAAAACACCGATTACATCTATTATCGGATATGTAGAAGGAATAAAGGACGGGGTAGCAAATACGCCAGAAAAAATGGATAAGTATTTAACGACAATTCATACGAAAGCAAAACATATGGACACACTCATTGATGAACTCTTTTTGTTTTCGAAGCTCGATTTGAATCGAGTTCCATTCCAATTTGAAACGGTGGAATTAAATACGTTTATGCAGGAATTAATAGAAGAGATGCAGATGGATTTAAGTGAAGAAGGTATAGAAGTGCGTCTACAGTTACATTCATCGCCATTATATGTAACGGCCGATTGCGAAAAGATAAATAGAGTGATATCCAATTTAATTCATAATAGTGTGAAATACATGGATAAAGAAGAGAAAAAAATTACTGTAACAGTATCAAGTGAAAACAATAAAGTTATTGTGAAAGTGATGGACAATGGATCAGGTATAGAATCTGATACGCTACCATATATCTTTGAACGCTTTTATCGTGCAGAACAATCACGGAATTCTAGCACAGGTGGAAGTGGACTTGGTTTAGCAATAGCGAAGCAAATTGTTGAAGAACATGGCGGAGAAATTTGGGTAGAAAGCGAGCTTGGAAAAGGCACAAGTATTTTCTTCTCATTGGAAAAAGTAGAGAAATGTGGTGAGTAAGTTGAAAAGAATTTTACTAATAGAAGATGAAGTAAGTATTGCAGAATTACAGCGAGATTATTTAGAAATTAATGATTTTCAAGTTGATGTAGAGCATTCAGGAGAAATAGGTTTACAAATAGCCTTGCAAGAAGATTATGATTTAATTATTTTAGATATTATGCTTCCGAAAATGAATGGATTCGAAATTTGTAAACAAATACGTGCTGTAAAAGATATTCCGATTTTACTTGTTTCAGCAAAAAAAGAAGATATAGATAAAATCCGCGGACTCGGATTAGGAGCGGATGATTATATAACAAAACCGTTTAGCCCAAGCGAATTAGTCGCAAGAGTAAAAGCGCATATTGCCCGTTATGAAAGATTATCAGGAAATGTAAGTAAGCAACGTGATACGTTATATATTCACGGGATTTCTATCGATCAACGAGCTAGAAAAGTTTTTATAAACAATGAAGAAGTCGCGTTTACCACAAAGGAATTTGATTTATTAACATTCTTTGTCACAAACCCAAACCAAGTATTAAATAAGGAACAGTTATTTGAACGCATTTGGGGATTAGATTCCGCTGGTGATTTAGCTACTGTCGTCGTTCATATTAGAAAGTTACGTGAAAAAATTGAAAGAGATCCTGCACACCCACAATATATTGAAACAGTGTGGGGAGCTGGTTATCGTTTTAACGTGTAGGGAACCTGTCAAAGTGTTGACAGGTTTTTTGTATGTTATTTAAAAAGGAGAAATAGGTAATTTATGTTAATATATAAAGAGAAATAAAACATAGGGGAGTTTGAGAGGGCGTGCTACATTTTGGGAGATGCATTAAAAGATATTAAATCAAACAAGGCTTTAAAGATGGGAACTAATATCATACTTATCTTATTAATTATTGGTGCGATACAAATGTTTTATGATGAAGATAATACAAATGATCATTTCGGTTGGTTCTTTTTAGCAATCTTTTGGGGAATTAAAAGTATTTCTAGCTCTAAGGTAAGCTTAAAAGATAGAGATAAAAAGTCAGTACTACTTGATGTAGGTTTAGTGGTTATTTCTTGTATTCTTTTATTTGTTTTTAGTATGAAATATTTCTTCTGAAAATTAAGCTCATAGTCATATAGAGACTACGAGCTTCTTGTCGTTGTTTAGAGTTCTTTAGTAATAACGGTACTGGTGTAATGATTTATAAAATGTTTGAGTAGTAGAAGTAAAATGAGTAGCTTCTTCTAAAAAAGGATAATGGTTACTTTCCTCAAATGTCACAAAAATAGAATTATGTATATCCTCATGCATCTCGATAGAATATTGAATCGGACACTGAACATCGTGTCTTCCGCACATAATTAGTGTTTTTGTTTTGATAGAAGATAAATACTCTCTTAAATCAAATGCTGGATATTCATGAGAAAAAGCGTTCATCCGGCTAGCGGACATTATTTTTACAATGGATTTACAAAAATAAGAGTTATAGTTTTCTGGCTTATATAAAGACAACTTCGTTCGTTTAGCAGATAATTCTTTTCGTCCTTCATTTGTAAGATGGGGGCTGTTTAAGTTCTGGATAAGTTCTTGCATATAATAAAACTGTGGGTGTGCTGGATGATAAATACAAAATGGTGTTTCGATATAGTTACTTGCTGCGGCTCCGGCCACGACTAATGATTGTAAGGATTTTGGATATGTAATCGCGTATAAAAGTCCAAGCATACCGCCTGTTGAATGGCCGGCGAAATGCCATATAGAAAATTGCAAAGCTTCTTTAATTGCTTCTAAGTCGTGAATCGTTTCGATCATACTCAATTCGTTTTCTACTTTGGCTTTTACAGAGTTACCAGCGTCTCGTAAATTAATGAGGAATACACGATGTGTGGAAGTGAAAACATCTGCAAAGTAATCACCAGATTCATTGAATTGTGAATAGTGATGTGTAATGCAAAGTGGTTCGCCATCTCCTTTTGTGAAGAGTTCGAACGTGCCACGCTTTGTGTGAATCATTTGTGGTTCCCACATAATATCACTACCTTTTCTCGTAAAAGTTAGGCCAGTCTGTTAATACAGAATAAATAAAAGGAGGCTATTCAAAAACGAGCCTCCTTTTTGTTTAATACAAAGATTTTGTCATATTATTCCGAATAATTTCAAGAGACTTCGCTACAGTTAATGCGTTCTTTTCTTCAATTTCTGGTTTTCGGGGGATAGGTTTATACATGTTGTCTGGATCTTCCCATGTGAGGGGAAGTTCTGTTTCTGCTTGTCCTTTCCAAGCTTCAAGCCATTCTGGAGGGAGATAACCTGAGATGTTTTGGATGTTGTTCATTTCGAGCCAAATGAGTGCCCAAGCTCTTGGTACGACGCGCCAGTGATCATAGCCACCACCGCCGACAGCGATCCAGCGACCGTCGCAATATTCATTAGCAATTTCACGAGCGAGCTTCGGTATTTCACGGTAAATATTCATCGTCGCACAAAGGTGTGTAAGTGGGTCATAATAGTGTGCGTCAGCGCCATTTTGCGTTAAAATAATATCCGGTTTAAAGTATGCTGCAACTTCTTTTACAACAGTTCGATATGACTCTAAGAACGATTCGTCTTCTGTAAAAGCATCGAGTGGAACGTTAAAAGAATAACTATAGCCATTACCTTGTCCGCGCTCATTTACAGCGCCAGTTCCAGGGAATAAATAACGTCCCGTTTCATGTAATGAAATGGTGCATACGTTAGGATCGTCGTAAAAAGACCATTGTACACCATCACCGTGATGAGCATCTGTATCAATATATAATACGCGTAAACCGTATTTCTTTTGGATATATTTCATTGCGATGGAACTATCGTTATAAATGCAAAAGCCAGATGCTTTGCCGCGAAAGCCATGATGTAAGCCGCCGCCTAAATTGAGAGCGTGCTTTACTTTCCCGGAAAGCACAGCATCGACAGCTGTTAACGTACCGCCAACGAGCAATGCGCTTGCTTCGTGCATATTTGGAAACATTGGTGTATCTTCTGTTCCAAGTCCATACGCCATTGCAATTGATTTTTCTAATTTTCCTTCTCCAGCACGTTTTACCGCATTTATGTACTCCTCTGTATGAATGTAGGCGATCTCTTCATCTGTAGCCATCCGTGGTGAGATGATTTGGGAAGGAGAGATGAAACCGCCCTTTTGTAATAAATCATACGTAAGTGTGACGCGCAGTTGGTTAAAAGGATGATCAGGGCTAAATGAATAGCCCCGAAAGTCATCCGAATAAATAAACGCGCTACTCATGCTTGCATCCCCATAATATTCGGCCATAATACGCGGTAGCCTTCTACTTCAAGTGCATCAATCACTTTTAGAGGATTCATCGTTTGAATGCGGAAAACGAGTACTTTCTCATTCTCATCTTTTGCTGGGTAGACGAGAACGCTCACGATATTTATTTGTAAATCACTAAAAATAGCAACGACTTTTCCAAGAATACCAGGTTCATTTTTCACTTGAATTTCAATTTGCGAACTTGGTTGATGTGCTCCTGTTAATTTTACTAACGTGTGTAATACTGTAGATTCAGAGATGATTCCAACTAACTTCCCAGCCTTTGTAACAGGAAGACAGCCAATTTTATTTTCGAAAAATAAAGTAGCAATTTCCTCAACGAAATCGAGAGGATGGCAAGTCATAACAGGATGTTTCATAATAAGTTCAAGCGGTTGCTGTAGCATATCGAGTGAAACTTGTTCATCTAGAATAGATGGACTTGCATCTCTTACATCCCGATCAGAAATAATGCCTACGACGTGATTATTTTGATCGACAATTGGAATGTGCCGAATGCCTTTCGTACGTATCGTTCGGATTGCTGTTTCGATTGTATCGTTTGGATGTAGTGTAACTACATTTTGATTCATAATTTCTTCTACAATCATTCCAGTTGCCCCCTTTATTAATACATAAAACGATTGTGAAAACGTAGACGATCAAAAGCTTGAATAGAATCCGTATCCACGCGTTTACCGATGCGGACCATTAAACAGTTGGCAGGATGTGAACAAATTTCAGGATCGTCTGTAGCCATCCATTGTAACCCGCCGGCATTCATCATCTTCTCCATTACTTTTCGGTATTCCCACACATTCAATCCTGTTTGTTTCAAATCCCAGTGCCAATAATATTCAGTCGTCAATATAATGTAATCTTCCATATAATCGTCCATCATAGAAACCTCTAGTAAGTTCTTTCCGACAGAACTCCCGCGGAAGGCTGGGACTACTTCAATTGCCCCAAGCTCAATTAAATTTTCCATTTTTCCTTCTGACCATCGTTCGAGCGGATCAGGATATAAATATGTAACATATCCAACAATCATTTGGTCATGTCTAGCGATAATGAGTCGAGCTTCTGGTAATTTAGAAATTTCGACAATTGCTTTATATTGCTGTTCAGCAGGACGAAACGCAACTAAATCTGGATGGAATTCATACATTTCAAGATTATGTGTAGAGACAGGGCCTTCAATAATTAAAGTGCCTTTCGCTGTTTTTAAGTTTCTAGCATTGTATATTTTTTTATGAATCAATGTATTGCTCACCACCTTGAGGGTTTGTGAATCTATTCATATCGTACTTTATAATATATGCGATGTGAATCGAATTTTGTCATTAAAAATTTGTCTAAAAATCAACAAATATACTGAAAATTTTAAATAATATCATTATAATAGATAATAGAATACATAGGAGGGGGATGTAAAGTATGAAAGTAGAAACGCTTCCTGTCATTAAAGGAGAAAATAATTTGCCGAATTATGATGAGGCATACGCGAATTTTAACTGGGAAGAGGTTAATAAAAACTTTACTTGGAATGAAACAGGCCGAGTGAATATGGCGTATGAGGCAATTGATAAGCATGCGAAATCCGATCGAAAGAATAAAGTAGCCCTTTATTATCAAGATGGATCGCGAAAAGAGAAATATACATTTAAGGAAATGAAGGATTTTTCTAATAAAGCAGGAAATGTCCTAAAAAATTATGGCGATGTAGAAAAAGGCGATCGCGTTTTTATTTTTATGCCACGTTCTCCAGAATTATATTTCGCACTTTTAGGTGCAGTGAAATTAGGAGCAATTGTTGGACCGTTATTTGAAGCATTTATGGAAGGTGCGGTTCGCGATCGTTTAGAAGATAGTGAAGCAAAGGTGTTAATTACAACGCCTGAGTTATTAGAGCGCATACCATTAAATGATTTACCTGCTTTAAAAACAGTTTTCCTTGTTGGGGATAATGTAGAAGAAGGCGGTAAAACGGTAGCGTTCAATCCTTTATTTGAACAAGCTTCAAAAGAATTACATATCGAATGGTTAGGCCGTGAAGACGGTTTAATTCTTCACTATACGTCTGGTTCTACTGGTAAGCCAAAAGGTGTGCTTCATGCGCAAAACGCAATGGTTCAGCACTATCAAACGGCGAAATGGGTATTAGATTTAAAAGAAGACGATGTATATTGGTGTACTGCTGACCCGGGCTGGGTAACTGGAACTGCTTACGGTATTTTCGCACCGTGGTTAGTCGGAGCGTCAAATGTTATTTTAGGTGGACGATTTAGTCCAGAAGCTTGGTATGAAGCACTGCAAGATTACGGTGTAACAGTTTGGTATAGCGCACCAACAGCTTTCCGTATGTTAATGGGAGCTGGGCAAGACACAATTAAAAAATATGATTTATCACAAGTGCGCCACGTATTAAGCGTTGGTGAACCATTAAATCCAGAAGTAATTCGCTGGGGTATGAATGCATTTGGACTTCGTATTCATGATACGTGGTGGATGACAGAGACAGGTGGACAAGTTATTTGTAACTACCCTTGTATGGAAATCCGTCCAGGTTCAATGGGCAAACCAATTCCAGGTGTGAAAGCAGCGATTGTTGATAATGAAGGAAATGAAGTGCCTCCATACACAATGGGCAACTTAGCAATTGGTAAAGGTTGGCCAGCTATGATGCGTAGAATCTGGAATAACCCGCAAAAATATGATTCTTACTTCATGCCAGGCGATTGGTACGTATCAGGTGACTCTGCATATATGGACGAAGATGGATACTTCTGGTTCCAAGGACGTATTGATGATGTAATTATGACGTCAGGTGAGCGCGTTGGTCCATTTGAAGTAGAAAGTAAATTAATCGAGCACGCTGCTGTTGCAGAAGCTGGTGTAATTGGTATTCCTGATCCAGTGCGCGGCGAAATCATTAAAGCATTTATCGCACTTCGAGCAGGATACGAACCATCTGATGAATTAAAAGAAGAAATTCGTCAATTTGTAAAGAAAGGCCTAGCAGCTCATGCAGCGCCAAGACAAATTGAATTTAGAGATAAATTACCGAAAACGAGAAGTGGTAAAATTATGCGCCGTGTATTAAAAGCATGGGAGTTAAACTTACCAACAGGTGACTTATCAACGATGGAAGATTAAAAAAGAAAGGTCTGAACGAAAAACGTTCAGACCTTTCTTTTTTATGATATCATGAACTTGTATATATAAGTTAAAGGGGGTAATAACATGAAAACTGAAAAAGAAAAGATGATCGAAGGGGAAATGTACATACCAGCTGATCCAGTTTTAGTACAAGACAGGGAGCAAGCACGTATAGTAACGAGAAAATTAAATGATACGCCAGAAGCGCAATTGAAAGAGCGTAGCGAAATCGTAAAAGAACTATTCGGAACGACAGGAGATAATATTCATCTTGAATCTTCTTTTAGATGTGATTACGGCTATAACATTCATGTCGGCGAAAATTTTTATGCGAACTTTGACTGTACGATTTTAGATGTATGCCCGGTGACAATCGGAGTGAACTGTATGTTAGCTCCAGGTGTTCACATTTATACAGCAACGCACCCGCTTGATCCAATTGAGCGTATAAGCGGATCAGAATACGGGAAACCAGTTACAATTGGCGATAACGTATGGATTGGCGGAAGAGCGATTATTAATCCAGGTGTAACAATTGGAGACAATGCGGTTATCGCATCTGGCGCCGTTGTAACGAAAGATGTGCCTGATAATGTAGTAGTTGGCGGGAATCCTGCAAAGATTATTAAAAAAATAAAATAATATTTGAACGAAGCGCCTTCCTCGTCTGTATACATTTATGAAAGAATAGATGAGGGAGGCTTTTATATGTCTAATAAATTACTTCTTGCTTTTGCTTTAATTGGAATTATAGTTGTATTTTCTTGTGGTCTTTTCTTACCGATACCAATTGGATATAGAGTATCAATGCTTACAGCTGGAGTTATAATGGGTGTTCTGTTTTCAATAATTATTCCATTTGATAGAAAACATATAGTACGGAAAAATGGATATAAAATTGATTTTACAAAAACAAAAGTGTATTTTCGCTGGAATGTATTTGATACTATTTCTGTCTGCCTTGCGTTGTATGCATGCATATGTGTGCAAGCGTTAAATATTTTAGTTGCAATGGGATTTACGATTCAAAACCCATATGTGCAATTTTTTACAAATCAATCACAATTGTGGATTTTTATTGCGATTGCATATTTAATTTCCCGTATTTCATTAACGTTAAAAGGAATAAAGGAGATCAAAAATCATGGCGCAGATTGGGATTGAGGAAGAGCTCATGCTTGCGTACAAAAATGGAGATAAGCAGGCAGGAGAAAAACTATATGTTTTAATCAAACCAGCGCTATACACATTTTTGTATCGATTTAATCGAGATGAACAATTGAGTATCGACCTCGTGCAAGATACGTTTTTGACTTTAGAACGAAAGAAACATATGTATGAACCTGAAAAAGGTAAAGTAAAAACGTATTTATTTCAAATCGGTTATCGTCTTATGATTAATAAATTAAATAGGAGAAAAAAGTGGCGTACGCTTTTGCCATTTTTATTGCCGATTCCGGAAAAAGAATTTTCTCACGAAGATCGGCTCACAGTAAGAGAAGCAATTTTGAAAGTTCCAGAAGAGCAAAGAGCGGTCCTAATCCTTTCTTATTATCATGATATGCAGCAAAAAGAAATTGCAGAAATATTAAACATTCCGATTGGAACAGTGAAATCGAGACTTCATAATGGAATAAAGAAATTGAAACAATTGCTGGAGGTGGACGAAATTGAGCGAAAATCCCTTTAAGAGTGAATATAAGTTAAAGCAACATTTAGATAGTGATCATGTAGAAATACCAGACTTTCCAAAAACGGTAAGTCGATTCGATCGATTAATCGGGTTTCTTGGTTCCCCGGCGAAAGATCCTGTGGAAGCGACGATTGGGAATGATTTATCGGTTGTGTTTCACGTATCGTTATTAGTTGGGGTTCCAATTCTTTCTCTTATTACGATACTCTTTGTGACATTGTAAAGAATAGAAACTCGACCTCTATTTGACACGCCTATATAAATGATGGTATAAAGAAAAGTATATGAATAATTGAGCGTGGAAAGGGAGAAGTAGTGATCATTTCCCTGTTTTAGAGAGCTGATGGTCGGTGGAAATCAGCACATAGATGATCGCGAATTACGCCCCTAGAGCATCTTTTTTCGATTGAATTATATTCAAAAGGGAAAAGACGGTGCTAAGCCGTTATGTAAATAAGGTGGTAGGCTTTTTTGGCCTGCAACTAGGGTGGTAACGCGATAATCAAAATCGTCCCTTATTTGAAGGGGCGATTTTTTTATGTTTTCAACCTTCACGCCAGTAATGAACTTAAAGGAGAGTATGTAGGATATGGGTATTTTACAAGATCTTGAATTTCGCGGTCTAATTAATCAGCAAACAGATGCTGAGGGCCTTGAGCAATTATTAGAAAAAGAAAGCGTTAAATTATACTGTGGTTTCGACCCGACAGCGGATAGCTTGCACATCGGTCATATGTTACCAGTATTAATGTTACGTCGTTTCCAATTAGCTGGTCATCAACCAATCGCACTTGTTGGCGGTGGTACTGGTATGATCGGTGACCCAAGTGGTAAAAAAGCAGAGCGTACATTAAATACGAAAGATACAGTTGCTTACTATACAGAAAGCATTAAAAACCAACTTTCAAACTTCTTAGAGTTTGAAAACGTGGACAACCCAGCAACGATGGCTAACAACTATGACTGGCTTGGTAGCTTAGATGTAATTTCATTCTTACGCGATATCGGTAAAAACTTCGGTTTAAACTATATGTTAGCGAAAGATACAGTAGCATCTCGTTTAGAGACTGGTATTTCATTCACTGAGTTCAGTTACATGATTTTACAATCATATGACTTCTTAAACTTATACCAACACCATAATTGCCGTCTACAAATCGGTGGTAGTGACCAATGGGGTAACATTACAGCTGGTCTGGAATTAATCCGTAAATCAGAAGAAGATGCGAAAGCATTCGGTTTAACAATTCCACTTGTTACTAAATCTGACGGTACGAAATTTGGTAAAACAGAAGGCGGCGCAATTTGGTTAGACCCAGAGAAAACAACTCCTTACGAGTTCTACCAATTCTGGATTAACACAGATGACCGCGACGTTGTTAAATACTTAAAATACTTCACATTCTTATCTCATGAAGAAATTCTTGAGCTTGAAAAGCAAGTAGCTGAAGCACCAGAAAAACGTGCAGCACAAAAAGCATTAGGTTCTGAAATGACAAAACTTGTTCACGGTGAAGAAGCGTTAGAGCAAGCAATTAAAATTTCAGCTGCATTATTCAGCGGTTCTGTTGCAGAACTTACTGCAAATGAAATCGAGCAAGGATTCAAAGATGTACCATCTGTAGAACGTACTGCAGAAGATACAGTATTAATCGACTTACTTGTAGAAAGCAAAATCTCTCCATCAAAACGTCAAGCACGTGAAGATGTAACGAACGGCGCAATCTACGTAAACGGTGAGCGTACACAAGCATTAGACTACGTTGTAACAGAAAACGACCGCATCGAAGGTAAATTCACAATCATTCGCCGCGGTAAAAAGAAATATTTCTTAATTCGTTACTAATAAATAAAAAGCTTTGAGGAAATTCCTCAAAGCTTTTTTGTTTTAATCTCCTTTTCGAGTTCATACGGAAATCACATGTAAGCGGTATGATAAACGTATAACAATTAGAAAGGAGTGGTAAAACGAAATGTCACTAGAAGCGTTGATTATTTTTTCTTTGCTAAATGCGGGTCAGCTTGCAGAGAATTCGAAGGTTGATATACATAAAGAGCAGAAAGATGCTTATGTATATGTTCAAAAAGAGGAAAATAAATAACTTTATTTTATATATAAACTTCAAAAGCCAATCCATTGGATTGGCTTTTTGTCAGGTTGTTGGAAAAGAGTGAACATTTCTCGCTTTTAAACATTAGCTAAAATTTGATCATAGCACGAAATAATAAGTGGTTCCAAATCTTTTAAATCATTAACATGATCAATAAAAATTCTACTTACTCCCTGTGATTTTGGAGCTTGTTCAACCACAAAATTAGGACATAGCTGTTTAGTAGCTTCTAGATCGAGTCTTACAACTAAGGATTTTGCATCTCCATCAAGGAAGAGACGTATAAACCATTTTGTGATCACGCGATTCATGATACAAAAATAACTAATGGTATCTTTATATTTAAGGTCGCTGATGTCTTTTTGATGTTCAGTTAAAATTTCTTTAACAATGTTAAATGCGGTTAGTTCATCTTCTGTAGTAAAAACTCTATCTGTTTTGTCTTCTTTGCTAATATCTTCAAATATTTCGGTAGAAGCGGCTGCAACTAGGCTTGTTTCTATTTTCTCCGGTGTTTTTGTTTCCTTTGGTGTTAAACCATCACTGATTATTTCTAATAGTGTTCGATTAATTGCTTTTTTAACGATTGGTCGGAATCGCTCTAAAACGTTATTTGTAATTCTAGTTGAACTAAAGTCTTTAATTAGAAAACGAAGGAAGTCATCTGAAGGATTTTTAAATAATTCTTTAATTGTAGAGTTTAAATTGGTCATATAAATAAGCTCTTCAGCATATTTTACGATTCCTTCGGCTTCAAAATTTTCTTTTGTGAAAGTTTCAATTGTTTCAATATCTACATTAGTTAAATTATCCATACCGAATGTGAAGAAAGGTTTTTCGTCCATCACATTGTCATTTGTTAAATCAGTATAAAACTTGTATTCTACACCATTAGTTAGTACCCCTACTTTGACATCGGGTAAGGCATTGAAATATCTAGATAGTTGCGCATCATGTTTAAGGAGATTTTCTGTTACAGATTTTGCCTCAATTAAAATAATTGGAACTCCATTTTTGAAAACCGCATAATCGACTTTTTCTCCCTTTTTAGTTCCGAAGTCTGCAATATACTCAGGTCTAACTTCTAAAGGGTTAAAAACGTCATAACCTAGCTTTTGAAGAAAAGGAATAATTAATGATTGCTTGGTCATTTCTTCATTAGTTATGTACTCTTTTCGTTCTAAAATTTGGTTAGCTAGTTTGTTTATATCATTTCTGAATTCCATATCAATGTCTCCTCGTTATAAAGTTTTTAATATTATTGTTATTCCGTGAAAATTCATAATATAACAGAAGTTCTTTATGGAAATAGGGAAGTTATTCTTTTTGTTTTAGATGGGAGTATAGGGTATTGGTTTCTTTATGTTACGTGGGATATAAAAAAATTATGGTGGGAATTGAAAAAAGCCAATCCAGAGGATTGGCTTTTTGTCATTAACGAGAGTAGAACTCTACGATTAATGCTTCGTTGATTTCAGCTGCTAACTCAGAACGCTCAGCGTGACGAGTGTAAGTAGCTTCTAACTTATCAGCATCGAAAGTTAAGTATTCTGGTACGAAGTTGTTAACTTCGATCGCTTCTTTAACAACAACAAGGCTGTTAGATTTTTCGCGAACGCTGATAGTTTGACCAGGTTTAACGCGGTAAGATGGGATATCTACGCGAGATCCATCAACCGTGATGTGACCGTGGTTTACTAATTGGCGAGCTGCACGACGAGTGCGAGCTAAGCCCATACGGTAAACTAAGTTGTCAAGACGAGCTTCAAGAAGGATCATGAAGTTTTCGCCGTGCTTACCAGGCATTTTACCTGCTTGGTCAAATGTGCGACGGAATTGACGCTCAGTCATGCCGTACATGTGACGAAGTTTTTGTTTCTCTTGTAATTGTAAACCGTATTCTGAAAGTTTCTTACGTTGGTTAGGACCGTGAGGACCTGGTGCGTAAGGGCGTTTTTCTAATTCTTTTCCTGTGCCGCTTAGAGAGATTCCAAGACGACGAGACAGTTTCCAAGCTGGACCTGTATAACGAGCCATAGTTGACTCCTCCTTTAAAAATGTTTTTATTTACGTAAAATAAAAACAGACGTAATCGATATTTACGGGCATTTTGTTTTCATGTACCTTCGCTCCAGCAGCAGGGAGTTACGAGATACACCTCCGTAGAGGAACAAAATACAAACGATAAACTCACATTACAAGGCTGCCTTTTTATTTTACACAAACGCTATTATATCTTTTACCCAGAGTTTCGTCAAGCGAGTACGTTTTTGTTTTATGCATATAAATTTTGGAAATTAATATAAGAAGGAATTTAAAACAATATAAAAGAAGAGATAGAAACACAAATAAAACGCTTACATAAAATGTAGTAAAAACGTTCATCAGTTTTTACTGGTGAATATGCTGGATAAAAACATAAAGGGGATGTTTTTATGAAAAAGAAGCATATGGAGACAGCGTTAATTCATCACGGTTATACACCTGAGGAACATAAAGGAAGTTTAACACCACCTTTATTTCAAACTTCTACATTTACATTTGAGACTGCGCAGCAAGGAGAGGCGAGTTTCGCAGGAGTGGATCCATCTTATATTTACTCACGACTTGGAAATCCGACTGTGAAATTATTTGAAGAACGTATGGCGGTGTTAGAAGGAGGAGAAGAAGCACTTGCCTTCGGATCTGGTATGGCAGCTATTTCAGCAACTTTAATTGGTTTTTTAAAGGCTGGAGATCATATTATTTGTTCAAATGGATTATATGGGTGTACGTACGGTTTTTTAGAAGTGTTAGAAGAAAAATTTATGATTACGCATTCGTTTTGTGACATGGAGACAGAGGCTGATATTGAAAATAAAATTCGTCCGAATACAAAGCTTATTTTCGTTGAAACACCGATTAATCCAACAATGAAATTAATCGATTTAAAACAAGTGATTCAGGTTGCGAAGCAAAATGGCTTACTTGTCATCGTTGATAATACGTTTTGTTCGCCTTATTTACAAACACCGCTTGAGCTTGGCTGTGACGCTGTTGTGCATAGTGCGACAAAATATATTGGTGGCCATGGTGACGTTGTAGCGGGTGTAACGATTTGTAAAACGAAAGCGTTAGCTGAACAAATTCGCCCGATGAGAAAAGATATCGGCGGTATTATGGCGCCGTTTGATGCGTGGTTATTATTACGCGGATTAAAGACGTTAGCAGTAAGACTGGATCGTCATTGTGATAATGCAGAAAAAATTGTATCGTTCTTAAGAAAACATGATGTGGTAGAAGATGTTTGGTATCCAGAAGGGGAGTTAGCATCTCGTCAAATGAAACGCGGGGGCGGGGTTATTTCTTTTTCAGTAAAAGGTGGAAAAGAAGAGACGCAAGCGTTTATTAATGATCTTCACTTTATTACAATTGCGGTGAGTTTAGGAGATACAGAAACGTTAATTCAGCATCCAGCAACGATGACGCATGCTGCGATTCCGGCTGAACTAAGAAAAGAAATGGGCATTTTCGATAATTTAATACGCTTATCGGTCGGTTTAGAATCGTGGGAGGATATCGTTTCTGATTTAGAGCAGGCATTAAAGAAAATATCTACTGTTAATCAATAAAAAAAGAGTGAGCTATCGGTTTTGTACAGGACGTACTAAATCGATAACTCGCTCTTTTCCTTTTACATATGTTTTAGGAGTGTTTCCACAAACTTTTCTAAATAGCACTGATCTACTTCATCAAAACGATTCTTTTCAGGACTATCAATGTCAAGTACACCAATGACAGCTCCTTCTTTCACAATCGGTACAACGATTTCTGAATTAGAAGCACTATCGCAAGCGATATGTCCTGGGAATTGGTGAACGTCCGCTACAAGCTGCGTTGTTTTCGTTTCAGCTGCTACGCCGCAAACGCCTCGTCCAAATGGAATGCGTACGCAAGCAGGCATTCCTTGGAACGGTCCAAGGACAAGCTGATTTCCTTCTGTTACGTAAAAGCCAACCCAATTAACGCGATCTAAAAATTGGTTTAATAATGCGGACGCATTTGATAAGTTTGCGACTACGTTTGATTCGCCAGTTAATAACGCATCCAGTTGTTTAATTACTGTCTCATATTGCTGCACGCGAGATCCTGCATAACTTTCTTTAGTAAACATGGAAACAGCTCCTTTTTTATCGAGATGTGTAAAACATTAGCAAAATACGGTGTATTTCACATGACTTTGTCGATAGAAAATTAAAGGAATTTGTCTTAAAAGTCAAGAAATTTAAACTATAGCTGTTCAGTGAGAGGAAGTGAGCGCATGAAACAGACGAAACAAAAAGTAATTGATGCGGCAATATCGTTGTTTAATACGAAAGGTTATGATGGAACGTCGGTGCGAGACATTGCAAAGCGAGCGGATGTGAATGTAGCGAATATTTCATATTATTTTGCTGGAAAGCAAGGCCTATTAGAGCAGCTTATTACTGATTTTTTAGAAGGGTATATTCATGTGATTGAAACGTCCTTTGAACAGAGAGAGTATTTGTCGGCTAAAGATGTGATGGTGCAAATGGTGCGCGGGATTTTACGATATCAATTTGAAAATAGAGAACTAACACGTTTCTTCTACCGAGAGCTTTCGCTTGATACGACATTAATTCGTGAAGTGATGACCGTTTATTTTTCTAAAGAGAGATATTATATAGAGCAAATTATTAGACAAGGACAAATGACACAAGAGTTTCAGAAAGTATCATTTACAATGTTTATGACGCAATTAAAAGGCATGATAAATATGCCGTTTTTATATCCACAATATATATCAGAAGTACTGCATTCTTTCCCATCCGAGACATTTTTCATAGAAATGTACACGAAAGAGATTGAGCGATGGATGGAACAAGCATTATGTAAAACGAATATGTACCATGAATGGCCAAGAGCTGTTCATATGTGAAGAATCCCCACCTAACGAACTGAGGTGGGGATTTTTATGTTTGCTTTTCTTTGCCATAAATTGTTACATAATAGCGCGATAATTGTTAATGCAGCTCCAGCAATTTCGATTTTATCGACTGTATAACCTCGAAAGATAGAACCAATCAGTGCAAGGACAGGAACTAAATTCATGAATAATATGCCGTTAATAGATGAAATATAGCGATTCCCCATATTCCAGCAAAATACAGCGATAACACCTGCGATAATCGACATATAAAAGAGCTCAAAACGAACGCTCACAACTGTATGCAGTGACGGCATAGTAACTATGTTTGTGTACGTTAAGAAAGTGACAATAACGATGAGTGAAATTGAGCCAAATAGACAAGTTAATGTCGTATATCGAAGTGGTGACCAAGACTGAAAGTGAGCACCCCCGTTTGTATAAATGACCCAGCAAGTAACGCCGCATAGCATTAATATATTTGTCGATAAGTGACTTGCAGCTCCAAATAATAAGTGAATATTTCCTTTTGAAATGACAAGCATAACACCGAGTAATGCAACGAACATACAAAGGAATGTGTAGTTTTGTGGGCGCTTGTTTTTTGTTATCCATTGTAATGATAAGGCAATTAGTGGCATGAGAGACTGAATCATCGCTGCATGGATTGCTCCAGAAGGCCCGGCAAGTTGTTGTCCGTAGAAAACAAGAAAACCATACCCTGCGAAACCGACTGTCCCGTAAAAGAATAGAGAAAGTGTTCTTTTTTCTAAGCGGAGCGAAGTCTTTCCTTCAGTGATTAATAGCAAAATAAGAAAAATAATAGCTGCTGACCCGTATCGGATAGTTGTGAAGAAGAACGGATCGATAAATTGCAAGGCATTTGCCATTACAGGAAACATAAATCCCCAAGCAGTGACGGCGAGTAAGCATAGAAAGGATCCGAGTAGCATTTGTTTTTTGTTCAAGAGTATCTTTCCCCTTTGCATTTCGTTATAGTAAGTTGATGAAATAAGTATAAAGAGTAATTGTTTATAGGAGGAAATATCGATTTCTTATAACGGTTATAACTTTTTGTTAGAGGTGTGTACGATGGATTTGGAGGCAGTACGATCGTTTATTGAAGTGAAGCATACGCGAAGTTTATCAAAAGCGAGTAAGCTTTTACATATTTCTCAACCGGCGCTTAGTAAACAAATTCAAAGGTTAGAAGCGGATTTAGAGGTCACTTTACTTAAGCGTTCTGCGCAAGGAGTGGAGTTAACGGAGGCAGGAGAGTTATTTATAAAAAGAATGTTACCGATTTTGGAACAAATAAATGAAGTGAAAACAGAAATGAGGGGGTATCAAGAGAACCGAAAGTTTTCAATTGGTATACTACCGAGTTTAGCGGAGCGTTATATATCAGAATGTAAAGATATATTAGGTGATGAGTTCGAAGTAGAATGGAAAATCGGGCATACGGAAGTATTAAGAGAGTTATTTAAAGTGCGGGAGATTGAAGCGATGTTCATCGATTCAGTAGTGGAAGGTGCTACGTATATAAAAGAAGTGCAACAAGAGAAAATTGTTTGTGCCGTTTCAAATAATCATCCGTACAAAGAGAAGATGGTCATTCAAATAGAAGAGTTGCAAAATGAAAAATTAATTGTATATCCAGAAATATGTGATGTAAGGAAAATGATTATGAACATGTTTCATGATATAGGTGTAAAACCAACTATAGCTGTGGAAACATCTTACGCAGAACCGATGCTTGCAATGGTAAAAGCTGACCTTGGTATTACGTTACTTCCAGAAAGGGCAGTAGAACAGTCTGTAAGGCAGGGGAATGTACATGTAATTTCTGTTGAACCGCCACTCATACGGAAAATTTATTTCGCATCTCATACGAAAGATTGTTTGTTATTCCAATCATTTGAGGATAGGTAGTGAGGTAAGCGGAATATTGAGAAAGATTACAATCGCATTGAAAGAAACATGAAATTTTAAAAAAAACTAGGTCAAAAACAAGCCATTACATGGTATGATTAGTACATTGTTAGTTGTTAAATATAGGGGAATTCCCTTTTTATACATAATGCCTTCCATTTCATAAACGGAACGGACAAAAAAAGAGATATAACTAGGAGGCTTTTTTGCATGGATTCTATCCTGACGATCGTTATCATTGTAGTAAGCTCTATTCTAGTGCTGCTCATGATAGAGCTTGTGATAAGAAATCGTTCATATAAAGATATTGAAGCACTGGAGCAGTGGAAACAAGAGATAAAAGATAAACCTGTGGCAGATGAACTAAAACGGGTAAAAGATTTAAATATGACGGGTCAAACAGAAGAACTGTTTGGTAAATGGCGTGAAGAATGGGATGAAATTGTATCAACAACCCTTCCGAAAGCTGACAAAGATTTAGCGCAAGCGCGAAAATTCGCCTCGCAATTCTCCTTCCGAAAAGCAAAGCATGCGATGAATGAATCCATAAGTGGTTTAGATGATGCTGATAATCGTATTACAGGTGTTTTAAATGAATTACAGCAATTGTTAGAAAGCCATGAGAAAAATAGCTCGGAAATTGAAGGGTTACGTGATACATATCGTAGTATGAAAAAGAGTGTTCTTGCTCATAGACATATGTATGGAGCAGCAGAGCAGAAAATCGAAGAAATGCTAGACGCTGAATCTAATAAATTTAAAAGCTTTGAAGAAGCAACAGATAATGGTGATTACTTAAAAGCGAGAGAAATTGTTATTAGTTTAGAAGAAGGTTTAGCAGGTTTAGAAATCATTATTCACCAAATTCCAGATTTATTAGTAGAGTGTCAAGCGACGCTACCAGTTCAACTGGAAGATTTATTACAGGGTCATAATGATATGGTAAGACAAGGTTATGTATTAGAGTATTTGGAAATCCCTAAAGAAGTTCGCGATATGACGACACAACTAAACACATGTTTAATGGATATACAGGAGCTTCATATAACAGAAGCGGCTGAAAAAGTGGAAGACTTAAAAACTCGTTTAGATGGTTTCTATGATCAACTTGAGCAAGAGGTACATGCGAGACATTATGTGGAGCAAAAAACACTTTCTGTTTATGAAGACTTAGAAGAAATGCGTATTGAAACGATTGAAACGAAAACAGAAACACAACTTGTGAAACAAAGCTATCAATTGCAAGATAAGGATATTGAATCCCAAAAAGTAATTGAAAAGCAAATGCACATTTTAACGAAACGTTTTGAAATGCTACAATTACGCGTTGCTGAACAAGATATTGCCTTCTCTATTATTCGTGAGGAACTAGAAGAGGTTTATGAGCAATGTGAAACATTAAAAGTACTTCATGCAGAATATAAAGAAATGCTGCAAACGATGCGTAAAGAAGAATTTGAAGCGCGTGAGAAGTTACAAGAAATGCGAAATACCATTTTCGAAACGAAACGCTTTATGCAAAAGTCGAATTTGCCAGGTCTTCCGGAGAGTATTATGGAAGATTTAAAAAGAGGGCAAATGGCAATGCAAGCTGTATATGAACAATTAGAAGTGAAGCCGTTAAATATGAACGCTGTAAATAGCAGTTTAGAAGAAGCATACACAACTGTAAACGGTGTAGCTGAAATGACAGAAGAGTTAATTGGACAAGCGTATTTAGTTGAAAAATTAATTCAATACGGTAATCGTTACCGCAGTCATGATGAGAGCCTTGCAGAAAGCTTAAATTATGCGGAGAAATTATTCCGTGAATATCAATACGATGCAGCTTTAGAACAAGCCGCTTCTGTACTAGAGCAACTTGAGCCTGGCGTTGTTCAAAAAATAGCTGAATATGTAGACAATGAACAAACCCTTTCATAAAGGGTTTGTTTTTTTGTGTAATTTTGCAGGCGATGTTGCTATAATGAATAGCGGAATACAGTAAGGTTATTCGTTTCAAAATAAAGTGAAACTGTAATCAGTGGGGGGATTCATCCCCACTGATTACTAGTTGAACCAATCGGGCATTTACGGGCAGTTGATCTCCCACCTAACTTCTTTGCTCTAGTTGAACTTTGAGGTGAGAGTCTTACTGCCCGTTAATGCGGGGTAAAGTGAAACTGTAATCAGTGGGGGTATCTCACTAATTATTATTCACTAATCGGGATAAAACGGAACCTTTGCGTAGTCTTAGCGTAATGACACGTATGTATGATATGATTATATGATGTGATAGCGCTGAAAGGGGAAGAACGATGATCTATTTTGATAATAGTGCGACGACGAAGCCATATCCAGAAGCTCTTCAATCGTACGTGACGGTTGCTGGGAAATATTTTGGTAATCCTTCTTCTATTCATTCGCTTGGAGGAGAGGCAGAGCGTCTATTAACACAATCAAGAACGATTGCAGCGCAGCTTCTTCACGTTAAACCTTCTGAGATTATTTTCACATCAGGTGGAACGGAAGGGAATAACCTTGCGATTAAAGGGATAGCGATGAGGAATCGTTCGCGCGGCAAACATATCATTACAACAAATATTGAACACGCGTCTGTGTTTGAGGCATATAAGCAATTAGAAGAACTCGGATTTGATGTAACATATTTACCGGTTAACGAGCATGGTGTTGTATCGGTAGAAGATGTGAAACGAGCACTTCGTGAAGATACGATTCTTGTATCAATTATTCATGTGAACAACGAAACTGGAGCAATTCAGCCCGTTGCTGAAATTGGAACGTTATTATCGAATCATCCGAAAATAAGATTCCATGTAGATCATGTACAAGGGATAGGAAAAGTACCGCTTGATTTATATGCTTCTCATATTGATCTTTGCTCAATATCTGGACATAAATTCCACAGTGTAAAAGGAACGGGTCTTCTTTATATACGTGATGGCGTAAGATTAGATCCGATTTTATCAGGTGGTCAACAAGAGCTTAAGTATCGCTCTGGTACAGAGAATTTACCTGGCATTGTAGCGATGGTGAAAGCACTTCGCATGACAATGGAACAAGTGAAAGAAAAGGTAGCTCATTTGCAAAGTTTACAAGCAGAGCTTGTCAGCTTCTTTAAAGAGATGGAAGATGTGACGATTAATACATCGCTTGCATATGCAGCACCGCACATTTTAAATGTATCATTTGTTGGTTTAAAACCAGAAGTAGTCGTTCATGCTTTAGAAGAACACGGTGTATATGTGTCAACGAAATCAGCTTGTTCTTCAAAAGCAAATGAAGTAAGCAGAGTGTTAGTGTCGATGGGAGTGCCGCATGCAGCAGCTGCAAGCGCTATTCGTATTAGTTTGGCACCAGACAACACGATGGAAGAAGTAAAACAATTTGAAGGTATTGTAAAAGAGACGATGCCAAAATTATATGAAGTGATGAGGTAAAGAAATATGATGACATATGAATATATTTTAGTGCGTTACGGAGAAATGACGACAAAAGGTAAAAACCGTTCTAAATTTGTAAGCACATTAAAAGATAACGTGAAGTTCAAACTGAAAAAGTTTCCAAATATTAAAATTGATGCAACGCATGACCGTATGTACATCCAGTTAAATGGTGAAGATCATGAAGCAATCTCTGAAAGATTGAAAGACGTATTTGGTATTCATAAGTTTAACTTAGCGATGAAAGTACCATCAGAATTAGAAGACATTAAAAAAGGTGCATTAGCAGCTTTCTTACAAGTAAAAGATGATGTGAAAACATTTAAAATTACAGTGCACCGTTCTGATAAGCGCTTCCCAATGAAGACGATGGAGTTACTTCCAGAAATCGGTGGGCACATTTTAGAAAATACAGAGGATATCACAGTAGACGTCCATAATCCAGATGTGAATGTGCGTGTAGAAATTCGCAGTGGTTACAGCTATATTATGTGTGGTGAGCACATGGGAGCTGGCGGTTTACCAGTTGGCGTTGGCGGAAAAGTAATGGTACTTCTTTCTGGTGGTATTGATAGCCCAGTAGCAGCGTACTTAACGATGAAACGCGGCGTATCTGTGGAAGCAGTTCACTTCCATAGCCCACCTTTCACAAGTGAGCGTGCAAAACAAAAAGTAATCGATTTAGCACAAGAGTTAACGAAATACTGTAAACGAGTAACGCTGCACCTTGTTCCATTTACAGAAGTGCAAAAAACGATTAATAAAGAAATCCCATCTAGCTATTCAATGACGGTTATGCGCCGTATGATGATGCGTATTACAGAGCGTATTGCTGAGGAGCGTAATGCACTTGCAATCACGACTGGTGAAAGTCTTGGACAAGTAGCAAGCCAAACATTAGATAGCATGCATACGATTAACGAAGTAACAAACTACCCAGTTATTCGTCCGCTTATTACGATGGATAAATTAGAAATTATTAAAATCGCTGAAGAAATCGGCACGTATGATATTTCAATTCGTCCATACGAAGATTGTTGTACAGTATTCACACCAGCTAGCCCAGCAACGAAGCCGAAGCGTGAAAAAGCAAATCGTTTTGAAGCGAAATACGATTTCACACCGTTAATCGAAGAAGCTGTAGCGAACAAAGAAACAATGGTATTACAAACAGTTGAAGTAGTGGCGGAAGAAGAAAAATTCGAAGAACTTTTCTAAAACCATAAATTACCATATCTAAAATATGTATGAAGTCATGTTGTTTATCACACTCTATACTCACAAGGAGGTGATACAACATGGCAAGCACAAATAAATTAGCAGTGTCTGGTGCTCAAGCAGCATTAGATCAAATGAAGTACGAAATCGCTCAAGAGTTTGGTGTTCAACTTGGAGCTGATGCAACATCTCGCGCTAACGGTTCTGTTGGTGGCGAAATTACTAAACGTCTAGTTTCACTAGCTGAGCAACAATTAGGCGGTTTCCAAAAATAATTCCATATACGATGGCTTAGAAAGAGCGGGTTCTCCCCGCTCTTTCTTTTTGTTGTTCGTATCATTATAAATTCATTTCGACATGAGCATAAAAAAATTGTCAAAAGAAGAGGGTTCAAAATTTACTGAAAATTCTTTATTATATAAGGGAGGCATAAAGAAAAAGGAGGATGTTTATGAAGAGAGAGGAATTGTTGGCGCCACCATCTTATAATCTAGTTTCAGAAATAGAGAAATATACAGACGATAAAGAGAAGTTAGCCTTAATTTGGCAAGATGATAAAGGGAATCGTAGAGAAGTTACATACGTTGAATTAATGCAAGGTGCAAATAAAATTGGAAACGCTTTTATAAAGAGTGGTTTGCAAAAAGGGGACAAGCTCCTTATCATGATGCCACGTTTAATTGAAGCTTACATGACGTATATCGCTGCGATTAAAGCAGGATTTGTCGTAATTCCGAGTTCGGAAATGTTGCGTAAAAAAGATATCGAATATCGCATTGGACATGGGGAAGTAAAAGCGATAGTAAGCTATGAGCCATACATTGGACAGTTTGACGATATAGAAGCAATGGAATCTCTTCAAAAATTCGTCTTGAGCGAGCAGTCAGTAGACGGATGGATCAATTTAAAAACAGCATTAGAAACAGAAAGTGACATGTTGGAAATGGCGAAAACAGATAAAGAAGATATGGTCTTTTTATCTTACACGTCAGGGACGACAGGAAATCCGAAAGGTGTCGTTCATACACATGCGTGGGCATACGCTCATTTACGTACGAGCGCTCCAAATTGGCTCGGAATTGAAGAGAATGATGTTGTATGGGCAACAGCTAGTCCAGGCTGGCAAAAATGGATTTGGAGCCCGTTTTTAGCAACTCTAGGTTCAGGAGCAACAGGATTTGTATACAACGGTAAGTTTGAACCGAAAACGTATTTAAATTTATTAGACGATAATAAGGTGAATGTGCTTTGTTGTACGCCGACTGAGTATAGATTAATGGCAAAGGTAGAAGATTTAAGCGAGTACAATTTAGAAGCGTTACATAGTGCTGTATCCGCAGGTGAGCCGTTAAATAGAGAAGTCATTGAAACGTTCCAAAAGCACTTTGATATTATAGTAAGAGACGGCTACGGGCAAACGGAAAACACATTACTTGTTGGTGTAATGAAAGGGATGGACATTAGACCAGGATCAATGGGGAAACCAACGCCAGGAAATCATGTTGATATCGTAAATGAGGAAGGTATTCCAGTAAAGGTAGGAGAAGTTGGTGATATCGCAGTTCATATTGAAACACCAGCCCTCTTTAAACAATACTATAAAGACAATGAGCGTACAGCGATGCAATTCCGCGGTGATTATTATATTACAGGTGATAAAGCGAAGAAAGACGAAGACGGCTACTTCTGGTTTGAAGGACGCGGTGATGATATCATTATTAGCTCTGGTTATACAATCGGGCCGTTTGAAGTAGAGGATGCACTTGTAAAACATCCTTACGTAAGAGAATGTGCGGTTGTCGCAAGTCCTGATGAAATTCGCGGAAGTGTCGTAAAGGCATTTATCGTATTAAGAGAGAATATAGAAAAGAACGAAGAAACGTTAATTCCAACACTCCAACAACACGTCAAAGAACTCACTGCACCATATAAATACCCTCGAAAAATTGAATTTGTAGATGAACTACCAAAAACGATTTCTGGAAAAATTCGCCGTATTGAACTTAGAAAACAAGAGATGGAGATTCCATCAAAATAATTTTGAAAATAGTGAAATAAATAGTTGAATGAAATGCAAAACAATGATAGTATGAAAACGAACATAAGTTCGATTTCATAAACTAAAAAAAGAGGTGTCCGTATGATTTTAGGTATTAATCCGTACTTAGTTTTAGATGGTAGTGGGCAAGAAGCTGTACAGTTTTATAAAGAGGCTTTAGATGCAAAAGTAGAAGTCATGCAAACTTTTGGTGACATGCCTGAAAATCCAGAATACCCAATTCCAGCTGAAGCGAAAGAGCGCGTTTTACATGCTACTTTAAAAGTTGGTAATACGGAACTTATGATTTCTGATACATTCCCAGGTCAAGGGCATGCGATCGGATCTCAAGTAACAATCGCAATTCAAATTAGTAATGCAGAAAAAGCAAAAGAAGTATTCGATAAGTTACAAGAAGGTGGAGAGGTTATCATGCCACTTCAAGAAACGTTCTGGAGCCCAGCATACGGACAAGTAAAAGATAAATTTAATATTGAATGGCAAGTTACAACGTCTACTACTGAACAAAAGTAATTTTTAGAAAAGCACCATGTTTTGAAATGGTGCTTTTTTCTATACAATAAAATAAAGGAGATGAAATATATGGGGGAAATTTGGTACGGCGGCACCATTTACACAATGAAGGAAGAAACTGAAACAGCGGATGCGATTTACGTTGAAAACGGCATAATCGTTGATATTGGGAGTAAGGAAGAGTTAGAAGCCCAATATTCGGTGGGGAAATTGTATGATTTAGAAGGGAAAACAATGATTCCGGGCCTCGTTGATAGCCATATGCATCTTATTGGGCATGGAGAGAGGTTACTCCGTCTAGATTTATCAAATTGTACATCTTACAAAGAAGTGCTTACTCTCGTTCAGAGGCGAGTGGAAGAAGCTCCAAAGGGATCTTGGATTATTGGAGAAGGATGGAATGAAAATAACTTTACAGATACGAAAGATGTTCATGTAAAAGATTTAGATGAAATTTCGAAAGAACATCCCATTTTATTAAAGCGAGTTTGTCGTCACGTTACATGGGTGAATTCATACATACTGCAAGAAGCGAGCATAACAGAAGCGACGCAAAATCCAAAAGGCGGGAAAATTGGCAGAGATTCATCAAATAAGTTAACAGGGCTTTTATATGAACAAGGACAAGAATTAATTAAGCATGTTCAGCCTGAAATTGATGAAGCGTATTTACAAAGAGCTTTGCAAACAGCGATTAAAGATTGTTGGCAATACGGACTTGTTGGCGGGCATACGGAAGATTTAAATTACTATGGTGGTTTTAGAAAAACGTATACTGCGTTTTCTCACGTTATAAAAGAAATGCAATTTAAAGCCCATTTGCTCGTTCACCATGAAGTAGCACATGAACGAAAAGAATATGAAAATGAGCATTATATTGAATTTGGGGCAATGAAAATTTTTTCGGACGGTTCTTTTGGCGGAAGAACAGCATTATTAAGTGAACCGTATGAAGATGCGAAGGAAACAAATGGGGTTGCAATTTTCTCACGTGAAGAACTTGCGGAATTAGTGAAGAAAGCACGAGACTTACATATGCCAGTGGCGATTCATACTATCGGTGACTTATCGCTTGAATATGTCATTGATGCGCTTGAATTATATCCGCCAGCAGAAGGATTACGTGACCGCATTATTCATTGTCAGCTTGCCCGTGAAGAGTTGATTGAAAGAATGAAAAACTTGCAAGCCATTATTGATATACAGCCAGTCTTTCTTTCATCAGATTTTCCGTCAGTCATTGAAAAACTGGGAGAACACCGTCTTCGTTATGCGTATGCTTGGAAGACATTACTGGAAGCAGGACTACATTGTAATGGTGGCTCAGATGCTCCTATTGAACAAGCAAATCCGTTTCTAGGCATATATAGCGCTGTTACACGTAGAAGTTTTATTGACGGTGTATGCTATATGCCTGAGGAAAGGCTAACGGTATATGAGGCTGTTTCTGTATTTACAACAGGAAGTGCCTATGCAATTGGAAAAGAAGCGAAGCGGGGGCAAATTACAAAAGGATATGAAGCAGACTTTACAGTATTAGACCGAAATGTATTTGAAATTGAGGCAGAAGAAATAAAAGAAGTACAAGCGGAAATGACCGTCATTGATGGGGAAATTGTATATAGAAAAGGAGCGTGAAAATATATCAGCGATTTTCGGAATATATCGATCGTAATTTGAAATATATTGGCTTACTGACAACAAATGAAAAAAATGACTGCTAATAGCGAGAGAAATAAATAACCGTAGAATTATGGAATCCCATAATTCTACGGTTATTTTAATACTATAAAAATGTTCTTTGTACTTTTTCCCAGAAGGAATTGTTTTTTAATTTAACTGTTTTAATTTGTTTATCGCTTAAGCGTACAACAGCTTTTTCCACTTGTTTAATGCTAAGCGCTTCGTTATCCATGCCGATAACAGGATAATCGTTACCGTCTGGTCTTAGTTTTAAAGTGAGTGTACGTTCGTGATTTAAAATAAACGGTGAACCGAGCGTACGGTATGTGTTGTTATTTAATGATGCTAGTTCGCTTACTTGGAAGCACGGGATAAGCGGATCAACAACTGCACCATGTAATGATTTGTTGTAAGCTGTACTTCCTGTTGGGGTAGAAACTACTAAACCGTCCCCTCTAAATGTTTCGAAGTATAAATCATCAACGTGAACATCTACAACGAATGTTTTAATAATGCTAGAACGTAATGAAAACTCATTTAAACAATAGAAAGATGTACCGTGATCTACATCTACCTGAATTGTTGGATATTTGCGCACTTCAATTTCATTTTTTGTAATTTCTTGAAGGGCTGTATCGATGTGATCAATGTGGAAATCACAGTAGAACGAAATTTCATCTTTCGTAGAAATCCCTGCGTATAAGCAATCTTCTCTAAAACCAGTTTTACGAACGGCTTGTAAGAAGGTTGCATCATCTCCAACACTGACGATAGCGTTTGCATTTTTTGAATGATCTAATATGGTAAATCCATTCTCTTTTAAAATACGATAGATTGGTTTCATTTTTTCAACGAGCGTTGCTTTGTCATCACCATAAAAGAAAAATAAATTGCGACGATCTGCCATTATGTATCCCTCCACTGCAGTTAAATTTTCTGTTTTTCGTGCTACATATCATTAGAGTCCGTTCCCTGATGATATGTTCAAATAATATATTTCGATACAAATTGTCAAAATACCTTTTTATTTTTAGAAAAATTTTTATATTCAATCTTATGAAACTCTGTTTAATGATGAATAAACTTGTCGATAATGGGTACGGAGTGAAAGGATGATACGTATGAAGTGGCTCGTAATTGGAATAATAATTCTTCTCCTTTTTATTTTGCTTATACTATTGTCGAAAATATCACTTAAGGTGACATTTTTATATTCAGAAATGGAAAAGCAATGTTTATTTCAAGTGAAAATATGGATGATTCGATATACATTTGATGTGTTGGAAAGAATTGAAAAGCAGCAGAAGAAAACAGGACAAAAAATCGAAAAAGCTGAAGAGGACGGCGGACTAGATAATAAAATTATGGCGCAACTTGACAGTATTGGGGAACTGATAAAAAAGCTTCAAGACGTTCATACTATCGTTAAAGATTTTCTCAAACGAGTGAAAATCAATGGTTGGAAATGGCATACACAAATTGGAGCAGGCGACGCAGCTAGTACTGGAATTGTCACTGGATATGCATGGGGGACAAAAGGAATGGCTGCTGGAGTTGTCGGACAATATATGCATATTGTCGACGTACCAGAATTTGAAATTACTCCTGTTTTTCAAGGGAAAGGATTTGCATCGAGATGCGAGTTAACAGCATCTTTTCGTATATTCCGTACTGTAAAAACAGCGGTGAAATTACTCGTGTTTATGAGGAAGCAAAGATCTGGTATGACAGAAAAATCTGTTCAAGCATAGGGGGGATATAGAATGGACCATCCAATTCAAGGTTTAATGACAACGGCAATGCAGCATTTAAAACAAATGACTGATGTAAATACAATTGTTGGTGACCCAATTAAAGCGGCAGATGGAAGCGTAATTCTTACAGTTTCGAAAGTAAGTTTCGGATTTGCTGCTGGTGGAAGTGAATTTGGTAAGGTAGAACATTCAGGCCGTCATCCATTTGGCGGGGGAAGTGGTGGAGGAGTTTCTATTAATCCTGTTGCTTTTCTTGTTATAAATGGAGATGGTGTGAAAGTATTACATTTAGATAAGCAAACGCATGTCATCGATAAAATAATTGAATTAGCGCCACAAGCTGTTGATAAAGTGAAAGAAATGATGGATAAACGAAAAGAAGATGATCCTGAATTTCAAATTTAACGAATAAAGAAGCTAATCAATAGGTTAGCTTCTTTTATTTTTTTGTAAATAAAGCGATTTTATTTGCATTATCGATAGGGACAAACTATCATTTACATTGTACATATTTTGTTTAAATAAGGGAGGATTTTCAAGTGGCAAACGTAACTTTTAAAGGTAATCCAATGACTTTAGTTGGAACAGAAGTTAAAGTTGGCGATCAAGCGCCAAACTTCCAAGTATTAGCAAACGACTTATCTCCAGTAAGTTTAGAAACATACAAAGGTGAAGTGAAATTAATTAGTGTTGTACCTTCAATCGACACAGGTGTGTGTGATGCACAAACACGTCGTTTTAACCAAGATGCAGCAGGTATTGAAAACGCGAAAGTATTAACAATTAGCGCTGATTTACCATTCGCTCAAAAACGCTGGTGTGCAGCAAACGGTTTAGAAAATGTTGTTACACTTTCTGACCACCGTGACCTTTCATTCGGTGAAGCTTACGGCTTAGTAATGAAAGAACTTCGTTTACTTGCTCGTGCAGTATTCGTAGTAGATAGCAATGACAAAGTCGTTTACGTAGAATACGTAAACGAAGGTACAAGCCATCCAAACTATGAAGCAGCATTAGAAGCAGCTAAATCTGCAAAGTAATATGAAGGAAATGACCTCTTATAAAGAGGTCGTTTTTTCTCATATATTGTTGCGTAATGGTATCAATATATGAGAAAAAACGTTATATCATATATAACTTGAAAGGGAGCTCTTTACAGGAGGTCGCTTTTTCTTTTTGGAAAAAATCACTTTGTGGTATGATATAAGTTATGTGTAAAAGAGAGAAGGAGGAATGTACGTGAGTCAGACAGTGGAAACATTATTTTCTATTTTTGATTCTTCTGCGGTAGTTTTACGTAAGGAATTAGATGTAACATATTTAGAGGCGCTTGTAGAAACAGGTGATAACTTGTTTGAAGGAGCGATTTTACAAGAGGAATTATCTGAATCAGCAATTGAAAGGCTGAATCGTGAATATAGTACGTTTAATGAAGAAACATATAAAGGTGAAGAAATTCGTAAAGCATTTCAGTTAGCCATCTTAAAAGGAATGAAAGAAGGCGTACAAGCGAATCATGAAATGACGCCTGATGCAGTTGGGATGTTCATGAGTTATTTATTCCATAAATTTATGCAAGGTCAAAACGAGATTACAGTTTTAGATCCTGCAATTGGAACAGGCAACTTAATGACTACAGTGTTTAATAGCGCCAAAGAAGGACTAACAATGAGTGGATTTGGTGTAGAAGTGGATGAAGTGCTAATTAAACTTGCTTTAGTAAATGCAAATTTACAAAAGCATGCAATCGAATTCTTCCATCAAGATGGACTAGCACCACTTTATATCGATCCAGTTGATGCAGTCGTTTCAGACTTACCGATTGGTTACTATCCAAACGAAATCGGTGCAAGTGAATATAAATTAAAAGCAGATGAAGGAATGTCGTATGCCCATCACTTATTTATTGAACAAAGTGTGAAACATACGAAAGAAGGCGGGTACTTATTCTTCTTAGTACCAAACTTCATTTTTGAAAGTGATCAGGCGCCAAAATTACATGCATTTATTAAAGAAACATGCTTTATTCAAGGGTTATTACAGCTTCCTGTTTCCATGTTTAAAAACGAGAAAAATGCAAAAAGTATATTTGTTCTCCAAAAGAAGGGCTCTAATGTAACAATGCCAAAACAGGCGTTATTAGTGGAGTTGCCTAAATTCTCTAACATGAAGGCGATGGAGAACATTATGGATCAATTAAATACTTGGTTTGCAACCCATAAATAAAGCAGGATATATGTAACAGGGTTAGTAATTTATGTAGTACAGTTTTATATGATATGTCATATTTTTAAATATATACAAGATTTAACTGAATTTTTTTGAAATCTGTAATATATATTTTTTCTTGGTGTTACAATTTTTTCACTTGAAATATATGTCGGACGATGTTTAAATTAAAATCGTGAGTATAAAATTTGCTAATGATGAAACGTTTTCATATTTAGTAAATTTGATCAGATAAAATCGAGCGGTTTGTGGAAACATCCACACAACTACCAAGAGAAAAAGGGGCGAAAGACTAGATGTCAAAAATCATCGCGATTAACGCAGGAAGCTCTTCCTTAAAGTTCCAATTATTTGAAATGCCAAGTGAAACAGTATTAACAAAAGGTTTAGTAGAACGTATCGGTTTAGAAGATAGTATCTTCACTATTACTGTAGATGGCGAAAAACAAAAAGAAATTACAAACATTCCAGATCACGCAGTAGCAGTTAATATGCTTCTAAAAAAATTAACTGAAAACGGAATCGTTAAGTCTCTAAATGAGATTGGCGGTATCGGTCACCGTGTTGTTCACGGCGGCGAAAAATTTGCTGACTCTGTTCTAATTACTGATGAAGTATTAGCTGATATCGAAGAATTAAGCGATTTAGCACCACTTCACAACCCAGCAAACATTGTTGGTATTAAAGCATTCCAAGAAGTATTACCAAACGTACCAGCAGTAGCAGTATTCGATACAGCATTCCACCAAACAATGCCGGAATCTGCATTCCTATACAGCCTACCATATGAGTACTACGAGAAATTTGGCATCCGTAAATACGGTTTCCACGGAACTTCTCATAAATACGTAACTGAGCGTGCGGCTGAATTACTAGGTCGTCCACTTGAAAGCTTAAGCTTACTTTCTTGTCACTTAGGTAACGGTGCAAGTATCGCAGCAGTAGAAGGCGGTAAATCTATCGATACTTCTATGGGCTTCACTCCACTCGCTGGTGTAACAATGGGTACACGTTCTGGTAACCTTGACCCTGCGTTAATTCCATACATCATGGAAAAAACAGGCCAAACAGTAGAAGAAGTAGTTAACGTATTAAACAAGAAGAGTGGTATGTTAGGTCTTACTGGTTACTCTAGTGACCTACGTGACATCATTGCGAAAGAAGAAGAAGGCGACCACCGTGCGAAAGTAGCACTTGATGTATTCGTAAGCCGTATCCACAAATACATCGGTTCTTACACTGCTCGTATGAAAGGTGTAGACGCAATCATCTTCACAGCTGGTGTAGGTGAAAACAGTGCAATTATTCGTGAGCGCGTATTAGAAGGCCTTGAGTACATGGGCGTATACTTCGACGTAAAACGTAATAACGTATTCGGTGAAGAAGCATTCATCAGCTTCCCACACTCTCCAGTAAAAATTATCGTAATTCCAACTGACGAAGAAGTTATGATCGCTCGTGACGTACTACGTCTTGGAGATATTGGTTAATATATAAAAAGAAAGACGAGATCCTATAGGATTTCGTCTTTCTTTTTATATATTTTAAAATTCCATTTGGATATAATACTTTTTCCTTTTGAATGAATGCCGTAATAGGAATCCATTTCGCATACGCTACTGCTTGCTCATCTTGTATATTTAGTATTTCCATTTCATATAGTGATGTGTCTAATAAACGTAAAGAATATAGTTGAATGATTTCATGACCAACGTCCCCATCTAGATGAAAGACATTTTCTAAGCAACCTAAATAATTGGTGATTTCTATCTCCGTATGAAGTTCTTCTTTAAACTCCCGAATAACAGTATCTGCGGATTTCTCACCAAGTTCAATTGAACCGCCAAGAGGACGATAATATGTTTCGCCTTCTGTATGATATTCTTGTACGAGAAGGTAATCTTGATGTACAGCAAGACCGAAAGCTTTTGCACGTGGATACATATAGAATCACTCCTTATTTTTTTGTATAAGGACGATTATAATGTATAGTGTGATAAAAGTATCCTGTATTTAAGCGTGCGGTCTAATTGTAATCCCATCAAATAAGTCTTTCCAAAATGCTTCATTGTATTGGTATACATCCATAATCGGGCATTTCATAACGCAAATATGTTGTAATCCCCAATCTACTTCGGTGATAGTTGGTATATCGGTAGGAATTAGTAACAGAACAGAGAATTTATGTGTAACTATTTGAGATAAAATTTGTTCTAGGGAACATGCTTCTTCGTATGTTCCTCCAGTTCGAATAAACAATATGGATTCTGCCGTTTCAATTGTAGTTAGAAAACGGTTAATTCGATGCTCATAGTTTAGCTTAATTTCTGTATAAGAAGGCCAAGATGTTGGTGTGTTTACATCTGTTTTAAAGTCATGACAGGAGTCGATTTCATAAAGGTTGTCCCTTAATCTTAATTTTGCATCATCATCCCAAAATGAGATGAAGGATAAGTTTTCGAAATGTAAAAAACGGTCAAAGCGATTTTGTAATAATACATTCACTTTTTCTAATGAAGGGCTTAGCATAAAATCGATAACACCAAAAAATGGTGATAATTCTAATTGGTATAATGCCCAAGCAGGCCAGCAGTTTTGTCCTAAGCTGAATACTGCGTTATAATTTTGTTTTAGATTGGATAGATTCATGTGATGCATCTCATCCTTTTTGCTATTATGTTATGTCACTCATAAAGGGTATGTGAAAAGCGATATACAAGCATATTTGTAAACAATAAGCAGAAATATGTTACAATAGAAAAAAATCGAACGAGGTGGTTGTTACGATGCGATCGAAGCGAGAACAAGCCATTTTAGACAATATAAAAGAATGGGAAGCGCAATTAGTTGAGCAAGAAGCGACCGATTTTCAAAAAGTGTTTGATAAATGGTTACATACTACAGTTGCGAAATTACCTGAAAAAAAGCGAAAAGAATTCTTTACGAAAGCAGATGGATGGCTCTTTCATTTGCATGCATTTATTCAAAGTTCACAAGCACAGTTAGATGCACGTAATCGGATTTTAGGAACATCGAGATTATTTGATGAATCGATTGAGCAGCTTGAAGATTTGAAAGCATTATCTATTGACCAGTTAACATACATAGCAGAGCAGCAAACAGCTCGTCATCGTTTATATTCATTTGTACAAGGCGGGGCGACAGGTGCTGGAGGTTTATTATTATTAACGGCTGATTTTCCAGTTATGATCGCGTTAAATGTGAAGGCTGTTCAACTTATTGCAACATCATTTGGGCATGATGTGAACAAGCCTTATGAAATGATGCTTGCGTTAAAGGTATTTCATGCGTCATTACTACCAGGAAGACTTCAGCAATACGCATGGTACAATTTACTGCAAGAGCTGGAGCAAGAAGATTCATTCTTCTATGAAGGAGACGAAGCAGTGTTACAAACAGCTTCTACTGAGGTTGTGTTAAAACAAATTTTGAAAACATTTTCGATTTATGCTCTTCGTCGTAAATTATTCCAAGGTATTCCGGTGATTGGGATGGCAATTGGATCTACAGTGAACTATCGTTTAACAAGAAATGTTACTGAATTTGCAAATAGATTTTATCAAGTGCGCCATATAGTTGAGAGAGAAAAAAGAGCGTAAAAAAAGCGAGAGGCCGAAGCCTTTCGCTTTTTTAATTTGTTGCATGTTTTTTGGACATTGGAACAGATACTGGCTGCTTTTCTGCTGTTTTTTCTGTTTTTGGATAATAAATTAAATCCAATGTTTTTGCCTGTACGGCAATAGAAAGAATAGTAAAAGCAATTTCTGTCCAATTTAAATAATATAATGAAAGCGCAAGAACAATCGCGTCAAAGACGAAGAAAATTTGCCCAATTGTAAAACGAGTTCGTTTACTTAATACAATTGTTAAAATATCGTCTCCACCGGTTGCACCGCCAAATCGCAATATAAAACCGAGTCCAATACCAGCTAACGCACCGCCAACTATTGCAGCTATAAATAAATTATTTGATAAATCTACCGTAAATGGAGAATAATTTTCCATTAAGGAATAAAATACTCCGAATGAAATAGAACCTAGGAATGAATAGCCAACCATTTTTCTACCTAAAAATGAAGCGCACAGTAAAATAATTGGGATATCCATTAATACAGTTGAAATAGATGGTGAAATATCATAAAAATTTTGAATGAATAGTGCAATCCCTACAAAGCCACCTTCTGTTAAGTGGTTTTGGAAGTGAATGTGATATAGCGCTGCTGCTAAAATAAATGAACCGATTAAAACCATAAAAATTTCTTTAATAATTTGCCGACTTTGGATGTTCCTCATCGTTATTCCTTCTTTCCGTAGTTAGTAGTCCTTTTTGTGTTGTAAACTAACTACGAGCTCACATGTAGCTTTCAGTTAGTTTACGAAAAAACTAACTACGCTATATGTCGCTGAAGAAATAACGAATAATCCTCTCGTCCATCAATTCTCCCTACCTTCGTTTTAGTTTAAGTCTTAAAACGACTAAACAAAACGTGGAGTAGGATTCGTTATTTAGCAATCCTGCTCTTCTTTGTTTTGTTTAGCTAGTAACAATTAAGTCCTAAACAAAACGCTATGTGTAAGAAGAGTCTTTTTTTTGCCAAATTATCCTTCGGGCAATCATAATTTCCCCACTCTCGTATTTTTTTCGCTAGACTAAAGTATCTGAGCTGAAAAATACGCTACGTGTATGATTCGTCAATACGATGCCACATGCTCCTTCGAGCGATCATGATATCAAAATCCCTTCCTTCAAGATTTATATTATTATATCATACTTTCAAAAAATGTATGCGGATGGAAACCGACAATAAACGGAGGGAATCTACAAAAATTGTTATGTTTAAATATTTTTGTAGAAAAGCCTAAGTTATTTCGCTAAGTCGGACAGTTTTTTTAGTTTGTCCAATAAGTAAGAAAAGAAGAGTTTTTATTTAGTTGTATTCTTCTCATCACCTTTATCTTTAAAAAATGCATCCCAGCTAATCACACTTAAAAAAGTTAAAGCGATAATAACAAAAGCGCGCATAGGTTTGAGACCTCCTTTTGTACATAGTATATGAATCATTCGATTCGGAATGTGTCATTTTTTTACAAGTTCTAACTATTATGAGAGTATATTAATATAGATAGATAAAGGGGAGGGAAAGATATGCTAAAAGACATGTTCAAAAGAAAAGAATTAATATGCGTTTCATGTCAGAAAAAGATTCAATATGAAGAAGAGCTTGTTGCTTTTGTGAAGTTGCCGAAAGAAAGAAGTATATTAGTTGGCCCGTTTGATGTGTGTTTGGCGAAAACAGCGAGAGAAATATATTGTAAATCGTGTTACGACAAAAAAGCATGACCCAAAGTAATTGAGGGGCATGCTTTTTTCATTGGTGTGCTTTTCCCTCAGATACATTTTGAGTGAGTCGATACCAAAGCCAAAGGTCATTAATGATGGAAGCAAGGTCGGCAATTTCTGAATTTAGTTTACAAGAAATTTCGAAGTCTTCTTCGTGATTTAAATGATGTTGTTTTGTATTAATATAGTGTTCGAGTTCTTTTATACGATCAGGAATTTTCCCGCGAACTTGTTCCCATTTTAGTAAAATAGCATGTTGCATTTTTTCGGGGATGTCTTCCCAGTCTCCTTGTAAATCTGGAATTTCAATTCCTAGATGTTCATTGTATAAGAAATACTTTTCCATGAGTTCACCCCCATTTTCCTGCTTATATTGTACATAAAAATAGAAAGAAGTTCGACGAAATTGTTTGAAAAAATTTGAAAATGACTCTTGATACATTTTGTAAAAGGTGTTAAAGTGTGAATTATTATAAAAGAAAATGAATATTTATTCTTTAGGGGGATGCAAAATGGAGAAGAAAAAAGTTGTATTAGCATATTCCGGAGGTCTTGATACTTCCGTTGCAATTAAATGGTTACAAGAGAAGAATTATGATGTTATCGCGCTTTGTTTAGATTTAGGGGAAGGCAGAGACTTAGG
Organism: Bacillus cereus; assembly: GCF_002567495.1. Taxonomy (GTDB): domain Bacteria; phylum Bacillota; class Bacilli; order Bacillales; family Bacillaceae_G; genus Bacillus_A; species Bacillus_A cereus_AQ. Next base: position 257,360 of record NZ_NVAP01000005.1, on the reverse strand, counting down.
ATTTGTGAAAGAAAAGGCACTTTCAGTTGGTGCGATTAAATCCTATATGGTGGATGTTCAAGAAGAATTTGCGAATGAATATGCATTGATGGCAATGCAAGCACACACGTTATACGAAGGGAAATATCCTCTTGTTTCGGCATTATCTCGTCCGCTTATTGCGAAAAAATTAGTAGAAATAGCAGAACAGGAAGACGCAACTGCAGTTGCACATGGATGTACAGGGAAAGGAAATGATCAAGTTCGTTTTGAAGTTTCTATTCAAGCATTAAATCCTTACTTAGAAGTGATTGCGCCTGTACGTGAATGGAAGTGGTCACGTGAAGAGGAAATTGCATATGCCAAAGAAAATGATGTACCGATTCCGATTCATTTAGATAGCCCATTTTCAATTGATCAAAACTTGTGGGGACGTAGCAACGAATGTGGAATTTTAGAAGATCCATGGGCAGCGCCGCCAGAAGAAGCATATGAAATGACATTAGCGTTAGAAGATACACCGAATAAACCAGAGTTTGTAGAAATCGGATTTGAAGCAGGCGTACCGACGACTTTAAATGGCACTGCACATTCACTTTCAGAATTAATTAAAACGTTAAATGCACTTGCTGGAAAACACGGCGTTGGACGTATTGATCACGTAGAAAATCGTCTTGTCGGTATTAAATCGCGTGAAGTATACGAATGCCCAGCAGCAATGACGTTAATCACTGCCCATAAAGAGTTGGAAGATTTAACGCACGTAAAAGAAGTAGCGCACTTTAAACCAGTGATCGAACAGAAAATAACAGAACTTATTTATAATGGCTTATGGTTCTCTCCTTTAAAACAAGCGCTTCATGCATTTTTACAAGAAACGCAAAAGCATGTAACAGGTACAGTGCGTGTGAAATTATTTAAAGGTCATGCGATTGTAGAAGGACGTAAATCTGAATACTCTTTATACGATGAGAAATTAGCTACGTATACTGCCCAGGATGAATTTAATCATGATGCAGCAGTTGGATTCATTTCATTATTCGGTTTACCGACGAAAGTATACAGCCAAGTGAATCAAAAGAAGGTGGAAGCGTGAGCAAACTTTGGGGCGGACGTTTTACAGAAGAAGCGGAAGCGTGGGTTGAAGAGTTTGGAGCATCCATCGCCTTTGATCAACAATTAGTAGGTCAAGATATAAATGGGAGTATTGCACACGTAACGATGCTAGCAAAGCAAGGTATCGTTACGAAAGAAGAGGCAGAGAAAATAAAGATAGGACTTCAATATTTATTGAAAGACGCAAAAGAGAATAAGCTACAATTCTCAGTAGAAGCTGAAGACATTCATTTAAATATCGAAAAGATGTTAATTGAACAAATTGGCGAAGTAGGAGGGAAACTTCATACAGGCCGAAGTCGTAACGATCAAGTGGCGACAGATATGCATTTGTATTTAAAAGAAAAGGTAGAACATATTATAAAAGCTACAAAACAATTGCAAGCTGTCCTTGTTCATCAAGCAGAAAATAATATTGAAACAATTATGCCTGGCTATACGCACTTGCAGCGTGCCCAGCCAATTTCATTTGCTCATCATATTCTTGCTTACTTTTGGATGTTAGAGCGTGATGTGAATCGTTATGAAGATTCATTAAAGCGTATTAACATCTCCCCATTAGGAGCAGGAGCGCTCGCTGGGACGACATTCCCGATCGACAGAGAATATAGTGCGGAACTTCTTGGATTTAATGGAATCTATGAAAATAGTTTAGATGCGGTAAGTGATCGTGATTTCATACTGGAGTTTTTAAGTAATTCATCTATGCTCATGATGCACTTATCACGTTTTTGTGAAGAACTTATTTTATGGAGTAGCCAAGAGTTTCAATTTATTGAAATGAGCGATCAATATGCGACAGGTAGCAGCATTATGCCGCAAAAGAAAAATCCGGATATGGCGGAACTAATTCGTGGTAAAACAGGCAGAGTATACGGTAGTTTATTCAGTTTACTTACAGTAATGAAAGGATTACCGCTCGCTTACAATAAAGATTTACAAGAAGATAAAGAAGGAATGTTTGATACAGTCAAAACAGTAGAAGGATGCCTTCATATTATTTCAGGCATGCTTGAAACGATGACTGTAAACAAAGAAAAGATGGGGCAAGCTGTGACGCAAGATTTCTCCAACGCAACAGAAATTGCCGACTACTTAGCAAACAAAGGACTACCATTCCGTCAAGCTCATGAAATTGTTGGGAAGTTAGTGCTACATTGCACACAAAAAGGAATTTATTTATTAGATGTCCCGCTTGAAACATATAAAGAAATGAGCTCTTTATTTGAAGAAGATTTGTATGAAGTTCTTTCACCATATGCGGCTGTAAAGCGTCGTAATAGTGCTGGTGGAACAGGATTTGATCAGATTGAAAAAGCTTTGGAGAAGGCGAAGAGATTAACGAAAGAAGTTATTAAGAATTGAATTGGGAAGTACGCCAGTCTGTTAAAGTTTGGCGTACTTTATTTTTTACTAGTATTTACGTTACAATATAGTGAAAAATAACAATTTAGGGGAAGTCTATGAAAAAAATAGTATTGATCGTTGTACTGTTAATTAGCTTAATTGCAAATGTGAAAGTATTTCTTTTGGACAAATATATGTTTGTTGGTGAAAAAGAAAAGCGAGAAGAAGCGATTATCGCAACGATGTGGCATTTGCAAGAGAAAGGATATAAAGAAAGTGATATTTCATACATAAAGCCAGCCTTTTATAGCAAAATTGGTTCATACGGTATGAATGTACAATTTAAAGATGAACCAAATGAATCATATACATATAGAGTTTTGAAAGATGCGAAAACAAATAAACTAATTGTGCACCAAGATAGCAATCGGCCAGGTGGTATGGGCGGAAAGCATCAAGAACTTAAATAAAGAAAACGACTGACGGCATTCGCCTGCAGTCGTTTTCTTTTAATCATACTTATGTCGATCTTCTGTAATTCGAATATACTCAATATCCATCAAATCTCGCAGCAATGCACCATTACTTAGTTCCACACCATGTTTCTCTTTAAAATGAGTACGAATCGTATCTAGCATTTCGATTTCTTTTCCGTTCACGTCTAAAATAATACGTTCAGAATCATTCATGTAGTATCCTCCTTTTTTAAACATATATATTTTGTCCGTCTATTTCTAAAAAATGTATGTTAACGTAATGTTAGGAAATGAGAAAGGAATGGAAAATGAGACGTATATATTTTGTAGGGTTAATTTTGTACACGCTAATTGTATTACATGTTGCATTCCCAAACGTATTTTCATTTGGGAATGTAGAAACAATACACGTTGCGCTATTTATCTTTTCTCTATTTGTAGTAGATTGCTGTATTTCGATATGGCTTTCGAAAAGAAAAGATGTGCAAGATAAAAAAGAAATGGAACGAAAAAAGAGAAAACGTTCATTTTGGATAACGACGTATTGTTTTTCTTTAGTGATTGCTGCTGCTTGTTTTAGTGAGCATATTCCATTAGAAAGATTAGATGTTAAATTTTGGGCAATCATATTCGCATGTTATTTTTTTCTGCATTTTCTTCCTTATATGAAAGAAAAGCGGGGAGATGAGGAAAATCCGGTTGAAGAAGAAGCGAGAGAACAAGAGAGCAAGAGAATAGAAGAAGACATAAAGAAACTTGGAGAACAAAAATGGTATTTAAAATCAAAAATCATATACGTTCTTTGCTTTATTACGCCACCAATTGGCTATTTGTACGTTTTCTTACTTCGCAAAAAAATGACAGAAGATGCAAAACAAACGTACTTAACGGTTGCGACGATCATGATGGCGTTATGGTCTTTAAAGTTTCTTCCGCCTTATGTATTGGCAATTACCGTTGTTATCGTAGCTTGTCTTGTATTTATAGTGAAATATGTGAAATGAAAAACACCAAGCCCAATATGTAATACTGAATCTAAAATAAGCCAAGCTATATAAGATATATTACACGCCACTGCATGTTGTTTAACAATGTAGTTTCAAGGTTAGCAACATTTTGCTTAATACGCCTATTTTTTATCACCCATTTATTGTTATAAGATGAAAAATGATAAAGCATATAACTTAGCAGAAAAAGATCCTGTGTTATTAAACTAACAGATAGATTGAAGCAAGAAATGTTATACTATAATTTGCTTATTCAGTAATAATAGGAGGGATAATAATGGTTCAATCAATAGTTCATATCGCATTAGTAGTAAAAGACTATGATGAGGCAATAGAGTTCTATACAAAGAAACTAAATTTCACATTAGTCCAAGATATATATCAGCCAGAGCAAAATAAAAGATGGGTAGTGGTATCTCCTCCTGGTTCAGTCGGCACCACAATATTACTGGCTAGAGCATCCAAACCTGAGCAAGATTCTTTTATCGGTAACCAGTCAGGCGGTAGAGTTTTTCTTTTCTTAAATACTGACGATTTTTGGAGAGATTATAATGAAATGATTTCAAGAGGAATAGAATTTGTGAGAGAGCCGAAAGAGCAAGAATATGGAATGGTTGCAGTATTCAAGGATTTATACGGGAATTTATGGGATTTGTTGCAACTAAAAGATGATCATCCAATTGCTCAAAGAATTAAGTAGAATACAGTTTAAACTTGGTTAAACAATCAATTGAAAAATTAGGATTTTAAAATCCATACAAGAGTAGAGAAAAAACAGAGAAGATTTATTTCTATGAATAAAAATAAAGGCATGTCGTGAAGAAAGGAGTGGATTTCCCACTCCTTTTTTACTTTCTTATCGTTGTTTAACAACATGTGTTTATTGTTCATTCGAGCCTCAAACTTAATTTTCCTTATCCTTCGGTAAAATATGTGGACTTGGTGTTTTATCTATAAATTAAAGATCACCTTGCTCCTCATCACCACGAACAACAAGGACATCGCATTTCGCGTAGCGAATAATATGTTCAGAGACGCTACCAATTAGGAAACGTTCAACAGCATTTAAACCAGTCGCACCACACATAATTAAATCTACTTTATGGTTTGGAGCGATTTCTTTTGAAATTTTTGATTTAGGATTACCAAACTCTAATACAGTTTCAATATTTTCAAGACCAGCTTCAAGCGCAGTTTTTTTGTAGTCTTCTAATAAGTCTTCTGCAAATAGATTTGCACGTTCAGCAATTGCACGGCTATAAGCTTCTACTGCTGAGTATGCTTTTACATCAACGATATGAGCAATTGTTAATGTTGCATTGTTTCGTTTAGCGACTTGAATTGCTTTTTTAAAGGCTTTTTCTGCTTCTTTAGAACCATCCACCGCGATTAAAATATTTGTATATGTATTATTCATAGTAAATTCCTCCCAATCATTTTTATTACTGTTTACAACTTTATTATAAAACAAATTTTGGTAATGTGCTTGCCGGAAACGTTACAGAATTTCGAAAACTCTGTTTTAATTCATTTTAGTTGTAATTGGAGCGAGAACTTGTTACATATGAAGTATAGCAATTTAAAAGGAGGCATGTTTGTGAGACACGCGCTCATTACAGCCGGTACGAAAGGTTTAGGAAAGCAAGTAACAGAAAAGTTATTGGCTAAAGGATATTCAGTAACAGTAACATACCATAGCGATATAGCAGCTATGGAAGCGATGAAAGAAACATATAAAAACGTGGAAGAGCGTCTACAATTCGTGCAAGCCGATGTCACGAAAAAGGAAGATTTACATAAAATAGTAGAAGAAGCGATAAGCCGTTTTGGCAAAATTGATTTCTTAATTAATAATGCTGGTCCATATGTATTTGAACGAAAAAAGTTAGTCGATTATGAAGAAGACGAATGGAATGAAATGATTCAGGGCAATTTAACAGCGGTATTTCATTTATTAAAACTTGTCGTTCCGGTTATGAGAAAACAGAACTTTGGCCGTATTATTAATTACGGATTCCAAGGGGCAGATAGTGCGCCGGGATGGATTTATCGCTCAGCTTTTGCGGCAGCGAAAGTAGGACTTGTTTCATTAACGAAAACAGTTGCTTACGAAGAAGCGGAATATGGTATTACTGCGAATATGGTATGTCCTGGTGATATTATTGGTGATATGAAAGAGGCGACGATTCAAGAAGCACGTCAGCTGAAAGAGCATAACACACCGATTGGTAGATCTGGAACAGGTGAAGATATTGCAAGAACCATTTCGTTTTTATGTGAGGACGATTCCGATATGATTACCGGTACAATTATTGAAGTGACTGGTGCAGTTGATGTTATTCATAGACATCGATAGAATAAAATAAGGTGAAGTTTCGAATAATTGGACAGTTTATCCATTGTGCTGAGCGGTGTGGATAATACTGTCCTTTAATATAAAATTAAATCTATCGGAAAACTTGCATTATTTTTTGTCAAATATTGAGATATTATGTTAAAATATAAGAGCGTAGAAAGCGCTTTAAAAAATGATTCAGGGGTCATTTCATAACTCAAGGGGGAACTAATCATGCGTATCGGTATTCCAACAGAAATTAAAAACAATGAAAATCGTGTGGCAATGACGCCAGCGGGAGCAGTACATTTAGTACAAAATGGTCATGAAGTTTTTGTTCAAAAAGGAGCAGGTTTAGGATCTGGCTTTACAGATGAAGAATACGTACAAGCTGGTGCGAAACTTGTTGAAACTGCTGAAGAAGCATGGAATCAAGATATGGTTATGAAGGTAAAAGAGCCAGTTGCAAGTGAATACGGCTATTTCCGTGAAGGTTTAATTTTATTCACGTACTTACACTTAGCTCCAGAACCAGAATTAACGAAAGCATTAATCGATAACAAAGTTGCATCAATCGCATACGAAACAGTACAATTAGACAATCGTTCTTTACCATTACTTGCACCTATGAGTGAAGTAGCGGGTCGTATGTCTGCACAAATCGGTGCACAATTCCTTGAGAAAAACAAAGGCGGTAAAGGTATTTTACTTGCAGGCGTTCCAGGGGTAAAACGTGGCAAAGTAACAATTATCGGTGGTGGTCAAGCTGGTACAAACGCAGCTAAGATTGCAGTAGGTTTAGGTGCAGATGTAACAATCATTGACTTAAGTGCAGAACGTCTTCGTCAATTAGATGATATTTTCGGTAATCAAGTAAAAACATTAATGTCTAACCCATACAACATTGCAGAAGCTGTTAAAGAATCTGACCTTGTTATTGGTGCAGTATTAATTCCAGGTGCAAAAGCGCCAAAACTTGTAACTGAAGAAATGATTCAATCAATGGAACCAGGTTCTGTCGTTGTAGATATCGCGATTGACCAAGGTGGTATTTTCGAAACAACTGACCGTATTACAACTCATGACAACCCAACTTACGAAAAACATGGCGTTGTTCATTATGCAGTTGCTAATATGCCAGGTGCGGTTCCACGTACATCAACGCTTGCATTAACAAACGTAACAGTACCATATGCAGTACAAATTGCGAACAAAGGCTATAAAGATGCTTGCCTAGGCAACACTGCATTACTAAAAGGTATTAACACATTAGATGGTTATGTAACATTCGAAGCAGTTGCAGAAGCGCACGGCTTACAATATGCTGATGCGAAAGAGCTTCTTGAAAAAGCTCCTGCTTTATCATAATAGAAATATATTCGAGACCTTCCTTTTTATGAGGAGGGTCTTTTTTTACAAGGTAAAAAATTGTTTTTTATTACTGTTAACAAGTGGTAATTATGATAATTTAGAATTATATAAATTTCGGAAAAGGAGGATTGAATTGGGAAGAAAAAGTAAGCGGAGGAAGCGCAAAAAACAAAGAGAAGTAATAAGGAGTAAACATGAGTTAGTAGTTACGAAAAAGAGATCTAGGTCTAAAATTGAAAGTGGTTTAATAGATGCGGCGAATGTTATGTATTTTATTGTAATGGGTATCATTTTCATTAACTTAATTAAGTTACAAGTTTCAAATTTATCTTTACATGTATTTGTACTTATTATTTTTTTAATGGTAGCTATTTTGGTACATGTTTTAGTTTTTGGAACATTACTATCAACTAATAAGAATGGTGGAGAAAAAGGACAAAGAAAGAAAAGAAATTCGTCTTATTATTCAAGCTCATCAAGTGGATTCGGTGACTACAGTAGCAGTGATTGTAGTAACTCAAGTGATGGTGGAGGAGATTGCGGAGGTGGTGGAGATTAAGTTAATTTTTCAGAAGAACGACTAATGAAAGGATGAGACGAAAGATGGAAACTGTGAACTTAATAGAATTAACAAAGGACATTCAAGATCAACATAAAAACTTCGTCGTTTCAAATGTAAATAGTCATTGCTTACGAATCGCTGTATTTACTGGTGAATATGATTGGCACTATCATTCTAATTCGGATGAATTATTTATTGTGTTAGAGGGAGAATTACTTATTGATTTTGAAGATGGAGAAACAGCGGTATTAAAGCCAAATGATTCTATTTTAATTCCAGCATGTACGATTCATAGAACGAGAGCATTAAAGAGAACGGTAAATCTTTGTTTTGAAAATATAGAGGCTGATACGATCATAGTGGAGCAATTATGAAACAATTATCTGTAGCCGAGTATAGAAAAGTTATTTCGATTTTAGCAGGCAATACAAGAACAGCAACTTTTGCTTATGCGGTATGTGATCAAATGATAGACGGTGAGGTTTTTGTAAACGAGCAGTTAACAGCAGGACTAATCATCACTGCTAATGGCATTTACTATTTATTTGGTGATACTCATGACCAAAACGATAATGAAGATTTATTTTTGTATATGAAAACAGCCATTGAAAAAACAGAGAAACGATTTACATTGTTCACTTCTAGTGAAGAGTGGGAAATGATGATTGAAGAGCGTTTTAGCAATGTACTTCGAAAAATTCCACGAATGAAATTTCAAAGAGCAACTTTTGAAGAGAAAAAACGAGATTGTAACAAAAATACATATGAAGTTAAGCGTATTGATAGAAGAGATATAGAACGAAGCAGTGAATTTACAGAGAAGTATTATAAAGAATATTGGGGGGCAAAAGAACTATTTTTGAACGGTGGTTTCGGATTTTGTATAGAACAAGATGGGATGATTATAGCTGAATGCGTCTCAATATTTAGCGGGAATGGTTTTGCTGAAATAGATATTGCAACACATGAAGCACATCAAGGGAAAGGATTAGCTCAAGCTGTTGCAACACGGTTCATTGAACATTGCATGCAAAATGATATTATACCGAGCTGGGATTGTTATATAGACAATATTCCTTCGCGAAAATTAGCTAGTAAATTAAGTTTTTATCATCCAATAGAATATAGTTTATTTGTACGTAAGAAAACGGGGGAATAAAAATGAATGTAGAATTAACGAGATTTAAAGTGAAGCCTGATAAAAGTCATCGTGTAGATGAATGGATGCAGCTTCTTAATGACAATATGAAAGAAGTACTTTTGACATTAAACGACGAAAAGATGTACGTTGAGACAATTTTCCGGGAAATAAGAGATGGAGAAGAGTACTTATATTGGTATTCTGTGCAAGGAGAAGGCGGTGTTTTTGTCGAAAATTCGCATCATGAAATTGATAAAAAGCACTTAGCATTTTGGTATGAATGTATCGATGAAGAAGCACAGTCTATTGATATGAAAACAGAAGTTGTTATGATTCAAGATGTTGTGAAGGAAGCGATGAAATAATAGAATAGTATTTCAGAGAGAAGCGCATCAAAATGGATGTGCTTTTTATTATGGGATTTTTTTTAGAAAAGCTGTATACATTTTACGCTCTCAAACGTTGAGTATATAGAGAGGAGAGCCGAATGAGTCATGATACGTTTGAATCGTTATTAATAGAGAAATCAAAAGCTGTGTTTGGATACTTAATTAAGATTGGAGCAGATAGAAAAGAAGCAGAAGATATTGTACAAGATACGTTGTATAAAGCTTTATTGCTTATGGAGGAAATACCGTTAGGACATTTAGCACCGTGGCTATTTAGAGTTGCAATCAATCAGCACCGAGATTTGCATCGGAAAGAAAAAAGACTAAATCCAATCGCAATTGAATCAGTCGTTCTTATTGGGCAAAAGTCATTAGATGAAGTGCTTTTAACAAGTGAGTTACAAGGAGAAGTACAAGAAATATTGGAGACGATGACGGAGGATTATCGTCATATTTTACTGTTGAAATATGAGTATGAACTATCTTATAAGGAAATTGCCATTTTATTAAGTATGAAAGAAGATACAGTAAAAACAAGCTTGTACCGTGCAAGAAATCAATTTAAAAAACTGTATAGGAGGAGAAAAGATGAGTCGGAAGGACTTTGATTTGAATATGAATGATAAGCAGATGAAGACTTTGATGAAGAGAGCGAAGAGGAAGCAGCTTTGGAGAAACTGGCTTATTTCTATTTGTGCGTCCATTATTGTTATAGTAACTTTGTTTTTGGGTGCAGCTTACTTTTCACAGCAAACATTTAGAAAAATGGAAAGAGAAATGAATGCACTACATATGGTTCAAGGGCCTAATATCCGTTTCAGTGGAAGCATGTATTTAAGTCTTGGTATGACAGGAAGTACAGTAATATATAACTCTTATAAAAATATAGCTGGTCAACCAGTGAAATGGGTAAATGATATATACGAATCTGGTATATGGAGTTATAGTATGAAGCATTACAATGGTGAACTTGTTAGTCTAGATGAGGAAAAAAGAGGTGAAGAGGTTGTTACGATACCAGATTATAATGTGCAAACAATGCAAAGGGAAATGAGGTTTTATTTACCTTTCGTCACTTATAAAAATTATGTGGATGACCTGAAAAATATTGGGGATTTGCAAAATAAAGTTGCAGAAGTAGCCTTATCTTTTGATAAATCGTATACAGCTGAACAAATTACTGAGATGCTTCCGAAAAGTGTACAGCCAGTTTGGTTTTGGGTAGATACATATAATGAAAAGAAAAGTGATTCTTATGTAGGGTTAAAAGATCCTAAAAATGGCGCAATATTAAATGCGGAAATGGCTAGAAATGTTTTTGGATTTGAAGGAAGTTATGCAAAAGTAAAAGAAGATGTGAAAAACGATTTAACAAGAAACTCAAAAGAGTTTCTGTACCAAATGAAGTATTTAGCAAAAAATAGTGAAGGTATACCAAGTGATTATTTTGAACAATATTATAAAGAAATAAAAAATACCAAACCAAAAGACCTACCAATATACGGTGTAGTCGTAACAGGAAAAACAGAGGATTTACAAAGTTTACAAGGGTCACCGTATATTAAGGCTGCTGTAAGAGGTGTAACAGTTGAGAAATATTGATTACAAGTAATTAATGTGAATAATCAGAAAACTTGTGTTATAATATGGGAAAAGGAGGTCTATATGAGGCAAATACATGGAGCAATTTATATTTACATAACAATGTTTTTCGTGGCGATATCCTATGGATTGGGGCACGTGTATTCGCATCCTATACTAACTTTTTTAAGTGGAGCATGTATGGCGTTTGCGCTTCTTGTCCACCTTTTCTCAGTTTGGATCGTGAAATTTCAATTAAATATTAGTGAAATAGAAGAAGGCACTTTTTGAGTGGCCTTCTTTTTTAATAATATTTTGGAAGCTCTTGTAGCAATTTTTCAATTTCAAATTCGGTTTCTTTACATATAGAAAGTGTGCGTAGTCTGAAAAATAAGCTACGTAAGAAAGATTTTATATTTCCGTATAGAAACTCGTACGATTCAATAGGTAGTGCTTGTTTTTGGACGGGTAATCGAGCTACTAAGTCACGAAGGGCTAATATGAGTATTTCTTCTTTTAGGCCATTTTGCAGCATTGCGACAATCGGATAAACGAGACGCTCGTCTTCTTCATATTTGTAGTAAATAGAATGGACACAAACTTTGTTTAATAAAGTTTTTAATATCTCTTCGTAATGTAAAGTTTCTAGTTTAGGACTATGAACAAGCGCCTCAAATGTATCGGAAGCATGAGCGATACTATGTGCCCAGCCGTAATTTTGAACATATCCACGGAAATCACGCTCGTCGTTCATATATAGAATTAATTGATCTTTTACATTTAAAATATCAGTCTGTGATAAGAAATTATGTTTTGTATCAGCGTCAATAATGAGCGCAATTAATAATGTCGTAAATGCACGGGTAAATACAGCATCTTCATCATCTGAATGAATTTTATACAATAAATATTTTTCACCGATGCTTTCTAATAATAGTTTCTGTAATTGTGTATGTGAAAGGTATTCCTTCTTGATGAGATGATAAAAAGTAGAGTAAATAAGTTTGTCCCTTAAATAGCTATCAGTATCGCCAATTTGCTCAAGCATATTGGAACTTAAAGAATCAATGTTAAGTGTGTTATCCAGTATGTAATTATTATTACGAATTTCTTCTAACTGTTGTTGTAACATATAAATCCTCCTATTTTAGAAAATTCTGTATTTTAATAGTATAATAAGAGGAAGAAATAGGCAATAAAGTGAAACTTTAATCAGTGGGGGGTATTCCCCACCTAACTTCTTTGCTTTCACCGAATTTTGATGTGGGGATCTTACTGTCCGTTAATGCGGGATAAATAAGTGCTTTTGAATGGAGGGGGCATTATGAAGAGAGCATTATTCTTTTTCATTAGTATTTTCTTTTTAGGAAGCTGTTCCATTTCGTATGTTACTTTTTCTAGTGAGAGCAAAAGTTGGACTGGACAATATAAAGGGCATATTAAGGATGACAGTGAAGATGGAATGTTTACGTTTCAATATAAGGGCGGGGATGGAAAGACAGAATTTAAAAACTTAGAGATTGCTATTCATGGAGCCTTTAGTGCAATGACAGAAACGTCAGAAAGTCATAAAGGAGCAAAGATTGAAATGAAATCTTCTTGTGTAAGTTGTGCACCTCTATCTAAAGACGAACCGATAGAAGTTGTAATTAAATGGGATGATAAGTATGAGGAGAAGATGGTGTTAAATTTGAAGTAGCCTAGAGTGAGGAGTTAAAAATGAATAGGCATGTGAAAATTGTTATGTTTTTAAGTGTATTTCTAGTCATATTATCAGCGTGTACTACAAAATCAGTAGAGCAAGTAACTGTAAAAGAAGTGCCTAAAGAAGGGTATATCATAGTAAGAAATGACACGGTGTTTTTTGCCGACGATAAAACGTTTGAAACAAAAGTAGAGTTGCAACATTATATAGAACAACAAATGAATAAAGAGCATCCATCACATATAGTCTTGAGCTTTAAGGACAAAGACGCATATAAACAGTTAAAAACAGGGGATAAAGTAAAAGTATGGTTTTCTCAAATACTTGAAAGCTATCCAGCAAAAATGATTGTAGAGAAATTTGAAATAGTAGAGAAATAGAAAAAGGCAGCAATCACGCTGCCTTTTTATTATTTTACAAATTGTAATTCTTTCGGGAATTTCGTTAAAATTTCTGATCCGTCTTTTGTAATATAAATATCATCTTCAATACGAACGCCACCTACGTTTGGTACGTAAATACCTGGCTCGATTGTGAAGACCATGCCTTCTTTTAATGGAGACTCGTTACCAGCTTTTACATCTGGATATTCGTGTACGCTAATTCCAAGTCCGTGACCAAGGCGGTGTGGGAAGAAATCTCCGTAACCTGCATCTGCGATAACAGAACGAGCAGCGTTATCGATTGCAGCAAGTGTAACACCTGGTTTACATGCTTCAACTGCTTGTAGTTGTCCAGCAAGTACAGTGTTGTAAATGCGAGTTTGTTCTTCAGAAATTTCACCGAATGCTACTGTACGTGTAATATCAGAGCAATAACCTTCAATGATTACACCTAAATCAAATAGTACGAAATCGCCGCGTTTCATTTTGTTTGCACCCGGAATACCATGTGGAAGAGCAGAGTTTGCACCTGCTAATACCATCGTATCGAATGACATTTTATGGATGCCCTTTGTTTTCAATTCATGCTCAATAATTGCTAATACTTCTAGTTCGCTGCGATTTTCTTTAATTGCATTTACACCAACTTCAACAGCATAGTCTGCCATTTTAGCTGCTTCACGTAAAATAGAAAGTTCTTTTTCATCTTTAATTAAACGAAGTTCGCGAACTTTCTCCTCTGCCGATTTGAAAGCTGCATTTGGGAATAATTTCGTTAATTCTTCGTAGCGCTCTACGTTTAAATGTTCTTTTTCAATTGCAACTGCATTTGCATCAATACCACGATCTTTAATTGCTTTTGCAATCATATCCCATGGTCGATCAGTATCAGTGAATCCGATAATTTCATGTGCCCAGCCAGCGTTACGTGCTTGACCTTCTTCCATTTTAGGACAAATTAAAATAGGTTCTTTTTCTTGGAATACAAACATACCAAGTAATCTTTCATGCGGTTCACAGTGGAAGTTCGTCATGTAGAAAACGTTTGGTGTAGAAGTTAAGAAAGCAGCTTCTACATTTTTTTCTTTTAGCCATTGCATTAAATTTTCTAATCTAGCATTCATCGATTGGCACCTCCGAGATTTCAATTACATGTATAACTTTACATCGGATGAAAGCGTTATGACAAGTAAATAGATGTTAGAAAAGACAGGGAATAAAGAAATCATGTAGAATAAAAAGTGTGAATGTAATAAGGGGAGGAATGTAATAATGAAAGTATCTTATCATGGACATTCAGTTGTGAAAATTGAGGCGAATGGAAAAGTTATTTTAATTGACCCGTTTTTAACAGGCAATCCGAAAACAGATTTAAAAGCTGAAGATGTAAAAGTGGATGCAATTCTTTTATCGCATGGACACGGTGATCATGTTGGAGATACAGTAGAACTTGCGAAGAAAAATAATGCAGTTGTTGTAGCGCCATTTGAATTAGCAACATTTTTAAGTTGGCAAGGTGTAAATACACATCCGATGCATATTGGTGGTTCACATGAATTTGACTTTGGAAAAGTGAAGTTTACACAAGCATTCCACGGCTCTAGTTATATTGACGAAGAAAATAAGACGATTACATATACAGGTATGCCAGCAGGTATTTTATTTACAGCAGAAGAGAAAACAGTGTACCACGCAGGAGATACGGCACTATTCTCTGATATGAAGTTAATTGGGGAATTGAATAAAGTGGATCTAGCATTTTTACCAATTGGTGATAATTTCACAATGGGACCAGAAGATGCTGTATTAGCAGCAAAATGGATTAATGCGAAAACGGTTGTACCGATGCATTACAATACGTTCCCAGTTATTGAGCAAGATCCATATCAATTTGTAGAAAAGCTACAAAATTGTACAGGGAAAGTATTAGAAGCTGGAGAAAGTATTACACTATAGAAAAGGAACCCTTCATTTGAAAAGACAAGTGAAGGGTTTTTTACGTGTGTAAGACAGCTTTTAATGTTTGTATTTGTTTTGTTGATTCTTTTCTTTTTGTACGTGGTTGTTCAGGTGTTTCATTCAATTCCATTGCAACTTTTTTCCCATCCACGAAAGCTAAAAATACAGCACCTACAACCTCTAAAAATTTTTTCATCATGTGTTCGCTCCTTTGTTTTATTTCTTGTCTTCATTGTATAGGGAATCAAGTGGACGAACTATCGAATGAGATGACAAAAGCATTACATTGTTGTAATAGAATGACTGGTGGAATGTAAGAGTCATTTTGTTATAAAAAAAATAGTACAGGTATGCAAAGAGAGAGTGTAACAGTTTTGAAAATATAGTATACTGGAAGTACAACACATGAAGAATTTAGGGAAAAGAAAGTATGGTGAAACCATTTGGCTACCAAGCATAACCAAATTTTAGAACATATTAATAGCCTGCCAGTAGGCCATAAAATTTCTGTAAGACAAATTGCGAAAGACTTGAGTGTAAGTGAAGGGACAGCTTACCGTGCAATTAAAGATGCAGAAAATAAAGGATATGTTAGTACAATTGAACGTGTCGGAACAATTCGAATTGAACAAAAGAAGAAAGAGAATATCGAAAAACTGACATATGCAGAAGTCGTTAACATTGTCGACGGTCAAGTACTTGGGGGCAGAGAAGGACTACATAAAACATTAAATAAATTCGTAATCGGAGCTATGAAATTAGAAGCGATGATGCGCTATACAGAAGCTGGGAATTTACTCATTATTGGTAACCGTACGAACGCACATCAATTAGCGCTAGAAGCTGGAGCCGCTGTATTAATTACGGGCGGATTTGATACGGAAGATCATGTGAAAAAATTAGCAGACGAATTAAAGCTGCCGATTATTTCAAGTAGCTACGATACATTTACGGTTGCAACGTTAATTAACCGTGCAATTTATGACCAACTGATTAAGAAAGAAATTGTACTTGTTGAAGATATTTTAACGCCAATTGAAGAAACATTATATTTAAAGCCGAGTGATACAGTACAGCAATGGCATGCATATAACGAAGAGACAATGCACGGAAGATATCCAATTGTCGATGAAAATAAAAAAGTGCTAGGAATCGTAACTTCAAAAGATATGATCGGTGTAGCGAAAGAAACACCAATTGATAAAGTAATGACAAAACACCCAATTACAGTGAACGGTAAAATTTCTGTCGCAGCTGCGGCACGTATGATGGTGTGGGAAGGAATTGAATTACTTCCTGTCGTTGAAGAAGGAAATAAACTGCAAGGTATTATTAGCCGTCAAGATGTACTTCAGGCACTGCAAATGATTCAACGTCAACCACAAGTTGGAGAAACAATTGATGATATTGTAACGAATCAATTTATGACGCCAAAAGAAGCGAAGAATGAGCATCTATATCAATTTTCAGTGACGCCGCAAATGACGAACTCAATCGGAACGTTATCGTACGGTGTATTTGCAACAATTGTGACAGAAGCGACAAATCGCGTCATTCGTGCGCAAAAGAAGAGCGATTTAATTGTTGAAAACTTAACGATTTATTTCGTAAAGCCGGTTCAAATTGATAATGTTGTATCCGTTCATCCGAAAGTATTAGAAATTGGACGTAAATTTGGTAAGGTCGATGTAGAGGTGCATCATGATGGTAATGTCGTTGGAAAAGCATTACTTATGGTTCAGTTAATCGATAAATAAAAAGATGGAACAAATCGTTTTGATTTGTTCCATCTTTTTTGTTGCTTTAAATTTGGAAGGCGTGATTTTAGATGGCGTGGAAAAGCTAGTGGGAAAGTAATGTAAGAAAAGACAGAATAGTAATTCATTTAGGATGTATATTATGTTATGATTGTATTGTAATAAAATGGAATCTAGGAAGGTGGTATGCATTATGTCATCGGCAGTACTCTTTTTTGGTAGTATCGCACTATTTTACTTTCTTGTAATGATACCGATCCAATATTTATATTTACAAGGTTTACATGAAAAAAAGGAAAAGACAGGATTATCTCAGCGAGAGCTATATGAAAAAATGTCTTTTGGAGAAGAACAATTACATTTTCACGTACAAGGTAACCCATTTAATATACCATCTGCGTTTGTTGCATATATGATTTTGAAAGTTAAGGGACGTAAAAAAGCATCACAATATTGATGCTTTTTTTATGTTGCTTCATAGACTTCGGCTTCTTTAACTGCTAATGGTAAGAAATGTTTGTATTGGCGAAACCCATTAAATACACTTGCACTACCAAATAGAACGAATAAAACACCAACAATAATACGAGCGGTTGAAAGATCTAAAAAGAATTGGTTTAACCCGAAAAATAAAACGAATGAACCGAGTGCCATTGCGGATTTTCCTGAAAGCCAACCTTTTTCCATTGGGCGGTTTGTACGAAAGTATTTTGTTTTGTAAAAGAGGTACAACATAAATGAGACGATAATACAGAAGACTAATACTGGCATAATGAACACTCCCATCGCTTTGTGAAAAATAATAGACAAGAAAAAAGAAATATCTAAACTTTCTAACTTTTATTATAAAGCAATTGTTCGCATGTATGAAATACTTTCCGTTATAATGGAGGATAAAGTGAAACTTTAATTCGTGTAGGGGATATTTCCCCACAAGAATTATTAGCCCTCATCAATCGGGCTTTTACTGCACGTTAATGCGGGATAAAGTGAGAAGTTGATTAAAAAGGAGATTATACATATGCATGAGCAAATTTTAGGAGCAATTAAAGAGTTTGATACAATTATTATTCATCGTCATGTGCGTCCGGACCCAGATGCATTAGGTTCACAGGGTGGCCTTGGTACAATTCTACAAGAATCGTTTCCAGAGAAAAATATTTATACGGTTGGGTACAATGAACCGTCATTAGCGTACTTACGAGTAATGGATGATATTGAAGATAGTGTATACGAAAATGCGCTTGTTATCGTTTGTGATACTGCGAACCAAGAACGTGTTGATGATCAACGCTATACAAAAGGGAAGATGTTAATTAAAATTGATCATCATCCAAATGAAGATCCATATGGAGATATTACATGGGTAGATACGACAGCGAGTTCTACAAGTGAAATGATTTATGAGTTTTATACGTATGGAAAAGATAAAGGATTAAAAATAACAAAAGAAGCAGCTCGTCTTATTTTAGCTGGAATTGTTGGGGACACAGGTCGTTTCTTATTCCCGAATACAACAGCAAAAACACTTCGTTACGTAAGTGAGCTTGTTGATATGGGTGTGAAGTTCACGGATTTATACAATGAAATGTATAAGACGAAAGAAAAAATTGCTCGTTTAAACGGTTATATTTTACAAAATTTTACGATGGTAGAAGAAGGAGCAGCTTACATTAAATTAACAAAAGAAGTATTAGAAAAGTTTGATATACTTCCTTCTGAAGCATCTGGTGTTGTTGGAGCGCTTGGTAATATTGACGGATTAAAGGCGTGGGTTCTATTTTTAGAGGAAGACGACGTAATTCGTGTTCGTCTTCGTTCAAAGGGGCCAGTTATAAACAAATTAGCAATGCAATATAATGGCGGAGGACATCCTATGGCTTCTGGTGCGAAGGCATCTTCTTGGGAAGAAGCGGATCGTCTTTTTGCTGATTTACGTGAAATTTGTAAGTAAGGGTTATATGTTAAAAATAAAGAAGGAGTGGCGTTTAGAGCCCTCCTTCTTTATTTTTCTTTTTCTATAGCAATACTAATTTCAAGCACAGTATCAAAAGAAATTGTATCGACTTTAAAACGATATATACGATCGTAATGTTTGTACGTTTTGTTTTCGATTGCCTTTTTGAGGAGGTCTTTATTTTTTGCGATACTTTGAATGTTTTTCGTTAAAAGGTGCTGGAGGTCGTTATGAATAGAAGTGGTCATATTTTCGAGTGTAAGGTTGTCTAAATCATATTTATCTCGATTGATAATTTTTATTTTAATTTCTTGAATGGTTAAGAGTCTTTTATTTTCTGTGTTTAATTTTTCCTGATCTTCGAGAAGGACGTGGAGTTTTGCTTCTTGTTTTTCTATAATTTCTCGTTGCTGTGCTATTTTACTAGCTTGTTCTTGTTGAAAAACACCGTATATGTACAAAAAAATAAACCAGCTCAACACGCCTCCAACAGCAGCACCAGCTAAAACTAAGTACCATCTTTTTGCTGTATTGGCACTTGGTACCCTCATACATGTTCCTGTGTTAGCCATTTAATAATAATGAGACCTGTTTGCATACCACCAGTTGCGAAAAAAATAAGGAGAATTTGTTTTACGATATCTTTCATATCTCCGCCAAAGAAACTTCTTTCAAAGCTATAAAAGGTATCGAATGTTCCGCCGATTGCTGCAACGAGTGCCCAAATTCTTAAATTTTGAGCGAATTGATTAATGTAAGTTAGAGCTGGTTTTCCAATAAGAAACGCACCAAATCCACCAATTAATGAACCGCCAAGTATAACCCCAAAGGCAATAAAATAACTAATAATAAGCAGAGAGAAAAAAGTATGTTCTCTTACATCCATCGTCATTCCCCTTTCTTCTTCATATATATGGACAAAGTATAAGAAGTATGTTTTGATTTCCGCTTTCCTCATCACCTATAATAAAAGTAGTCAAATAGGTAAAGAGAGGGTACAACAGTGAAGTTTGTGCATTTACAATGTCAAACCGTTTTTAGTTTATTAAAAAGTGCTTGTAAAATTGATGAGCTTGTAGTCAGGGCGAAAGAACTCGGTTTTTCATCGCTGGCTATTACGGATGAAAATGTTATGTATGGAGTTATTCCGTTTTATAAAGCATGTAAGAAATATGGTATACAGCCTATTATTGGATTAACCGCTTCTATTTTTAGTGAAGAAGAGGAAAGGTCTTATCCACTTGTATTACTTGCTGAGAATGAAATAGGCTACCAAAATTTATTAAAGATTTCTAGTAGCATTATGACAAAGTCCAAAGATGGTATTCCTAAGAAGTGGCTTGCACATTATGCGAAAGGGTTAATTGCTATTTCACCAGGTAAAGATGGCGAAATTGAACAATTATTACTAGAAGACAAAGAGAGTCAGGCTGAAGAAGTAGCTCGCACATATCAAAATATGTTCGGCCATTTTTATATGAGTTTGCAGCATCATGCGATTCAAGACGAGTTGCTTTTACAAGAGAAACTACCTGAATTTATTAGTAGGTTTAATATTCCAGTCGTTGCAACAAACGATGTGCGCTATATCAATCAAAGTGACGCGCTTGTTCATGAATGTTTACTATCTGTTGAAAGTGGAACGAAAATGACTGATCCAGATAGGCCGAGGCTGAAAACAGATCAATATTATTTAAAGTCATCGGATGAAATGGAAGCACTATTTTCCCATGCACCGGAAGCGATCCAAAATACAATAAAAATCGCCGAGCGTTGCCAAGTAGAAATACCGTTCCATGTAAATCAACTTCCGAAGTTTCCTGTTCCGTCTAATGAAACGAGTGATATGTACTTGCGTCGTGTTTGTGAAGAAGGTTTGCGGAAACGATATGATGCGCCGAAAGAAGTGCATATAAAGCGTTTGGATCATGAGTTAAATGTTATTTCTCGTATGGGGTTTAGTGATTATTTCCTCATCGTATGGGATTTTATGAAGTATGCACATGAAAATCACATTTTAACAGGACCAGGTCGTGGATCGGCAGCTGGTTCACTCGTCTCATACGTATTAGAAATTACAGATATTGATCCGATTGAATACGATCTATTATTTGAAAGGTTTTTAAATCCTGAACGTGTGACGCTTCCCGATATCGATATTGATTTTCCAGACGTAAGACGTGATGAGATGATTCGCTATGTGA
Organism: Bacillus cereus; assembly: GCF_002567495.1. GTDB lineage: Bacteria > Bacillota > Bacilli > Bacillales > Bacillaceae_G > Bacillus_A > Bacillus_A cereus_AQ. The sequence continues at coordinate 236,091 of NZ_NVAP01000005.1, read as the reverse complement.
AAGATAAATATGGTCAGCTCCGTGTTGCACAAATTGTAACGTTTGGTACGCTTGCAGCAAAAGCAGCAATTAGAGACATTGCTCGTGTAATGGGGCTTCCGCCGCGAGACATTGATATATTTTCAAAACTTATTCCATCGAAGCTCGGTATAACGTTAAAAGATGCATATGAAGAATCACAATCACTTCGTGAGTTTATACAAGGGAATCTTCTGCATGAGCGTGTGTTTGAAATTGCAAAACGTGTAGAAGGTTTACCACGTCATACGTCTATTCATGCAGCTGGCGTTATTATGAGCCAAGAACCGTTAACAGGCAGTGTAGCAATTCAAGAAGGACATAACGATGTTTATGTTACGCAATACCCAGCCGATGCATTAGAAGAACTTGGGTTGCTTAAGATGGACTTTTTAGGATTACGTAATTTAACGTTACTTGAAAACATTATAAAATTTATCGCGAACAAAACAGGGAAAGAAATCGATATAAGAAACTTACCTCTTCAAGATGAAAAGACGTTCCAATTATTAGGGAGAGGGGATACAACAGGTGTATTCCAGCTTGAGTCAGGTGGTATGCGAAATGTACTTCGCGGGTTAAAACCGAATGAGTTTGAAGATATTGTAGCTGTTAACTCGTTATACAGACCGGGGCCGATGGAACAGATACCGACCTTTATTGAATCGAAACATGGAAAAAGAAAAATTGAATATTTACATCCGGATTTAAAGCCAATTTTAGAAAGAACATACGGTGTAATTGTATACCAAGAACAAATTATGCAAATTGCATCGAAGTTAGCAGGGTTTTCGCTCGGAGAAGCAGATTTACTGCGCCGTGCAGTGAGTAAAAAAAATCGTGATATTTTAGATCAGGAACGTAAGCATTTTGTACAAGGGTGTTTGCAAAATGGTTATGATGAGACATCTGCCGAGAAAATTTACGATTTAATTGTAAGATTTGCGAATTACGGTTTTAACCGAAGTCACGCTGTAGCTTACAGTATGATCGGATATCAGCTTGCCTATTTGAAATCGAACTATACGCTGGAATTTATGACGGCACTATTATCAAGTGCAATTGGAAATGAAGATAAAATTGTACAGTATATACGAGAAACGAAGCGGAAAGGTTTTCACGTTTTGCCGCCGTCTCTCCAGAGAAGTGGTTACAATTTCCAAATAGAAGGGAATGCGATACGTTACAGCTTACTTTCAATTCGAAATATTGGAATGGCTACAGTGACGGCGTTACTCGAAGAACGAGAGAAAAAAATGTTTGAAGATTTATTTGAATTTTGTCTCCGTATGCCGTCAAAGTTTGTAACAGAGCGCAATTTAGAAGCTTTCGTCTGGTCGGGATGTTTTGATGATTTTGGTGTTTCGAGAACGAATTTATGGAAAAGTCTTAAAGGGGCGTTAGAGTACGCAAATCTCGCACGTGATTTAGGAGATGCTGTTCCAAAATCAAAATACGTACAAGGAGAAGAGCTATCTTTTATTGAACAACTAAATAAGGAGAAGGAAGCACTTGGCTTTTATTTATCAAGTTATCCGACAGCGCAGTATGTGAAGTTAGCAAAAGAATTAGAAATTCCATCTCTCGCGCAGGCGATGCGACATAAGAAAAAAGTACAAAGAGCTATTGTGTATATAACAAGTGTGAGAGTGATTCGTACGAAGAAGTTTCAAAAGATGGCGTTTATTACATTCTGTGATCAAAATGATGAAATGGAAGCGGTCCTCTTCCCGGAAACGTATATACATTTCTCGGATAAGTTACAAGAAGGCGCAATTGTTTTAGTTGACGGTACGATTGAGCTAAGAAATCATAAGCTACAATGGATTGTAAATGGACTATATCCGCTAGAGGAAATGGATGTTTATGAAGAAAAGAAAGACGCATCTGTTTACGTGAAATTGCCGTCTCAGTATGAGAAAAAGCTTTTAAATCAGGTTACAAAAATATTGTTCGACTATTCAGGTTTTGCGAAAGTACTAATTTATTATGAAAAGGAACATAAAATGGTACAATTATCTCGAAGTTTATCGATTCATCCAAGTGAAGAATGTTTAGGAGCACTTCGTGAAATTGTCGGGGAAGAAAATGTAGTTGTGAAAATATAATGGACAATTTCCCTACACTTCGATTATTATAGTAGTAGTGTTCGTGGTCAGACCACTTGGAGAAATTGATATCAGCTAGAATAATTTGAGGAGAGTGGATAGTTTGTCAACACTTCGTGAAGAAGCACTTCACATGCATAAAGTGCATCAAGGAAAATTAGAAACTGTATCAAAAGTAAAAGTAGAAAATGCAAAAGATTTAAGTCTTGCATATTCTCCAGGGGTTGCAGAACCTTGTAAAGAAATTTATGACGATAAAAGTAAGGTATATGAATATACAATGAAGGGAAATATGGTAGCAGTTGTGACAGACGGAACAGCTGTACTTGGTCTTGGTAACATTGGACCTGAAGCATCTCTTCCAGTAATGGAAGGTAAAGCTGTATTATTCAAGAGCTTTGCTGGTGTAGATGCATTCCCGATTGCCTTAAATACAAACGATGTAGATAAAATTGTTGAAACTGTAAAATTAATGGAGCCAACTTTTGGCGGCGTTAACTTAGAAGATATCGCAGCACCAAACTGCTTCATTATTGAAGAGCGTTTGAAAAAAGAAACAAATATTCCTATCTTCCATGATGATCAACACGGAACAGCTATCGTAACAGTAGCAGGTCTTGTAAATGCACTGAAATTAGTTGGAAAGAAAATGTCTGACATTAAAGTTGTCGCAAATGGCGCAGGTGCAGCAGGTATTGCAATTATTAAACTTTTATATCGCTATGGTGTACGCGACATTATTATGTGTGACCGTAAAGGGGCAATCTATGATGGTCGTCCTACGGGTATGAATCCGGTGAAGGATGAAGTTGCAAAATATACAAATAAGAATCGTATAGAAGGTTCTTTAGCTGATGTTGTACAAGGTGCGGACGTATTTATTGGTGTATCTGCAGAAGGTGCATTAACAGAAGAGATGGTTCGTACTATGAATGACGCTGCGATTATTTTTGCAATGGCGAATCCGGTTCCAGAAATTATGCCAGAATTGGCAAAAGCAGCGGGCGCAGCTGTTGTTGGAACAGGTCGTTCTGACTTCCCGAACCAAGTAAATAATGTACTGGCGTTCCCTGGTATTTTCCGCGGTGCACTTGACGTACATGCGACACAAATTAACGAAGAAATGAAGATGGCAGCTGTACAGGCTATTGCTGAGCTTGTAGCAGAAGATGAGTTAAATGCAGACTATATCATTCCGGCACCATTTGACGCGCGTGTAGCGCCTCAAGTAGCGGCTTACGTTGCGAAAGCAGCAATGGAGACAGGAGTAGCTCGCCGTCAAGTAGATCCAAATGAGATCGCTGAAAAAACAAAACAATTAGCGCTGATTGGTAAAGAATAAGCGAGGAATTTCCATTGACATCATCAAATACAAAAGTATATCTCGAAATTGTAAAGAAAATCCGTTCCATTATGGAAGAGGATGGATTGGTAGCGGGGGATCGTTTGCCGTCTGAGCGTGAGTTAAGTTCACGCTTAAACGTAGGACGTTCCTCTGTAAGAGAAGCATTGCGTGCTTTAGAACTGGTAGGATTGATTGAAACGAGACGTGGTGAAGGGACGTTTATTCGAAACTTTTACGATAACGGTCTTGTCCAATTGATCGCTCCGTTCTTACTGCAAGATGAGAAAACAATTCGTGATTTATTACAAACGAAACGATTGCTTGAGAAAGATATGATTCGGATTGTATGTAATTTACCGAAAGAAACGTTTTCTAAAGTACTGAGTAGATTACATCAAGTACTTGAAGAAAATGAAAGCTCAATTCCAACGCTTCATCAAACGTTCTTTAAAACACTTATTGAACAAGTCGATAATTATTTACTATATCGCATTTGGATGATCGTAAATGATTACGTAGCAACTCTTTCTTGTAAAGTTTCAGGAGATTCTATCGATATGTATAGAAAACTTTATGTTGCTTTGGAAGAAAAACAAGAAAATGATGCACTAAAAATTTACGATGAATTAGTAGAAAATATACAGTTTCACTCGTAATGTATAAAATTTGTCGAAATGACCATGACACGTTATGACAAACATTCTACCGCTTAGCGGTTAAAGTTAAACGTAAAGAGTGAGGTTATTAGACAGATTGAGAAGATAAGGCTAACATCAAACTTTGGTGTTAGCCCCATTTTCTTCTTGCGCTAACCTTAGCTCTCAACGAAGGGGGTCAAATTGTGCTAAGAGATTTATTCGTGAAAAAGAAAAAGTACGCTGCAATACCTTCAGAACAAGTACGAAGAGATGTACCAGATGGCGTTATGACAAAATGTCCGGAATGTAAAAAAATCATGTATACGAAAGAACTTCTAAAAAATTTAAAAGTATGTGTGAATTGTGGATATCATCATCCTATGAATGCATGGGAACGTCTTGATAGTATATTGGACGAAGGGTCATTCCGTGAGTATGACAAAGAAATGGTTTCATTAAATCCACTCGAGTTTCCAGGTTATGAAGAGAAACTAGAGAGCGATCGTAAGAAGACTGAATTGAACGAAGCGGTTGTAACTGGTGAAGGAACAATTGATGACATGCTTGTTGTTGTTGCAGTAATGGATTCTCGTTTTCGAATGGGGAGCATGGGCTCTGTAGTAGGAGAAAAAATTGCCCGTGCGGTTGAAAAGGCATACGACTTACAAGTTCCATTTATTATCTTTACTGCTTCGGGTGGTGCCCGTATGCAAGAAGGTATATTAAGTTTAATGCAAATGGCAAAAACAAGCGTAGCTTTGAAAAAGCATAGTAATGCAGGAGGATTATTTATTTCTGTTATGACTCACCCAACGACGGGCGGGGTTTCAGCGAGTTTCGCTTCACTTGGTGATTATAATCTTGCAGAACCAGGAGCACTTATCGGATTTGCTGGTAGACGTGTAATTGAACAAACAGTGCGTGAGAAGCTACCTGAAGATTTCCAAACGGCAGAATTCTTACTAGAACATGGTCAATTAGATGCGGTGGTGCATCGTGATGATATGAGAGAATCACTTCGCAAGATTTTAGAAGTTCATCAAGGAGGGGAAATGGCTGTATGGCAGAGCTAGAATTTGAGAAACCAGTTGTTGAGCTAAGAAATAAGATTCGTGAACTGAAAGACTATACGAAAAACAGCCAGATGGACTTCAGTGAGGAGATTCGTATTTTGGAAGACAAGCTAGAAAATTTAGAGGAAGATATATACGGTAATATGAAAGTATGGGACCGTGTGCAAATTGCTCGTCATGCAGAACGACCGACAACGCTCGATTATATTGAGCACTTATTTACTGATTTTTTTGAATGTCATGGAGATCGTCTATTTGGCGATGATGCAGCGATTGTCGGCGGCATTGCGAAATATAAAGGGATGCCTGTAACTGTAATTGGGCATCAGCGCGGAAAAGATACGAAAGAAAATATTCGCCGTAACTTTGGAATGCCTCATCCAGAAGGATATCGAAAAGCATTGCGTTTAATGAAGCAGGCGGAAAAGTTCAATCGTCCAATTATTTGTTTTATTGATACGAAAGGAGCTTATCCTGGTAAAGCTGCTGAAGAACGTGGTCAAAGTGAAGCTATCGCCCGCAATTTATTTGAAATGGCAGGTTTAATGGTACCAGTTATTTGTATCGTTATCGGTGAAGGTGGTAGTGGTGGTGCGCTAGGTCTTGGAGTAGGAGATTACATTCATATGCTAGAAAATTCCACTTATTCTGTTATTACACCAGAGGGTGCAGCGGCAATTCTTTGGAAAGATGCAGGAAAAGCGAAGGAAGCTGCAGAAGCAATGAAAATTACAGCAGCAGATTTGAAAGAATTAGGTGTAATTGATGAAATTATTCCAGAGGCAAAAGGTGGAGCTCACCGTAATCTTTTGAAACAATCAGAAAATATAGACTTAATGATTAGAAAAACTTTTGAACAATTAAACGGAATTTCGAAAGATGAATTAATCGAAAAACGTTATGAAAAATATATGAAAATTGGGCAAGTTTCGTTTTCAAACGCTTCCATTGGGATAAAATAAGAAAAGCGTGCGTTCCTCTTCGCGAATGCACGTTTTTATTATGAAAAGACACATCTTCTCCATTGTGTTTTTATATTTTTTCGTGTTATTTTATTATAAGGCAAATAATCTTTATGAGGTGAGTACAAATGAAACGTATTGGTGTATTAACAAGTGGTGGAGATTCACCTGGTATGAATGCTGCCATTCGTGCAGTTGTTCGTAAAGCGATTTTCCATGATATTGAAGTATATGGTATTTACCATGGATACGCTGGATTAATTTCTGGTCACATTGAAAAATTAGAACTTGGTTCTGTTGGCGATATTATCCACCGCGGTGGTACGAAATTATATACAGCAAGATGTCCTGAGTTTAAAGACCCAGAAGTACGACTAAAAGGTATCGAGCAATTAAAGAAACACGGTATCGAAGGACTTGTTGTTATTGGTGGAGATGGCTCTTACCAAGGTGCTAAAAAATTAACTGAACAAGGATTCCCATGTGTTGGTGTACCAGGTACAATCGACAATGATATTCCTGGAACAGACTTCACAATTGGTTTTGATACAGCTTTAAATACTGTTATTGATGCAATTGATAAAATCCGTGACACAGCTACATCTCATGAACGTACATATGTTATCGAAGTAATGGGACGTCATGCTGGAGATATCGCATTATGGGCTGGTTTAGCTGATGGTGCAGAAACGATCTTAATTCCAGAAGAAGAGTATGACATGGATGATGTAATCGCTCGTCTAAAACGCGGTAGCGAACGTGGGAAAAAACACAGTATTATCATTGTAGCTGAAGGTGTTGGAAGTGCGATTGACATCGGTAAACACATTGAAGAAGCAACAAACTTTGATACTCGTGTAACTGTATTAGGTCACGTACAACGTGGTGGATCACCAAGTGCACAAGACCGTGTATTAGCAAGTCGTCTTGGCGCAAGAGCAGTTGAGCTATTAATTGCTGGTAAAGGTGGACGCTGTGTAGGTATTCAAGATAATAAACTTGTTGATCATGACATTATCGAGGCGTTAGCTCAAAAGCATACAATCGATAAAGATATGTATCAATTATCTAAAGAATTATCCATCTAATCGGCGTAATGTCGGATATTTGGGAACGGTTTCATAATTTTCGGAGGTGCAATATGCGTAAAACTAAAATTGTATGTACTATAGGTCCTGCTAGTGAAAGTATTGAGAAATTAGAACAATTAATGGAAGCTGGTATGAACGTTGCTCGTTTAAACTTCTCTCATGGTAGCCATGAAGAGCACGGTGCTCGTATTAAAAACATTCGTGAAGCTTCAAAGAAAACTGGTAAAACAGTTGGTATCTTACTTGATACAAAAGGTCCAGAAATCCGTACTCACGACTTCGTAGACGGACAAGCTGAGCTTGTAACAGGTGCAGAAGTAGTTCTTTCTACTGAGCAAGTATTAGGTACTGCAGAGAAGTTCTCTGTATCTTATGCTGGTCTTTATGATGATGTAGACCCAGGTTCTCGCATTCTAATCGATGACGGTCTTATCGAGCTAGAAGTAATCGAAAAAGCTGACGGAAACATCCGTACAAAAGTTCTTAACAGCGGAACTGTAAAAAATAAAAAAGGTGTTAACGTACCAAACGTAAGCATTAAGCTTCCTGGTATCACTGAAAAAGACGTACAAGATATCATTTTCGGTATCGAGCAAAAAGTTGATTTCATTGCAGCATCTTTCGTACGTAAAGCATCTGACGTATTAGAAATTCGTGAATTATTAGAAGGGCATAACGCTCAATACATCCAAATCGTACCAAAAATCGAAAACCAAGAAGGTATCGACAACATCGATTCAATCTTAGAAGTTTCTGACGGTTTAATGGTTGCTCGTGGTGATATGGGTGTAGAAATTCCACCAGAAGAAGTACCGTTAGTACAAAAACGTCTAATCAAAAAATGTAACGTATTAGGCAAACCAGTTATTACTGCAACACAAATGTTAGATTCTATGCAACGTAACCCACGTCCAACTCGTGCGGAAGCAAGTGACGTAGCAAACGCAATCTTCGATGGAACAGATGCAATCATGCTTTCAGGTGAAACTGCTGCGGGTCAATACCCTGTAGAAGCAGTAACAATGATGGCTAACATTGCAGTACGTGTTGAAAAATCATTACAATATGAAGATATGTTCAAAAAACGTATTAAAGAGTTCACTCCAACAATTACAGATGCAATTAGCCAATCTGTTGCGCACACAGCACTTGCTCTTGATGTAGCTGCAATCGTAGCTCCAACAGAAAGTGGACATACTGCGAAAATGATCTCTAAATACCGTCCAAAATCTCCAATCGTAGCTGTAACATCTGATGAGCAAGTAGGACGTCGTCTTGCACTTGTTTGGGGTGTACAAGCGTTTATGGCTGGGAAACGTGCAGCGTCTACTGACGAAATGTTAGATACTGCGATTCAAACAGGTATGGATGCAGGTCTAATCGGACTTGGAGATACTGTAGTAATCACTGCTGGTGTTCCAGTTGCTGAAACTGGTACAACAAACTTAATGAAAATCCACGTTGTTGGTGAAGAAGTTGCTAAAGGACAAGGAATCGGTCGTAAAGCTGCAAAAGGTAAAGTAGTTGTAGCGAAAACAGCTGCTGAAGCTGTAGCGAACGTAAACGAAGGTGATATCCTTGTTACAACAAGCACTGATAAAGATATGATTCCTGCAATCGAAAAAGCTGCTGCTTTAGTTGTAGAAGAAGGCGGTTTAACAAGCCATGCAGCTGTTGTAGGTGTATCAATCGGTATTCCTGTTATCGTTGGTGTAAACGGCGTAACAGCAACTTTAAAAAATGGCCAAGAAGTAACAGTTGATGCGGCACGCGGAATTGTTTATAATGGACATGCGGAAGTGCTATAAGTAATACGGAGAGAAGGATCGGAGTCCTTCTCTTTTTTTTTACACAAAAACGAGATAAAATTAGCTGGAAACGCCTAGAATTGCTTTTAAAAGCTGTTTGTTATGAGTTTTAATATGGAAGGGTATCTATATTTCATATGATGTATATAGGCGTTGTGAGGGCGTTAAAAGTGAGCTGTGAGAGAGGTGTAGAACTATGAAGTGGTTACTATTCTTGTTTATTTTAATACCGGCGATTGAGATTACGGTCTTAATTGGATCAAGTCATGTAATAGGTTTGTGGTCTACGTTCGCTATGATTGTATTTACAGGTGTTGTAGGTGTGTATTTGGCGAAAAGACAAGGGTTTAAAGTGCTTGGGGAGATTCAAACTAAGCTGAATAGAGGGGAAATGCCGGGTGAGGCAGTACTAGATGGCATTTTTGTATTTATAGGGGGTATTCTTTTGGTACTTCCTGGATATGTGACAGATGTACTGGGTTTTATCTGTGTAATCCCTATTACGAGAGCTTTATTGAAGCCGCTTGTTATGAAGTGGATGGAATGGAAATTTAGAAAGAACTCTACTATTATCATTCAGAAATAGTGCTTAGATTATAGCAATCTAAGCACTATTTTTTTGTCTTGTAAGAGGAGGGGCTTTCTGATTGAAGTTTTGCTTTACCGTACTATTTGTGGGCTGTAAAATTTCTATCTCAAAGCTAGGTTGGAGCAAAGAGGTTAGGTAAGAGTCAGGATGCTGAATTAAAGTTTTGCTTTCGTATATAAAGGAACGATTAGTGTAAAGAAGTCATATAAGAGAAGAGACGGGGGTAGTTGAAGTCGTATTTTATGCCGTTTTGTATATTTATTCATTTACATAAAAAGTAATAAATGTAAGTAATAATTATAGAGGAAATAGAATAAAAATGTATTTTTAGCTAGAATATGTGTTTTTTTATGCAAAAAAACAAGAGGATTATCCTTTTTCTGGGTAATTCTCTTGTTGCGTGTGAGTAGTGTGAAAAATAGGTAAAAGGAATAATCAGTGGGAATTTCCCACTGATTATAGCTTGATTTTTTGTATGAATTAGAAACTGTTATTTTGAAGGTGAACCTTTAATATATTTCCACAAGTCATGGAAGACATTTGCTTTGTGTAATGTATTAAGTAGTACTAAGGTGACTGGACCGATGATTAATCCTAAAAAGCCAAAAAGCTTAAAGCCGACAAATAGAGCGACGAGTGTTGCTAATGGATCGAGACCGATGTTAGATGAAAGTACTTTCGGCTCCATAATTTGTCTTTGGACAATCACGACGATGTATAAAATGAGAAGACCAATGGCGAATGCGGTATCGCCAGTGAAAAATACGTATATAACCCATGGAACGAAGACCGCGCCTGTTCCTAAATATGGTAGTAAATCTACAACTCCTGTAATAATCGCAATAGTAATGGCGTATGGTACGCGTAATATTAAAAGTCCGATTAGTACAATGACGGTTGTCATAGATACGAGTGTAAGTTGTGCTTTCACAAAACCAAACAAAGCTTTTCTTAAATCGACAAAAATAGTTTTTCCGTATCCATGTACACGATTCGGTAGCAAATTTCTTGCTTTCTGAGCAAGACGGTGCCAATCGTAACTAATGAAGAAAGTAGCTAATAAAATGAATACAAGGACAGTTAAAGTTGTTGGCAATGCACTAATGAAATTCGTTAACCCACTTATAATGGCGGTTAAAAGTTCTTTCATTTGTGTCGTTGCTTCTGTTCCTAAGTTTTGAATGTTTTGTGTAATTGTATAGCGCTGGGGTTCTCCAAGATGATTAAATTTAGAGATTAAATCATCGTAGAGAGGCATAATATGATTAAGTGCAAATTGCTGAGCGAATGTAACGATATCTGGAAACTTTACTGTAACAAGTTGTAGTAAGTATGTTGTGGCAGATATTGCTTCAGTTACAAGATATGTAACAAGTCCAACGATAGCTCCAAATACGAGAATTAAGCTAACGAGTACTGCTAGTGCACGAGGAAATTGTAGTTTTTGATTAAGGAAATTGACGACAGGATTAATCAAATAAGCAAATGCAAAAGCGATAATAAAAGGATAGATAAGCCCTGACATGTATAGTAATGCATAGAACCCAGCTACCGTTGCCACAATGACAAATATGAGTCGTAATATCATATATAGTAAGTTTCGGTTCAAAGATGTATACCTCCCATTCCGATTTGGATTATCCTAATTCGTTCAACTTATAACGAGTAGTACTCACAGATTAACGTTTCACTTTATGTTATAGTGGAATGATGGATTTAGCCTGCTTTTTTCGGTATATGAATGACTGTGAAAGCCTGTTGATGATGCCGCTACTATATGGTAAAAACTTCATTTTCTCTTCTCTTTATTTTACCTGTTTCTTATTAGAAAAGAAAGAAGAGACGACTGTTTTCAAAAATGTATACATGCTTAATTTTTTTTGGTGAAAGTCTCGTTTTTCAATTTTAAAATGCATACAAAATGGAAGGTGTTATCGATAAATAGGCATCCGTATAGCATGTATAACGATAGGTTTAAAGGTATTTTTGTTTGGAAATGAGTTCATTATTTTCAGAAAGGAAGTGCAAACATGATTAGTCAGTCAACGTTATTTTTATTCATACTACTTATTATAGGACTTATTGCTAAAAACCAATCGCTTACTGTAGCTATTGGTGTGTTATTTTTATTGAAGTTTACGTTTTTAGGAGATAAGGTCTTTCCTTATTTACAAACGAAAGGGATTAACCTAGGTGTAACGGTCATTACAATAGCGGTGCTCGTACCGATTGCGACGGGGGAAATAGGTTTTAAACAACTTGGAGAAGCAGCGAAATCGTATTATGCGTGGATTGCTTTAGCTTCAGGTGTAGCAGTCGCTTTGTTAGCAAAAGGCGGCGTACAATTATTGACGACGGATCCTCATATTACAACTGCGCTTGTTTTTGGGACAATTATAGCGGTTGCGTTATTTAATGGGGTTGCTGTAGGGCCTTTAATTGGGGCTGGAATTGCCTATGCGGTTATGAGTATTATACAGATGTTTAAATAAGAAATTTTATAGTAATATAAAATTTTTGAATTCTTTCTGTTCACAAAAGTCAGATAATTGTTTATAATAGGATTAGAAACTTTGAAAAGTTACATAACAGCAGAGACTTTACACCAGATAAAATAAAAACAACATAAAACAANNTTGTTTTATGTTGTTTTTATCATAAAACTCTTCGGAATTTATTTTCCTCACTAACTTGTTGTTTTGAGCGTGAGGATTCGGGGAGACATTCACGCTCATGCTTTCCATGTAAACAATGGACAATAAGAGGGGAACATCGCAACAAATTTGCATGATCGTGCATTTTGCTTGCCTAAAGAGTGAACGGGCGTTCATAATTCATAAGGGGAGCAAATAGATATAAGGAGCAAGGTTGGGAGAATTTTCAGGAAAAGGAGAGAATGTCATGACTGTTATTCGAGGTTTAGAAGGGGTAGTAGCAACAACATCATCTGTGAGCTCTATTATTGATGATACATTAACTTATGTTGGGTATAATATTGATGATTTAGCTGAGAATGCTACGTTTGAAGAAGTAGTGTACTTATTATGGCACCGCAAGCTTCCTAATGAAAAAGAACTAGCGGAATTTAATGAAATTGTATCTGAATACTATAAAGTTCCAGGTGAGATTTTAACATATTTGAAACAAGTAGATTTAAAAATTGCACATCCGATGTCTGTTTTACGAACTGCAATTTCCATGCTATCATTATACGATGAGAGCGCTGAAATTATGGATGAAAAGTCTAATTATTTGAAAGCGGTTAAATTACAGGCTCAAGTGGGAACTTTAGTTGCTGCTTACGCGAGAATCCGTAAAGGTTTAGATATTGTTGAGCCAAGAAAAGATTTATCATTAGCTGCAAACTTCTTGTACATGTTAAATGATCGCGAGCCAAATGAAGTTGAAATTGAAGCTTTTGATAAGGCGCTTGTACTTCATGCGGATCATGAGTTAAATGCTTCTACATTTACTGCACGTGTTTGCGTAGCTACACTTTCAGATGTATATTCTGGTATTACAGCAGCAATCGGTGCATTAAAAGGTCCTCTTCACGGTGGGGCGAATGAAAATGTAATGAAGATGTTAACTGAAATTGGCGAAGAAGAAAATGTAGAATCATATATTCATAATGCTCTTCAAAATAAAGTGAAAATCATGGGCTTTGGCCACCGTGTGTATGAGCAAGGTGATCCACGTGCAAAACACTTACGTGAAATGTCTAAGAGATTATGCGTGCTTTTAGGAGAAGACAAATGGTATAATATGTCTATCAAAATTGAAGACATTGTAACAAAAGAAAAAGGTCTTCCACCAAATGTTGATTTCTATTCAGCTTCTGTATACCATTGTTTAGGAATTGACCATGACTTATTTACACCTATTTTTGCAATTAGCCGTATGTCAGGCTGGTTAGCTCATATTCTAGAACAATATGAAAATAACCGTTTAATCCGTCCGCGTGCTGATTATAATGGACCAACACATCAAGTGTATGTTCCAATCGCACAAAGATAAGCAAAAAACACTATTTCGATAGTGAAAATACGCTTTCAAAAGTCTGATTTTTTTGGGAAGATGTAATGATTAGAATATTTTAATTTGACTAACGGTTTGAACTGAGGGGTTATTCCCTCAGTTTCATACATATGAAATTTCAAACATGGGGGTTATCACATTGACGACAGGTGAAAAAATTACTGTAACTAATGGTGTTATGAATGTACCAAACAATCCGATTATTCCATTTATTGAAGGAGATGGAATTGGTCCTGATATTTGGGCAGCTGCATCTCGCGTAATAGAAGCAGCAGTTGAAAAAGCTTATGATGGTGAGAAGAAAATCGTTTGGAAAGAAGTGCTTGCAGGGGAAAAAGCATTCAACCAAACAGGCGAGTGGTTACCAGAAGAAACTTTAAATTTAATTCGCGAATATTTAATCGCAATTAAAGGTCCACTTACAACTCCAGTTGGCGGTGGTATTCGTTCTCTAAACGTAGCACTTCGTCAAGAATTAGATCTATATGTATGTCTACGTCCAGTTCGTTATTTTGAAGGTGTTCCTTCACCTGTAAAACGTCCGGAAGATACTGATATGGTTATTTTCCGTGAAAATACAGAAGACATTTATGCTGGAATTGAATATGCACAAGGATCTCCAGAAGCAGAAAAAGTTCTTGCTTTCTTAAAAGAAGCAATGGGTGTTAATAAAATCCGCTTCCCAGAAACATCTGGTATTGGTATTAAACCAATCTCAGAAGAAGGGACAAAGCGTCTTGTTCGTGCTGCAATTCAATATGCAATTAACGAAAAACGCTCTTCTGTTACATTAGTTCATAAAGGAAACATTATGAAATTTACAGAAGGTGCTTTCAAAAACTGGGGTTACGAAGTAGCGGAACAAGAATTCGGCGACAAAGTATTTACTTGGGCTGAATACGATCGCATTGTTGAAAAAGATGGTAAAGATGCAGCGAATAAAGCGATGGCAGACGCTGAAGCGGCTGGAAAAATCATCGTAAAAGATTCTATTGCAGACATCTTCTTACAACAAATTTTAACTCGTCCACGTGAGTTCGATGTTGTTGCAACAATGAACTTAAATGGTGACTATATCTCTGATGCACTTGCTGCACAAGTAGGTGGAATTGGTATTGCACCTGGTGCAAACATTAACTATGTGACTGGACATGCTATCTTTGAAGCTACACATGGTACAGCTCCAAAATATGCAGGTTTAGATAAAGTAAACCCATCTTCTGTTCTTCTTTCAGGTGTATTATTACTAGAACATTTAGGATGGAATGAAGCGGCGAAATTAGTAACAGATTCAGTTGAGAAAACAATTGCATCAAAAGTAGTAACATATGACTTTGCTCGCCTAATGGAAGGCGCAACAGAAGTGAAATGTTCTGAGTTTGCTAATGAGCTTATTAAAAACATGGATGTAGCGATAATCAAAAACGCATAATTAAAGCGGGGGGTAAATTATGACAATCAAACGCAAGAAGGTTTCAGTCATCGGTGCAGGATTTACAGGAGCAACAACGGCATTCTTATTAGCACAAAAAGAACTTGCAGATGTTGTATTAGTGGACATTCCACAACTGGAAAATCCAACAAAAGGGAAAGCGTTAGATATGTTAGAAGCGAGCCCAGTACAAGGTTTTGATGCTAACATTATTGGAACATCTGATTACGCAGATACTGCTGATTCTGACGTTGTCGTTATTACAGCAGGTATTGCACGTAAGCCTGGTATGAGCCGTGATGACTTAGTAGCAACAAACTCTAAAATTATGAAAAGTATTACGCGCGACATTGCAAAACATTCACCAAATGCAATTATTGTTGTATTAACAAATCCAGTTGATGCAATGACATATTCTGTATTTAAAGAAGCAGGATTCCCGAAAGAGCGTGTTATCGGCCAATCGGGCGTATTAGATACAGCTCGTTTCCGTACATTCATCGCACAAGAATTAAATCTTTCTGTGAAGGATATTACAGGATTTGTTCTTGGTGGACACGGTGACGACATGGTACCTCTTGTGCGTTATTCCTATGCAGGTGGTATTCCGTTAGAAACGTTAATTCCGAAAGAGCGTTTAGAAGCAATCGTAGAACGTACCCGTAAAGGTGGCGGTGAGATTGTAGGCTTATTAGGAAACGGTAGTGCATATTACGCACCAGCAGCTTCTTTAGTTGAAATGACAGAAGCAATCTTAAAAGATCAACGCCGTGTATTACCAGCTATTGCGTACCTTGAAGGTGAGTATGGTTATAGTGACCTTTACTTAGGGGTACCGGTAATTCTAGGTGGTAACGGAATTGAAAAGATTATTGAATTAGAACTTCTTGCAGATGAAAAAGAAGCGTTAGATCGTTCTGTAGAATCTGTACGTAACGTAATGAAAGTTCTTATTTAATAATTGAATAGTAGTGAAAAAGATTCGGGATTCCGAATCTTTTTCTACTATTTACCGAATTGTTTTTTTGAAATAATATGAAAACGCTATCATTTGTAGTATCCTATAATGAAACTGTAGATTTATACTATATATTGCCCTCATCATAGTAAAGTTCGGATAAGGTATCGCTTTTAGTAGGATAATAAGGTGAAAAAATCGGAGGGGGTTGTAATATGTTAAAGAAAAAAGTTCAAATTGGTCGTAAAATGGATGAAATTACAGTAGGAGAGAAATTATCTATCACTGAAAAGATTGAGGATAAAGATTTGTTATTGTACTTAGGGTTAACGAATGATGCCAATCCATTATATATTCAGCATGATTACGCATCCCAAACTCCGTATGAAAAGCCGATTGTACCAAGCATTATGCTAACGGGAATGATTACAACGGCAGTTACGAAATATTTACCGGGTCCAGGAAGTCATATTACTAGGAAGGACCTTACGTTCGTGAAGCATGTTCACCATTATGAAACGTTACAAATCCACTTTGAAGTTGTGGCTGTTTCCGAGGAGGAACATATAATTGATATGCTTGTATCTGCTCATGATGAAAAAGGAGAAACTGTTGTAAAAGGTTTATTAACAGTCACGCCGCCTTTTAAATCTGTTTCCATTATGGAAAAAGCATTAGATAATTTTTAAAACATGAAAATATGAATAGCGCTAGCACACCTTTAATAAGGGTGCTAGCGCTATTTTAGTTGAAAAATCCTTCTTTGAACCCTTCAGCAAATTCTGAACAACCTGTTTTAATCGTATCCCAGCTAGGTGCGTTAAAAGTAAGGAAACATGTTACTACTAAAGTTAAAATAGGTAGTAATAGTCGCATAATAGACCTCCGAATCTGATTTATTTATATATTAAAATTAATGATATAACCATCGGTAATTGAAGTCAATGAAAGGAGTGTTTTTTTTAGGTGAGGTGGAAAAGAGAAGATGTTATCTTTGAAACGATAAGAGAAGCTGAAGTGTGGGCAGACGGGGTCGTAAATGAAATGTACGGAAGAGTATTTGATGGATATGCAACGCGAGATTATAAAGTCGCGTATGTTCTCGCGTTTTTTTTTAGCGCAAAATCAAGAATTCAATATCTATACGAGTGTTGAGTTTAATCACGATATAGACGTGTATAAAGTGTGGGTCACCACAAGTTACTTGCGCGATCCGAATCCATGAATAGACAATTATATTGAGAGGGACCTTGTTTTCTAGTATGATGAGAATAACGGGGAAAATACTAGGATGAAGAAGGTTTCAAGTCTATAACTTGGAGGAAAAGAATGAACAATCGTATTTTAGTAGTTGATGATGAGGAGTTTATCTTAACTTTAATTGAATTTAATTTACAACAAGCTGGTTTTGAAGTGATAACAGCGATGGATGGAGAAATGGCGCTTCAAAAAGCGACAACAGAACGTCCAGATTTAATTATATTAGATTTAATGCTTCCGAAAATGGATGGTATGGAAGTTTGTAAAGAATTACGATTGCAGCGCGTTATGACGCCGATTTTAATGTTAACGGCAAAAGATGATGAGTTTGATAAGGTGCTAGGTCTTGAACTTGGGGCAGATGATTATATGACGAAGCCATTTAGTCCAAGGGAAGTTGTTGCTCGTGTGAAGGCGATTTTGCGCCGTACGAAATTACAACAAGAAGAACAAGTTGCAGAAGCGCCAGATGAAGATAGCATCACAATTGCAGAACTTAAAATTTTACCGGAGTTTTATGAGGCTTATTTCCAAGGAAGAAAGCTTGAATTAACACCAAAAGAATTTGAACTACTTGTGTATCTTGCGAAAAATAAAAGTCGCGTGTTGACGCGTGATCAATTATTAAGTGCTGTATGGAATTATGATTTTGCTGGTGATACACGAATTGTTGATGTTCATATTAGCCATTTGCGCGATAAAATTGAAAAAAATACGAAAAAACCGACGTACATTAAAACGATACGTGGTTTAGGATATAAATTAGAGGAGCCAAAAGGGGATGAATAAATTTCGTTCCAGGCTTCTTTTTACATTTGTTTCTCTTATTGTATTTATTTTAGTCGGACTAGGTTTATTGCTAGAAACTGTGTTTGAAAACTACTATATAGATCATGCTAAAGAGAGAATGATAAAAGAGACGGAGTATGTTTCGGCGTTAGCAGAAGAGCAAGGTTTTGATAATGTTTTAAAAAATCCATACGTATTTGAAAAGTTAGAAGAAAAAATACCAGCTTCTATCGTATTTGTGGATGAAAAAAAGAAAGTTCAATATAGAAAAGGACAACAATCGGCATTTAGTCCAGAGACGATTAAAGAGCTTTCTTCGGAAGTGGCAAAACAACGAAGTAAAGTGATTACGAAAGAAACAGATCGAAAGAATGAATTTTATCATGTGGTGTTCGTTCAAGATGTAGAAGGAAAACAAGGATACATTTTGGTGAAAAGTACAATCGATCCTTTAAGAGACGTACATCAAAAAACGTGGGGATTATTAATTATCGGATTTGTCATCGCTTGTCTCGTAGTTGTATTTTTAGGTATGAAAATTACAGGGCAATATATTAGGCCAATTGAATCGGTTACGAAAGTTGCAATTGAATTGGCGAAGGGTAATTATAAAGCACGTGCATACGAAAGTCATTCGGATGAAACAGGGATGCTGAGTAAAGCGATTAATATTTTAGCGCGAAATTTACAAGAGATGACACTTGAACAAGAAATGCAACAAGATCGTCTGCATACGTTAATTGAAAATATGGGGAGCGGAATGATTTTAATTGATAGCCGCGGTTATATAAACCTTGTAAACCGCTCTTATAAGGAAACTTTCCACGTAACAGATGAAGAGTATTTAGATCGTTTATATTATGAATCGTTCCATCATACAGAAATTATTGAGCTTGTAGAAGAAATCTTTATGACAGAAGTGAAAGTGCGTAAACAAATGTTATTGCCACTTGGAATTGAGCGGAAACATTTCGAAGTATATGGGGCGCCGATTATCGGGACAAATCATGAATGGAAAGGGATTGTTCTCGTATTCCATGACATAACAGAGTTGAAGAAATTAGAACAAATGAGAAAAGACTTTTTAGCGAATGTTTCTCATGAATTAAAGACACCGATTACTTCTATTAAAGGTTTTTCAGAAACACTCTTAGACGGAGCGATGGATAATAAAAAATTCTGCGAACATTTCTTGCACATTATTTTAAAAGAAAGTGAGCGCATGCAAGGATTAATTGAAGATTTATTAGATTTGTCAAAGATCGAACAACAAGGATTTAAATTAAACATGGGAACCGTTGACATGAAGGGGCTGCTTGAAGATATTCATATGGTGCTTGATAATAAAGCAGGAGAAAAAGAAATTTCTTTACAAGTGAACGTATTAAAACGTGCCTCTGTTATTGGAGATCCAAGTCGTTTGAAACAAATCTTTATTAATTTAATTAATAACGCGATCGTATATACACCGGCTGGAGGCATTGTTTCGGTAGAGTTAGCGGAAGATAAATATAATGCTTATATAAAAGTATCGGATACTGGAATTGGTATTAGTAAAGATGAAATTCCGCGTATTTTTGAACGTTTCTACCGGGTGGATAAAGCAAGGAGTAGGAATACTGGTGGTACCGGCCTTGGATTGTCGATTGTAAAGCATTTAGTTGAGGCGCACCAAGGTACGATTACAGTAGATAGTGAAGTTGGAGAAGGGACAACATTTACAGTTGTTTTACCGAAATCAGCAACTGAAAAATAGGATGAAGGATGTTTACAATATATTAACAATGGCTTAATTAAATATTAATAAAGCTCTGTTAATATAATAGATGAAAACCCCTTCATCCAAGGAGTAATTTTGGACGAGAATAGTTAAGCTGTTCTCGTCACTTCCCTTTATGCCAATATAAGTCTGTTTTATATATGAAAGAAAATAACCGTTATTTTTCTTCTCTCTATTAGTCATGTTAATATAGAGAGAGGAAAGGAACGGTTTTTTTCTGTGAAAAAAATCATTTCAAATTTGTATGGGGAGGTTTCAATTTTGGAAAAAAAGGTCGTATTAGTAGATGGTAATAATATCGCGTATCGTGCTTTCTTTGCACTACCGCTTTTAAATAACGACAAAGGTATACATACGAACGCAATTTACGGTTTTACAATGATGTTAATGAGAATATTAGAGGAAGAAAAGCCGACTCATATGTTAGTGGCGTTTGATGCGGGAAAAACAACGTTCCGTCATAAAACATATAGTGAATATAAAGGAGGACGTCAAAAGACTCCACCTGAATTATCAGAGCAATTCCCGTTTATTCGTGAGATGCTTGATGCGTTCAATGTACCGCGTTATGAACTTGAAAATTATGAAGCGGATGACATTATGGGAACGTTAGCGAAAGAAGCGAGTGAGCAAGGTGCTTACGTTAAAGTTATTTCAGGAGATAAAGATTTACTTCAACTTGTTTCTGATAATACGCTTGTATGTATTCCTCGAAAAGGGATTACAGAAGTAGATGAATATACGAAAGAAGCTTTATTTGAGAAATATAACTTATCACCAAAGCAAATTATCGATATGAAAGGTTTAATGGGAGACCAGTCAGATAATATCCCGGGTGTACCAGGAGTTGGTGAAAAAACGGCAATTAAATTGCTAACACAGTTTGGAACGGTTGAAGCGGTGTATGAAAATATAGATCAAGTAAGTGGGAAGAAGTTAAAAGAAAAACTGGAAGAAAATAAAGAACAAGCTCTTATGAGTAAAGATCTTGCGACTATTATTACAGATGCACCGATTACAGTTCATGTGGATGATATGGCATATAAAGGATATGAACCGAGCGACGTTATTCCAATGTTCGAGAATTTAGGATTTACATCTCTTTTAAATAAATTAGGTGTTACGCCAGAAGAAACAGCTCCAGCTGAATTAGATGATATTACATTTGATATTGTGGAAGAAGTTACAGAAGAAATGCTTCAGCAAGATAGTGCGCTTATTGTAGAGGTACAAGAAGAGAATTATCATAAGGCGGACATTCAAGGTTTTGGTATTCAAAATGAAGATGGTTGCTACTTTATTCAGAAGGATATTGCTCTTGCATCGGATGCTTTTAAAGCATGGCTTGCAAATGGAGAAATGAGAAAGCATACATTTGATGCGAAGCGAGCTATCGTTGCGCTGAAATGGAACGAGATAGATATTCAAGGAATTGATTTTGATTTATTAATCGCTGCTTATTTACTTGATCCAGCCGATACGGATAAAGATTTCCGTACTGTAGCGAAAATGAAAGAAACACATGCTGTGAAATCCGATGAAGAAGTTTACGGAAAAGGTGCAAAACGAGCTGTTCCAGAGTTAGAGGTAGTAGCGGAGCATGTAGCTCGTAAAGTGCATGTATTATATGATGTAAAGCAAACGTTCGTTGAAGAGTTAGAGAAGAATGAGCAATATGAACTGTTTACAGAGTTAGAATTGCCACTTGCGCGTGTACTAGCTGAGATGGAAGTAAAAGGTGTAAAAGTTGATACGGAGCGTCTTCGTAATATGGGAGAAGAACTTGCAGGTAGATTAAAGGAAATGGAACAGGAAATTTATAAGCTTGCGGGAACAGAATTTAATATTAATTCACCGAAGCAGCTTGGTGTAATTCTGTTTGAGAACTTAAACTTACCGGTTATTAAAAAGACGAAAACAGGTTATTCTACGTCAGCTGATGTATTAGACAAGCTTATGGATCACCATGAAATTATTCCAAACATTTTACATTATCGTCAATTAGGGAAACTAAATTCAACTTATATTGAAGGTTTACTGAAAGTTGTACATGAAGATTCATCTAAAATCCATACTCGTTTCAATCAAGTGTTAACGCAAACAGGTCGATTAAGTTCAACGGATCCGAACTTGCAAAATATCCCGATTCGATTAGAAGAAGGAAGAAAGATTCGTCAGGCATTTGTTCCATCAGAAGAAGGTTGGATTATGTATGCGGCCGATTATTCACAAATCGAACTGCGTGTATTAGCCCATATTGCAAATGATAAAGGGCTAGTTGAAGCATTCCAGCATGACATGGATATTCATACGAAAACAGCTATGGATGTATTTGGTGTTGGAAAAGATGAAGTAACTTCGAATATGAGACGACAAGCGAAAGCTGTTAACTTCGGAATTGTGTATGGTATTAGTGATTATGGTCTTTCGCAAAACTTAGGAATTACAAGAAAAGCAGCAGCGGAATTTATTGAAAAGTATTTAGAAAGTTTCCCTGGTGTACAAGAATATATGGATGACATCGTAAAAGATGCGAAACAAAAAGGATATGTTGCTACATTATTGAATCGTCGCCGTTATATTCCTGAAATTACGAGTCGTAATTTCAATTTGCGTAGCTTTGCTGAGCGTACAGCGATGAATACACCAATTCAAGGTACTGCAGCAGATATTATTAAAAAAGCGATGATCATTATGGCAGATCGTTTAGAAGAAGAAGGATTACAAGCGCGTCTTCTTCTGCAAGTACACGATGAATTGATATTTGAAGCACCAAAAGAAGAAATTGAAAAATTAGAGAAGCTTGTACCTGAAGTAATGGAGCATGCAATTGAATTAGCTGTTCCGCTGAAAGTTGATGATTCTTACGGTCCAACTTGGTACGACGCGAAATAAGGAAGTGATGAAATGCCTGAATTACCAGAGGTTGAAAATGTTAGACGGACACTCGAAAATCTTGTAACAGGAAAAACGATTGAAGATGTCATTGTTACTTATCCGAAAATAGTGAAACGACCGGACGATGCAGAGATTTTTAAAGAAATGCTAAGAGGCGAGAAGCTTGAAAATATAAAGCGAAGAGGAAAGTTTTTACTTTTATATGTAACGAATTATGTCATTGTTTCACATTTGCGTATGGAAGGTAAGTTTTTATTACATCAAGAGGGTGAGCCAATTGATAAACATACGCACGTCCGTTTCTTATTTACAGATGGAACTGAATTACATTATAAAGATGTAAGAAAGTTCGGTACGATGCATCTCTTTAAGAAAGGTGAAGAAATGAATCAAATGCCTCTTGCTGACTTAGGCCCAGAGCCATTTGATGCTGAATTGACACCAGAGTATTTACAAGAAAGATTGCAAAAGACAAATCGTAAAATAAAAGTTGTATTACTAGATCAGCGTCTTTTAGTCGGGCTTGGCAACATATATGTAGATGAAGTTTTATTCCGTTCTAGAATTCATCCAGAACGAGAAGCGTCGTCTTTAACAGCGGAAGAAATCGAACGAATTTATGAGGCGACTGTTACAACGCTAGGTGAAGCAGTGAAGCGTGGTGGAAGTACTATTAGAACATATATGAATTCGCAAGGGCAAATTGGTTCATTCCAAGAACTCCTAAATGTATATGGAAAAAAAGGGGAGCCATGTGTAACTTGTGGCACGATATTAGAAAAAACAGTTGTTGGCGGGCGAGGAACGCATTACTGCCCAATTTGTCAGCCGAGAGTGTAGAAAAGAGATAACATCGGATAGGCATTTGTCATATACATACAGCAGAGCTATGTATAAGGGAGGAGCTTACCGATGTACCTTTATTTATCTCTTATTTTATTAGCTTTTACATTAAGCTTGGATAGCTGTAGTGTAGGGCTAACATATGGGTTAAGAAGCGTAAGAATTCCACTAAGATCAATAGTAATTATCGGAATCTGTTCAGCGGCTGTCATGCTTGTTTCAATGGGAATTGGACATATGATCGCGAAAATATTTTCACCTGTTATCGCAACGCGTATCGGTGGGCTTGTTCTTATTGGAATAGGGGTTTGGGTATTATATCAATTTTTTCGAAGTGAGAAAAAAGAAGAACCGAAGCAAGAAGAGAAGGTTTGGAAATTAGAGATTGCATCACTAGGACTAGTAATTCAAATTTTGCGGAAACCGACTGTTGCAGATTTTGATAAATCGGGAACCATTTCTGCAGGAGAAGCATTACTTCTTGGTATAGCTCTTTCTGTAGATTCATTTGGTGCCGGGATTGGTGCATCTTTATTAGGGTATGCACCCGCTATGATGGCGATATTAGTTGCTGTTATGAGTTCTTTGTTTTTATTTATTGGAATGAAACTTGGAACGGTTTTATCGAATATGAAGTGGTTACAAAAATTTACATTCCTGCCTGGGGTATTACTCATTATTATTGGAATTTGGAAAATGTAAGTATGGGCGTGGAACATTAGTTTCGCGCCTTTTATTATGAGGAGAGGAGGACGGTAAGTATTGGTATTTATCTGCCAGTATCGAACAGGAGTTTACAAAAGAGAAGTTAACGGCTGTTTCGTTAGGAATAGATATTGGAATCAAAGAATTAGCATATTGTTCTAATGGTCAGAAAAAGAAAAATATCAACAAAACAAAGGTGGTAAGAAAGGCAGAGAAACGCCTTCGTAGGTTGCAACGTCAAGTTTCTCGTAAATATGAAATGAACAGGGAGGGAAACCGTTTTGTCAAAACGAGCAACATTATAAAAATCGAACAAGAGATACGACAACTACATAGAAGGTTATCAAATATCAGAAAGAATCATCTTCATCAGTCAACGAGCGAAATTGTGAAAACCAAGCCATTTCGTATTGTGATGGAGACGTTGCATATGAAAGGTCTGATGAAGAAGAGACACCTAGCTAAAGCGATTGCGAAGCAGTGTTTACATGAGTTCAAAAGACAAATTCAATTCAAGTGTGAAAAATATGGTATTGAATTTGTAGAAGCTGATACATGGTATCCTTCTTCAAAAATGTGTTCCAATTGTGGAAGCATCAACAAAGAACTAAAACTTTCTGACCGTGTATACAAATGCACTTGTGGTCACGAAATAGATAGGGATTTAAATGCGGCTATCAATTTGTCACGGTATGAATTAGCCAATTAACATCTAAAAAGGTTACGGCTAATATGTAGGATTCGTTGTATCCGAATTTACGCCCTCGGAGTGTTAGAACAAACGAAAGTAGCTTTCTGCAAAATCGGACACGTAGAACAGGGAAATAAACAAAATTTATAGATTTTTATAAGTTTATGGCAACGGATTATGATGACAGTAGTGATTGGATTAACAGGAGGCATTGCAAGTGGAAAAAGTACAGTGTCTCAAATGTTTCGTGAACTGAGCATACCAGTTATTGATGCAGATATTATTGCGCGAGAAGTTGTAGAGCGAGGAAAACCAGCATATAACAAAATAGTAGAGGTATTTGGAACGGAAGTGTTACAAAAAGATGGAGAACTGGATCGACCGAAATTAGGAAGTGTCGTTTTCTATAATGAAGAAAAACGATTGCAATTAAACAAAATTGTTCATCCTGCAGTACGTGAGGAAATGAATAGACAAAAGGAAATGTACATAAAAGAAGGTGCGCGAGCGGTTGTGTTAGATATTCCTCTGTTGTTTGAAGGTAAATTAACAAGTCTCGTTGATCGCGTTTTAGTTGTAGCAGTTACATCGGAAACACAACTAGAACGTTTAATGAAACGAAATGATTTTTCGGAAGAAGAAGCAATAGCGCGTATTCAATCTCAAATGCCGTTAGAAGAAAAAGTGAAGAATGCGGATGAAGTGATAAATAATGATGGCACAATTATGGGAACGAAAACACAATTACAGGTAATTTTAAAGAAATGGAACATTATTGACTAAAAAATTGTGAAATTAGTGAAAATGCTTAGTGACATATCCCCTTTTTGTGTTATACTATTATTGGGATTGGAGATAAATAGTATAACGCATTCAAGGGGGATAACATATTATGACTCGTGTGGCAATTAATGGATTTGGACGTATTGGGAGAATGGTATTTCGTCAGGCAATAAAAGAAAGCGCATTCGAAATTGTAGCAATCAATGCAAGCTATCCATCTGAAACGTTAGCACATTTAATTAAATATGATACAGTTCACGGCAAGTTTGACGGAACAGTAGAAGCATTTGAAGATCACTTATTAGTGGATGGAAAAATGATTCGCCTTTTAAACAACCGCGATCCAAAGGAATTGCCTTGGACAGATCTAGGTGTTGAAGTTGTAATTGAAGCGACTGGTAAATTTAATTCAAAAGAAAAAGCAATTCTTCATGTTGAAGCTGGAGCGAAAAAGGTTATTTTAACTGCGCCTGGTAAAAATGAAGATGTAACAATTGTAGTTGGTGTGAATGAAGACCAATTAGATATTACAAAACATACTGTTATTTCAAATGCATCTTGTACAACAAACTGTTTAGCGCCTGTTGTAAAGGTGTTAGATGAGCAGTTCGGAATTGAAAACGGTTTAATGACGACTGTTCACGCTTATACAAATGACCAAAAAAATATTGATAACCCACATAAAGATTTAAGAAGAGCGCGTGCTTGCGGACAATCAATCATTCCGACAACGACAGGTGCTGCGAAAGCGCTAGCAAAAGTTCTTCCGCACTTAAACGGAAAACTTCATGGTATGGCACTTCGTGTACCAACGCCAAACGTGTCTCTTGTTGACTTAGTAGTAGACGTAAAACGTGATGTGACAGTTGAAGCTATTAATGAAGCGTTCAAAACAGTTGCAAACGGTGCGTTAAAAGGTATTGTAGAATTCAGTGAAGAGCCTTTAGTCTCTATCGACTTTAATACAAATACACACTCAGCTATTATTGATGGTTTATCTACAATGGTAATGGGTGATCGTAAAGTAAAAGTACTTGCTTGGTATGATAACGAGTGGGGCTACTCTCGTCGTGTTGTAGATCTTGTAACGTTAGTTGTTGAAGAGTTAGCGAAACAAGAAAATGTGCAACACATTTAAGTGAATGAGGGAGAGGGCAATTCAATATTTGCCCTCTTTTTTTATTTTTTTCTGAAAAGGAAAAAAATTATATAAGTATATTTTAAAAAGTGGACATACCACGAAACGTTGGGATTACTGCATTTGTGAATCGTTTAATTTTTTTAGGGAAAAGTAAAGAGGAAAATATGACAGAAAATCGAAAAAACTGTTGTTGCAAAATGAAAATAAACAAAGTATACTAACACTCGTAAACTTAAGAGCTGAGGTACGTAGTCACTACTTAAAGGGTTAGGACCTCTCTGGACTAACTTTCCCCCGTGGTAGTGGAGCAAGCCAAATTGCAAATTAGTTTTCAATTCGAACAGTTAGAATAAATTTACAAGGGGGAACTGTAGAATGGATACTATGGATACGATGGGTCGTCACGTGATCGCTGAACTTTGGGATTGTGATTTCGACAAGCTTAATGACATGCCGTATATTGAACAATTATTTGTGGATGCAGCACTAAGAGCTGGTGCTGAAGTGCGTGAGGTTGCTTTCCATAAATTTGCACCACAAGGTGTAAGTGGAGTAGTAATTATCTCAGAATCACATTTAACGATTCATAGCTTTCCGGAGCACGGTTACGCGAGTATTGATGTTTATACTTGTGGGGATCGTATTGATCCAAATGTTGCTGCAGAATATATTGCAGAAGGTTTAAACGCGAAAACGCGTGAGAGCATCGAGCTTCCTCGAGGCACTGGTAGCTTCGAAATTAAGCAGAGAGAAACAAAAGCTCTTTAAAAAAGAACATAATTGATTTAAAATGTAAAGAGGTGTATAATGCACCTCTTTTTTAGTTTATAAAAAAGGAAAATATAACGTACTCGTTAGTTAAATAAATGGAGCTCTTACGAATAAGTTAGCACTCCGTCTGCCATCTTATTTTTGAAAACGAGATGATAAAATAATGTGCTTAAACTTAAAGTGGTAAGAGAGTTAGAATGAGTTATATAATATTGTATATATATTGTCAGATGAAGTAAGTAGAGAAAAAATAAAGAGTATAGTGTAAAGGAGTGAATATATTGCGTTGTCCATCCTGTTCTCATAATGGTACAAGAGTGTTAGATTCGCGTCCGGTAGACGAGGGGCGCTCTATTCGAAGAAGGAGAGAGTGTGAAAGTTGTTTAAGTCGCTTTACGACCTTTGAAAGGGTAGAAGAGTCACCTCTTATCGTTGTAAAAAAAGAAGGCACACGAGAAGAGTTTAATAAAGAAAAGATTTTACGCGGTTTAATTAAAGCGTGTGAAAAAAGACCAGTATCTTTAAGACAATTAGAAGAAGTAACACAAAGCGTGGAACGTGAACTGCGTAATTTAGGTATATCAGAAGTGAAAAGTGATATGATTGGTGAAATTGTTATGGAAGAACTTCGCGATATTGATGATGTCGCTTATGTACGTTTTGCTTCTGTATATCGTCAATTTAAAGATTTAAATGTATTTATTGAAGAATTAAAAGATATACTGCAAAAAGAAAGAGAGTAGGAGTTCTGTTTTATTCTCTTTACATACCGTAAGTAATAGGATAAGAGAGCTAGAAGCGTAAGCTAATAGCTCTTTTTCACTAAGAATTTATATAATGAAGATAGAACGAATGAAGTAGAGGATAGATTGGATAAGAGAAAGGAAAAGCAAGAATGGAAAAACAGTCATGGATGGAGCTATTGCCGATTGATCGTTATAAAGTAAGTGCGAAAGGGCTACTACATAATTACGACCGAAAAGTGCTAACGATGTTGTATCAGCCGTTAATAGGTAGTAGAGCTTTTAGCTTATACATGACGCTATGGGGGGAGCTAGAGCAAGATCGTGTATTTGGAAAAGAGAATACACATCATTCCCTTATGGTGACTATGCAAATGCAACTTCCTGAAATATATGAGGAACGAGTAAAGTTAGAGGCAATTGGGCTTTTGAAGGTATATATTAAGAAAGAAAAAGATATTCGAATGTTTATATATGAGTTGCAACCACCTTTATCTCCAAAGCAGTTTTTTGATGATATTGTTTTAAGTATTTTTTTATACAATCGATTGAGCCGGACAAAATATAATCAAGTAAAGCAATATTTCTTAGAAGAAGAATTTGATTTTGCTTCTTATGAAAATGTTACGCGCTCTTTCAATGATGTGTTTGGTTCGTTTAATCCAGGACAGCTTGAGCATGCGCAAGAAGACCTTCGTATTCCAAAAACGACAACTATGCCAAGTAACGAGAAGGGAGACGCTCCGAAAGTTTGGAATGATTTCTTTGATTTCTCTTTATTTGTAGATGGATTGTCCGCTCTTGTTCCTAAAAAGGCGATTACTGATCAAGTGCGAGAATGTGTTATAACACTTGCTTACGTGTATGGCGTAGATGTGTTATCGATGCAGAATATCGTTCTTGGTGCGGTGACAGAGATGCAAACAATTGATATGGAAAGGCTTAGAAAAGGAGCGCGCGATTGGTATCAATTTGAAAATGGTCAAGCATTACCGGTATTAAGTGAAAGAGTACAGCCTCATGCTGCGCGTACGATGAAAGAGAAAGAGCCTTCATCGCAAGAGGAGATGCTAATAAAGCAGCTAGAGGAAATTTCGCCAAAACAACTATTGAAAGAGATTTCTGGTGGTGCAGAGGCAACGAAAGCGGACTTGCAGATCGTTGAAGATGTCATGATTAATCAAAAATTGACACCAGGAGTTGTGAATGTACTTATTTATTACGTTATGCTACGCTCAGATATGAAGCTTGCGAAAACGTATGTCGAGAAAATTGCTGGGCATTGGGCACGTAAAAAGGTCGGTACAGTAGCGGACGCGATGGCGTTAGCGAAAGAAGAGAACCGTCAATATCAAGAGTGGGCTGAGACGAAGAAAAAAGGCCGTACGGCGAAGAAAACGGTACGAAAAGAAATGGTGCCAGATTGGCTTAAGGAAGAAGAGCCGAAAGAACAAGAGAAAGAAACAGCGAAGAAAGATGTAAGTGTAGAAAAAGATGCAAGTACGATAGAAGATGAACGAAAACGATTAGAAGAAGTGTTAAAAAAATATAAGCGTGATTAATAGAAGAGAATGAACGCTCTTTGAGGTGAGAAAATGGAGCATATTCAAAATTCATTTACAAAATTAATGGAAAATGAAAACTTTAAAAATAGATATGAAGTATTAAAGGCAGAAGTAATGGCGCATCCGCGTGTGAAGGAATTTATAGACGAACATAAAGGTGAAGTAACGACTTCTATGATTGAGCGCAGTCTTGTGAAGTTATATGAATATATTGGGCAAAGTGTAGGTTGCGTGGATTGTCCGGATTTAGGTGCATGTAAAAATATGCTGCAAGGGTATGAGCCAAAGCTTGTTATTCAGGGGAAAATGATTGATATTCAATACGATCGCTGCGTTAGAAAAGTAGCATATGACGAGAGAAAGAAATATGAAAAACTCGTTCAAAGTGTATATATGCCAACGGATATTTTACAGGCAACTATGGAAAACTTAGACCCTTCTGATTTAAATGCACGTATCGATGCAATTGGTGCAGCGAATGAATTTTTAAGTACATATGAACCAGGAAAAAAAGCGCAAGGTTTATATTTGTACGGTAAATTTGGTGTAGGGAAAACGTACCTTTTAGGAGCAATTGCGAACGAGCTTGCTCGAAAGAAAATAAGTTCGATGCTCGTATACTTCCCAGAATTTTTACGTGAAATTAAAAGTTCGATTCAAGATAATTCGATTGGCGAAAAGATTGATGCGGTGAAACGTGTACAAGTTTTAATGTTAGATGATATCGGGGCAGAAGCGATGTCGAGCTTTGTGCGTGATGATGTGCTTGGTGCAATCTTGCAATTCCGTATGTTAGAAAACTTACCGACGTTCTTTACATCTAATTTTGATTTTAAACAATTGGAACACCATTTAACGTATACACAACGTGGTGAGGCTGAAGAAATGAAGGCAGCACGTATTATGGAGAGAATTAAATATTTGGCGAAACCAATTCCAATTGGCGGGAAGAATAGACGTAATAAATAAAAGAGCAAGCTGAGAAGCTTGCTCTTTTTGCGTTTTTGAATAGTCTTCAAAGTAATCGAATTGTAAAATAAAAAGCTCTTATTGAAAATTCATAGTAGCTTGTATCATTTTTTTCTCCCTCCCTTAATATATATAAAATTAGCAAGCCATATCGAGTGGATTTTCTAACGATAGGAAATGTAATTCTACTAAGAGTGAACTTCCACGGGACGGACTCTTATAGGATTTGTAACGTATAGATACAATCCTTTAGAGCAGGGATAAAAGGGGGGACAAAAGTGATTGAAATTTGCTTCGAAGAAAAAAATGATGCTATGCACGTATATAGACAATTGCTGAAAAGAGCGGAAGTATTATATAAGGAAACAAGTGTGTATTTACAGGAACAAAAAGTGGTGATTCACATACCAGTACGTGAATCAAATTATATTGAAAAGGTTTTATTGCCAGTAATGGTGTATTTCATTGTGAATGTGAAACAAAATGAGTGGATTTATACAATTTTAAAAGAAAAGTTTTTTTATGAAGAACAAGAAGAGTGTCATCAAATATTGCACATGGCACATGAGATTTTAAAGGGAAGAAGAAAAGGTGTAGCCCAGGATTTAACACGTAATACATTTGAATCATATATTAAGTCTTCTTTAAATAATTGGCTTTGTGATCCGCTCTCATTTTCATTTTCATCATATATCCGTTTTCGTCTTCGTACATATAGGGAAATGGTAGCTAAGCTTGCGGAAGTGGCAATCGATGAGTATAAGATGGAGCAAGAATACCAAATGTTCATTGAGACGCTTCGGCAACAAGTGAGTAGCCGTAAATCACGTTTGTCCTGTGTGCATCTTATTTTTGATGAAAGCTTTATTTTTTATGATGATAAAGGTAGACGTTTAAAACAGGAGAAGTTGGTCCAATATATAGATGAAGAATTATTAAAGCAAAAGGATGTATATATAGATACGAAAGTAATTGCGCCACTTCTTTCTATTTCGCCTAAAAAGATTTATTTATATACGAAAGAACAAGACCATAATATGATTATTACTTTGCGAAATGTGTTTCAAGAACGGGTCCAATTACATGGATTACATGATTTTGAGCGCAATGTGAAAAATTTAAAAAATAAAGGTAACGCCCTTGATTTTCTAAGTTTTTGAGCATATAATTACCTACATAAATGAAATATATTGAAATGTCATGATGAGGACATGAGTAGTTTTCTACGATTTTCAGAGAGGGAAGCCTTAGGGTGTGAGCTTCCTAGTACGGGATCATTACTTACCACCTCTAAACTTTAGCAGTGAACAATTCTTTTAGTAATTGCTAACGGACAACACCGTTATGTTGAACTTGAGCAATTAACGATTATGTTAATTGGAACAAGGGTGGAACCACGAATTCAACACTCGTCCCTTTTTACGGGATGAGTGTTTTTTATTTTGAGAAAAAGAGGAGTGACCAGTGATGGCAGATGTAGTTAAAATTACTTTCCCTGATGGAGCTGTGAAGGAGTTTCCAAAAGGCGTAACAACTGAAGAAATCGCAGCTTCTATTAGCCCAGGCTTAAAGAAAAAAGCTGTGGCTGGAAAATTAAACGATGAGATGGTTGATCTTGTTACACCAATCGAAGAAGATGGTGCAGTTTCTATCATTACATTAGATTCTGAAGATGGCCTATACATTTTACGCCATTCAACAGCCCACCTATTAGCACAAGCGTTAAAACGTTTATATAAAGATGTTAAGCTTGAACTTGGTATTGGTCCAGTAATCGAAAATGGCTTCTACTACGATATTGATATGGAAGAAGCAATTACAGTTGAAGACTTCAAGAAAATCGAAAAAGAAATGCAAAAAATTGTGAACGAGAACTTAGAAATCGTTCGTCATGAAGTACCACGTGCAGAAGCACTTCGTCGCTTTGAAGAAATTGGCGATGAGTTAAAATTAGATTTAATTAACGATCTTCCAGAAGATGCAGTTATTTCAATCTATGAACAAGGCGAATTCTTCGACCTTTGCCGTGGTGTTCACCTTCCATCTACAGGGAAAATTAAAGTGTTTAAATTATTAAGCGTTGCAGGTGCTTACTGGCGCGGCGATAGCAATAATAAAATGTTACAACGTATTTACGGTACTGCATTCGTTAAGAAAGCAGAATTAGATGAGCACTTACGTATGCTTGAAGAAGCGAAAGAGCGCGATCACCGTAAATTAGGTAAAGAATTAAAACTATTTACTAATAGCCAAAAAGTAGGACAAGGTTTACCACTTTGGTTACCAAAAGGTGCAACAATTCGTCGTATTATCGAGCGTTACATCGTTGATAAAGAAGCAAGCTTAGGCTACGATCACGTATACACTCCAGTACTAGGAAGCAGAGAGTTATATGAAACTTCTGGTCACTGGAACCACTACCGTGATGGTATGTTCCCATCAAT
Source organism: Bacillus cereus (assembly GCF_002567495.1). GTDB lineage: Bacteria > Bacillota > Bacilli > Bacillales > Bacillaceae_G > Bacillus_A > Bacillus_A cereus_AQ. Next base: position 202,649 of record NZ_NVAP01000005.1, on the reverse strand, counting down.
GGAAATGGATAATGAAGAATTAGTTCTTCGTCCGATGAACTGTCCTCACCACATGATGGTTTATAAAAATGATATTCACAGCTACCGTGAATTACCAATCCGTATTGCGGAACTTGGAACAATGCACCGCTATGAAATGTCAGGTGCGTTATCTGGATTACAACGTGTACGCGGAATGACTTTAAACGATGCGCACATTTTCGTTCGTCCAGATCAAATTAAAGAAGAGTTAAAACGTGTTGTAAACTTAACTCTAGAAGTGTACAAAGATTTCGGTTTAGAGAACTACTCATTCCGTCTATCTTATCGCGACCCAGCAGATACTAAAAAGTATTATGCTGATGATGAGATGTGGGAAAAAGCACAAGGTATGTTAAAAGAAGCTATGGATGAAATGGGTCTTGATTACTATGAAGCTGAAGGTGAAGCAGCATTCTACGGTCCGAAACTTGATGTTCAAGTTCGTACTGCTCTTGGAAAAGACGAAACACTTTCAACTGTACAATTAGACTTCTTACTTCCAGAACGCTTTGAATTAACTTACGTTGGTGAAGACGGTAAACAACATCGTCCAGTTGTAATTCACCGTGGTGTTGTATCAACTATGGAACGCTTCGTAGCATTCTTAATTGAAGAATACAAAGGTGCATTCCCAACTTGGTTAGCTCCAGTTCAAGTACAAGTAATTCCAGTTTCTCCGCAAGTACATTTAGACTATGCGAAGAAAGTACAAGATGAATTGCGTCGTGCTGGTATCCGTGTTGAATTGGATACTCGTGAAGAGAAAATCGGTTACAAAATCCGTGAAGCACAAATGCAAAAAATTCCGTACATGCTTGTAGTAGGTGACAATGAAGTAACTGAAAATGGCGTAAACGTACGTAAATATGGTGAACAAAAATCAGAAACAATCGCATTAGATGCTTTTGTTGACATGATTAAAGTAGAAGGAAAACGATAAGAAAAGCCGCGGTATACCGCGGCTTTTCTTTGTAATATAAAAGAGAAAAACTAGAAAAAATAACCATGTAACTCTTATCATAAAAAAGTATTGCATGTATGCTAGTTGTTTGTTACAATATTTCTTGTTGTTAGTAAAACACATCGCGTCTTCTTGACAGACGTCATGTCCTATGATAAACTCATCAAGGATAATAGAATATTGTTTTGTGGAACAAGTAGAAGCACCCGCTTCTCACCTGATGGACGCATTCGCAGTTAGCAGGTAAATGTATTTCTTACTTAAGATTTTACAAGTGTGGGTGTCGTATGCCCGCACTTTTTTTGTCGGGTTCTATGACTACAAAATATGTTCTGAGAAAACCTTGGAGGTGGCTTACTATTAGCAAGGATATGATGATTAACGAGCAAATTCGTGCACGTGAAGTACGTTTAGTTGGCGCAAATGGCGATCAACTTGGAATCAAGTCTCGTAATGACGCTTTAGACTTAGCTGCAAATCTTAATCTTGATTTAGTATTAGTTGCTCCAAATGCGAAACCGCCAGTATGCCGCATTATGGACTACGGTAAATTCCGCTTTGAGCAACAGAAGAAAGAAAAAGAGCAGCGCAAAAATCAAAAAGTAATTAGCATGAAAGAAGTTCGTTTAAGTCCAACAATTGATGAACACGACTTTAACACAAAACTTCGTAATGCTATCAAGTTTTTAGAGAAAGGCGACAAGGTTAAAGCGTCAATTCGCTTTAAAGGACGTGCCATTACTCATAAAGAAATCGGTCAACGTGTTTTAGATCGCTTCTCAGAAGCTTGTGCTGAAGTTAGTACAGTTGAATCTAAGCCTAAAATGGAAGGACGCAGTATGTTCTTAGTTTTAGCACCGAAAAACGATAAGTAATAGATAGAGGAGGAAATACCTATGCCTAAACAAAAAACTCATCGCGGCGCTGCAAAGCGTTTCAAAAAGACTGGATCAGGTAAACTGAAACGTTCTCACGCTTACACAAGCCATTTATTCGCTAACAAATCTACAAAAGCTAAACGTAAACTACGTAAAGCTGGTGTAGTAAGCGCTGGTGACTTCAAACGCATTCGTCAAATGCTTGACAACTTAAAATAAGTTCGGCTGATATATAGAACAATTAGGAGGTAATATTATGCCAAGAGTAAAAGGTGGTACAGTTACTCGTCAACGTCGTAAAAAAGTTATAAAATTAGCAAAAGGTTACTACGGTTCTAAAAATACATTATTCAAGGTTGCTAACCAACAGGTTATGAAATCTCTAATGTATGCATTCCGTGACCGCCGTCAAAAGAAACGTGACTTCCGTAAATTATGGATTACACGTATCAACGCAGCAGCTCGTATGAATGGTCTTTCTTACAGCCGCTTAATGCACGGTCTTAAAAATGCTGGCATCGAAGTTAACCGCAAGATGCTTGCTGACTTAGCTGTTCATGACGAAAAAGCTTTCGCTGAATTAGCAACAGTTGCAAAAAACAACATTAACTAATTAATTAGTTGAAACCTTAGAAGAATTTTCTTCTAAGGTTTTTTGTTTGTATTCAGAGAGAAGTTTGAAGTTCTAAAGATTAACGGATGTGTTGTTATCGATATGACAAAATCAACATGAAAACTATAGTGATATAGAAGAATATATATATGAAGTCAGGAGAATCCTCCTGGCTTTTTTCAATTATGCACGTTTGGAAAGAAGAGTATCTTTCCTAGCCGAAACGACACTGTTATAATGGAAAGATGATATGGAACTTTCATCAGATGAACAATTTAAGAGCGATGACTGAAACGTATTTGCAAATTAAGGACAAGCTATTTTATAAAGAGGCAGATAGCTGACTTATTTATAAGAACTGAAACATAATAATGAACTTTGAGATGAAACAACATTGTTGCGTAAAATGCGATGTTGGAGGAGGACAATAGAATGGACTTACTACAACTATTTAAATTACAAAAAGAATTAGATGACCGTATTGCAAAAGAACATGACTTACAACCGAAAAAATTATTAAAAGAAAAAATGTTAGCTCTTCTTGTAGAAATTGGTGAACTTGCAAATGAAACACGTTGTTTTAAATATTGGAGCAACAAACCAGCTTCGGAACGTGAAGTGATATTAGAAGAATACGTAGATGGTTTGCATTTTATTTTATCAATCGGAATTGATTTAGGTATTGATAAAAACTTCCTATTCTATAAATGTGCACAAACGAATAAAACACAAGTGGAAATTTTCTTAGACACATATGCGAAAGTAATTCGTTTTACAGATCAACCATCTATTACAAACTATATTGAATTATTTACGAGCTATCTTCGACTTGGACAAGCACTTGAATTTGAGCAAGAAGAGATTGAAAAAGCATATTTAGATAAAAATGAAGTAAATCATCAGCGTCAAACACAAGGATACTAATTTAATTTTTGAATATTTCAATTTAATTATTGTATAATGAATTGACTGAAGAAAAAGGAGGGTGTTGGCAATGACAAAATTAGACGCGACATTGACAATGCTAAAAGAATTAACGGATGCGCGTGGTATTGCTGGTAACGAACGTGAACCACGTGAAGTAATGAAGAAATATATTGAGCCGTTTGCGGACGAACTTTCTACTGATAATTTAGGAAGTTTAGTTGCGAAAAAAGTAGGGGAAGAAAACGGTCCGAAAATTATGGTTGCTGGTCATTTAGATGAAGTTGGCTTTATGATTACGCAAATTGATGACAAAGGTTTCCTTCGTTTCCAAACGGTTGGAGGCTGGTGGTCACAAGTTATGCTTGCACAGCGCGTAACGATTGTAACGCGTAAAGGAGATGTAACAGGTGTAATTGGTTCAAAACCACCACATATTTTACCTCCAGAAGCTCGTAAAAAGCCAGTTGAAATTAAAGACATGTTCATCGATATCGGTGCTTCTAGCCAAGAAGAAGCGATGGAGTGGGGCGTACGACCAGGAGATCAAGTTGTACCTTACTTTGAATTCCAAGTAATGAAGAATGAAAAAATGTTACTTGCAAAAGCATGGGATAACCGAATCGGTTGTGCGATTGCAATTGACGTATTAAAACAATTAAAAGATGAAAAGCATCCAAACGTTGTATACGGCGTTGGAACTGTACAAGAAGAAGTTGGTCTTCGTGGTGCAAAAACATCTGCGAATTATATTAAACCAGATATCGCGTTCGCAGTAGATGTTGGTATCGCTGGAGATACACCGGGTGTAACGTCAAAAGAAGCGCAAAGTAAAATGGGCGATGGACCACAAATCATTTTATACGATGCTTCTGTTATTGGACATACAGGTTTACGTGATTTCGTAGTTGATGTTGCTGACGAATTACATATCCCATACCAATATGATTCAGTAGCTGGCGGGGGTACAGATGCGGGTGCGATTCACATTGCTGTAAACGGTATTCCTTCTATGGCAATTACGATTGCAACGCGTTATATTCATTCACATGCAGCAATGTTACACCGTGATGATTATGAAAATGCAGTGAAGTTAATTGTAGAAGTTATTAAACGTCTTGATAAAGAGGCTGTACATAACATTACATTTAATTAATAGAAAAAGCGAAGGAGATTCTCCTTCGCTTTTTTATGTTTTAAAAAGGTCTTTCTAATCCCGCAGCGGTATGAGCGCCTAAAATAATTAAACGAGTTAATTGCATCGCCATAAAATGCGGGTTATATATCATTCCTCTTTTTAACCATGACATAATCATTCCTAGATGAGCGCCAGTAACATAGCTAATGAGAATATCACGAGGGACCATAAGCTTTTCGTCGTTAGGTTGTGAAATAGATAAGCTTAACGTTAAATGTGTTTGAATTGCTTTCATCATTTTATAAGTATAATTTCCGGCTGCTTTATCACCGAGCATAACATTATAGAAATTCACATTTTCTGCAATATGTTCGAACAAAGCTAAAAATGTCGGGTGTGGTGAATCGAATGTAAGTTGAAAATCTGCTTTGTTTCTATTTTTTGGTTTAATTACTTCTGTTAGCTTCTCTAACATTTCTTCGATGCTTTTGTCTAATAGGTCATATTTATCGTGGTAATGGCTATAAAATGTAGCGCGATTTACAGGAGCGCGTTCTGCGATATGTTGAACAGTTACATTTTCAAAGCCTTTTTCGCCTACTAAAGCGACAAAAGCATCCTGAATGAGTTGTCTCGTTCGCTTTACACGTGGATCATTTGTATTTTTAATAGACATTTCACTTCTCCTTGTTTAATTTTCTGCACTTAAACAACATATTGGTATTATATTGTTGTTTAAGCAACATTTCATACGTAAATTGTCGGTTGTAGATTCAAAATAATTATTTATAATTATAAACGATAGTCCTTCAGAAATCAGCACCGCTCGCAGGTAGATAAGTTATGGTTTACGCTGCAGATGGTGTGATTTTTTTGTTAAAAGGTTAATATAATTAACAATTAAACAATCTAAACAATAAGGACATAAATAGTTTAGAAAAAAATTATATGCGATATAAGGAGAGGAATGCAATGAATCAGTTTCGAAGAATGGTAATTATCAACATTATCACATTAATTGTACTAGTTGGCGGCGGTATTGGCGGTTATTACTATTACAATCAAACGGAAAATTACTTAAAAACAGACAATGCAAAGATTGATGGAAAGGTAATTCCGGTTGCTTCACCAGTAGCAGGTAAACTAACTGACTGGAAAGCTGAAGTAGGAAAAAATTATAATGAGAACGATAAATTAGGTGCTGTTACTGTGGCGGCAGCTAATGGAGAACAAACAGTAGATGTAACAATTCCGCAAAATGCAACAGTTGTACAATCAAACGCAACAACAAATGCTTTCGTTGGAGCTGGTAGCCCGATTGCTTATGCATTCGATATGAACAATTTATGGGTAACAGCAAACATTGAAGAAACAGTGATTGATGATGTTCAAAAAGGCCAAACAGTAGATGTATATGTAGATGCATACCCAGATACAACGTTAACAGGGAAAGTAGAACAAGTTGGATTAACAACAGCAAATACATTCTCGATGTTACCATCAAGTAATGCAACAGCGAACTATACGAAAGTAAAGCAAGTTGTGCCAGTTAAAATTTCTTTAGATCATAGTAAATCAGTAAATATTGTTCCTGGAATGAATGTGTCAGTTCGTATTCATAAGTAAGGGGGAGATGAGATGTCCTCAATTGCAATTGTAGGATATGCACTATTTTGTATAATCGTCTTCTTCCTTGTAAATCGTCTTTTACGAAAGAAAAAAACGAACGTGGGAGAAGAACAAGTCCCAGCCGTAAGTAAAATAGAAGTAAGTAAGCTAGAAGCAGAAGAAAATGAACAAAAGCAAGAAGTAGAAATTTCTAATGTAGTTGAGTTAGAAACAGAAGAGAAAGAAAATGAACGAAAGCAAGAAAAAGAAATTTCTAATGTAGTTGAATTAGAAACAGGCAAGCAAGAAGAAGTAAAACAAGAAAAAGAAATGCCGAAAAAACAAACGTCTATGCCTATAGAGAATGTAAATGTAAAAGCAGTTGTAACAGTATTAATTCTCGGTATGTTCGTTTCTATTTTGAACCAAACAATCATTAACGTTGCATTGCCTCCGTTAATGAATGAATTTAACGTATCAACTTCAACGGCGCAATGGTTAATTACAGGGTTTATGCTTGTAAATGGTATTTTAGTACCGATTAGTGCCTTTTTAGTTTCACGATTTACGTATCGTAAATTATTTGTAGCAGCAATGTTATTCTTCACTGTAGGATCTATCATTTGTGCTATATCAGGAAACTTCACAATGATGATGACAGGCCGTATTATTCAAGCGGTCGGTGCAGGTATTTTAATGCCAGTTGGTATGAACATCTTCATGACGTTATTCCCGCCTCATAAGCGCGGAGCAGCGATGGGATTACTAGGTGTTGCAATGATTTTAGCGCCAGCTATTGGACCGACTGTAACAGGCTGGGTTATTGAAAACTATAGCTGGAACTTAATGTTCTATGCGATGTTTATTATCGGTTTAATTATTACGTTCCTATCTTTAAAATTCTTTACACTCGCTCAACCAGTGTCTAAAACGAAATTAGATGTATTTGGTGTAATTAGTTCAAGTATTGGACTAGGTAGCTTACTGTACGGATTTAGTGAGGCTGGAAATAATAGTTGGACTAGTGCAGAAGTTGTTATTTCACTTATCATTGGTGTAATTGGTTTAGCGTTATTTATTTGGAGAGAGTTAACAACGGACAATAAAATGCTTGATTTACAAGTATTTAAATATCCAGTATTTACTTTTACTTTAGTAATTAACGCAATCGTTACGATGGCATTATTCGGAGGTATGTTATTACTTCCAGTATATCTGCAAAACATTCGCGGCTTTACGCCGATTGAATCAGGTTTATTATTACTACCAGGATCATTAATCATGGGTATCATGGGACCTATTGCAGGTAAACTATTTGATAAATATGGTATTCGTCCGTTAGCAATTGTTGGATTAGCTATTACAACGTTCGCGACGTATGAATTTACAAAGTTATCAATGGATACACCATACAGCGTTATTATGACGGATTATATTATACGTTCAATTGGTATGTCATTCATTATGATGCCAATTATGACAGCTGGTATGAACGCGCTGCCGATGAAATTAATTTCTCACGGTACAGCAACGCAAAATACGTCAAGACAAGTAGCGGGTTCAATCGGAACAGCGATTTTAATCACACTTATGACGCAACAAACGACTGCTCACGTAGCAGATTACGGCAATATGTTAACAACATCAAACCCGATTTTAGTTGATAAAGTACATGGCATGGGTCAAAGCTTGGCGGCGCTTGCTGGATCAGCGCAAGCAGGAGATGCGATGAGTACACAACTATTGTTCGGACAAATTTCAAAGCTATCTGCAATTAATGGTATCAACGATGCTTTCTTAATTGCAACGATACTCGCAGGTGTTGCTTGGGTGTTATCATTCTTCTTACCATCAGGCAATAAACGAAATAGAAAAGCAGGGAATTAATTTCCCTGCTTTTTTGTTTTTTTTATAAAAAGATTCAATTAGATATAGAATGAATCACCTACAGACGCGAGTACCCAGAAGATAACCCCTAATATCCCAGCGATAAAAATAATGAATCCCATATTACGTATACTTTTAAGTTTTGCTTGTAATCCACTTATCCCTGCTAATAATCCAGTTAAAGAAAATAGCATCCAATATAAAGTAGTTGGAATAGGAAGGATTGTATCGCTATTCACCCCCATGCTCCAAAAAACAAAAGGTAGCGTTACAAAGGAGAAGCTAAGTAGCCCCATTAAACCAACAAATAATTTACGATGTTTAATACTAGTAATAATTAAAAAAATACCACCGAAAAATCCGCATAAAACAAGAAGTGGCATATAAACAATCCAAAGTAAGCTCAACATATATAATCTCCTTCTATGTAATCAGTTATATTTTACTATATGGGGTTTATTTTGGATATTATTAATAAATATGTATAAATTGATAGAAATGGGTAGTAATGATACGGATTATCAAAAAGTGCTAACGAAAGAAGAGGTTGAAGTTGTGATAAAAGAATAAAAGAGGTATCGTGATGATACCTCTTTTTAGCTCAAGAATGCCAACATATTATTCATAATATGAAATAACATAGCTGGAATAATGGATTTTGTTTTTCTACATAAAATAGCCATTAATAATCCCATAAAGAAAGTAATTACCATTACCCCAAGTGAGTATGTATGAGCGATACCGAAGAAGAAACTTGTTACGATGGCTGCGATCCAAAATGGAAAGCGTTCTGAGAAGAAGCGAAGTATAAAACCACGGAAAATAAGTTCTTCAAAAATGGGTGTGAGTATTGCAAAGCTGAGAAGCAATAATATTTGATATTGCTTAAAGACGTCTAAGCTTAGTGCGGAAGATTGCTGTTTTGTTGCGTCTTGGAACACATAATTTAACAAGATGTAATTGAGTATGATGTTTATAACGAAGAAAAGAAGCAAGTATACGTATGTGCGCCATTCTTTCAGTGCTTTAAAGTTAAAAGATTTTAGTAGTAATTTTTTTGCGGGTTCGAATTTAAAAATGAAGAATAATAATACGGCTAGTTGTAATACGGTACTTGCAGTATTTACAATAGATTCATACAGGGCAATTTGTTTTTTATCTGTAAGACCTGCTGTATAAATTGTTAACGGCATTGCGAGGAACACAGTAATAAGTCCGGTTCCGAAAAAAGCGAATAAAACGGAGCTAATAAATTGTCCCCATGACATCGAGTATTTCTGCTCATTAGAAAGTTGTGTAGCGGATTGCATTTGTAAAATCACCCCTTTATATTTGTATATTAAATTATATAGTAATCTATTTTTGAATGTAACATTTAAATATTACATATAAAGTGAAACTTTAATCAGTGGGGAGTTTCATCCCCCACTGATTATCAGCCCTCACCAATCGGGCTTTTACGGGCAGTTGATTCCCCACCTAACTTCCTCGTATTTGCTGAATTTCGAGGTGGGGGTCTTACTGCCCGTTAATGCGGGATAAAGGTGTATTTTCCATAAAATAATAAAAGAGGTATCACTCTGTAGTGATGCCTCTTTCTCATTGATAACTATGTTGTGCCTTATTGTTCGGTTTCGATTGCTCTATTTGTAATTCGCGCTCTACCAAACGGTCTAACTGTTGGATAGCTTTTAATGCTTTTTCATAAGAAATCGTTCTATAATGGTGTGCTCCGCCCGGTTCTTCATCTGCCTCGTCTGCCCATTTAATAATGTTTTGCAGAGATGTTCTTTCGATTTCTTGTTCTACTAGGAAAGAATCTGTATGAAGAAGAATCGCAATAGAAATTTCTTTTGCTAGTTTCGGATGTTCTCCTAATCTAATAAGCAATTTATGAGCTCTTTCTGCTCCTTTAATTGCGTGTATATCATTCTTTTTATATAAGTCATAGTCCCATTCGCCGCCTGTATACCACGTATGATGTCCGATATCATGAAGGAAACCAGCTTTTGTCGCAGCATCGACTGAGACGTGATGCTTTTTAGCTAAGTGAAACGCATGGTAAGCGACAGCAATCGCATGGACCATCCCAGAACGATTTACGTATTTTTGTGTAATATGGTGTTTGAAAATTTGTTCAAGCGTAATACGGTGCATAAAACATTCACTCCTTTTATCTAATGGTGTATATGAAGAAAAACGATCGGTTTAAATGTATTTTGAACATTGTACTCCATCGAGTAGCCTTTAGTAAAGTAGAAATGTTTAGGAGAAGAAAAAAATCACCTTAGCTTATGCGAAGGTGATTTTCAAATTGCTTATTTTTTTAATCCTTGCTCCAGTGTTTCTAACATTTCGTGCTTTTCATTTTCATCAGCGTTTTTCCAAATGACTTCGAATAAAACACCAAGACCTGGAAGCATTTTTTCTTCCCCACTTTGAATTGCATCGACAATTGTTTCTTGCAATTGGTCTTGTGAATTTCCAGATACATTCGCTAATACAGCACCGCGTAAATTAAAACTCATTGCTTTCACCTCTTCTTCAGAATTGAAACTGACGTTAGTTTTTGTTCTTTTTTATGTAAATATGTATGAAAAATAGGCTATAATGATAAGACAAGAAGAGAGGGAAATACATATTATGAAAAACATTGATTCATTACAAAATCCGCGTGTAAAGCAGTGGAAAAAGCTGCAAACGAAAAAAGAACGTGATAAACAAGGGTTGTTCTTTGTAGAAGGATTCCACTTAGTGGAGGAAGCTTTAAAGGCAGGAGTTGTAACAGAACTTATCGTTTCTGATCAGACAGATCTTCCGAAAGACTGGACAGTTAGTGATGTGGAAATGTATATCGTGCCTGAAGCAATCGTAAAAGTACTCCGTGAAACAGAAACGACGCAAGGCGTATTTGCTGTTTGTGAGAAACACGAGAGTGAAGTAGCTCTTGCTAATGGGAAATTTCTTTTATTAGATGGTCTTCAAGACCCAGGTAACTTAGGGACGATTATTCGTACAGCTGATGCAGCTGGTATTCATGCCGTTGTGCTTGGAGAAGGATGCGTTGATGCATATAATAGTAAAGTGCTTCGCTCTACACAAGGTTCTATTTTCCATTTACCAGTTGTAAAAGGTAACTTAGAAGAATGGGTAGACAAGTTAAAAGAAAACAACGTTCCTGTATATGGAACAGCTCTTGAAAATGGAGTTCCGCACGTTGAAGTAACGCCGGCCGGAAGTTTTGCATTAATTGTAGGAAATGAAGGAAGCGGCGTACGCCAAGAAATTCTTGCAAAAACGGATCAAAACTTGTATATTCCGATTTACGGCGGGGCAGAATCATTAAATGTTGCGGTTGCAGCAGGGATTTTAGCGTATTATTTGCAAAGCCCAGTTGCGAACAAATAAAAAACTTCTTATAATAAGTTGAAGTACATTATATTAAAAGTTAAATAACGAAAAACGTTGATAGAGAAGAGTAGCTTACAAAATCGCCATATAGGGAGAGAATGCCGTAGACTGAAAGCATTCTTATGGTAGACGGAAGTGAATTCACCTCTGGAGTTGACGCCAGGACCATGTGTATGTAAAGGCGTTCCGGTCAGAATTGATCGTTATAACTAATGAGTGGGCAGACTTGTTCTGTCAATTTAGGGTGGTACCGCGAATTTACCTCGTCCCTTTTTGGGAGCGGGGTTTTTTTATTTTTAAAATTAGGAGGGTTCCAAAATGGAAGCACGTTTAAAAGAGCTAAAGCAAAAAGCGTTAGAGCTTATTGAAGAAGCGAAAGAGCTAAAAGGCTTAAACGACGTACGCGTAGCGTATTTAGGGAAAAAAGGCCCAATTACGGAAGTATTACGTGGCATGGGAAAATTATCAGCAGAAGAGCGTCCACGTATGGGAGCATTAGTAAATGAAGTACGTGAAGCGATTCAAACGCGTCTAGAAGACAAAATTGGTAACTTAGAAAAAGCAGTAATTGAAGCGAAATTAGCTACTGAAACAATTGATGTTACATTGCCAGGTCGTCCTGTTGAAACAGGTTGTCACCATCCGTTAACAGCTGTTGTTGAACAAATTGAAGATGTATTTATCGGTATGGGGTATGAAGTAGCTGAAGGAACAGAAGTAGAAAAAGACTACTACAACTTCGAAGCACTAAACTTACCGAAAGATCACCCAGCACGTGATATGCAAGATACATTCTATATTACAGAAGAAACGTTACTACGTACACATACATCTTCTGTGCAAGCACGTACGATGGAAAATAATAAAGAAAAAGGCCCAATCAAAATTATTTGTCCTGGTAAAGTGTATCGCCGTGATGACGACGATGCTACGCATTCACATCAGTTCATGCAAATTGAAGGTCTTGTAATTGATAAAAACATTCGTATGAGCGACTTAAAAGGTACACTACAAGTATTTGTGAAAAAGATGTTCGGTGAAGATCGTGAGATCCGTCTTCGTCCAAGTTTCTTCCCATTCACAGAGCCATCTGTAGAGATGGATATTTCTTGTATGATGTGTCACGGTAAAGGTTGCGGCACTTGTAAAGGAACTGGCTGGATCGAAATTCTAGGCGCAGGTATGGTTCACCCGAACGTACTTGAAATGGCTGGTTATGATTCAAAAGAATATCAAGGTTTCGCATTCGGTATGGGCGCAGAGCGTATCGCAATGTTGAAATACGGCGTAGATGACATTCGTCATTTCTATACAAATGATGTACGTTTCTTACAACAATTCAAACGAGCGTAAGGGAAGGAGAGGATAAATATGTTCGTATCATATCGTTGGTTACAAGAGTATGTAGATATTAAAGATGTAACAGCACAAGAACTAGCAGACAAAATCACGAAAAGTGGTATTGAAGTAGAAGGCGTTGAAGTATTAAATAAAGGTGTAAAAGGTGTTGTAGTTGGTCACGTATTAGAATGTGAAAAACACCCAGAAGCTGATAAATTAAGCAAATGCTTAATCGATATCGGTGAAGAAGAGCCAGTTCAAATTATTTGTGGAGCTGCTAACATTGCAAAAGGTTTAAAAGTACCAGTTGCAAAAGTTGGCGCTGTACTTCCTGGTAACTTCAAAATTAAAAAAGCAAAACTACGCGGTGAAGCTTCTCACGGTATGGTTTGTGCTCTTCAAGAGCTTGGCATTGATGGAAAGTTAGTTTCAAAAGAATATGCAGATGGTATCTTCATCTTCCCAAGTGACGCTGAAGTTGGTGCAGATGCACTTGAAATTTTAAACTTACACGATGAAGTACTTGAGCTTGGTTTAACACCAAACCGTGCAGATTGCTTAAACATGTTAGGTGTTGCGTATGAAGTAGCTGCTATTTACGGCCGTGAAGTAAAACTTCCAGCTATTAACTTACAAGAAACAGCAGAAAAAACTTCTGATTACATTTCTGTAAATGTAGAAGCGAAAGAAGAAAACCCATTATATATTGCAAAAATGGTAAAAAACGTAAAGATTGGTCCATCACCAATGTGGATGCAAACTCGCCTTATGGCAGCTGGCATTCGTCCAATTAGCAACGTAGTTGATATTACAAACTACATTCTAATGGAATACGGTCAACCGTTACATGCATTCGATTACGATAAATTAGGTTCAAAAGAAATCGTTGTTCGTCTTGCAAAAGAAGGCGAAAAAATTGAAACGTTAGATGATCAAGAACGTACATTACAAAGCCACCACCTTGTAATTACAAACGGCACAAAAGCTTTAGCTGTTGCTGGTGTAATGGGCGGAGCGGATTCTGAAGTTACGACTGAGACAGTAAACGTTCTAATTGAATCTGCATACTTTGCAGGTCAAACAGTACGCCGTACATCAAAAGACTTAGGTCTTCGTAGTGAATCAAGTGCACGTTTTGAAAAAGGAATCGATCCAACACGTACATTTGAAGCAATTCAACACGCAGCTGCTTTAATGGCGAAATACGCTGGCGGAGAAGCACTTGAAGGTGTAGTAGAAGCTGATAACTTACAAGTACAAGAGCGTACAGTATCTGTTACTGCTGAGAAGGTAAACCGTGTATTAGGTACAAATATTTCTGCGAGTGAAATGGGTACAATGTTCACAAACTTAAAATTCCCATTCACAGAAGTAGAAGGAACATTCCATGTGAATGTACCAGCACGTCGTCCTGATATTACAATTTCAGAAGACTTAGTAGAAGAAGTGGGTCGCCTATACGGTTATGACCACATTCCAGTTACATTACCATCTGGAACAATGACTCGTGGTAAATTAACATCAGCACAAACGAAACGTCGTAAAGTACGTCGCTTCTTAGAAGGTGCTGGTTTATATGAAGCAATCACGTATTCATTAACAAGTGCTGACAAAGCGAAGCTATATATGGTTGAGCCAAACGAAAAGTCGCCTGTAAATCTTGCACTTCCAATGAGTGAAGAGCGTAGCCAACTTCGTTTAAGCTTAGTGCCACAGTTGTTAGAAGCAGTTTCATACAATGTTGCACGTAAAAACGATAGCGTTGCTTTATACGAAGTAGGTTCTATCTTCTTACCAACAGAAGCAGGAGAACTTCCGAAAGAAGAACAACACCTTGCAGGTGTTATGACAGGTCTTGCTCTTCACCATGCATGGCAAGGTGAGAAAAAAGTAGTAGACTTCTTCGTTGTGAAAGGTGTACTAGAAGGATTATTTGACGTACTTGGCGTTTCAAACCAAATCACTTATGCACCAGCAAAACGTGAAGGTATGCACCCAGGTCGTACAGCTGACATCGTATTAGATGGCGAAGTAATTGGTTTCATCGGTCAATTGCACCCAGAAGCAGAAAAACAATTAGATGTGAAAAATACATTCGTATTCGAACTATCTCTTGCAAAAGTATTCGGTGCAGACGCTGAAGAAACTTACTACTCAGCAATTCCACGTTTCCCATCTATGACACGTGACATGGCTGTTGTAGTAACAAAAGAAACAAAAGCTGGTGAAATGAAGCAAGTCATTGCTGAAGCTGGCGGCGAACTTCTGAAAGACGTAACACTATTCGACTTATACGAAGGTGAAAAAATGGAAGAAGGCAAGAAATCACTTGCATTCTCTATGACTTACTTCGATGCAGAACGTACGTTAACAGATGAAGAAGTAACAGAAGCGCATAACCGTGTATTAACAACGGTAGAAGAGAAATTTGGTGCGGAGTTACGTAAATAATAAAAGATTGCCGGATTCATTCCGGCAATTTTTTTTATTGCACAATCGTCGAAAGATGTCGGTAAGTCGATATATTACAAAAATCGCTTATATATTTTCTGGCACCTTGCATCTTTCTCTCGAATGTAGTACATTAATTTTAGTTTAACAAAACGAAAGACGATGATAAGGAAAAGTAGTATATACTATAATCCAAAGCGAGTCAGGGGCGGTGAGAGCCTGATGAGGCGGTATATGTGAAGAACACCTTGGAGTTGCTAACCGAAATTGAATTGTGTATTCAAGAGTAGACTTAGACGGGAATCCGGCCTGTTACAAACCGGGAAGTATGTATTACATACGAGTTAAAGTTGGTCTTTATGACAAATTGGGTGGTACCGCGAAGTTTAACCTTTCGTCCCTTTATGGATGAAAGGTTTTTTTGTATTTAAATATATGAGCAAAGGAGAATTTCACTATGGAAAACACATTAGTAAAAAGTCTGTATAGAGATACAGAAAAGTATGCAGATCAAACAGTACAAGTATCAGGGTGGATTCGTAACTTACGTGATTCAAAAGCATTTGGTTTCATCGAATTAAACGACGGTAGCTTCTTCAAAAGCGTTCAAATCGTTTTCGATACAGAATTAGAGAACTTTAAAGAAATTGCAAAGCTTCCACTTAGCTCTTCAGTAAAAGTAGAAGGTAAAGTAATTGCAACGCCTGGAGCGAAGCAACCATTTGAAATTAAAGCAGAAAAAATTGATATCGAGGGCTTATCAGATTCTGATTACCCACTTCAAAAGAAGCGTCACACGTTTGAATACTTACGTACAATCGCTCACTTACGTCCAAGAACAAATGCATTCTCTGCAACGTTCCGCGTACGTTCTATCGCAGCATTTGCGATTCACCAATTCTTCCAAGAGCGTGGATTCGTACATGTTCACACACCAATCATCACGGGTAGTGATACAGAAGGTGCTGGCGAAATGTTCCGCGTAACAACACAAGATTTAAACAACGTACCAAAAGGTGAAGACGGAAAAGTTGATGAATCAAAAGACTTCTTCGGTAAAGAAACAAACTTAACAGTAAGTGGACAGCTGAACGCTGAAGCGTATGCATTAGCATTCCGTGATGTATATACATTCGGACCTACATTCCGTGCGGAAAACTCAAACACAACTCGCCACGCTGCTGAGTTCTGGATGGTTGAGCCTGAGATTGCATTCGCTGAGTTAGGCGATGTAATGGATCTTACAGAAGATATGCTGAAATATGCAATGAAATATGTATTAGAGCATGCACCAGAAGAAATGGACTTCTTCAACAGCTTCGTTGATAAAACAGTTCTAGAGCGTATGAACAACGTGATTAACTCTGACTTCGGTCGCATCACATATACAGAAGCAATTAAAGTACTTCAAGAATCAGGTGCTGACTTCAAGTACCCAGTAGAATGGGGTATTGACTTACAAACAGAGCACGAAAGATACTTATCAGAAGAAATCTTCAAACGCCCTGTATTCGTAACTGACTACCCGAAAGACATTAAAGCGTTCTACATGCGTATGAATGAAGATGGAAAAACAGTAGCTGCTACTGACCTTCTAGTTCCTGGCATCGGCGAATTAATCGGCGGAAGTCAACGTGAAGAAAGAATGGACGTTTTAGTAGACAGAATTAAAGAATTAGGTATGAACGAAGAGGACTACTGGTGGTACTTAGAACTTAGAAAATACGGCGGTACAAAACACGCTGGATTCGGTCTAGGTTTCGAGCGATTCCTAATGTACATCACTGGTATGGCTAACATCCGTGACGTAATTCCATTCCCAAGAACTCCAGGTTCTTCTGAGTTCTAAAATATGAAAAAAGCGAGAGGATTTCCTCTCGCTTTTTATTTTGTATAGTTTATTATCTCATAGCAAAAAGTAACGCGAAGGGGTGAATATAAATGAGTAAAAAAGTGAAAAAAGATCATTCAAGATCGAGCCTAGGTTCTCCAGAAGTAGAAGGACAAGGAACAACAACACATGAAACAGGTTCTCATAAAGTATCTTCATCTAATAAGAAGCAGAAACGAAGCTAACATAAAAAGGAGAGTCTTGGCGGCTCTCCTTTTTTATGTATTATATCTTCTTATCGTTAATTTCTTTTGTAATCTTATCTACATCTTTGTCTAATCGATCTAAATAGAAAAACCATAGTAAGCTTATGAACACGTAATAGATGGCCATAACGCCAAGATTATCAGATATGTTTTCAAATGTGGATTTAGTAGTGAAAAAAACTCCCCAAATAGTAGAAATAGTGAGGTAAGAAAGTGGACCTACGAGGTGTACGAAAACATATAATATCTTTTTTACTTTTACAGCGTTCATATGAAATACCTCTTTTTTTTAATCATACATTCAAGTTCCTCACAGAAGTGTTGTAGTTTTGCTGGATTATGTATTAACAAGCGGGCATCGTGTTTCCCGATGAATCTTCGAATCCGAAAGTTTAATAAGAAAGACCGGCCATAACGCTCTATTAAATCGTTGAACTCTCGTTGTTCACTTAGTAGCTGAATGTTTTCTCTAATTTCGAACTGTCTTTCGTGTGAATCACCTAGTAAAATATTTAGAATCATTTGTAGAAGTAGCAATGGGGATCCCCTTCTATGTCGGAATAATCTGTATATTGTAATTGTAACAAAACTATAAGGATAATAGTAGGGTGAAACAAAAAACAGGAGTTTGTAGGCTCCTGTTTTTGTCGATACTATTTTAGTAAGCGAAACGCCTTCTCTGTATTAGCAAAATGCAGTTTCACAAACTCAGGTAATCTTTCTTTACCAAGTTTTTGAATTAATTTAGCGGCAGCAATATCAACTTGTTTACCAGCACCTTTTGGAAGTAGCATACCAGCTTTTTTGCTTAGTTCGTCAAACTGTTTTACGAATGAGTAGCGAGCTAAAATAGAAGCAGCGGCTACTGCTAAATGGACGCTTTCGCCTTTCGTCGCGAAATAAACATTTTCACGCTGTACCTGTTTTTGTTTAGCTAAATATTTATAGTATGTATCAGGTTGTGTGAATTGATCGATTAAGATGCCTTCAGGTTTTGTAGGTGCCATTTTCGCTAATAAGTTTGTAATAGCTTTATTATGTAGTAAAGCTTTTAGTTTACCTTGGTTGTTTCCTTTATCAAATAGCTCGTTATATTTTTCATTATGAAGGACAAGAGAGCTGTAAGGAACAACGTGTAGAAGCTGTTTCGCAATGGCAGTAATTTGATCGTCATTTAAGTTTTTAGAGTCTTTTACACCAAGTTCTTTTAGTAGTGGGATTTGCTTTGCATCTACATATACAGCAACGACTGTCATCGGTCCAAAGAAATCTCCCGTACCAACTTCATCAGACCCTACAATAGACATTGTACTGATGGAAGCAGGCGGTGCATAACGATGTGAATCGACAGATTTTTTTACAGCTGTTTTGGGTGTTTTAGAGACAGTTTGCCAACGAGAAGCTTCTGCTTCAGCGCGGCCTCCTTGGAACATTACTTTTCCAGATTTATACGCTGTAATCGTGCAAGATGGTACCTTTGCCATGAAGATCCCGCCTTGCGGAGTTTTCGGGCTAAGCGAATGTTTATATTGTTGTTTCATGTCTTCAATTATTGTAGAATTTGTTTGAATTACGATAGAATTTGACATAATGGTCGCCCCTTTTTTATATTGTTATTTTTATCATATCGGATTGTTCTTTCTGTTTCCATATTATGAAGGTTCATGGTATGATAAACTTTAGGATTCTGTACGTGATTGGAGGCCGGTGAGTTGTCACAACAAAAGGGAAAGAAAAGTCGAATTAATGTAGAAATCTATGGTCAACAATATTCAGTTGTTGGCGATGAAAGTACAAGTCATATCCGCATGGTAGCAGCGATTGTGGATGATAAAATGCGCGAACTCAATGCCAAGAATCCTTCGCTTGACACGAGTAGACTAGCGGTATTGACGGCGGTAAACGTCATACACGATTACATAAAATTAAAAGAAGAACATGAGAAATTGAAAGAAAGTATGACAAAAAAAGGAATGGAATAACATGATTGATATTATTATCATTTTACTGCTTGTTATGGGATTTTTCCTCGGCTTACGCAGAGGGTTTATTTTGCAACTTGTAAAGTTAACAAGCTTTATTATCGCATACCTTGTTGCATACTGGTACTGTAAAGATTTAGCGCCAGCACTTGCGAAATTTATTCCGTATCCATTTGATAAAAACGTATCTGTTCCAGAATGGATTGATGCAAATAATATTGAGACAGTATTTTATCAAGCGCTTGCGTTTATCATATTGTTTATTATCACTAAAATTGCACTTTCATTACTTGGTAATTTGTTAAATATGTTTGCAGAAATACCGGTTTTAAAGCAAGTAAATGCGTTCGCGGGGGCAATCCTCGGATTTTTAGAAGTATATATTATTTTGTTTGTCTTAATTATCATTGGAAACATTCTTCCGATTGAACAAGTACAAACACCGTTACAAAAATCATCAATTAGCAAAATAATTGTAGACGATACACCGATTCTCTCTGAAAAGGTGAAGGAACTATGGCAGACAGGTAGCAGAGTATAACTTCTCTTTTTTCGGAAAGAGGAGTTTTTTTCTATGAAAGAAAGGCGGGGCAATGATGAAAGTAAATAAAAAACAAGTTATCAAATTATTAGAGACAATCGGGCTTTTTATGGAACTAAAAGGCGCGAATCCATTTAAAATATCTGCATTTCGTAAAGCGGCAGCAGCACTAGAAAGTGATGATCGTAGTCTTTCTGAAATTGAAGATTTCACAAAGATTCCAGGCATCGGAAAAGGAACAGCAGCTGTTATTCAAGAATATATAGAATCGGGAACATCTGAAGTATTACAAGAACTTGAAAAAGAGGTACCAAGTAGCTTATTGCCGTTATTAAAACTACCAGGACTTGGCGGTAAGAAGGTAGCTAAGTTATATAAAGAACTTGGTGTTGTTGATATGGAATCGCTAAAAGCTGTTTGTGAGGAAAATAAAGTACAAGCTTTAGCAGGTTTCGGTAAAAAAACAGAAGAAAAAATATTAGAAGCAATCGATCAAGTAGGATCTCGTCCAGAGCGTTTACCAATTGCGATGGTATTGCCTATTGCCGGGGAAATAGAGGAAAAATTGTCGAATATTGCTGAAGTAATTCGTTTCTCTCGCGCTGGTAGCTTACGCCGTGTTCGTGAGACAGTGAAAGATTTAGACTTCATTATCGCAACGACAGAGCCAGCAGCAGTACGTGAGCATTTGCTTCAATTTGATAATATGATTGAAGTAATCGCAAGTGGAGATACGAAAGTTTCTGTTCGTCTTCAATATGAATATGATATTTCAATCGATTTCCGTTTAGTAAAACCAGAAGAATTTATTACAACTCTTCACCATTTCACAGGATCAAAAGACCATAACGTAAAAATGCGTCAAATCGCAAAAGATAAAGGCGAAAAAATTAGTGAGTACGGTGTGGAGATCCTAGAAACAGGTGAAGTGAAAACATTTGAGACTGAAGAAGAATTCTTTGCTCATTTCGGTCTGCCATTTATTCCGCCAGAAGTACGTGAAGATGGAAAAGAAATTGAATTAATTAAAGAGTATCCGAACTTAATTCAGTTCTCTGATATACAAGGTGATTTACATATGCATACAACGTGGAGTGACGGTGCTTTTTCTATTGAAGAAATGGTACAGGCATGTCGTGCTCGTGGTTATAAATTTATGGCGATTACTGATCACTCGCAATACTTGAAAGTAGCGAACGGTTTAACAAAAGAGCGCCTTCGCGAACAAGCGAAAGAAATTGAACGTTTGAACGAAAAGTATCCAGACATTACAATTTTACGCGGAATTGAAATGGATATTTTACCAGATGCCTCACTTGACTTTGATGATGAAGTATTAGCAGAACTAGATTATGTCATTGGAGCGATTCACTCTAGCTTCTCACAAGACCGTGAAACGATTATGAAGCGTCTTCGTACTGCACTTGAGAATAAACATGTCACAATGATTGCCCATCCGACAGGACGTCTTCTTGGGCGCCGTGAGGGTTATGATGTAGATACAGATTTATTAATTGAACTCGCAAAAGAGACAAATACAGTTTTAGAATTAAATGCGAATCCGAACCGTCTAGATTTAAGCGCGAAATTATTAAAACAAGCACAAGATGCTGGTGTGAAAGTAGCGATTAATACGGATGCTCATACACTTGAAATGTTAGAGGATATGGAAACAGGTGTAGCGGCAGCACGTAAAGGTTGGATTCAAAAAGATAACGTGATTAACACGTGGGATATTGAACGTTTATTAGACTATATTAAACGTAATAAGTAACACAAGGGGGACCTGCAACATGTTAGAAAGAACGTTGCGTGTATTAGAATACAATAAAGTAAAAGAACAATTACTTGAACATACAGCTTCTTCACTTGGACGTGACAAAGTGAAGAATTTAGTGCCGAGCACTGATTTTGAAGAAATTGTAGAGATGCAAGATACAACGGATGAAGCAGCGAAAGTCATTCGTTTAAAAGGTAGTGCACCATTAGGTGGCATTACGGATATTCGCTCAAATGTGAAGCGTGCAAAGATTGGAAGTATGTTAAGCCCAAATGAACTACTTGATATTGCGAATACGATGTATGGTAGTCGTAATATGAAACGTTTCATTGAAGATATGGTTGATAATGGTGTCGACCTTCCGATTTTAGAAACTCATGTCGCTCAAATAGTATCTTTATATGATTTAGAAAAGAAAATTACAAATTGCATCGGTGATGGCGGTGAAGTAGTCGATAGCGCAAGTGATAAACTGCGTGGTATTCGTACTCAAATTCGTACTGCGGAAAGCCGTATTCGTGAAAAGTTAGAAAATATGACGCGTTCTTCAAACGCGCAAAAGATGCTGTCTGACTCGATTGTAACGATTCGTAACGAACGTTACGTGATCCCAGTAAAACAAGAATACCGCGGCGTATATGGCGGTATTGTTCACGATCAATCTGCTTCTGGACAAACGTTATTTATTGAACCGCAAGTCATTGTAGAATTAAATAATGCACTACAAGAAGCACGAGTGAAAGAAAAACAAGAAATTGAACGCATCTTATTGATGTTAACAGAAGAAGTGGCAGTAGAAGCCGATATCGTTTTATCAAACGTAGAAGTAGTTGCAAATCTTGATTTCATCTTTGCGAAAGCTTTTTATGCGAAGCGAATTAAAGCAACGAAACCAATCGTAAATGACGAGCGTTATATGGATTTAAGACAAGCTCGTCATCCGCTAATCGATCCAGAAATTATTGTGCCAAATAACATTATGTTAGGTAAAGATTTCACGACAATTGTTATTACAGGACCGAATACAGGTGGTAAAACAGTTACGCTAAAAACGGTTGGTATTTGTGTGTTAATGGCGCAATCTGGTCTTCACATCCCAGTAATGGATGAATCAGAGATTTGTGTATTTAAAAATATCTTTGCTGATATCGGTGATGAGCAATCGATTGAACAAAGCTTAAGTACGTTCTCCTCACATATGGTGAACATTGTAGATATTTTAGAAAAAGCTGATTTTGAAAGCTTAGTTTTATTCGATGAATTAGGTGCTGGAACAGACCCGCAAGAAGGGGCTGCATTAGCTATTTCCATTTTAGATGAAGTATGTAACCGCGGTGCACGCGTTGTTGCAACGACGCATTACCCAGAATTAAAAGCATACGGATATAACCGCGAGCAAGTTATTAATGCGAGTGTTGAGTTTGATGTAAATACATTAAGTCCAACTTATAAATTATTAATCGGTGTACCAGGTCGCAGTAACGCCTTTGAAATTTCGAAGCGCCTTGGATTATCTGATCGCGTTATTGACCAAGCACGTAACCACATTAGTACAGATACGAATAAAATCGAAAATATGATTGCGAAGTTAGAAGAAAGCCAGAAGAATGCAGAGCGTGACTGGAATGAAGCAGAGGCACTTCGCAAACAATCTGAAAAACTTCATCGTGAATTACAACGTCAAATTGTTGAATTTAACGAAGATCGCGACGAACGATTATTAAAAGCGCAAAAAGAAGGGGAAGAAAAAGTCGAAGCTGCAAAGAAAGAAGCAGAAGGCATTATTCAAGAACTTCGTCAATTGCGTAAAGCACAGCTTGCAAATGTGAAAGACCACGAGCTAATTGAAGCGAAGAGTCGTCTAGAAGGCGCAGCGCCAGAACTTGTGAAGAAACAAAAAGTAAACGTGAAAAACACTGCGCCGAAACAACAGTTACGTGCAGGTGATGAAGTAAAAGTATTAACGTTCGGTCAAAAGGGTCAATTACTTGAAAAAGTAAGCGATACAGAGTGGAGCGTACAAATCGGTATTCTGAAGATGAAAGTGAAAGAGTCCAATATGGAATACATTAATACACCGAAGCAAACAGAGAAAAAAGCAGTCGCAAGTGTGAAGGGTAGAGATTATCACGTGTCGTTAGAGCTTGACCTTCGCGGTGAGCGTTATGAAGATGCAATGATGCGCGTTGAAAAATATTTAGACGATGCACAGCTTGCAAGCTATCCTCGTGTATCAATCATTCACGGTAAAGGAACAGGAGCGCTTCGCCAAGGTGTACAAGATTACTTGAAGAAGCACCGCGGCGTGAAGAATTACCGTTACGGTGACATGGGCGAGGGAGGCCTAGGCGTAACAGTTGTCGAATTAAAATAGAAAACAACGAAACAAAGGGGAAACCATTATATGTTTATGGACAAACTTGCAAAAGTATTGTTAGCTTGTTGCGGAATATTTTTGGTGATTGGAGTTATTTATTTAGTTGTTTTTGCGAAGTGAAAAAGCGTCAATCGTGGCATAATGATATTGCCATAGGTTGACGCTTTTAATATATGTGAAAAGGAACAAAACATGAAAATCAACCAATACATAAGCGAAGCAAAATCATGCTCCAGACGTGAAACAGATCGTCTTATTAAAGCAGGATGCGTGGCAATTAACGGTGAAATTTGTACGCACGGTGCTCTCGTGAGCGATGGTGATGTAGTAACGATTGATGGGCAGGTTATTGCAAAAGAAGAGAAAGAAAAGGTGTATATCGCCTTCCATAAACCAGTCGGCATTACTTGTACAGCAGCTGATCATATTGAAGATAATATTATTGATTATATCAATTATCCAGAGCGTATCTTTCCTGTCGGGCGATTAGATAAAGCGTCGGAAGGACTTATTTTATTAACGAATGATGGCGGGATTGCTAATCAAATTTTACACGGTGATCATGAGCACGAGAAAGAATATGTTGTCACAGTCGATAAACCTTTTACAGATTGGTTTATTGATGAGATGGCCAGCGGCGTAAAGATTAAAGATGGTATGACGAAGCCGTGTAAAGTGACGAGAGTCGATCAATCAACATTTCGTATCATTTTAACGCAAGGGATGAACAGGCAAATTCGTAGAATGAGCCGTGCTTTTGGGTTTACTGTAATAAAGCTAAAGCGAGTACGGATTATGAATATAGAGCTAAATGAGCTTGAAGTAGGAAAGTGGAGGAGCGTTACATCGGAGGAATTAGACATTCTAATAGATCAGTTATAGGGAGGGAAAATTTTCTCCCTATATTTTTTTGTCAGAAAAAATAAAACTATTGATTTTTTAAAAAATAGCCCATATAATAAAAAACAACAAGTTTCGACAAGATATTTTATAAAAGTAATGATGAGGACATGAGTTGTATTTTACGATTCTCAGAGAGGGAAGCCTTAGGCTGTGAGCTTCCTAATACGAAAAGACAAGCTTACCACCTCTAAACTTCAAGAGTGAACTGCATGCATGATGCATTGTAATTCTTGACGGATAAAACCGTTATCAATTTACACGAGCTATAAAATGAGCTTATTTTGCTATAAATTCATTTTATTAGAATAAGGGTGGAACCACGATTTCAACACTCGTCCCTTTGTTAGGGACGGGTGTTTTTTGCGTTCTTTTACGGGGAAGTATGCTTGAAAGAGGATATGTGACGGATTTATATTCAGAATATTTTGTCAATTAATTATTTTAGGAGGTTAGCAGAAATGAAATCATCTTTAAAGTTTTCAGAGATGTTTGCAATAAGTTTAATGTTATTTGCACTGTTTTTTGGTGCAGGTAATATGATTTTTCCACCAGCGTTAGGGCAAGGTGCTGGAACAGACGTATGGATCGCGCTGTTTGGTTTTATCGTAACAGGCGTTGGACTCCCTTTATTAGGCGTAATTGTTATAGCTTTAAAGGGAGATATTAATGAGCTAGCAGGACGTGTACATCCTATATTCGCACTTGTTTTTATCACTGCAATTTATTTATGTTTAGGCGTATTCGTAAGTGTGCCGCGTACAGGAACAGTAGCTTATGAGATGAGTGTTGCACCGTTTTTACCAAGTGAGATAGCTGGTCAATCATATCCACTTGTTATCTTTACAGTTATTTACTTTGCAATAACTTTCTATTTAGCTTTAAATCCTTCAAAATTAGTGGGGCGTATTGGTAAAGTGTTAACTCCAATATTATTAGCTGTTATTGCAATTATCGTAATGAAAGCACTTATTACACCGGTTGGAGAATTTGGTGCACCGACAGAAGCATATAGTGCTCCGCTCTTTAAAGGCTTTATAGATGGATATTTAACTTTAGATGGACTTGCAGCACTTGTATTCGGAAATGTTGTCGTTAATGCTTTAAAAGGAAAAGGCATTACAAACAAGAACAGCATTGCGAAAGTAACAATCTTTGCAGGATTTATTGCAGCGCTTGGTTTACTACTTGTGTATTTAGCACTTGCTTATCTTGGAGCTTCTAGTGTGTCACTTGGAATGGGCGCAAACGGAGGAATTATTTTAACAAATGTCGTGAATCATTTATTTGGTAGTTACGGAACTTTATTACTAGGGATCGCAATTACAGCAGCATGTTTAACAACTTCTGTAGGTATTGTTGCAGCTTGTGGCGAGTACTTCTCTTCTTTATTACCAAAGCTTTCTTATCAAAAAGTAGTTTTCATTTTCTGTGTATTAGCATTTATGGTAGCAAACCTTGGATTAACTCAGTTAAATGCATTAGCACTACCAATCTTAATCGCAATTTATCCAATTGGAATCGTACTTATCGTATTATCACTTGTTGAAAACTACGTTCGCCTTCCGTTAGCGATGTATGTAGGTGGTATTGTAGGAGCATTTGCAATAAGTTTCTTTGATGGGTTACACAATGCAAACCTTCAAATTGCAGCGCTAGCACCTATTTTAGATAAGATTCCATTATATAGTGTAGGAATTGGTTGGTTAGTTCCAGGCATAATCGGTATAGGATTTGGTTATATCGTTTCTAAGTTTCAAAAGCAGGAAATTGCTGTAGAAAAATAGAGGAAAGAGGCTTTCTATAATAGAAAGTCTCTTTTTTTGTAGAAAAAGCCATATATAGAGAAATTTAGATATTAAAAAATTTATACGTAATATAGTTGACAAAAAATTTACGAGTAGGCTAAGATTGACTTAGTTGTGGAAATATTGGAAGGGAAGTGAGGGAAAAGGGGTTTCTATAACTATAGTGTTGTTATGGGAAGAGGTGAAAGAAGAGGAGAAGAGATAGTTTATTTTTTTTGATTTATATTGAGAATGATAATCAATAAATAAGTTTTATAATTTTTTCTCAGTTTCTATGCCTTCGTATAAGGAATAGGGTGAGATATTATTTTTAATATCCAGTGAGAATGATAATCAATAATACTTATGTTACATAAAAGAATGCTAATTAAATAATAGGTAGAAGAGATTATTTTTTTCTTATAAATTGAGAATAATTATCATTTTCAAAAAGCGCGGATGAAAGATAAACAAGGAGGAAGTAAGCAAAATGAGAAAGATTTCTGTATTACCCGCTTTTATTATAACGTTTGTATGTATGCTAGCTTTTCTAGTAATGCCATATGGGAAAGCTTCAGCAAAACTAGCTGACGGTACTTATGATATTAACTATGTCATTCAAAAAGCGGAAAATGATTCAGCTTCAATGGCAAATGACTATTTTGAAAAGCCAGCAAGATTAGTAGTGAAAAACGGTGAAATGAGAGTACAAGTTCCGATGAATCATAGTGCTTGGATTACAGAATTTAAAGCACCAGAGAACGGGAATTTTGTTGATGCAAAAGTTGTTAGTAAAGATGAATCAGCAGATAAAAGAACAGTAGAGTTTAAAGTAGATGATTTATCCAAGCCGGCAGCTGTAAAAATTCATGTTGTTGTACCAAATGCAAACTATGACCACCACTACACAATTCGTTTTGCTTTTGATGCAAATGTAAAAGCTGTAGGTGGCGATAACGGCGTAGCTGCTACAACAAAAAATAATGATCAAGCGAAAACAGATACACAAGTAAAAGAAGAGAAACCAAAAGTAGAGAGTAAGGAAACAGCTAAAGAAGCGAACAAAGAAACAAAAAATGAAAATGGAAAAGCTGAAAAAACAGATAACCCAAAAACAGGCGATGAAGCACGTATTGGATTGTTTGCGGCGTTAATTTTTATTTCGGGTGCTTTCTTAATTCGTAAAGTGAAATTGAGTAAATAAATCTTTTGAAGGGTGATGAATATATGTTTAAACAATTTAAAATGATTATTGCCGTATTTGCTGTTTTATTTACGTTTATCGCAACAGTAGGTTTACAAGATGCAAAGGCTGCTACAAAACTAGCTGATGGGAAATATAATATTGCTTTTACTGTATGGAAAGGCGATAAAGATGAATCGTCTAGAATGAATAGTTATTTTGAAAGCCCAGCAACATTAACAGTTAAAAATGGAAAACAATATGTTTCATTTAAAGTGAAAGATAGTGCTTCTATTAAAAGTTTCCAAGTAGAAAAAGATGGTCAATTTGTAGAAACAACCGTGTTAAGTGAAAACAAAAAAGATAATACTAGAGTTGTAGAATTTGAAGTTGCTGACTTGTCAAAAAAACTAAATGGCAAGGTGAAAATTAATATTCCAATTATTAATTATAATGCTTCATATGATATTCGCTTTGTATTTGATGAGAACAGTATTAAATAATTTTCAAAAGGGAGAGTCGTTCCATTGAACAGGTATACAAAAATTATTGTTGCTATGTTTTTAATGCTATTTACATTCATATCAACATTACAACCACTTGCAGTTCAAGCAGCTACTCAGTTGGCTGACGGTGAATATTCAATTGGCTTCAAAGTTTTAAAGGACACATCTGATGAAGAATCTATGATGAATCAATACTCTGTAAGTCCAGGAACTTTAAAAGTGAAGAACGGGAAAAAGAAAGTATCCTTTACGTTAGAACATAGTTCATGGATTACAAAATTTGAGACAGAAAAAGATGGCCAGTTTGTTGCGACGAGTGTAATTAATGAAGATAAAGAAAAAGATACAAGAGTCGTAGAATTTGATGTGGAAGATATAAGCAAGGTATTAAACGCGAAAGTAAAGGTAGACATTGACTTTTTAAATTATCATCATGACTACGATGTACGCATTGCCTTTGATCAAAACAGTATTAAACCAGTTCATGTAGAACAGCCAAATGAAAAAGAGGATCCAGCTAATAAGCCAGATCCAAGTGAAAAACCGGATCCAAGTCAGAAGCCCGACCAAAAGCCTGACCCAGATCAACAACCAAATTCTAACACAATTAAAGATGGTGCGTACAGTATTCCATTTAAAGTGTTAAAAGATCAAACAGATGAAGAATCTAAAATGAATACTTACATGGTAAATCCAGGAGTATTAAAAGTAGAAAATGGTAAGAAAAAAGCAATTGTAACATTAAAAAGTAGCTCATTAATTAAAAATTTTCAAACAGAAAAAGATGGTGCATTTGTTGATGCAAAAGTAGTGAGTGAAGATAAAGAAAAAGATACAAGAGTCGTAGAGTTTGAAGTAAATGATTTATCTAAAAAACTAAATACAAAAGTATTTATCGAAATGGCATCAAGAAACTATAAGCAAACACATGATGTACAACTTTTATTTGAACAAGATAAACTTGAACAAATTAAAAATGAAGAGAAAAAACCAGAAGTAGAAAAACCAGAAGCAGAAAAACCGGAAGCAGAAAAACCAGAAGTAGAAAAACCAGAAGTAGAAAAACCGGAAGCAGAAAAACCGGAAGCAGAAAAACCAGAAGTAGAAAAACCAGAAGTAGAAAAACCGGAAGTAGAAAAACCAGATGAAAATAAAAATCCAGATGCTGAAACAATTAAAGATGGTGAATACAGCATCAATTTTAAAGCATTAAAAGATCAAACAGACGAAATTTCAATGATGAACACATATACAAAAAGTCCAGGTGTGCTAAAAGTAAAAGATGGTAAGAAGTATGTATCCTTTACGTTAACGAACAGTTCTTGGATTACAAAATTTGAATTTGAGAAAAATGGTTCGTTTGTTGATGCAAATGTAATAAGTGAAGATAAAAAAGCTGATACACGCGTAGTGGAAGTAGAAGTACCAGATTTATCGAAAAAGTTAAATGCAAAAGTAAAAGTAGATATCGATTCAATGAATTATCACCATGTTTACGATATTCAATTTGCATTTGATAAAGGTAGCATTAAGCCGTTAGATAACCAAGGCGGAAATAACAACCAAGGCGGAAACAATAACCAAGGCGGAAACGACAACCAAGGCGGAAACAACAACCAAGGCGGAAACAATAATCAAGGTGGAAACAACAACCAAGATAATAACACAACAATTGATCCAAAAGCTCTTAAAGATGGTGAATACAGCATTGGCTTTAAAGTGTTAAAAAATCAAACAGATGAAATCTCAATGATGAACACATACACAAAAAGTCCAGGTGTATTAAAAGTAAAAGATGGTAAGAAATATGTATCGTTTACATTAACAAATAGTACATGGATTACGAAATTTGAATTTGAGAAGAATGGTTCTTTCGTTAATACAAAAGTGTTAAGTGAAAATAAAGAACAAAATACAAGAGTAGTAGAAGTAGAAGTAAACGATTTGTCTAAAAAGTTAAATGCAAAAGTAAAAGTAGATATTGATTCAATGAATTATCACCATTTCTACGATGTTCAATTTGTATTTGATCAAGACAGTATTAAAGCTTTAGGGAACCAAGGAGGAAATGACAACCAAGGAGGAAACGACAACCAGGGCGGAAACGACAACCAAGGTGGAAACAATAACCAGGGTGGAAATGACAACCAAGGCGAAAATAATAAACCAAAAGTAATAGTTGATCCGAAAAATTTAGTAGATGGCCAATATGATATTACATTTAGAGTATTAAAAGATAAAACAGATGAGATTTCAAAGATGAATGACTATGTTGTAAATCCAGCGAAATTAATCGTAAAAGATGGTAAAAAATACATTGAGATGACGCTGAAAAATAGTGCGTGGATTACGAAATTCCAAACGGAAAACAAGGAACTATTCGCTGATGCGAGAGTAGTAAGCGAAGATAAAAATGCAAATACGCGAGTAGTACAGTTTGAAGTAGAAGATCTATTTAAAAAATTAAACGCAAAAGTAAAGGTAGACATCGATGAGATGAACTATCATCATTTCTACGATGTGCAAATTCAATTTGATACAAATAATATCGGTGCGTTAGGAACTATTAAAGAGGAACCTAAAAATGAACCGAAAAATCCAGTGACTACACCAAAAGTAGATAATGTAAAAACAGTAGGTACTCCTGATTTTAACCGAAATGCAGATGGTCAGAAGAAAAAAGAAGATACAAAAAATGATTCGAAAAAAGAGAAAAACTCAAAAACTGCAGATACAGCACAACTTGGTTTATACATGGTGTTACTGCTAGGTTCACTTGCTTTACTAGTTCGTAAATATAGAGCAGGTAGATTGTAATTTTTGGAGTCTTGATGCATGTTCGCGTGCATCAAGACTTGTTTCATATTGTATGGAAAGGAGTGGTGATTGACAGTGAAGAAAATCGCAAGTGTACTAATGGCTATCATTTTGTTAATGAGTATAGCCGGGTGCTCATCACCAAAAAAAGAAACAGCAAAGCAGGTAAAGAGTGAGAGTAAAGAGCGCGTTGTTGCAACAACAGTGGCTGTTACTGAAATTATGGATGCGTTAGAAGTAGATTTAGTCGGCGTTCCAACAAGTTCTAAAACTTTACCGAAGCGATATAAATCTTTACCTGAAGTTGGGAATCCAATGAGTCCAGATATGGAAAAGGTAAAGTCATTAAAGCCTTCAGAAGTGTTATCTGTGACAACACTTGAATATGAATTAAAGCCAGTTTTTGATGGTGTGGGTATGAAAGCAAACTTTTTAGATTTAACGAGTTTAAAAAATATGCAAAGTTCTATTAGCGATTTAGGTAAGAAATATGGACGTGAAAAACAGGCTGAAGCAGTAGTAACTAAGTTAGATAAAAAGGTTGCTAGCATTCAAAAGGAAGTAAAAGGAAAGAAAGAACCGACAGTGCTTATTTTATTAGGTGTGCCGGGAAGTTATTTAGTAGCAACAGAGCATTCTTATATTGGAGATTTAGTGAAACAACTAGGTGGTAAAAATATTGTGCAAGGTGAACAAGTAGAATATTTAGCTTCTAATACAGAGTATTTAAAGAAAGCTGATCCAGATATTATTTTACGAGCAGCTCATGGTATGCCTGATGAAGTTGTAAAAATGTTTGATAAAGAATTTAAAACAAATGATATTTGGAAACACTTTGCTGCGGTTAAAAATAACCGTGTTTACGATTTAGAAGAGCGTTTATTTGGAACGACAGGCAATTTAGCAGCAATTGAAGCGTTAGATGAATTGAAAAAAATGATGTATCCGTGATGCATTTTAATATAAAGGAAGAGTAGAATGAATAAAAAAACTTGGAGTTTCCTCATTGTTACTGCATTGCTTATTATTATGACATCATTGTCAGCGATGAAAGGGAGTTTAGAAGTAGGTATTGTTGAACTTGTACAAGGGATATTTACAGGTGGAAATGAAGATGTTGAAGTCATTAAAGATTTACGTTTCCCGCGTATTATTATTGCGCTGTTCACTGGAGCGGCTCTTGCTGTTTCAGGGGTGCTTTTTCAAGCTGTTATGAAAAATCCACTCGCTGATGCCGGGGTAATCGGTATATCTTCAGGAGCAAGTTTTATGACACTCGTTATTATTACGTTGTTCCCGCAATTTTTTTTCTGGACACCCGTATTCGCCTTTTTAGGTGGTGCGCTTGCGTGTTATCTCGTTTATTCTTTTTCATGGAAGTCAGGATTAAGCCCGCTTCGCATTATTTTAATTGGTATTGCCATTAATGCGATGTTTACTGGATTAAATGAATCATTCGTTACGATTTGTGGATACTTTATTAAGAGTATTAAGCAAACGACGACTTCTAACATAACTATGAAGACGTGGGGCGATGTAGAAATAATGGTTACTTATGGAACGATTGGCCTTATTCTTGCTCTGTTCGTAGGAGCTTGGTGTAACTTATTATCGCTACAAGATAAGACTGCGAAAAACTTAGGCTTGCACGTGACGAGAGTTCGTCTTATTATTTCTGCCATTGCAGTACTTTTGGCGGCAGTATCAACAGCGATTGCAGGTGTTATTGCTTTTGTAGGATTACTCGTTCCGCATATTTCAAGACAATTAGTCGGTTCAGACCATAAAGTATTAATTCCATTTTCTGCTCTTGCAGGAGCGTTATTAATTTTGACGGCGGATACGATTGGAAGGTTAATTGTGCCACCTAACGAAATTCCAGCAGCAACAATTATGGCGGTTATTGGTGGTCCGTTCTTAATATTCTTGCTTAGAAAGAGTGATAAAGTTCATGGAAATTAAAAATGTAACCTTTTCATACGATAACGTAACAAATCGTTTAAAGTCAGTTAGTAGTGAAATAGAGATTGGAAAAATTACAACAATCATTGGCCCGAATGGATGTGGGAAATCAACATTACTTAGTGTCATGTCTAGAAATCACGCTCCTAGCAGTGGAGAAGTAATACTTGATGGGAAAGCGATTAGTGAATATAAACCGAAAGAGTTTGCTAGAAAACTAGCAGTTGTCCATCAACAAAATGAGGCCCCAGCAGATATTACAGTGGAAAAGCTAATAAGCTTTGGGCGTATGCCATATAAAAATATTTTCTCTCCGCAAACAGATGAAGATAGAGAAGCGATTGAGCGTGCACTAGTATGTACGAATTTACAAAGTAAGCGTGATAAGCCAATCTATGCTTTATCTGGTGGAGAGAGGCAACGAGTTTGGATCGCGATGACATTAGCTCAAAATACACCAATGCTTTTTTTAGATGAGCCGACCACATATTTAGATATTTACTATCAGCTAGAAATATTAGAGTTAGTGAAAGAGTTAAATGAAGTGTATGGACTAACGATTGTAATGGTATTACATGATATTAATCAAGCCATTCGGTATAGCGACCATATTATCGTTATGAAAGATGGAGAGATCATTACGAAGGGTAATCCTAATGATGTAATAACAGAAGAAATGGTTAAAGCAATATATGGTGTAGATGTCATTGTAAAGCAGGATGAAGATACCGGATTGTACATGGTACCTATGGGAATCTAAAGGCTGGGCATAATCCGTTTTGAGGTGATAATTTGAATAGTAAGAAAGGACGGAAAAAGAATTCTTTTTTTCAACGAATACTTACAATTGTGTTTCTAGGAATCTTTTTCTATTCAATGTATGAGTTGGGCGGGATTTTCATGGATTATTATGAAAATCGTAAAGTAATGGCTGAGGCACAACATATTTATAAAAGAAGTCCAATGGAAGAAAAATCAGAAGACGGAGAGGTACGTAAACAGTTTCAGGATCTCCAGAAAATTAATCCAGAGATAGTCGGATGGATTACGATGGATGATACACAAATTAATTATCCAATCGTTCAAGCAAAAGATAATGATTACTATTTATTTCGTAATTATAAAGGTGAAGATATGAGAGCGGGAAGCATTTTTATGGACCATCGTAATGATGTGAAAGCTCAAAATCGAAATACTATTTTATATGGCCATCGTATGAAAGATGGTTCTATGTTTGGTAGTTTAAAAAAGATGTTGGATGAAGACTTTTTCATGTCCCATCGTAAATTATATTACGATACATTATTTGAAGGATACGACGTTGAAGTTTTTTCAGTATATACGACAACAACGGACTTTTATTATATTGAAACAGATTTTGAAAACGATGCATCATATACATCGTTCTTAAAGGGAATTCAAGAAAAATCACTGTACAAAACGGATACGGAATTGACGGCTAATGATGAAATCGTAACACTTTCTACTTGTGACTATGCGCTTGATCCAGAGGCTGGAAGGCTAGTTGTACATGCAAAATTAGTAAAAAGAAGTTAAAGAAAAAGTATAGAATATGAGAAGTGATAGATAACGCTTCTCATATTCTATACTTTAAAAAAGAACTGTTTTTACTGTGCTGCAGCCATTGGCATACGTACAACTTTTACATCATAGTAAGAGATTTTATTATCAAGAATATATTCTGGCATTCCGCCTTGATGTGAGTGAGCATCTTTAAATGCAGCGCTCTTTGTCCACCCTTGGAAATCTTCTTTTGCATTCCAGCGTGTGCTAATTGTTACTTCATCGTGATCAACTGTATTTTGCGTTAGAAGAACTTCTAATCCTAAAAATCCCGGCATTGTTTCCACTTTACCTACTTTGTTGAAACGCTCAATTAATTTATGGCCATTTCCCTTTGTAATTTTAGCTGTATTGGTAACAATAATCATGTTTATTCCTCCTGTAAATGTAGCTGTATTTTCAAGAAATCATATACTTTAAATGATAATGAAAATCATTATCAATGTCAATGGTAAATATGAAATATATAAGTTTTTTTCTATTATTTTGGACAGTGAGATTTCCATTTCAAAATGTAGTAAATATGTGGCGGTTAAGTGAGAGAATGAGCGAGTTGTACTAGCAAAGCGATAATATGGTATAGTGAAACGAGGCTTTTTTTAGCCTCGTTTTTTAAATGCTTCCTATAAATTAGAAAGCATTCAAATGGAAAGGAAGTTATTATATGCGATCAGAAGTAACTATAAAAATAAAACCGAAATTTATAAAAGAAATTAAAAGTGGATATCCACTTATTTTAAAAGATGCAATTCAAAATTTAAACGATGTTCGTGAAGAAGGGACAATCATCAAAGTAGTAGATGAGAAGAACAACTTTGTCGGAAAAGGTTATTACGGAAAACAAAATAAAGGATACGGCTGGATTTTAACGAGAAAAGAGAGTGAACAAATTAATCAATCTTTCTTTGAAAGCAAAATAAAATCTGCCTTACATAAACGAAAACAATTTTATAAATCAAGTGATACGACAGCATTCCGTGTGGTGAATGGTGAAGGTGATGGTCTTGGCGGATTAATTATCGATTATTATGATGGCTACTACGTAGTAAGTTGGTATAGTGAAGGGATTTATACTTTCAGAGATGAGATTATAGCAGCTCTTCAAAAAGTAGCAAACTTTAAAGGCATTTATGAGAAAAAGCGTTTTGATACGAAAGGGAAATATATTGAGGGTGATGATTTCGTAGCAGGAGAGCGCGGCGAATTCCCACTTATCGTAAAAGAGAATGGTGTGAACTTTGCGGTTTACTTAAATGATGGGGCAATGGTTGGTGTATTTTTAGATCAGCGTAACGTTCGAAAACAAATTCGTGATAAGTATGCAAAGGGAAGAACAGTGTTAAATATGTTCTCTTATACAGGTGCTTTCTCTGTATTTGCAGCGCTTGGCGGAGCGAGTAAAACGACGAGTGTTGACCTGGCAAATCGTAGTTTAAGTAAAACGATTGAGCAGTTTAGTGTCAATGAAGTTGATTATGAAGCACAAGATATTATTGTAGAAGATGTATTTCTTTACTTCAAATATGCAGCTAAGAAAAAGATGAAATTTGATATGGTCGTACTTGATCCTCCAAGCTTCGCCCGATCAAAAAAATATACATTTAGTGCAGCAAAAGATTATAAAAATTTATTGAAAGAAACAATTGCTATTACAGAAAATAACGGTATTATCGTTGCTTCTACAAATTGTAGCGCATTCGATATGAAAAAGTTTAAATGCTTTATCGATACAGCCTTTAAAGAAATGAATGGCAAATATAAAATATTAGAAGAACATTCTTTACCAGAAGATTTCCGTACCATTGATCAATTTAAAGAAGGAGACTACTTAAAAGTAGTTTTCATCGAGAAAATTCAAGGTTAATAAAGAAAAGGAGCTCGAGTTTACTTGAGCTCCTTTTCTTATTGAACGATATTTTGTACTCTACCGACTTGCCCGTCCTGCAATCGCACTTTAATGCCATGCGGATGGGAAGGGGAGTTCGTTAAAATATCTTTTACAATTCCACGTGTTAATTTGCCTGTTCGTTGATCTTGTTTTAATACAATATCAACTTCAAGACCAGGCGCGATATTAGAACGTTTTTGTCCGTTCATTTATACACCTGTACGTCTACGTTGGTTGTTTGTTTTTTTCGTTTGTTGGTTTTGTAATTTTTTTGTTTCTTGGCTTTGATTTGTATTATTTGAACCATTTCCATTTCCTTGCTTTTTCTTCGCAAGTTGTTCGCGCATTAAATCAGCTAAGCTTACTTTTTTGTTTTCTGACATGATAAGTCTCCTTTATATAAAGTTAATTATGAACAATCGTAGTGAATTTCATCATATCATTGTTAGAGAAGGAAGGGAAGTTGGTTTGAAAATTCATATAATTCTTTCCAGTATTCATTCATTACGATACAATTGATATGTTAATGTTTGTAAAAAGGGGATAGGCATATGTCACATCATATTTTATTAGTTGAAGATGATAGTTCAATTCAAGAGATGGTGGAAAAGTATTTAATAAAGGAAGGCTTTCAAGTTACAATCGCGTCTGACGGGGAAGAAGGGGTGCAAGCCTTTTTTAAATCGTCTTTTGATTTAGTTATCCTTGATATAATGATGCCAAAGTTAGACGGATTAGAGGTCGTACGTATTATTCGTGAAAAAAGTGCAGTTCCGATTTTAATGATGTCAGCAAAAGATACAGATGTTGATAAAGCTGTTGGATTAGGGCTTGGAGCAGATGATTACATTTGTAAGCCATTTTCTATGATTGAATTGGCTGCACGTGTAAAAGCAGGGATTCGGCGGTCTACGAAATACTCGGCTACAGAAACAACAGAAAAGATGATTCAGATTGGCGATTTAACAATCGATCCAATTAATTTTACTGTAGAAAAAAACGGGAACCCTCTCAAGCTTACTTTAAAAGAATTTGAGATTTTAAAACTGTTCGTAAAAAATCAAAATCGTGTATTTACAAAAGCGCAAATATATACGTTAGTTTGGAATGAAGAGTATTACGGTGATGATAACGTTATTAATGTTCATATGAGAAGATTGCGTGAGAAAATTGAAAGTGATCCATCTAATCCAGAATATATTAAAACGTTATGGGGCATCGGCTATAAATTGGAAGTGATGTAATATGGTCAAACTGTTAATGGGCACTATTTTTATATTGTTATGTGTTATTTATATACAATATAAAATGAGGAAAAATAGTAGTAAAAATTTACGATACACATATGAAAAGTTAGAAAGTATTGTAAATGAAAAAACAGGCGAGAAGTTACTCGTTATGACAGATGATCTAGAATTGCAAAAATTATTAGTGGCAATTAATCAATTGTTAGATGCGAAACAGAAAACGAATGCAGATCATGCAAAAGTAGAAATTTCGATGAGAAAAATGCTTTCAAATATTTCACATGATTTGAAAACACCACTAACAGTTATTCTTGGATATACAGAAATGTTAAATAAGGATAAAACGATAAGCGAAGAAGAACAACAAATATTACTTGAAAAAGTGCATACGAAAACATTAGAAGTGATGGAGCTAATTCATAAATTTTTTGATTTGGCAAAATTAGAATCTGGTGACAAAGCAATCGAGATGACAAAAGTAAATATGAATGAAGTTTGTCGCGAGAAGATTTTATCTTTTTATGATTTAGTGACGTCGAAAGGTTTTCACGTTCATATTGATATACCGGAAAGAAATATATACGCACTTGGAAATGTAGAAGTAATAGGTAGGGTATTGAATAATTTAATATCAAATGCGATTACATATGGGGAAGATGGAAAGATACTAGGTATGACTGTAAGAGATGATACAACGAGTGTGTATATAGACGTATGGGATACAGGAAAAGGAATTGATGAGTCTCATATTGATAAAGTGTTTGAGCGTATGTACACACTTGAAGATTCAAGAAATAGATTGTACCAAGGAAGTGGCCTAGGATTAACGATTACAAAACGGCTTGTGGAAGCGATGGATGGAAAAATTCATCTTTCTAGTAAGCCATATGAAAAAACAATTTTTACAGTTGTATTAAAAAAGATGCAATTTTAGCTTGTAGAGCGGTAGATTCTACAAGCTTTTTTTTCAGCGTAAGGAATTTGTAAGAAACGGGTAAGAAAAAAGAGATTTCCGTTGTCTATTATAGAAATATAGAGTATTGCGAAAGGGGAAAGTAACATGACATATATATTAAAAACAAACCAGTTAACGAAAGTGTTTAAGGGGAAAGAAGTTATTTCCAGTGTTAACATGCATGTGAAAAAAGGAGAGATATACGGTTTTTTAGGACCAAACGGCGCTGGTAAAACAACGATTATGAAAATGATTACAAATTTAATAAAACCGACGAGTGGTGATATTGAAATCTTCGGTGAGAAATTAACAGATACATCTTATGAAGTATTAAAAAGAATGGGGACAATTATTGAATACCCAATCTTTTATGATAAATTAACGGCGAAAGAAAACTTAGACCTGCATTGTGAATATATGGGCTACTACGATAAAAATGCAATTGACCATGCGTTACATTTAGTGAAACTGCAAGGGATAGATAATAAAAAGGTAAAAGATTTTTCATTAGGAATGAAACAACGACTCGGTATTGCAAGGGCAATTGTGACAAAGCCAGAATTGCTCATTTTAGATGAACCAATTAACGGTTTAGATCCAATTGGTATTAAAGAGTTACGAGACTTATTTAAAATGCTCTGCAAAGAATATGGCATTACATTATTAGTTTCTAGTCATATTTTAGGTGAGATGGAACTAATGGCAGATACAATTGGTGTGATTCAAAATGGAAAACTAATAAAAGAAGTTTCAATGAAGAGTATTAACGGAAAACAAACCGAGTACATTGAAATTACTGTTCCTGATGTGAAACGTGCAGCTTATATTTTAGAAGATAAACTCGGCATAAAAAATTACAAAATAATGAGCGGAAATATGATTCGTGTGTATGATACGGCAGCGTCTCAGCAGGCTATTTCAAAAGCACTTATTATGAACGATGTGGAAATTGAAAGTATTAATAAGAAGCATAGTTCCTTAGAAGAATATTTCTTAAATGTAATGGATGGAGAGGGCATTCATGCTTAATGGGTTGTGGCTGAACCTGGTAAGTGGATTAATCGTACTGTTTATAAGTGGGATTTTATATTATAGGAAACCAGAGCGGAAATGGTTGCTAATTCTACTAGTGATAGGAATGTTAAGCTTCGTTACTGCTGGAATTAGAATGTTAGCAGCGTAGAGACATTTATATAAAGAATGGAGGCGTGGTTTATATGCTTAGATTAATGAAGCTCGAGTGGAAGAAACATCAATTATCTAGTTACTTTAAAAGTGTAGCAATTTGTATTATAGCAATTTTCGCGGGAGTAAACCTTATGATGTTGGGAGGGAAAGGCGAGGTAGATTTGCTACTCTCTGACTTCACACAACAAATGGCTTTAATAAACATTTTTATTAGGATAACATTCATTATTTTTAGTTCAGTTATTTTATCCCGTTTAGTAATTGATGAGTATAAGAACAAAACGATGCAACTATCGTTTATGTACCCACTGCAAAGGAAAATGTTAATGAGAGCGAAATTAACAATTGTTTTTTGTTTTTG
This sequence comes from Bacillus cereus, assembly GCF_002567495.1. Lineage (GTDB taxonomy): Bacteria > Bacillota > Bacilli > Bacillales > Bacillaceae_G > Bacillus_A > Bacillus_A cereus_AQ. The sequence goes on along the minus strand of NZ_NVAP01000005.1, from coordinate 162,261 downwards.
TTTTGTGAGCACGATTATCGCTACTTTTAGTATCAGTTTGCTCTTATATTTTGTGAGTCCAATGATGGGACTGATTGAAACGCCAGCTACGATAGGTGAAATAATAGCTATCGTTCCAGCTACTTTTATAAATGCATTTATGATATCTGGTATAAGTTTAATTCCTTTATTTTTTGGGATGAGAAAGAAATCAACACCGACAACAATTACTTCTGCAGTAATAATCGGAATACTAATTAGTAGTAACTTTGGTCCTGGAAACGGTCAAGTAAGTCTGTTTAATTTTATAGCTATCCCAATAGTGCTCTGTTTATTAGGAATTTTCATTAGTTATCTATCGTTTCGTAAAATCGACAAGATCGATGTGGCGTGAAGCGAGCTTACAACAACAACGAACTGGGGTATGAATAGTGAAAAAAATAATAGTAGTTGCAATTTTACTTATTACAATTGCTAGTGCGGTTTTTGGTTTTAAGGTATTTCAGGGGAAAGATTTTAAGAAAGAAAAGTCTTTTGAGATAAATAATATAAAAGAAATAGAAGTAGACAATGAAAACTGGGATATTGAATTTAAAAGTACAGACTCTAATGAAATAGTAATTTCTGCTCAAGGCCAACAAGTAGATAAAGAGATAGATCCCGTCAAAATAGAAAATGACGAAAATAAAATTGTGATTAAGCAAAAACAAAAGATGAATAGATTTTTTAATGGTTTTACGTTTAGGAAGAAAAATAGTATATCGATAGCTATTCCGAAGAACGAAATAGATAAAATTGTATTAAATAATAAATCGGGGGATGTAAAAATAAGCGATATAGTAGTAAAAAGTATCGTGACAAAAGGCAAGTCGGGAGATGAAATGATTACAGGACTATCAGCAGATAAGGGTGAATTCACATCCGAAAGTGGAGATTTAATGTTAAAAGATAGTTCATTACAAGAAGTAAATATAACTTCTACTACTGGCGGTAATTATGTGAAAAATATAAAAAATGAAAATATGAACATCACTTCAACATCTGGGGAAGCATTACTAAAAGATATGACAGAAGGAAAATCATTATTTGTAGAAACAAAATCAGGAGACATTGGCGTACGGTATAAGGGGGCTCCGACTTCATTGAAACTTACGGCTAAAAGTAATTCGAATGACATAATGATAGATTTAAAAGGACTTAAGAAAGATAAAAATACAGAAAAGATAAAAGAAGGAACTATTGGTGATGCAAAAAATGAAGCGAAGATTTTAAGTAAAACAGGAGTAATTTATATTGATTAAGTCTTATGAAGAAGGAGGACTATCATGCTACGTCTTATGAAGCTAGAGATGAAAAAAAATAAGTTTGGATGGTATGTGAGGGGAGCGATTATTGCGAATATCGCTATATTGGCGCTATTAATCTTTGTTGGTTACGTTGCTCAAATAGAAGGGGATCCAGAAATGAGGGATCCTCAAATAATTTTGTCGATGGCTAGTGTGTCAGTAAGAGGAACATTTATTATCTTTGGTGCTGTACTAATAGCCAAGTTAATAATTGATGAATATAAAAGTAAAACAATACTACTCATGTTTTCTTATCCTATTAACCGGAAGAAGATGATGATTAGTAAGTTGATCATTACAGCAATATTAACATGTATAACAGTTATTTTATCTAATATTTTAGTAATAGGAATTTTCTTTGGGATAGATAGTTATTTTTCAATTCTTTCTAATCCATTTACAGTAGATCAATTGATGCAAGAAGGAATAAAACTGGTTCCTTTAGCCATTGCAGCTGCGGGAATGAGTTTAATCCCATTATATTTCGGAATGCGTAAACATTCAGTGCCAACTACAATTGTTTCATCCCTTATCGTTGTATCGGTTGCAATGAATAGCAATCCAACGTTTCCTACAGCAACTTTTCTTCCCCTTCAACTAGCATTGGCAGCAATTGGATTTGCGATTGCATATTACGGAATTAAAAATATAGAGAGGGAAGATTTAACAGTATGATAAGAATACGTAAAAAAGAGTTGGTGTTACACCAACTCTTTTTTGTATATGTATGCTTCGTTACTACTCTGTAAATTTGTAGTGTTTACTTAAATAATCTTGCACTCCTGGAGAAATGTTAAAGTTATTAGGACTTTTATATTCGATAGTAAACTCTCCGTCGGTACTTGTTTCAAAGGAGATTTCATAGCTATTCATTTTAGCATCGTAAGAAGTATTTTTGACTTCTGCATCTAGACTAAAGTATTTTGTAATATAATTCTTTGATTCCGTAATTGCTGCTTGTTTTCCCCAAGGGGTACCATAATATGTGAAATAAAGAGATACACTGATAACCCCAATAATAGAAGTTAGTAGAATAGTTCCCATAGCTATTTTTTTATTCTTTGTATTCAATTTGGTTACTCCTCTTCATAATATATATTCATTGTAACCTATTTTTTCCATAAAAAACCATTTAGAAAAAATAGTTTCACATGAAACAAGTTACAGAAAAAGACAAGATGTGTAAACACCTTGTCTTTTTTTGTTGTTACATTTTAGGAGCTTCCATTCCAGCGGCAGCCCATTCTTCTTTTGCAGGACCATATACGCCAGGAACTGTTAAGCCAGCTTGCCTCATTAAAACCGTCATTTGTCCGCGGTGGTGATTTTGATGATTAATAAGTGTCATTAAAAATATAGAATTCGGCATAGGACGACCAAAGAAGTCATTAATAGTAGTTAAGTCTTGGTCAGTCCATTCACTTTGAAGTGCTTCAACAAAAGCAGCATTTACTTTACGATATTCATCTGCAATTGTTTTAGCAGAAGGTGGAACAGGATAATCTTTCGTTTCGCCTTCAAACTTTAGTCCAGTTCCGGATAGTATAACTGGAATTGCCGTCACGATGTGCCAAGCAACTCTACCTAAAGTCCAATGTTCAGGTGCAATTTCCTGTGACAAAGATGCATCGGTTAATGAATCAAGCATTTTCTGAGTAGACTCTGCTTCGTATGTCCATGATTGCAAGAAGCCGTCAATAGTTTGGTACATAGTTATCCCTCCTATTTTTGTTCATAGATTAAATTCGTGAGAGATAATATAATCCCTGTTCCACAAGAAATAACTAATTAAGCATTGCTACAATATGAAAACAATTAGAAAATATTTGTAAAAGTGTCAGGAAACGAATGAGCTCATTCGTATATATAATGAATAAAGAATAGGATAAAGAGTGGTGATAAGGGTGAAGGATATAGAAATAGTAGAAGGTCTTCGGAAACAAGATATGTTAGCATTACATACAGCAATTGATCGATATGGAGATTTAATTTATAAGGTAGTTCATAGTATTTTAGATACTGCACAGAGTAAGGTGTTAGTGGATGAATGTGTTGACGATATTTTATTAATCGTTTGGTACAACATTAGTAGTTATGATGAAAATCGTGGGAAGTTTAGAAACTGGCTTATATCTGTCGCTAGGTTTAAGGCCATTGATTATAAACGAAAAAGTAATAAGTCTTATCAATTACAAGAGTTTCAGCAAGAAATATATGAAGATAGAAAAAATGTCAATTTAACAAAAGAAGAGCGAGATTATAATTTTTACGTTTTAATTAAAGAATTGAATGAAGAAGATAAGAAAATTTTTATAAAAAGGTATTTAGATGAATATAGCGTACAAGAAATAACGCTTGAATTCGGTATGACACAAGATACGGTATATAGTAGGCTTTCAAGAGGGAGAAAGAAATTGAAGAAGCTGCTGGGGGGAAAAGGAATGAATAAAGAAAAGTTACTTCAGGAATTAAATGATTTGCAGTATAATGCTGATTTTGTAGATGACTATATAAATGATGAAAAAATAGATGAAAAGAAAATAAATCGTACAAAAGAAGTTGTAACAAAAACAATTTTAATGAAACGTTGTTATGAGGTTGTACAAGAAGAGTTACAGGGAAGCGAAGAGATTTTATATAGTATGCTTGTCGAAAATCCCTGCGTAAAAAATTGGCAGACAGGCACAGCCATGACATTAGGGGTAGGTGTTCTTGCAATGAACTTCGGTATTAATAATGTGCTAATCGTTACAAATAAACGGTTGTATGTGTTTTTTATGGATCGTTATTATAATGAAGTTGATTTAAAAGTATGTGTATTGAATGAAATAGCTTATATGAAAACAATATTAGACCGTAAAGGTGGGAGTGAGTTTCTGCATATAAAGTATAAAAATGATAAGGAATACGTATTATTGGGAAATGCTGATGGTTACAGAGAGTTATTTCAAATAGTAGGTAGATTGAAAATAGCAAACGGAATAGAATTGAAATTACAAGATAAGAAATTAAAGAGAAAGTTAACTTTGAAACGAAGTGTGTTCAATATAATCATGTATTCACTTGTTATATATTTTATGTACAAAGCTTATATTAATTTTATGCCATAATAGAAAAACCAGCTTCATATATGAAGCTGGTTTTTAATTAAATTTCTTCCCACTCTTCCTCATCAACTATAAGAAGTAAGGTGCTCCAAGTACAACAACTTTTTTCGCCGGTTTATCTAATTTTGTTTCCCCTTCAGCATGTTTAATTGTTATAGCTTGCTTTTTATCTTCTGTCGTTTTTACCTTTTTCTCCTCTTTTTGCTGTCCACATTCAACAGGGAATAGAAGAACAACCATGAAAATACTAAAAATTTTCTTCATCTTCTGCCCAAAAATAAGTTTTTATTTGTAATTATATTTTTAAAATTTTGATGAGTAATAACAAATTATATGGATGTTGTTATATAAGATTAAAATCCATATGTGTATGAAGAATTTAGAAAAGGAATTTCATTTAACTAGAGAGGCGAAAGTACAAGCAAAAGGAGATTGTATTGCATGTAATAATTATTAGAATGTACGGGATCAATCTATATTTATTTCTACTGAATAAAGTTTTTCGTCCTTATTTGGTAGGTGTTTTTTACTTTCTTACTTGTACTTAAAAGATTGAATTTGAAGGAAGGGATCAACATGTCTTCATGGCTCAATAATTCAAATGGATATTGTAGTTGTAATAATCGAAATGGTGTGCATGTTGATTCATGTTGTTTTAGTTGTGATGGGACAGTCCCAAAGCTTGGTCCAACAGGACCGACGGGCTCAACAGGACCAACAGGATTAACGGGCTCAACAGGACCAACAGGTTCAACGGGTTCAACAGGACCAACGGGCTCAACAGGACCAACAGGTTCAACGGGAGCGACAGGCTCAACAGGTTCAACGGGAGCGACGGGACCAACAGGCCCAACAGGCCCAACAGGCCCAACAGGCCCAACAGGCCCAACGGGACCAACGGGTCCAACGGGCTCAACAGGCTCAACAGGTTCAACAGGGCCAACAGGTTCAACAGGGCCAACAGGCCCAACGGGTTCAACAGGGTCAACAGGCCCAACGGGAGCGACAGGGTCAACAGGGTCAACAGGGTCAACAGGCCCAACAGGCTCAACGGGCTCAACTGGAGCTACAGGTACAAGTATCACGGCGACGTATGCATTTGCAAATAATACGTCAGGAACAGCGATATCGGTACTTCTAGGTGGAACGAATGTCCCGCTTCCGAATAATCAAAACATAGGTCCAGGAATTACTGTTTCTGGGGGGAATACAGTATTTACGGTTGCAAATGCCGGGAATTATTATATTTCATATTCGATTAATATAACGGCTTCATTATTAGTCAGTTCACGGATTACAATTAATGGAGCGCAACTTGCTGGGACGATCAATGCTCCTGCGATAGCAACCACATCATTTAGCGCAACAATTATTACAACTCTTGCAGCAGGAGATGCTATTAGTTTACAACTATTTGGTTTGTTAGCTGTTGCCACATTATCAACAACTACACCAGGAGCTGTGTTAACGATAATAAGATTAAGCTAAATAATAACTCTCTTACTCTTTTAAGATTAGGAGAGTTTCTACATATAATAAGAAGTTAATGAGATAAAGCATAGTTATATAAAAGTCAGAATATTATGATTGTAACGTTATGGCGACTATAATATAATGAAAACAACCATCATGAATGAACATTCATTTATTTTTTATGTATTTGAAGGGGGAATGAAGGTGGAAAAACCATGGTTGAAAAGTTATCCAGAGGAAATTCCTAGTACGATTTCTTATGAGATTCAGCCACTTCATGGATATGTAGAACAGATGGCTTCTCGCTATCCAAAAAAGAAAGCGCTTCACTTTTTAGGGAAGGATATTACATTTGCAGACTTCCATGATAAGGTGAGGAGATTTGCAAATTATCTTCAAAAGCTCGGTGTGGAAAAGGGTGACCGAGTTGCTATTATGTTGCCGAATTGTCCGCAAGCTGTAATTGGTTATTACGGTACATTACTTGCGGGAGGTGTCGTAGTACAAACGAATCCACTGTATACAGAAAGAGAATTAGAATATCAGCTTCATGACTCGGGAGCAAAAGTAATTCTTTGTCTCGATTTAGTGTTTCCAAGAGTAACGAATGTTCAATCTGCTACAAAAGTTGAGCATATTATCGTAACTCGTATTGCGGACTTTTTACCATTCCCTAAAAATCTATTGTATCCATTTGTGCAGAAAAAACAGTCAAATTTAGTTGTGAAAGTATCAGAGAGTGGAACGATTCATCTTTGGAATTCAGTAGAAAAAGAAGTGAATACGAATGTTGAGGTGCCATGTGATCCTGAGAATGATCTAGCTCTTTTACAGTATACAGGAGGAACAACTGGATTTCCGAAAGGAGTTATGTTAACGCATAAAAACCTCGTTTCTAACACTTTGATGGGAGTGCATTGGTTATATAATTGTAACGAAGGTGAAGAAGTCGTCCTTGGGGTTCTTCCATTTTTCCATGTTTATGGTATGACAGCTGTTATGAATTTAAGTATTATGCAAGGATATAAAATGGTGCTTATTCCAAAGTTTGATATGAAAATGGTTTTTGATGCGATTAAGAAACATAAAGTAACACTATTTCCAGGAGCGCCAACTATTTATATCGCTCTTTTAAATAGCCCACTTTTAAAAGAATACGATATTTCTTCTATTCGTGCTTGTATTAGTGGATCAGCACCACTGCCAGTAGAAGTACAGGAAAAGTTCGAAGCAGTTACAGGTGGTAAACTAGTAGAGGGATATGGTTTAACAGAATCCTCTCCGGTTACACATAGTAATTTTTTATGGGAAAAGCGAGTGCCAGGTAGTATTGGAGTTCCATGGCCAGATACAGAAGCAATCATTATGTCGCTTGAAACTGGTGAGGCATTACCGCCGGGAGAAATAGGTGAAATTGTAGTGAAAGGTCCTCAAATTATGAAAGGATACTGGAATAAGCCAGAGGAAACAGCTGCTGTATTACAAGATGGCTGGCTCCATACAGGTGATGTTGGCTACATGGATGAAGATGGATTCTTCTATGTAAAAGATCGCAAGAAAGATATGATTGTCGCGAGTGGATTTAATGTGTATCCTCGTGAAGTTGAAGAAGTATTATATGAGCATGAAAAAGTGCAAGAAGTAGTAACGATTGGAATTCCAGATCCGTACCGAGGAGAGACAGTTAAAGCATTTGTTGTGTTAAAAGAAGGTACGGAGTGCTCTGAGGAAGAATTAAATCAGTTTGCACGTAAATATTTAGCGGCTTATAAAGTGCCGAAAGTATATGAGTTTAGAGATGAATTGCCGAAAACGACAGTAGGGAAAATTTTACGCCGTGTTCTAATAGATGAAGAGAAGAGAAAGAATGAGGATGAGCAAACGGGCTAAGGCCCTTTCTTTTTGAAAAAATAGGATTGACACTTTTCTAAATAGTCAGTATTATAAGAATATGAATGACTATTCATTCAGTCATCTTCTTGAAGGGGACAGTAAAGTGAAGAAAAATAGACCGAAATACAATCAAATTATTGATGCGGCAGTCATTGTGATTGCGGAGAATGGGTACCACCAAGCGCAAGTTTCTAAAATCGCAAAGCAAGCTGGGGTAGCTGATGGCACGATTTATTTATATTTTAAAAATAAAGAAGATATATTAATATCCTTATTCCAAGAGAAGATGGGAGAATTTGTCGAAACAATTCGTCAAAAAACAGCAGGAATTGAAAGCGCTGTATCGAAATTATTCATGTTGGTAGAAACGCACTTCGTGCTGTTGTCGCAAAATGATCCTCTTGCTATCGTTACGCAATTAGAGCTAAGACAGTCTAATCAAGACTTGCGCCTTAAAATAAATGAAGTATTAAAAGGCTACTTACAAGTTATGGATGAGATTTTAGAGACTGGTATAAAACAAGGTGAGTTTCAACCGGATTTAAATGTTCGCGTGGCAAGACAAATGATCTTTGGAACAGTAGATGAAGTTGTGACCAATTGGGTAATGAGCGATCATAAGTATGATCTGGTCGCACTTTCAAAAACGGTACACGGGCTACTTATTGCAGCTTGTGGTTATCGTCAATAATGGGAGGGATCATGTTGAAATTCCTATCTGTAAGAGTTGAAGATCATATCGCGGTGGCGACGTTAAATCACGCACCAGCGAATGCGATGTCTTCACAAGTTATGCATGACGTTACTGAATTAATTGATCAAGTGGAAAAGGATGATAACATTCGTGTTGTTGTTATTCACGGTGAAGGACGTTTCTTCTCAGCAGGAGCAGATATTAAAGAATTTACATCTGTTACTGAAGCGAAGCAAGCAACAGAATTAGCACAGCTTGGACAAGTTACGTTTGAGCGTGTTGAAAAATGTTCAAAACCAGTTATTGCGGCAATTCATGGAGCGGCACTGGGCGGCGGCCTTGAGTTTGCTATGTCTTGCCACATGCGCTTTGCAACTGAAAGTGCAAAACTTGGTTTACCTGAATTAACACTTGGATTAATTCCTGGTTTTGCAGGTACACAGCGCTTACCACGTTATGTTGGGAAAGCAAAAGCTTGTGAAATGATGTTAACAAGTACACCAATTACTGGTGCAGAAGCATTGAAATGGGGACTTGTTAACGGATTGTTCTCTGAAGAATCATTTTTAGATGATACGCTTAAAGTCGCAAAACAAATTGCTGGAAAAAGTCCAGCAACAACTCGTGCTGTACTAGAGTTATTGCAAACGACAAAATCGTCTCATTACTATGAAGGTGTACAACGTGAATCACAGATTTTTGGTGAAGTATTTACGAGTGAAGATGGAAGAGAAGGTGTAGCTGCATTTTTAGAAAAGCGTAAACCTTCATTTAGTGGCAGGTAGTTCAATTATTTTTTTAATATAAATTAACAGAAAATTAAAATTGATAGAATCTTTCTGAAAAACAAGGGGGTAAATGGAATGAACATCTACGTACTCATGAAACGAACATTTGATACAGAAGAAAAAATCGTAATTAAAAACGGTGCAATTTACGATGGCGAAGCGGAATTCATCATCAACCCTTACGATGAATATGCAATTGAAGAAGCAATTCAAGTAAGAGACGCACAAGGTGGAGAAGTTACAGTTGTAACAGTCGGTGGCGAAGATAGTGAGAAAGAACTTCGTACGGCATTAGCGATGGGCTGTGATAAAGCGGTATTAATTAATATTGAAGATGATGTAGAAAATGGTGACCAGTTCACGACAGCAAAAGTGCTTGCTGAATATTTAAAAGATAAAGATGCAGATTTAATTTTAGGCGGAAACGTTGCAATTGATGGTGCATCTGGACAAGTTGGCCCGCGCGTAGCTGAAGCGTTAAATATTCCGTACGTAACGACAATTACAAAACTTGAAATTGACGGTACAAACGTGAAGATTGAGCGTGATGTTGAAGGTGATACAGAAGTGATTGAAACTTCATTACCAGTTTTAGTAACAGCACAGCAAGGTTTAAATGAACCGCGTTATCCATCGCTTCCAGGTATTATGAAGGCGAAGAAAAAGCCACTAGAAGAAGTAGAATTAGATGATTTAGATTTAGAAGAAGATGATGTGGAAGCAAAGACAAAAACAATTGAAATCTATTTGCCTCCTAAGAAAGATGCAGGAAAAGTGTTACAAGGCGAGCTGCAAGATCAAGTAAAAGAACTTGTATCGTTGCTCCATACAGAAGCGAAAGTAATCTAATAAAATACGAAATTATATATGCAGGAGGGAAAATCTATGGCTCGTAAAGTATTAGTAATGGGTGAAGTTCGTGATGGATCGCTACGTAACGTTTCGTTTGAAGCGGTAGCAGCAGCAAAAACAATTGCAGAAGGCGGTGAAGTAGTAGGTCTTCTAGTTGGAGACAGCGTTGCCTCTTTTGCAAATGAATTGATTCATTACGGTGCAGATCGCGTTGTGACAGTTGAAAATGATAAATTAAAATCATATACATCTGATGGTTATGCACAAGCGTTTTTAGCTGTACATGCTGAAGAAAATCCAGAAGGTATTGTCTTCGGACATACAGCACTTGGTAAAGATTTATCACCAAAATTAGCAGCGAAGCTTGAAGCTGGTTTAGTTTCTGACGTAACTGCTTTAGAGGTTGAAGGTGGAAATGTTATCTTCACTCGTCCAATTTACTCTGGTAAAGCATTCGAGAAGAAGATTGTAACAGACGGCATCTTATTTGCGACAGTACGTCCAAATAACATTGCAACTCTTGAAAAAGATGAGTCTCGCAGCGGTGACGTATCTTCTATTACAGTTGATGTGAAAGATTTACGTACAATCATTCAAGATGTTGTCCGTAAAACAGCAGAAGGTGTTGATCTTTCTGAAGCGAAAGTTATTATCGCTGGCGGACGCGGTGTGAAGAGTGAAGAAGGCTTTAAACCATTAAAAGAGTTAGCTGACGTACTAGGCGGCGCTGTTGGGGCATCTCGTGGTGCTTGTGACGCTGAGTACTGTGATTACTCATTACAAATTGGTCAAACTGGTAAAGTTGTTACGCCAGACTTATACATTGCATGTGGTATTTCTGGTGCGATTCAGCATTTAGCTGGTATGTCTAACTCAAAAATAATCGTTGCGATTAATAAAGATCCAGAAGCAAGTATCTTCAAAGTAGCTGACTACGGTATTGTCGGTGACTTATTCGAAGTCTTACCTCTTTTAACAGAAGAGTTTAAAAAGTTAAAAGTACATTCATGATTTAAGTACCCTTGAGTTCCAAGTGAAGTACCCCTATATATAGAAAAAGGTGAGAGATCCCCTGTCTCTCATCTTTTTAGTATTTCATTCGTATTTTTATATAGTATAAAGGGACATTTTTTTGTTACAATACATAACGATACATATTATTCGCCACGTATATAAGTTAATGATATACTCTTGGTAGAATATACTTGAAGGAGGAAATAAAATGGCAATTGTAAATGCAAATGACCAAAGCTTCGCAGCTGAAACTAGCGAAGGTGTTGTATTATTAGATTTCTGGGCACCTTGGTGTGGACCTTGTAAAATGATCGCTCCTGTATTAGAGGAAATCGATGCAGAACTAGGTGAAAAAGTAAAAGTAGTAAAAGTAGACGTTGATGAAAATCAAGAAACTGCTCGTCAATTCGAAGTAATGAGCATTCCAGCTCTTTTCGTATTAAAAGACGGTAAAGTAGTTGATCAAGCGTTAGGTTACAAACCGAAAGAAGCGTTAGTAGAATTAGTTTCTAAACATTTCTAAAATAAAAAAGCTACCATTTGGTAGCTTTTTTTATTTTCTTTTTTACAGTCTTTCCGTTACAATAAAGGAACGTATGTTGGGTGTTTTGGCATAGTATGTTTTCAAGGGGAAATCAAAATGCTAAGCATGTAGAAATGGAGGGAGACGAGTGCACGAACATTTGAAAGAAAAGTTGGCCATTTTACCAGATCAACCTGGTTGTTATTTGATGAAAGATAAGCAAGGAACAGTTATATATGTCGGAAAGGCAAAAGTGCTTAAAAATCGTGTGCGCTCGTACTTTACTGGTTCTCATGATGGGAAAACACTGCGGCTTGTAGGAGAAATTGTTGATTTTGAATATATTGTAACCTCTTCGAATTTAGAAGCGCTTATTTTAGAGTTAAATTTAATTAAAAAATATGATCCGAAATATAATATTCAATTAAAAGATGATAAAACATATCCTTTCATTAAAATTACAGCGGAGAAGCAACCACGCCTACTCATTACTCGAAACGTAAAAAAGGATAAAGGAAAGTATTTTGGTCCTTATCCAAATGCACAATCTGCTCATGAAACGAAAAAACTGCTAGATCGTATGTATCCACTTCGTAAGTGCTCGAATATGCCAGATAAAGTTTGTTTGTATTATCATATGGGTCAATGTTTAGCGCCGTGTGTGAAAGAAGTGACGGAAGAACAAAATAAAGAAATTGTAGATGAAATTATTAAGTTTTTAAATGGTGGACATAAAGAAGTTCGTTCAGAATTAGAAACAAAAATGTATGAGGCCTCAGAGAAACTCGAGTTTGAACGTGCGAAAGAGTTGCGTGATCAAATCGCTCATATCGATGCAATTATGGAAAAACAAAAGATGATTATGAGTGACTTAGTGGATCGTGATGTGTTTGGATATGCCGTAGATAAAGGATGGATGTGTGTTCAAGTTTTCTTCGTTCGAAAAGGAAAGCTAATTGAACGTGATGTTTCTATGTTTCCAATTTACGATGAACCAGAAGAGGGATTTTTAACGTTTATCGGTCAATTTTATGAAAACAGTAGTCATTTTAAGCCGAAGGAAATTGTTGTTCCGGGAAGTATAGACTCAGAGTTAGTAGAGCGCTTTTTAGAAGTTGAAGCGACACAGCCGAAACGTGGTAAGAAAAAAGATCTTGTAGAATTAGCAAATAAAAATGCAAAAATTGCTCTTGAAGAGAAATTTTACTTAATTGAACGTGATGAAGAGCGAACGATTAAAGCGGTAGATCATTTAGGGAAGCAGCTCGGAATTGAAACACCGTATCGTATTGAAGCATTTGATAACTCAAATATTCAAGGAACAAATCCAGTTTCCGCAATGATTGCTTTTATCGATGGGAAGCCAGCGAAGAAAGAATATAGGAAATATAAAATTAAAACGGTTCAAGGGCCAGATGATTATGAGTCTATGAGAGAAGTTGTGAGACGCCGTTATACAAGAGCGCTTAAAGAGAATTTACCTTTACCGGATTTGATTGTTATTGATGGCGGAAAAGGCCATTTGGCGGCTGCAAGTGATATTCTAGAGAATGAGCTCGGGTTATATATTCCGATGGCAGGTCTTGTAAAAGATGACAAACATAAAACCTCCCATTTAATTATTGGAGATCCCCCGGAACCTGTGATGCTTGAGAGAAATAGCCAAGAATTTTATTTATTGCAGCGTATTCAAGATGAGGTGCATCGATTTGCGATTACATTCCATCGTCAATTACACGGGAAATCTGTCATTCAATCAGCATTGGATGACATTCCAGGAATCGGTGATAAACGGAAAAAGGTATTGTTAAAACATTTTGGTTCATTAAAGAAGATGAAAGAAGCTTCTGTAGCAGAGTTTGTCGAAGCGGGTATGCCGAAAAATATTGCAGAGACGATTTATACGTATTTAACAGATAAGAAGACGTTGTAGTTTACAATGTCTTCTATTTTTTGTTATAATTTCTGAAGATTTAAAATAAATTGATGTGAATGAAAATACAAAAAAGTCAACTAAACTGATATGTCTAGTTGACTGCAGGTAATGCCTTACACTTCAATGAGATCTTTTATATCCCATTTCACAAGAAATGTAATAGAGTCAGAACGTTTTTTCTTTTCTTCGTATGACTCTGCAACGACGTTCCGTTGCTTTTGAATTTGTTCAGCGATGAATCCAGCCTCTAGTTGATAAGAAGAATGCCTTTTTTGTTTTTGACGTTCTGCAATGAGTGTGCCTTTAAGTTGGAACTGCATTTCACGACGCTTATGTTCAATGATGCTTAAAGTGCCCCAGCCAGCCTTTTCAAAGAACTGAATGACTTCTTCAATTGTTTCTAGCGGATATTTTCTTGCAAGGTTTCTACCAGACCAGTATAAAATACCATCTAAATCGTTGCCGATTAAATCAGGTAGTAATTCTTCACGTAGCAATTCATAAGCGAAGGCGTTCAATGAAACATCTTCTAAAGATGTTATATCGATTGTATTTTTACTCACAATATTCCCCTCTTTCTATAGGGATTATTATATAACATTTTTCATTTATAAAAACAGATTTTTCTTTAGGGAAATCTGAATACCTAAGAAGAAAAAAAGAATTGGCAAATTATATGCAAATTATGTATACGTTTTCTTGACGCTTCGACAAAAATAGGGGTAAAATGAACTTGTTATCAAATTATGCTGAAATATTTCGAATAATTTTTTCAGTTTTTCTTATGCCAATAGTGAAAAAACATTATTGTTATAAATTAATCTGAAAACAGCAGTCAAACATTCAAGGGGGTAATGGGGACATGAAAGGCCGCGAGTATACGTTTCGTAAGTGGCACTCATTAATGGGGGTCATCCCGGTTGGTGTCTTTTTGACGCAACATCTAATTGTAAACAACTTTGCAACAAGAGGAGCAGAGGCTTTTAACAAAGCAGCAGGCTTTATGGAGCTCCTTCCATTCCGGTATGCGCTAGAAATTTTCGTCATCTTTTTACCGATACTGTACCATGCTATATATGGCTTATATATTGCATTTACAGCTAAGAACAATGCGGTTTCTTACGGTTATTTCCGTAACTGGATGTTCGTCTTCCAAAGAATTTCAGGTATCGTTACGCTGATTTTCATTTCTTGGCATGTCTGGGAAACTCGTATTCAAGCAATGTTAGGTAAAGAGGTAAACTATGATATGATGGCAGATATTTTAAACAATCCAGCTATGTTTGCATTCTACTTAGTTGGTGTTGTTTCAACAATTTTCCACTTTGCAAATGGACTATGGACATTCTGCATCAGCTGGGGAATTACAGTATCTCCACGTTCACAAAGAATCTCTACTTATGTAACATTAGCTATTTTCTTAGGTCTATCTTATGTAGGTGTGAGTGCATTATTAGCGTTCATCGATCCACAGCTAGCAAATCAGTAAGGAGTGGGAGAGCATGAAAGGGAAACTTATAGTAGTCGGCGGTGGCTTGGCTGGCTTAATGGCAACGATTAAAGCGGCAGAAGCAGGAGTAAATGTTGAACTGTTTTCTTTAGTACCAGTAAAACGTTCACATTCTGTATGTGCTCAGGGCGGAATTAACGGTGCCGTAAATACGAAAGGTGAAGGGGATTCTCCGTGGATCCACTTTGACGATACAATTTATGGTGGGGACTTCTTAGCGAACCAACCACCAGTTAAAGCAATGTGTGAAGCAGCACCTGGTATCATTCATTTAATGGACCGTATGGGTGTTATGTTCAACCGTACGGAAGAAGGACTTCTTGATTTTCGTCGATTTGGTGGAACGCAACATCACCGTACAGCATTTGCTGGTGCAACAACTGGACAGCAATTACTTTACGCATTAGATGAGCAAGTACGTCGTCACGAAGTAGCAGGACTTGTAACGAAATATGAAGGCTGGGATTTCTTACGAGCTGTTGTTGATGATGAAGGTGTGTGCCGAGGAATCGTTGCACAAGACTTACAAACTATGGAGATTAAAAGTTTCGGAGCTGATGCCGTGATTATGGCAACAGGGGGCCCTGGTATCATTTTCGGAAAATCAACAAACTCCATTATTAATACAGGTACAGCAGCGTCTGCTGTATATCAACAAGGCGCTTATTATGCAAATGGTGAGTTCATTCAAATTCACCCAACGGCAATTCCAGGAGACGATAAATTACGTCTTATGAGTGAATCTGCACGTGGTGAAGGTGGACGTGTTTGGACATATAAAGATGGTAAACCATGGTACTTCTTAGAAGAAAAATATCCGGCTTACGGAAACCTTGTACCTCGTGATATCGCAACGCGTGAAATCTTTGATGTTTGCGTAGAGCAAAAACTAGGTATTAACGGTGAAAACATGGTGTACTTAGATCTTTCTCATAAAGATCCGAAAGAACTAGATATTAAACTTGGTGGAATCATTGAAATCTATGAGAAATTTACAGGTGATGATCCTCGTAAACTACCAATGAAAATCTTCCCAGCTGTTCACTATTCAATGGGTGGACTATGGGTGGACTATAAGCAAATGACGAGTATTCCAGGTTTATTTGCAGCAGGTGAGTGTGATTATTCTATGCACGGTGGTAACCGCCTTGGTGCAAACTCACTATTATCAGCAATTTACGGTGGTATGGTAGCAGGACCAAACGCAATTGAATATATGAAAGGTCTTTCTAAATCATCAGATGCTGTTTCATCTACTGTATATGAGCAAAATGAATTAATCGAAACAGAGAAATTTAACAATATTTTAACGATGGATGGTAATGAAAATGCATATGTTCTTCATAAAGAGCTTGGGGAATGGATGACAGATAACGTTACAGTAGTTCGTGAAAATAAAAAGTTATTAGAAACAGATGCGAAAATTGAAGAGTTAATGGATCGTTACAAACGTATTAACATTAACGATACAGCGAGATGGAGTAACCAAGGTGCTTCATTTACACGTCAACTTGCAAATATGTTTGAGTTAGCACGTGTTATTACAATTGGCGCATATAACCGTAATGAAAGCCGCGGGGCGCATTACAAACCTGAATTCCCAAATCGTGATGATGCAAACTTCTTAAAAACTACTATGGCAAAATTTGAAGGAGAAGGAAATGCACCAGCATTCCATTACGAAGACGTTGATGTTTCATTAATTAAACCACGTAAACGTGATTATTCTTCAAAACATGATGTAGCTGCTAAGGGTGAAGAGAAGGGGGATAAACAACATGTCTGAGAAAACAATCCGCCTCATCATTACGAGACAAGATGGACCAGATGCACAAGAGTTTGACCAAGAGTTTGAAATTCCATATCGTCCTAATATGAATATTATTTCGGCACTTATGGAAATTCGTCGTAATCCTGTTGATTCAAAAGGGAACCAAACAACGCCAATTGCATGGGATATGAACTGCTTAGAGGAAGTATGTGGTGCATGTTCGATGGTTATTAATGGAAAACCACGTCAATCATGTACAGCACTTATCGATCAATTAGAACAGCCAATCCGCTTAAAACCGATGAAGACATTCCCGGTTGTTCGTGACTTACAAGTTGATCGTAGTCGCATGTTTAATGCTCTAAAACGCGTTAAAGCTTGGATTCCAATTGATGGTACGTATGACTTAGGGCCAGGACCAAGAATGCCTGAGAAAAAGCGTCAATGGGCTTATGAGCTTTCTAAATGTATGACATGTGGCGTTTGCTTAGAATCATGTCCAAACGTAAATAGTAAATCTGATTTTATTGGACCAGCACCGTTATCACAAGCTCGTTTATTTAACTCACATCCAACTGGTGAAATGCATAAAGCAGATCGCTTACGTGCAATTATGGGAGATGGAGGACTTGCAAACTGTGGTAACTCTCAAAACTGTGTGCAATCATGTCCAAAGGGTATTCCATTAACAACTTCAATTGCGGCATTAAACCGTGATACAACAATTCAATCGTTCAAAGATTTCTTTGGTAGCGATAATAACTATTAATAAATATTGCCTCTTCATCTTGAAGAGGCAATATTTATAACTATATTTTTCAGTTTATTCTGTTTTTTTGAGAAGGGGAGATAACATTGAAGAGAATTTCTTATATTGAAGACTTTGAGAAATGGGAAAATGGTTTTTCATTTTACAATCCTGTAAAGGTTCGTTTTGGTGAAGTAGATATGTTTGGGCATGTAAATAATGTCGTTGCTTTTACTTATTTTGAAGAAGCTCGTATCGCGTTGTTTAAAGAACTTGGATTTATGCAAGAGTGGACACATGCATCATCAGAAACGATGATCGTTGTTGCAGATTTACAATGTAATTTTATTAAGCAAATATATTTTGATGAACAGTTGAAGGTATATGTAAAGGCAGGATCGGTTGGGAATTCTTCTTTAGATTTGCATTATATGGTGAAAAATGCAGAAGGAGAGGTTTGTTTAGTAGGTCGTGGAATGATGGTTCAAGCGTCGAAAAAAACAGGGAGAGGCGAACCATGGCCAGAAGAATGGAAGAAGAAATTACTACAATGATAGAGTGAAAGAAAAATAAGAGAGCAAATTGCTCTCTTATTTTTTGTCTTCCATTGCTTCTTCTAATGTTAAGTGATGTTTATATATGTATGTAGCGTATGGATTACCAACGTAGCGTAAGTGCCATGGTTCATATGCATATTTTGTTGTGTCTGTTTTATCTTTTAAGTAACGAATGACAAAGCCGAATTCATGAGCGTGTTCCGCGACCCATTTTCCTTCTGCTGTCTCTCCGAAGATAGGCTCCAATTGAAAATTAGCTGATTTCGAACTAATATCCATTGCTAAACCCGTTTGGTGTTCACTTGTACCAGGAATTGCACTTACTGAATTAGCTTCAGCTTTCCCTTGACGTCTAACGTATGTATCATGCAACGATTTTTGGCGTTTGTATGAACGATAACCAGATACAGCTGTAAGATCAAGCCCTTCTTTTTTTGCAGCTTTGAACATGTTTTCAAGTGCCTCTGCAGCATCTTTGCGTAGTAGAGTTTTTTCTTTGTCTTTTGGACTAGTAAATGGTACATTTGGTCTCGTTAAGTCCTCAGGAGTGTATCCATCTGGTAGTTTTCGATGTTTATTAATTAAGACAAGATTAGATTCTGGATTTGTTACAACTGAAAAGTTATTGTCTATTTTCTTTGCATTATGATCAGCTTTTGGAAAAGCAGGAATCTCTTCTTTTGGGTGGTTAGTATGCTTTTGACTTTCGACAGCTTTCGCTTCATTGTGTAGTGGTGATTTAGAACCAAAGTAAGTGAAAGATGTGATACCGATTACAATAGTAGTGGCAGAAATAATTATTATCTTTTTCATGATGCCTTGTAATCACAGTCCCTTCTTAATAAAATATGTATCGTTTTTTTATTATAAGTCTAGTTTGTTGGAAAAGAAATATAAGAGTCATAACGTAATAGAAATGCAAAGAAAATGTCAGAAAATGTGTGAATTTGTAGTATTTTTTTTATATAATGCATTTCTTATCTTTCATGAAATGCATTTTTTATGTAATATATATACATAAGAAGATGTAGCGATTATCGAGAATAAAGAACTTCTTGTATAGACTAGGAGTGAATGGGAATGGATTTTGCAACAATTATTGGACTTATTTTAGGATTTGTAGCAGTGGTAGTAGGGATGGTCGTCAAGGGTGCTGACGTAAATGCCTTATTAAATCCTGCCGCAGCATTAATTATTTTTATCGGTACATTTGCTGCAGTGTGTATTGCATTTCCGATGAATCAGCTAAAAAAGGTTCCAAAACTATTTAAAGTTCTTTTTGGTTCAAATAAAAAGGATTTAAGTTATGAACAGTTGCTAGAATTATTTGTTCATTGGACATCTGAAAGTAGAAAGTACGGTATTTTGTCTTTAGAGCAACAATTAGACAAAATTCAAGATGAATTTCTTTTGCGAGGTATGAAGTTTGTGATTGACGGTGTATCGGCAGAAGATTTAGAACAAATTTTAGAAGCTGAATTAGAAGCAATTGAAGAAAGGCATGCAAAAGGGGCAGCAATCTTTTCACAAGCCGGCACATATGCACCGACATTAGGGGTTTTAGGTGCTGTTATCGGTCTTGTAGCTGCGCTTGGTAACTTAACTGATATTGAAAAGCTAGGCCATGCTATTTCGGGTGCATTTATTGCAACGATTTTTGGTATTTTTTCAGGTTATGTATTATGGCATCCATTTGCAAATAAGTTAAAGCAAAAATCTGCCGCTGAAATTGAGAAAAAACGTTTAATCATTGATTGTTTATTAATGTTACAAGAAGGTACATATCCGTTTATTATGAAGAACCGCATTTTAGGTGCACTTTCTGCAACTGAGCGTAAAAAGCTAGAAAAAGGAGCAGAAAAAAATGCGGAGTAAGAAAAATAAAAGAGGCAAAAAGAAAAAACATGATGAGCATATTGATGAAACTTGGTTAATTCCATATTCTGATATGTTAACGTTGTTATTTGCATTGTTCATCGTATTATTCGCAATGAGTAGTATAGATGCTGCAAAGTTTAAACAGATGGCAGTTGCTTTTCGAAGTGAATTAGCAGGTGGGACAGGTAACAAAGAATTTTTAAGTGATCAAAAGCCAAATGATGAAAAAGAATTATCAGCCAGTAGCCTTGAGACAGAACAAGCCAAAAAACAAGAAGAAGCTAGAGAAAAAGAAAAAAAAGAGATGGATGAATTGAAAGCATTACAAAAAAAGATTGATCAATATATTAATGAGAAACAATTATCCTCTTCTTTTCAAACTAAATTAACTGAAAAGGGATTAATGCTGACAATATTAGAGAATATACTGTTTGATTCGGGGAAAGCAGATGTGAAATTAGAATCTTTAGGGATTGCAAAAGAGATGTCTACTTTACTTGTTTCAGCGTCACCTCGTGAAATTACAGTATCCGGTCATACGGATACTGTCCCTATTGCCAATGCGCAGTTTGCATCGAATTGGGAATTAAGTACGCAGCGGGCAGTTAATTTTATGCAAGTATTACTCCAAAATAAAGAATTACAACCAGAAAAATTTAGTGCGATTGGTTACGGAGAATACCGTTCAATTGCTCCAAATGATACACAAGAAGGAAAGGCAAAGAATAGACGTGTGGAAGTGTTTATCTTGCCTTTAACAGAGAAAGCAAAATAAAGAGGATGGCGAATGCCATCCTCTTTATTTTGCATCAAATGATTTTAAATTGTCGCGACGGATTTTATCTTTTTCCGTATCTGATTTTTTGAAATCATAATCATATAGAGCACCTTCCCAATCGCCGT
Organism: Bacillus cereus; assembly: GCF_002567495.1. Lineage (GTDB taxonomy): Bacteria > Bacillota > Bacilli > Bacillales > Bacillaceae_G > Bacillus_A > Bacillus_A cereus_AQ. The sequence goes on along the minus strand of NZ_NVAP01000005.1, from coordinate 141,289 downwards.
ACATTGGATTCGGGAAAATGATGAATTTCTCACCAAATTGTGCTTTTGAATCTGTTACAGTTTGATTACGATCTTTTACAGATTTTCCATCAAAACCAGTGAAATCAGATAAGTTATCACCGAAGAATAAGACAATATCATGTGTTTGAGAAACGAGTTCACGGCGTTTCTCTTTTCCTTTTTCTTTCGGGTCTTGCAGTAATATATGTTCTTTCGTTGCTTGAGGAGCACCTACACGCTCAAGATTTTTAATGGTTGCATCTAGTTGGTTCGTTTTGCGGTTTGAGATGTAGTAAATATCTACACCTTTAGACTCTGTATATTTTAAGAAATCAATTGCGCCTGGAAGGGCTTCAGCCTCAGCTTTATTAATCCAATCATCCCATTTGTAAGGATAACCCTTTCCTGTTTTTACGCTCATTGCTTGATGAGGACTGTTATCTAAAACAGTTTCGTCTAAATCAAGTACGATAGCAGGTTTTTTTTCTGTTCCTTTTGCAAGAACTGCATCAAGCTTTAATTGGCCGATATTGTATCCTTGGTAGTAAAGTGCTTTCGTTTCACCGGCTGTTTGATACCATAAATCAGCCATTAATTGCTGTTCTGTTAATTTTACTTTCTCTTCTTTTGCCACTGTTTTCTCTGGTGTTCCTGAACATGCTACAAGTGATGTAGATAGAACTGCTACAGATAATAAAGTGGTAATGCCCCTCTTCATCTTCATATGTATCCTCCTTGATGTTAGAAAATCATTTTATATTATATATTAAAATATAATATTTTTATATGAACATTTGCATATTGTCTTTTGTATATATAGTAGTATGTCCTATATTAGAAAGATGAGCAAAATAATAAAAGTTATTTTGACAAGTTTTATTGTCGTAATGACAATTATAATTGACAAAAAGAGCTTTGTTATTTACAATTTTAACTAAATAGAACAAATGATGGATTAATGATGGTGTTTACATATAAGAGGATGAAGTGTATTGCTATATTTTGTCTTGAATAAACATAGTCTTTGAAAGAGAGTTCGAATGATACTAAAGGGGAGGCTTTATACTTTGAGTTTACAAATTCAAAATTTAACGAAACAATTTGGAGAATCAAAAGCAGTTAACGGTTTGCAAATTTCGTTGCCAAAAGGTGAAGTGCTAGGATTGCTGGGACGAAATGGTGCAGGGAAAACAACGACAATCAAAATGCTTCTCGGATTATTAACGCCTAATGAAGGCTCGATTACGTGGGATGGAAAATCATTTGGGAATAGTGGCGTAACAATTGGGTATTTACCAGAAGAAAGAGGTTTATATACAAAAAGTAGAGTAATAGATCAATTGCGATATTTTGGTAGATTAGAAGGAATGTCGAAGAAAGAAGTAGATCAAGCTATTGATCACTGGTTAGAGCGTTTAGCGATACCAGAATATAAATTTAAAACGGCTGGAGAACTTTCAAAAGGGAATCAGCAAAAAATCCAATTAATTGCTGCTCTTCTACATAATCCGGAGCTTCTCATTTTAGATGAACCATTTAGCGGACTGGATCCGGTCAATGCGGGAATGTTAGCTAGCATTATTGAAGAACAAGTACAGAGCGGAAAGACGATTATTTTATCAAGTCATCGTATGGAACAAGTAGAGGCTTTTTGCCAACATGTATGTATTTTGAAAAAAGGTGAAGCAGTCGTAAAAGGGCAGCTAAGTGATATTAAGAAAGAATACGGTTTCCGTAATTTAACGATTGAAGATACAGTAGAGAATGAAAAAGGATTAGAATCTATACATGTATCATATGAAAAACAACAAGGCCTTCTTTATGTGAAAGTACAAGATGATGCGGAAGCTCTCAAGATTTTGCAGCAGTTGCAAGAGCAAGGTGTTAGCTTACGACAATTTAAAATGTTAGAGCCGACGTTAAATGAAATCTTTGTAGAGAGGGCGAAATAACGATGCGTAAATTTTCTCATGTATTTTCATTTTATTTTAGGGAAGCGTTTTTATCTAAAAAATCATTAATTACGAGTGCGATTTTATTTTTAGTCGTGTTTGGACTTTTTGCATTTAATCATTTCACATCTGATAATGATAAAGGGAAAGATAAATTTGCTGTAGTAACTGAAAGCGATACTTATAAAGTGCAAGAAAGTGATTTAACAAAGTTACTTCCGTCTGCTAAAGTAACTGTAGAAAATAAGGATAAGTTTAATGAGCTACGTAAGCAAGTAGAAGATGGGGATTTAGACGGTCTATTCCGTATTACAGAAAAGAATGGTATTCCGGAAGTGACGTATATGTATAGTGGCTTTCCGAGTCAATCAACTGCTACACTTATGGCGAGTTATTTAAAAGAACAATATACAGCGGTAATGATTGAAAAGAATAATGTATCTGTAGAAGTAGCAAAGCAGTTACAGATGGAAATTCCGTTAAAACAAGAGGCAGTCAAGGATCATGCATCTTCCTTCGGCATTGGCTATGTTTTCTCGTTTGCTTTATATATGTTTATTATTGTGTTTGGAACTGCAATTGGGACGACGATAGCATCTGAAAAGTCATCTCGTGTTATGGAGTTAATGCTTCCGAAAGTAAAACCATTAACAATGTTACATGCCAAAATTTTAGCAATTGTTTCTAGTGCTTTACTATTACTTGTTATTGCTTCCTTTGGTTTTCTTGTACCGTATTTATTAGGTTGGGTAGATTTAGAAAACGCATCTTTAGTGGGACTTACATTAGATTTTTCTAAGTTGGATGCTGTAGTAATTAGTATGTTCGTTGTATATTTTGTTACGGGCTACTTACTATATGCAATGTTATATGCAGCGGTTGGTGCTGTTGTATCAAAAATTGAGGATGTGCAATCTCTTTCGTTCCCAATTACGATGTTAGGTATAGCAGCATTTTTCATTAGTATTAAATCATTATTTGATCCTAATAGTACATTAGCTGTAGTTAGTTCATATGTTCCATTCTTTACACCTATGGTTACATTTTCAAGGCTTGTAGCTGGTGAAGCAGGCGCTGTAGAGGTTATTGTGACGTTAGTAATTTTATTGGTGACAATTGCTATCGTCAATATGCTTGCAAGCCGTATTTACGTAAATGGTGTAATGAATTACTCCGACAAAGTGAAATTTAAAGATTTAGCAAAATTCATAAAGCGTCAATAAAGAGAGAAAAGTATGATTTTCTATTGAAATCATGCTTTTTCTTTATGTATAAATTAAAAATAGTATATAATAATAAGAGTCGTCTTTTAATAGAATGAATACAAAGGAGGGTGTGCAGATGGGAATTAGTAGTCGGTTTACAGTAGGTGTTCATATGCTAACCTTACTTGCGATAGATCGAAACTCTCGCTGTACCTCTGAATGGATTGCTGGTAGTGTGAATACAAATCCAGTTGTGATTCGTCGCATTACAGGAATGTTGAAGAGAGCAGGACTTGTTGATGTACAAGCTGGTAAAGGTGGTACGACACTTGCTCGTGATTTAGAAGAGATTACATTACTTGATGTATATAAAGCAGTGGAAGTTGTAGAAGAAGGACAGCTATTTTCCTTCCATGAAAATCCCAACATTGAATGTCCAGTAGGAGCTAATATTCAATCAGTATTAGAAATTATTTTAATGCAAGCGCAAGAAGCGATGGAAAACGTACTTGCAAATGTAACGGTAGAGCAATTAGTTACCAATTTAAAGTCTAAAATTAAAGAATAAAAAAGCGAGCTTCCTCATGATGAGGGCTCGCCTTTTTTTATTCGTAAATATTGAAAATTCTATTTTTCAGTATTTAAAATGAATTTACCTACGATAGCTGCGAAGATACCACCAAGAATCGGTGCTACGATGAATACCCATAGTTGAGAAAGTGCTTCTCCACCAACAAATAAAGCTGGTGCGATACTACGAGCTGGGTTAACAGATGTTCCAGTTAACGGAATTCCTAATAAGTGAATTAAAACTAATGTGAAACCAATTACTAGTCCCGCTAAAGAAGAACTTCCTTTTTTACCTGTTACAGCCACGATAACTAAAATAAATACGAAAGTTAAGACGAACTCAACTAAAAATGCTCCGGATAAACCAAGAGATCCGAAACCATTTTGTCCTAAATTATCTAAAGGTGTTTTAGCAGATTTTAAAATTGTTACTAATGTTGCAGTTCCTAATAAACCACCTAAGATTTGAGCTAATACATAATAACAAAGTTCCGTAGCATTCATTCGTTTGTTGATGAACATAGCTATCGATACTGCTGGGTTAATGTGACATCCAGAAATTGTTCCGATGCTATATGCCATAGCTACAATAGATAGACCGAAAGCCATAGCGATTCCTAATGTTCCAATTCCTTCAATTCCGCCGCCAGTGACAGCTACTCCAGTTCCGAATAATACAAGTACAAATGTACCAATAAATTCAGCGATTGCTTTTTTTAACATAATTTACCTCCTATTAATGCGCATGAAACGTATTATAACATACGTTTTAGTATAAACAGTAAATGAAATACTATTCTGATAAGGCGAAATAGGGGGACAATAAAAAAGAGTATGGTTCATTGCTATAGAACCATACTCCTTTTTTATGCTGATTTTTTTTGTTTAACGACTGGAACAGAGCGGTTTAAAATACTATTTGCAACCATTCCTAACATGATAATAATCATTCCAATGAGGGAAAGTCCTCCAGGGAATGAACCATTTAAGAAAATTATTTCGCCAAGCACGGTAAATACCATCGTTCCAGCTTGTGTTGCTTCAACTGCCCCGAGTAAGGCGAGGTTATCTTTTGCTAAGTCAGTAGCAAAGAAAAATGTCATCGTTGCGATAACGCCGGAACATAATGCTAATAAAAGTCCTTGAAGTATTTGGCTGGATGTTGGAATGCCAGTAGTAGAAAACCCATATATGCCAAGCGAAATTGTTATAGGAAGACTTCCAATAGCCATTCCTAATACACGTTGGAATGTATCAAGGCGTCCGCCAACAAGCTCCATCATTTTTCGGTTGCCGAACGGATATAAGAAAGCAGCTAATACGACAGGTAAAAAACCTGAAATGAACTGAGTCATTGTAATATGGCCTGCGGCAGTTGCTTGCATACAAATTACACCAAGTAAAATAAATAATGCAACATATAAGCTGCGAAGTGGAATTTTTCCACGTACAAGTTTCGTACCTGATTTCGTTTCTATTTTCACGAAAAATAATGGTGATAGTAGTAACCCAGCTAAAATCGTAACTTGCCAAGTTCCAGCGACGAGCCAAGCTGGAGAAAAGACAGCTGCGAAACTTAATAAAGAATAAAAACCAATACCGGCAACGGAACCCCATCCGATCCACGCCAATGGATGTTTTTTTAACTCTGCCCATAATCCCCTAAAGTTTTTGCGAAATAAAACGATAAGGAATAAAATAGGAAGAGCAAATAAAAAACGGAAGGAAGCTGTCCAAGCCCAGCTTGTTCCAGATACATTCATTGCCCTATTAATAATAAAGGTGGCAGAAAAAAAGGCCGATGATAAAAGACCTAATAAAATTGCGCGCATGAAGTATAACACTCCTTTTGGAATTAAATGATTATGTATAGTATAATATACTTTAATGAAATGAAAGTAAACTATTTTATACTTTAAGGTGGTTTTATAGATGAAAGAAAATGAAGATATGCAAACGAAAGAAGTCATTCAGCAAGTTGGACAGTTATTGAGACAAATTCGAAATGAAAAGAAATTAAGTTTAGAAGAATTAGCCCAAAAAACAGGGGTTAGTAAGTTAACATTAGGAAAAATTGAAAGAGGGGAAACAAATCCGACGCTAGCTGTCATTTGGAAAATAACGAAAGGATTATCAATTCCTTTATCAAGATTAATGGTTGTTGGAGAACCTGTAGCTGTTGCGCGCTGCGGAGAAGGATTCGCAGTAGATGTAGGACAAGCATGGCATTTAGAAACGATGTTCCGTTATACGAAAGAAACAGGGATGGAAATGCACCGTGCTTGTTTACGGGCAAATAGTATATATGAACCAGAAGCTCATCACGAAGGTGCGATTGAGCTTGTAACGGTAATGAAAGGGAAAGTATCTATTCAAGTGGAGAATGATGTATACGAATTAAGTGAGTTTGATTCCATTCAATTTGAAGCGAATAAGAAACATATTTATAAAAATGAAGAAGATGAAGTGGCGGTATTACATTTAACGATGAAGTATTCTTCATAAAAAAATCACCTATAGAATTCTATAGGTGATTTTTTTATATTTTGATTAAGTATATGCATGATGCCATTAGTACGAACGTGGCATAAGTAATAAACAAATGAAATAAACCAAAAATCCTGTCCCAAAACATAAAACAGCAATAACCCAAATGATACGAATGAGAGTAGAGCTAATATCAAAATATTCTCCTAAACCACCACATATACCAAAGAGCATTTTATCAGTTTCGGATTTATATAATTTTTTTGACATATTACAATCGACTCCTTTCTATATCAAACTATATATTTCTATTCTATATGGAAATTTATGAGAAGACTATGGTGATGTATTACATTTTTTTTTGAGGAACAATCGTATTAATTGTCTTAATTTTTAGTAGATATTAAAATTATAGTAAGAGGTGACTTTTAATAAAAGGTGGGGATAGAGATGACAGTATATTGGTTGACTAATGTAATGCTCGAATCAGGGTATGCATATGAAGAAGGGGAAATTTCACAAACAGAAACAAAATTATGTAGTTTACTCATTGAAGATGGACGGATTAAAAAAATTATAGAAGGGGTTGTTCAAGAGGAGGGTATAGTAACGCTTGATGCTAAGCGCTTATTAATTCTGCCAGCTTTCGAAGAGATGCACATTCACATTGATAAAACATATTATAGTGGCCCATGGAAAGCTTGTATGCCAGCAGAAAGTATTTTTACACGTTTTAATGAAGAAGAAAAAATTTTACCAAAGCAATTAGCAACGGCTCAAGATAGAGCGGAAAATATGCTAGAGTTACTACTGCGAAATGGTGCAACGAATATTAGAACGCATTGTAATGTTGATCCGATTATTGGACTTGGTAATTTGGAGGTGACGTTAGCGGCATTAGAAACATATAAAAATCGGGTGTCCGGTAGAATTGTTGCGTTTCCACAACATGGATTATTGCGCAGTGATTCTGTGCAACTTGTGAAAGATGCGATGCGTATGGGTGCTCATCTAGTCGGAGGAGTAGATCCAGCTACAGTGGATAATGACATTGAAAAATCATTACATACAATTATGGATATCGCAGTAGAATTTAATGCGGATGTTGATATTCATTTGCACGATGCGAATAATCTTGGAACGTTTACGATGCAAAGATTGGCAAGTCTAACAGAAGAAGCAGGATGGCAAGGTCGTGTAACAATTAGTCATGCACTTGGACTTGGTGGTGTTACTGATAAAGAAGCTGAGGAAGTGGCAGAAAAACTAGCTGCTGTAAATATTGATATTACTTCAACAGTACCAATTGGTAAACAAGTAATCCCAATTCCGTTATTAGATAAAAAAGATGTTAAGGTTTCATTAGGAAATGATAGTATTACAGATCATTGGTCACCGTTTGGAACAGGTGATATGCTGCAAAAGGCAAATCGATTAGCAGAGCGTTTTGGGTGGAGTGACGAAAGGTCTTTAGGAAAAGCCATTCGCTTTATTACGGGAGGAAAAGAAACGTTAAATAATGAAGGGAAGCGGGTATGGCCGAATGTAGGGGATGAAGCGAGCTTTGTTTTGACAAATGCGACATGCACTGCTGAAGCGGTAGCACGTCAAACAGAAAAACGTTTAGTCGTGTATAAAGGAAATATTGTTGTCGGGAGCTTAAATGAGGTGGAATTAAATAATCTTGTGTAGAAGAATCGTTTAAATGCCTTGAGGAGGGTTCTAATAGTGAGTATAGAACTCTTCTTTTTTATTCTTACAATATATTTTTTATAGGAAAGCTAGAAGGGATGAACATTTTGGACAATCAACATAACCAAAATCATATTATGGGAACTTTGCAATGGTTTATATTTCTATTAGCAAATTCAATCGCACTACCAATTGTCGTTGGCGGATTATTTCATCTTACGACGGAAGAAATATTTTATTTAATGCAGCGTACGTTTTTTGTAGTTGGTATATCTTCTTTCTTACAAGGATGGATTGGGCATAGACTGCCAATTGCGGATGGACCAGCTGGATCTTGGGTTGGTGTATTTACAGTACTTGCTTATGCAACTGTCGGGCAGGATCAATTGCATAGCACATTGCAAATTTTAGAATTAGGAATGATAATCTCCGGTGTTATTTTAATAGGATTAGGAGTAACTGGTTTTATAGGACGTATTTTATTTTTATTTACGCCAGTTGTGACAGGGACGTTTTTACTTTTATTATGTTTACAATTAAGTGGTGTGTTTTTAAAAGGAATGCTAGGAATTACAGCTACTATTTCTCAAATCGATGGATTTACAGCGATAATCGCGTTTAGTATATTTTTGTTCGTTATTATGCTGTCTAATTTTGGGAAAGGTTTTGTCAAAAGTTATGCAGTTTTAATAGGATTAATTAGCGGATGGATTATTTTTCTCATTGCAGGAAAAGTGACGGTTCCATCTCAAGTAACTCATTTTGTGCAACTTCCACAAATGTTTGCTTGGGGGCTTCCGAAATGGAATACAGGTATGGCTGTATCCAGTTTCGTTATGGTATGTATTTTAGTTTCTAATACAGTGGCAGCTATTATAGCAATTAATCAAGCTACCATTCATAAAGCAACTATTGAACAGAAACAGTTGAAGGATGGTACGTGGGTTGGAGGGATTTCGCATATCATTTCCTCCGTATTTTCAACTGTAGGTGTCGTTCCGTTACCAGCAACGGCAGGATTTATACGCTTAACAAAACAAAAATATGTACGATCGTTCTTAATGGCATGTGCTTTACTAGTCGTAATGTCTCTTTTTCCAAGTATTATTCGTTATTTAGCATCCTTGCCATCTGCTGTCGCATCGGCCGTTTTAATGGCTTCGTTCGTACAGTTAATTGGAATTGGATTTAATAATATAAAACAAGTGGAGCTCAGCGAAAGGAATGTAACGATTTTGGGAGTTGCAGTATTATTTGGAAGTGGCGTTATGTTTTTACCGTCTGGAGCACTCCAATCTTTGCCGTCTGTTATGCAATATATATTCGGGAATGGTTTATTTGTAGGTACGGTTTTCAGTATATTGCTAGAACAAATATGGCGCGTTGGAAAGTGAGTGGATAAAAAGAGTGTACGCAATGTATAAAAGTCTAAAATAACATGGGAAATACAGCCCATTTTTATTCACCACCTGCACATTTCGTTCATACAATATCTTGACTAAATAAACACCCAACTTACACATACACAGCTCTGGCTTAAGCAAGGAGGGTTATACCAGTTGAAGGAAAAAGCGTATCAATCTAAACCTTTACTCACAAAGAGAGAAAGAGAAGTATTTGAATTACTGGTTCAAGATAAAACAACGAAGGAAATTGCAGGTGAACTTTTTATAAGTGAAAAGACAGTTCGCAACCACATCTCAAACGCAATGCAAAAGCTAGGGGTTAAAGGACGTTCACAAGCAGTTGTGGAGCTTCTTCGTATGGGAGAGCTCGAACTATAAGAAAGCAGCCGACTTTTATATAAAGAGTCGGCTATTTTTCTGTTTGTTTCACCTGCTATATGAATGATAAGAACGTTTTATACATAAGTAGGTAATAAGGAGGGGATATGTTGAAAAGGATACTGTTAGTTTCAACAAGTGCTCATGATATGAATGGACACCCGACTGGTTTGTGGCTGGAAGAGCTCGCAGCTCCTTATAATGTATTTAAAAAGGCTAAGTTCGATGTTGATATTGTGTCGATAAAGGGCGGTAGAGTACCTATTGATAGAGTGTCTATTTCGAACGGGATACCTCGTGAATTTAAGCATGTTGCATCTTTGTTGCAAAATACGAAGCCGATCTCAAATGTTCATTTTTCGGATTATGATGCGGTTTTATTTGGTGGTGGGCACGGGGCGATTGTAGATTTTCCAGGTAATCCATATGTTGCGAATTTAATTGTAAATATGTACAACAATAATCGGATTGTAGCGGCTGTGTGTCACGGAGTAAGTTCTTTAGTCGGTGTGAAAAATAAAGATGGCTCGTTTTTTGTTGCCGGTAAGCGTATAACAGGTTATACGAATGATGAGGAAAAAGCGGTACATTTAGAAAAGCGAGTGCCGTTTTTATTAGAAAGTAAATTGAAAGAAGAAGGGGCTTTGTTTTATGTTGCTCCAAATTTCACGCCGCATGTCGTAGTAGATGCGCATTTAATTACAGGGCAAAACCCGCAGTCTAGTATGGAAATAGGTAAGGCTATAAAAAGAGCTGTAAATAAATTATCGTCCTTTTAATTTCTGTACATCTCTCCTTATTAATAAGAATGTCTTCATTTCCGAAAAAAGATAGTGTAATGAGAAAGTATGAGTGAAGACATTAATATAGAAGAAACCGACTTTCTTATAGAAGGTCGGTTGTTTTTCTGTCTTGCAAATTATGAAAAAAAGGAGCAAAATAAAAAAGGTCCTAGTCTATACAGGACAAATGAAAATTTTCATACAGAAGCAGTTTAAGTGAGCGAACTTAAAGTGTGTAAAATATAATGATAAAAATAAAATAAGATGATGAATGAGAAAACGGGTGATGAAGTTGAATAGAGCAATCGGTGTTATCGATTCAGGGGTTGGCGGTTTAACAGTAGCGAAAGAATTAATTCGTCAGTTACCGAAAGAGCGCATTATATATTTAGGGGATACAGCACGTTGCCCTTATGGTCCACGTTCTCGAGAAGAAGTGCGTCAATTTACGTGGGAAATGACGGAGCATTTACTAGATTTAAATATCAAAATGTTAGTTATTGCATGTAATACAGCCACTGCAGTTGTATTAGAAGAGATGCAAAAACAATTACCAATTCCAGTAGTAGGAGTTATTCACCCAGGATCACGTACAGCTTTAAAAGTGACAAACACGTATCATGTTGGGATTATTGGAACGATTGGAACGGTGAAAAGTGGTGCATACGAAGAGGCGTTAAAGTCTATTAATAACCGTGTTATGGTAGAAAGTTTAGCGTGCCCGCCTTTCGTTGAACTTGTAGAGAGTGGGAATTTCGAAAGTGAAATGGCGTATGAAGTTGTAAGAGAAACGCTGCAACCACTGAAAAGTACTGATATTGATACACTTATATTAGGGTGTACACATTATCCGATTTTAGGACCTGTTATTAAGAAAGTAATGGGAGATAAAGTACAACTAATTAGTTCTGGTGATGAAACAGCACGTGAAGTAAGTACAATTTTATATCATAGTAAAATGTTGAATGAGGGAGAGGAACAAAGCGATCATCTCTTCTTAACAACAGGAAAAATAGGCTTGTTTAAAGAGATTGCATCAAAATGGTTCGGTCAACCGATTGAAAATGTGAAGCATATTCATTTAGAAAAAGAATAATCGTAGAATTCATATAAGTGAGCTCCTGAGAAATCAGGAGTTTTTTGTTTACCCGGCTATTTTCCGGGTAGTAAGACCCCCGCTGATTAAAGTTTTACTTTATAAGAAGCACAGCTTGTTCTAAAAAGTGAAACAGCTCGTATACATAATAGTACAAACTTAGATTTTAGGGGGGAATGGCATGCCTAAATCCACTTTTAAATGGGTTGTTGGTGCTACTGTGAGCGCTGTTTTACTAACAGGGTGTGGCTTTATAAATCAGGAGAAAGCAACTGAACAAATTGATCCGCCAAAACAAGTTACGTATACAGAGGGTGGGAAGAAAGAAGTAACGAAGAAAGATAAGCAAGGACAAACGGTGAATAGAGAACTATACCTTGTTGATAAAAATGGTTATGTTGTACCACAAACGTTAGCTATACCTACTCCGAAAGCAAATGAGGTCGTGCAGCAAACGTTAGAATACCTTGTGAAAGATGGACCGGTAACGAATTTATTACCGAATGGGTTCCGTGCAGTCATTCCGGCGAATACAACGATGACCTTAGATTTGAAAAAAGATGGGACGGCAGTTATTGATTTCTCTAAAGAAATGAAAAATTATGCGAAAGAAGAAGAACGTCAAATCGTTGAATCTATAGCGTGGACGTTGACGCAATTTACAGAGATAAAACAAGTGCAATTCCAAATAAATGGTGAGAAATTGGCGAAGATGCCTGTTGGTGGTACACCGCTTGGTGAAGGAGTGAGCCGTGCAAATGGTATTAACTTCGATGATGAACAAGTAGCAGATGTAACGAATACCAAACCAGTCACACTGTATTTTATGGCGCAAAATAATAATAAACAGCAATACTACGTACCAGTCACACGCCGCGTTGTGGAAGGAAAAGAAAGTGATTATGCAGCGATTATAGATGAGCTTGTAAAAGGTCCGATTCATCAATCGCTCCTGAATGATTTTAATCCTGGCGTTAAGCTTATTACGAATCCGAAATTACAAGACGGAAATCTTACATTAAACTTTAATGAAAATATATTTGTAAACCCAGATAAAAATATGATTTCAAATTACGTATTGAAGTCGTTAGTTTTATCTTTAACAGAAAAGAAAGGTGTGAAAAATATTTCTATTGAAGTAAATGGAAAAGCAAATCTTATAGATGAAAAGGGTGGAAAGTTAATAAAACCTGTAAATCGTCCAGAAAACGTGAATACAGGTAGTTTTTAATCTTGAATAATTTGATATACTTAAGTAAGAAAGGAGAATTGCTTTTGGGGTTCTCCTTCTTTTATTGTATACATATCATACATTTAAATTTGGCTATACTAACAAGTAGTTATGAGGAGGTTATTTTTATGCGAGTAGATGGTAGAGAGAAAACAGAATTACGTCATATACATATTCATACGAATTATTTAAAACATCCAGAGGGATCTGTATTAATTGAAGTTGGGGATACAAAGGTGATTTGCTCAGCGACAATTGAAGAGCGTGTACCACCGTTTATGCGTGGAGAAGGAAAGGGCTGGGTAACAGCTGAATATGCGATGATTCCGCGTGCAACAGAACAACGTACAATTAGGGAGTCAAGTAAAGGGAAAGTAACAGGGCGTACAATGGAAATTCAGCGTTTAATTGGACGAGCGTTACGAGCGGTAGTTGATTTAGAAGCGCTTGGCGAGAGAACAGTTTGGATTGACTGTGATGTTATTCAAGCAGACGGTGGAACGAGAACGGCTTCTATTACAGGTGCATATGTAGCGATGGTATTAGCTTTTGAGAAGTTATTACAAGCGGAAAAAGTATCTAAAATTCCAGTGAAAGATTATTTAGCAGCAACGTCAGTAGGGATTGTTGAAGAGCAAGGTGTTGTTTTAGATTTAAACTACGCAGAAGATTCTAAAGCAGACGTTGATATGAACGTGATCATGACTGGGAAAGGTCAGTTTGTTGAAGTACAAGGAACTGGAGAAGAAGCGACGTTTAGTAGAGCTCAGTTAAATGAACTACTTGATGCTGCGGAACAAGGCATTTTCCAACTGATTGATATGCAAAAAGAAGCATTAGGTGACATCGTATCTCATATAGAGTAGAGGTGGAAAGTATGAAACAAGTTGTTGTAGCGACAAAAAATATGGGGAAAGTGCGTGAGTTTGCTGAGTTATTTGAGCGATTTGATTTAGAAGTGAAATCATTACACGATTTTCCTCATATTGAAGAAGTCGAGGAAACTGGTGAAACATTTGAAGAAAATGCAATCTTAAAAGCGGATAGTTTGAGTAGACAGTTGAATGCAATCGTAATTGCGGATGATTCAGGTCTTATTGTAGATGCTTTGAACGGAAAACCAGGAGTATATTCAGCTCGCTTTGCTGGTGAACCGAAAAATGATCAAGCGAATATCGATAAAGTGTTACAAGAATTAAATGACGTTAACTTTGAAAAGCGTAAAGCACGTTTCTATTGTGCATTAGCAGTTGCTTTCCCTGAGGGTGATAAAAAGCCTGTCATTGTAAATGGGACATGTGAAGGATTTATTTTAGAACAACGCCGCGGAGAAAACGGTTTTGGATATGATCCGATCTTTTATGTGGAAGAATACAAAAAAGCAATGGCAGAATTAAGTTCAGATGAGAAAAATGCCATTAGCCACCGCGGACGTGCTCTTCGTAAGCTAGAAGAAAAAATCCCTGAATGGTTTTTAGGAGAATAAGGGAGAGAGATTGATGAAAGCTTTAATCGTAAGCGATAGTCATAGCTCTGTGAAGGAATTACAGCAGTTGAAAGAGAAATATGAAGGGAAAGTAGATATCATGATTCATTGCGGTGATTCAGAGCTAACGCCTGCTCATGAAGAACTGCAAGGTTTCCATGTTGTAAAAGGAAACTGTGATTATGCTAACTTTCAAGATGAAATTGTAACTGACGTAGATGGTATTCGTTTCTTAGTTGTGCATGGACATCGTCATAATGTGAAAATGACATTACAAACATTAGCGTACCGTGCAGAAGAGGTAGAGGCGCAAGTTGCATGCTTCGGACACTCTCACGTATTAGGTGCGGAATTAATTGATGGTGTTTTATTTATTAATCCAGGTAGTATTTTATTACCGCGTCAGCGTGTAGAAAAGACATTTGCTTTATTACAAATGGATGAAAATCAAATGGAAGTTCGTTTTGAAACATTAGACGGACAACTAGTTGAACAAGCAGTTTTTAAAAGAGGATAAGAAAAATTATCCTCTTTTAAAAAAGGTGTTGACTTTATGTATGGTTATACATATAATAAATATTGTCGATAGGGCAACAGCGCTAACGAAGAAAAATAAAATAACATATGCGGGTGTAGTTTAGTGGTAAAACAAGAGCCTTCCAAGCTCTGGTCGAGAGTTCGATTCTCTTCACCCGCTCCATGTCCCAGTAGCTCAGCCGGATAGAGCATACGCCTTCTAAGCGTACGGTCGGGAGTTCGAATCTCTCCTGGGACGCTAAAAAAACCTTGTTATCTTTTGATAACAAGGTTTTTTGTTTTTTTTTTAATTAGTTATTAATAAACTTCTCAAAGACAAAACCGTAATCTTTCACATTATATTGTTTCTTCATATCAACGAGCCAATTAAAGGCGATCTCGTTCATCTCTTTAAATTGCTCTGCTAAATTCACTTGTGCGTTTGAAATACGGCTAAAAGCGTTAGAGGCCATATCTAAACTTTTATGTGCATACTGCAATGTAATATCGTTGTCGTATGAGATTTCTTCTATTTTAAGTAAAGCTTTATATAAATCTTTTAATTCTTCAATATGTTTTTTGTGAACATCAATGGAGTAATACTCATCTCCCATTTGAAACTTAATTTCTACATCTAAATCAATTGTGCCTGCAGTTTCGAGTGCTACGTTTTTTATTTGATACTTACTATAGATAAAGCGGCGTAGTGTTCGTTTTTTACTCGTTGCGCTTTTACCATCTAAGTGAATTAATCCTTTGTTTGTGAAGCAATATTCATCTGATTTGGATTTAATTAGAAAGTAAATTTTTTCTCCGTCTTCATGCATCACGTAATCATCGGCATCGACTTTATCATAATCTTTCGGTGTGATAACAGAACCTACATCGCTTAACCCTAAAACATCAGCAGCTACTTTTTTGAACATGTATAATCCCCCTTTTAAATTCTTAATTGTACAAAAATATATTAACATGATTTCAATTCGGTGTTTGCTTGTAATCCGAAAACATTTGAAGGTAAGTTAAGGGAAGTAACGAATAATTATTTCAACCCTAAGTTATTTAGTAAATCTATTAGTTTAAGGGTGGATTCTCCGAAAAATAACTAAGAGAAAAACAAGTGATTACAGAGAAATTCCTTGATGTCACCTCAAGTGATATGGGGTGTTTTTCTATCCTATTTGAAATCTTACAATTCTGTAAGGTAACTGTAAGGTAGTTCGATGGTAAGAAATTGCTAATCTTTTATAATGAAGATAACAACGATAAAACGAGGAGGAAGAAATGATGAAGGGATTAGTAGTAACGGGCTTAACAGTTGCTTTTGGATTTGTAGCGTATGAGAAATTAACGTATGTAGTTGATGTTGTAAAACATTTAATTGCTTAGAGAAAACAGCCATGAGAGGGAAAGGGAATGAGTGAATGAATGGAATGGTTATTTGGAATTATAGGTACTTGTAGTGTAGTATTATTGTTCTTTGTCCCAAGTGGTATACTTAGTTCGACAACGAGTTTGTTCTTCTTGAGTTTGTTTGCTTGTACGATGCTTATTATTATGTTTTTAATGAAGCGAAGTAAACCAATCTTCTATTTTAGCATGATTGTTATGGCAATTATTGTTCTCCAAATTATTACCCTTGTAATATACCCCACAATTATAAAAGCTTTCCATTAATGAAGAATCCTCTGCGCCTGTTGCTGGGGATTTTTATTTGTACAATTTTAATTTTTTGTGGAGATTTATTCGTATTGGGATATAAAAGTTAAATATTTTCATATTTCAAACAAATAGTTTTGGGATGTTGTGTTCTCATTACGCATTTGATATATTTACTTTGAACATAATTAAAATCAAGAAAAAGAGGCGGACGTATGGATAAAAAAGAAAATACGGTCGTATTGTTTCCACAACTATCAGAGCGCTATATTGATGAAGGGTTTTTAGCGCTGAAAGAGCGGAAATTCGAAGATGCATTGCGCTGCTTTGAAATATTACGTCAGTATAATGCGGAAACGGAACAAACGGAATTAGCTTCAGTTATTTGTTTACTCGAATTAAAACGTATGGAAGAAGCGAAAGATAAATGTGAACAGCTGCTTAAAACAGGAGTTGTTTTATTTGGTGATATTCTTGAAACATACGTGACTATTTTAGTTCAAACAAATGATTATGAAGGTGTTATTGAAACTGTTGAAAAGGTTTTACAAACGAAAGATATAATGCCTGATCAAAAGGAAAAGTTAGCGCAACTTGCTCTATTTGCAGAAGGTATGCTAAATGAGGGAGACGCATCGCTAGTAGATTCAAACTTTGAATTGGATGAATTTACTAATGAGCTTTTTGGAGAAAATTTTGGACAGAAGCTAAGAGCGATTCAGCAACTTTCGTTAAAAGACTTGGATCTTGCATTACCTGTTTTAAAGAAATTTTTAATAGAAGAAAAGCAGCATCCTTATTTAAAAACTTCTATTTTGTATAAAATGATAGAAAGTCAGGTAGAAGAAGAAATAGAGGTAGAAAAGTTTGGTAATACGATCAAGGTAATTCCAGCATTTACAGGTCATAATGAGGAGCAATCCAATAACATTATACATAAATTATCAAGCCGATTAGAGCAAAATTATCCCGATATATTTGATGTGATGGTTACATATTGGAAAGAATTGCAAATTGGCGTATTCCCATTTGCTCTATTGATGGATAAAGAAGAGATTTGGGCTGCTGTTTTAGAGAGAATTGGAAGAAAGCGTTTCGGATTGGCTATTGATGAAGAAGAGCTTATGACAGCATACAATATTGAATTAGAAGAGTTCCATATTGCCTATCAATGGTTATTACGTGTTGAAAGAGAAGGATATTTGCCCGTATAATTATGAAAAAGAATTGTTCAGTTCTTGAAACGAGCATATTCTATGTTATAATGTAAGGGTTGCAAAAGGCAGAAAACTGCCTGTTTGTAAGAGAAGAGAAGTGTAATTCTCTTACTTAATATGTTTCATATTATTCTCGAACAAAATATACCGTAATTGTCTTCTAGGCAATTAGTAGATTGGAACATTATATCTGAAAGCTTTTGCTAGAGGATTATTTGTATATTTGTTATTTCAAAAAAGAGATAATGAAGATCTTAATCTATAGAGGTATGTGCATACATTATTATAGTTGGAGGGAAAGAATAAATGTCTACAAAATGGGAAAAATTAGAAGGTAACGTTGGCGTTTTAACAATCGAAGTTGATGCTAAAGAAGTAAACAACTCTATCGACGCTGCGTTCAAAAAAGTAGTAAAAACAATTAACGTACCAGGTTTCCGTAAAGGAAAAATGCCTCGTCCGTTATTCGAGCAACGCTTTGGTATCGAATCTTTATACCAAGATGCTTTAGATATCATCTTACCAAAAGCATACGGTGAAGCGATCGATGAAGCTGGTATCTTCCCAGTTGATCATCCTGAAATCGACATCGAGAAGTTCGAAAAAAATGCTAACCTTATCTTCACTGCAAAAGTTACAGTGAAACCTGAAGTTAAATTAGGTGAGTACAAAGGTTTAGCAGTAGAAAAAGTTGAAACAACTGTAACTGACGAAGATGTAGAGAATGAAGTAAAAGCTTTACAAGAGCGTCAAGCTGAACTAGTTGTTAAAGAAGAAGGAACTATTGAAAATGGTGATACAGCTGTAATCGACTTCGAAGGTTTCGTTGATGGCGAAGCATTTGAAGGCGGAAAAGGCGAAAACTATTCTCTTGCAATCGGTTCTGGTACTTTCATCCCAGGTTTCGAAGAGCAAGTAATTGGTCTTAAATCTGGTGATTCTAAAGACGTTGAAGTATCATTCCCAGAAGAGTACCATGCTGCTGAATTAGCTGGCAAACCAGCAACATTCAAAGTAACAATTCACGAAATCAAAACAAAAGAACTTCCTGAGTTAAACGACGAGTTCGCTAAAGAAGCTGACGAAGAAGTTGCAACTCTTGATGAATTAAAAACAAAACTTCGTACAAACTTAGAAGAAGGCAAAAAGCACGAAGCTGAGCATAAAGTACGTGACGAAGTAGTAGAATTAGCTGCTGCTAACGCTGAAATCGAAATTCCAGAAGCTATGATCAACACTGAATTAGATCGTATGGTTCGTGAATTCGAGCAACGTTTAAGCCAACAAGGTATGAACCTTGAGCTTTACTACCAATTCACAGGTACTGACGCTGACAAATTAAAAGAGCAAATGAAAGAGGATGCACAAAAACGTGTAAGAATCAATCTTGTTCTTGAAGCTATCATTGAAGCTGAAAACATCGAAGTTACTGAAGAAGAAGTAACTGCAGAAGTTGAAAAAATGGCTGAAATGTACGGTATGCCAGTAGACGCTATCAAGCAAGCTCTTGGAAGCGTAGACGCTTTATCTGAAGATCTTAAAGTGCGTAAAGCTGTAGACTTCTTAGTAGAAAACGCTGCATAATAAAATAACAAGGCGCGATTTTAATCGTGCCTTGTTTTATAAATATAGAAATATATTTATAAAACTTTTCGATGAAGAAGGAAAAGTTCCTTTATAAGTCGAATATACATATTTCAAAAGTTTTAAAAACTTTTTATTTGTACATAACTAGTCATATTATTTGTATTTCTCGCTACGTAGTGACATAATATGTATTTACATACGATACATTTATCGTGTACATACGAAGGCAAGAGGTTAGCACTTTGTAAGGGGTGTGAAAATATGTTTAAATTTAATGATGAAAAAGGGCAATTAAAATGTTCTTTCTGTGGTAAAACACAAACGCAAGTTCGAAAGTTAGTTGCAGGTCCAGGTGTTTACATTTGTGACGAGTGTATCGAGCTTTGTACTGAAATTGTACAAGAGGAGCTTGCGAAGGACGAAGAAGTAGAATTCAAAGATGTACCGAAACCGGTAGAAATTCGTGAAATCTTAGATGAGTATGTCATCGGACAAGATAGTGCGAAAAAAGCACTAGCGGTAGCGGTATATAACCATTACAAACGTATTAATTCTAACAGCAAAATTGATGATGTAGAATTAGCGAAGAGTAATATTTCACTTATCGGGCCAACAGGTAGTGGTAAAACATTATTGGCACAAACGTTAGCGCGTATTTTAAATGTTCCATTTGCAATCGCGGACGCAACATCTTTAACAGAAGCTGGATATGTTGGGGAAGATGTAGAAAACATCTTACTAAAATTAATTCAAGCAGCTGATTATGATGTAGAGAAAGCGGAAAAAGGAATTATTTATATTGATGAGATTGATAAAGTGGCACGTAAGTCCGAAAATCCATCAATTACACGTGATGTATCTGGTGAAGGTGTGCAGCAGGCACTTCTGAAAATTTTAGAAGGTACTGTAGCAAGCGTTCCACCTCAAGGTGGTCGTAAGCATCCGCACCAAGAGTTTATTCAAATTGATACAACGAATATCTTATTCATCTGTGGTGGAGCGTTTGATGGCATTGAGCCAATTATTAAACGTCGCCTTGGTGAAAAAGTAATTGGATTTGGTTCTGAGAAGAAAAATGCTGATGTA
This sequence comes from Bacillus cereus, assembly GCF_002567495.1. Lineage (GTDB taxonomy): Bacteria > Bacillota > Bacilli > Bacillales > Bacillaceae_G > Bacillus_A > Bacillus_A cereus_AQ. The sequence continues at coordinate 120,939 of NZ_NVAP01000005.1, read as the reverse complement.
AATGAGAAGCATGTTTTATCTCACGTATTACCAGAGGATCTTTTAAGATTTGGTTTAATTCCAGAGTTTATCGGTCGTCTTCCAGTTATTGCGAACCTAGAGCCACTTGATGAAGATGCTCTTGTTGATATTTTAACGAAACCGAAAAATGCACTTGTTAAGCAATTCCAAAAACTATTGGAGCTTGACGATGTTGAGTTAGAGTTTGAAGAAGGTGCACTAATCGAAATTGCGAAAAAAGCAATTGAACGTAAAACGGGTGCTCGTGGACTTCGTTCTATTATTGAAGGCTTAATGCTTGATGTAATGTTCGAACTTCCATCTCGTAAAGATATCGAGAAGTGTATTCTTACAAAAGAAACAGTAGCTGATAATGAACCACCGAAATTGGTGTTACAAGACGGTACTGTACTTGATACAAAAACATCTGCATAATGCGAAAGAGAAACAGCAATTTTTATAATTGCTGTTTCTCTTTATGTTTAGCTACGTTCCTCCGCGGAAATACTAAGAGATAAAATATTGCGGGAGGAAATAAATAATGAGCTGGACAAATATATTTTTAGTTGTTCAACTTGTTTTTGGTGTAATTGTCGGATTGTATTTTTGGCATTTACTTCGAAATCAACGAACACAAAAAGTTTCAATTGATCGAGAATCGAAAAAAGAATTAGAACAGCTTCGTAAAATGCGTGAGATTTCTTTAACAGAGCCGCTAGCGGAAAAGGTGCGTCCTACATCTTTTTTAGATATTGTAGGGCAAGAGGACGGGATTAAGTCGTTAAAAGCGGCTCTTTGTGGTCCGAATCCGCAACATGTAATCATATACGGCCCGCCAGGTGTTGGGAAAACAGCGGCAGCACGTCTTGTATTGGAAGAAGCGAAACGAAATCCTAAATCTCCATTTCGTACGAATGCTACATTTATTGAACTTGATGCGACGACAGCTCGGTTTGATGAACGTGGTATCGCAGACCCTTTAATTGGTTCGGTGCATGATCCGATTTATCAAGGTGCTGGAGCGATGGGGCAAGCAGGTATTCCGCAACCGAAGAAAGGCGCTGTAACAGATGCGCATGGTGGTATTTTGTTTATTGATGAGATTGGAGAACTCCATCCGATTCAAATGAACAAAATGTTAAAGGTGTTAGAAGATCGGAAAGTATTTTTAGAAAGTGCGTACTATAGTGAAGAAAATACGATGATTCCGACATATATACACGATATTTTCCAAAAAGGCTTACCAGCAGATTTTCGCTTAGTTGGAGCAACGACACGTTCGCCAGAGGAAATCCCTCCTGCTATTCGGTCACGTTGCTTAGAAGTGTTTTTCCGTGAATTAGATACGGAAGAAATTCAAAAAGTAGCGAAAAACGCCGCGGAAAGAGTGGAAATGCAAATAGGTGAAAATGGTATTGAAATGATTGGGATGTATGCAAGAAATGGACGAGAAGCGATTAATCTCGTACAAATCTCTGCTGGTATGGCGATAAATGAAGAACGTTCTTTCATTAAAGATGAAGATATAGAGTGGGTTGTTCACTCAAGTCAGCTTACACCGAAATACGAAAAGCATATTTATCCGATTCCAAGGATTGGTCTTGTAAATGGCCTTGCTGTATACGGACCTAATACAGGTGCGTTATTAGAAATTGAAGTAACAGCAATTCCGGCGAAAGATAAAGGATCGGTAAATGTTACCGGAATTGTGGAAGAAGAAAGTATTGGTAGTCAAACGAAATCGATTCGTCGTAAAAGTATGGCGAAAGGCTCTGTTGATAATGTATTAACAGTACTTCGTTCTTTAGATGTGTTGCCAGAAGGATACGATATACATATTAATTTTCCAGGTGGTATCCCAATTGATGGACCTTCTGCAGGAATTGCTATGGCAACAGGTGTATATTCAGCGGTGCATCGCACATATGTAAATAATGAAGTAGCGATGACAGGTGAAATAAGTATACACGGAGAAGTAAAGCCTATTGGTGGCGTGTACGCAAAAATAAAAGCTGCGAAAAAAGCGGGAGCTAAGAAAGTCATCATTCCTGCTGAAAATATGCAACCATTTTTGTATACGATAAAGGGAATTGAAATTATTCCTGTCCGTAAGCTAAAAGAAGTATTTGAGTTAACGTTTATGCAAGAAAATATGCATAGAGAGCTAGATGTACATAGTAACGTAGACGAAACGGATGCACAATCTATGTAAAAATAAACAATAATAAAATTTGCCAGACTTCGTTTAAGTTTGTATGCTTAATCGGAGTCTTTTTTCTTTTCGTAAGGTAGAAAAACAAGCTATTTACAATTGCGAGGAATCTCAGCAATTGCATCTAGGTGTATTGTAATATAAAATAGTTGAACAGGAGTTTAATTTATTATGGAGGTGCTATGTCTAGTATGAATACGAACGAAAGAATCGTGCCCCTCCTACCATTAAGAGGCGTTCTCGTATATCCAACGATGGTTCTGCATCTTGATGTAGGACGTGATAAATCGATACAAGCACTAGAGCAGGCGGCAATGGATGAAAATATCATCTTTTTAGCAATGCAAAAAGAAATGAATATCGATGATCCGAAAGAAGATGACATATATAGTGTAGGTACATTGGCGAAAGTAAAGCAAATGTTAAAATTGCCGAACGGTACGCTTCGTGTCCTTGTGGAAGGTTTACATAGAGCAGAAGTAATAGAGTTTATCGAAGAAGAAAATGTAGTACAAGTGTCAATTAAAACGGTGACGGAAGAAGTAGAAGATGATTTAGAAGAGAAAGCTCTTATGCGTACGTTACTGGAGCATTTCGAACAATATATTAAAGTTTCGAAAAAAGTTTCAAATGAAACATTTGCAACGGTAGCTGATGTAGAAGAACCAGGAAGATTAGCTGATTTAATTGCTTCTCACTTACCGATTAAAACGAAGCAGAAACAAGAGATTTTAGAGATTGTATCTGTAAAAGACCGATTACATACACTTATTTCAATTATTCAAGATGAACAAGAGTTACTTAGCCTAGAAAAGAAAATTGGGCAAAAAGTGAAACGTTCAATGGAGCGCACGCAAAAAGAATATTTCTTACGTGAGCAAATGAAGGCGATTCAAACTGAACTTGGCGATAAAGAAGGTAAGGGCGGGGAAGTTGAAGAACTTCGTGAGAAAATTGAACAGTCAGGAATGCCTGAAGAAACAATGAAGGCCGCACTGAAAGAATTAGATCGTTATGAAAAGTTACCAGCAAGTTCTGCGGAGAGCGGTGTTATTCGTAATTATATTGATTGGTTATTAGCACTTCCGTGGACAGAAGCAACAGAAGATATAATCGATCTTGCTCATTCGGAAGAGATTTTAAATAACGATCATTACGGTCTTGAAAAAGTGAAAGAGCGTGTACTTGAATATTTAGCTGTACAGAAGTTAACGAATTCATTAAAAGGACCTATCCTTTGTTTAGTAGGACCTCCTGGGGTCGGCAAAACTTCGTTAGCGCGTTCAATTGCAACATCATTGAATCGTAACTTTGTCCGTGTATCTCTTGGTGGTGTGCGTGATGAATCTGAAATTCGTGGTCACCGCCGTACATACGTTGGAGCAATGCCAGGACGCATTATTCAAGGTATGAAAAAGGCGAAAACAGTTAATCCAGTCTTCTTATTAGATGAAATTGATAAAATGTCTAACGATTTCCGTGGAGATCCATCAGCAGCATTACTTGAAGTATTAGATCCAGAGCAAAACCATAACTTCAGTGATCATTACATTGAAGAACCATATGATTTATCGAAAGTTATGTTTGTAGCAACTGCTAATACACTTTCAAGTATTCCAGGTCCATTACTTGACCGTATGGAAATCATTTCGATTGCTGGCTATACAGAACTTGAAAAAGTACACATTGCTCGTGAGCATTTATTGCCGAAACAATTAAAAGAGCATGGCTTACGAAAAGGTAATTTACAAGTACGTGATGAAGCGCTTCTTGAAATTATTCGTTATTATACACGTGAGGCTGGTGTTCGTACGCTAGAGCGCCAAATTGCGAAAGTTTGCCGTAAAGTAGCGAAAATTATCGTTACAGCAGAACGTAAACGTATCGTTGTGACAGAGAAAAAGATTGTTGATTTACTTGGTAAACACATATTCCGTTATGGGCAAGCTGAAAAAACAGACCAAGTTGGTATGGCAACAGGTTTAGCTTACACAGCAGCAGGCGGCGATACACTTGCAATTGAAGTTTCTGTAGCGCCAGGAAAAGGGAAACTAATTTTAACAGGGAAACTTGGGGATGTTATGAAAGAATCAGCACAAGCTGCGTTTAGTTATATTCGTTCTCGTGCAGCAGAGCTTCAAATCGATCCGAATTTCCATGAGAAAAATGATATTCATATTCATGTTCCAGAAGGAGCAGTTCCAAAAGACGGACCGTCAGCAGGTATTACGATGGCAACGGCACTTATTTCTGCACTAACAGGTATTCCTGTAAGTAAAGAAGTGGGTATGACAGGTGAAATTACACTTCGTGGTCGTGTATTACCAATTGGTGGTTTAAAAGAAAAAACATTAAGTGCTCACCGCGCAGGCTTAACAAAAATTATTTTGCCAGCGGAAAATGAGAAAGATTTAGATGATATTCCAGAGAGCGTAAAAGAAAACCTTACGTTTGTGCTTGCATCTCATTTAGATGAAGTATTGGAGCACGCATTAGTAGGAGTGAAACAATGAAAGTAACAAAAGCAGATATTGTAATTAGTGCTGTTAAACCAGAACAATATCCAGACAGTGATTTACCAGAAATTGCATTAGCAGGTCGTTCAAATGTCGGGAAGTCTTCCTTTATTAATAAAATTTTAAATCGTAAAAAGTTAGTGCGTATTTCTTCTAAACCAGGAAAAACGCAAACGCTGAACTTTTTCTTAATCAATGAGATGATGCATTTTGTTGACGTTCCAGGTTATGGATATGCGAAAGTGTCTAAATCGGAGCGCGCGGCATGGGGCAAAATGATTGAAACGTACTTTACAACACGTGAGCAATTAGACGCAGCTGTATTAGTAGTTGATTTACGTCACCAACCAACAAAAGATGACGTGATGATGTATGATTTCTTAAAGCATTATGAAATCCCAACAATTATTATTGCGACGAAAGCCGATAAAATTCCGAAAGGGAAATGGCAAAAGCATTTAAAAGTTGTAAAAGAAACGCTTGCTGTTGAAATTGGCGATGAAATCGTTCTATTCTCTTCTGAAACAGGACTTGGGAAAGAAGAAGCGTGGAAGGCGATTCATAAAATGACAAAAACAAAAAACGCGTGACGAATGTCGCGCGTTTTTTTCTTTGTTGTATTTTTTAGCGTACGTTTAATGTAACTTCAATATTTCCTCTCGTTGCTTTTGAGTAAGGACATACTCCATGAGCAGCTTCTACAAGTTCTTGTGCTTCGCTATGTGAAACGCCAGCGACATGTACATCAAGTACAGCAGATAGGCCGAAACCACCATCTGTATCTTTTCCGATAGAAACGTGAGCAGTTACTTCTGTACTTTCTACTTTCACACGTTTTGTACGAATGACAAGTTGTAATGCACTATCGAAACAAGCTGCATAACCAGCGGCAAATAGTTGTTCTGGATTTGTTGCTTCTCCACCTGCACCACCTAGTGCTTTCGGCATTTTCACATCAAGATTTAATATGCCATCATCTGAAACTACTTTCCCATTTCTTCCACCTGTTGCTGTTACTGAAGCAGTATATAATTTATCCATATTTATTCCCCTTTTCCATCATTAATTGTTTTCATTGTTTCAATTAGTTTATTTAGTTGGATTAATAAAGAACGATATTCTTGCTCTGTAATTCCTAAGTTTGTAGCCATCGTTGTCGGTAATGAACATGCCTTTTCCTTTAAATCTTTTCCTTGTTTTGTTAATTCAATACAAACTTTTCGCTCGTCTTCTTTGGAACGAACACGCTTTACAAGTTTTAATGATTCCATTCGTTTTAACATAGGTGTTAACGTACCGGAATCTAAAAATAGGCGTTCTCCAATTTCTTTTACTGTTAGTCCATCTTGCTCCCATAGTACGAGTAAAGTAATGTACTGTGGATACGTAATACCCATTTCTTCTAAATAAGGTCGATAAAAACGAGTAACCTCTCTAGAACAGGCGTAAATAGAAAAACAAAGTTGGTTATCTAGATGCAAAGAGTCCTCTGTCATACATAACTCCCTTCTAATTAAGTTGTGCACAATTTAATTTTGTAAAACCAATATAACGAAAAATAAATACAATGTCAAATACATTGTATTGAGAAAGTGTTGGTTACATTTTGGAACAATCATACATATTTTCCTTCATGATGAAAGAAGATAGGGAAGATGATGTTATAATTTATATGGAATAGTTTCCATCACTTGATTATGAGGACTTTTTTTGGTAACGTACAAATAGAGTTATTAATTTATAATCATTATAAAGTAGAAAGTTTTTATTAGTGTTACTGAATCTCCTTTATTACATACGGAGAATAATTAAAAAATAATCGGTTGTTCACACGATTGTCAGATTCATAAGAGGAAAGTTGTATTATGATAGTAGATAAAGTGATAAAACGGGTGAAGGGGGACATGCTGCGTGCATATTCTTGTTGTTAGTGTAAATTATCGAACAGCCCCTGTAGAATTTCGTGAGAAACTCACATTTCAGGCAGCAGAGCTAGTGCGAGCGATGACTACATTACAAAATCAAAAGAGCGTGTTAGAGAATGTCATTGTATCAACTTGTAACCGCACTGAGATTTATGCTGTTGTCGATCAATTACACACGGGACGGTATTATATTAAGAAATTTTTAGCTGATTGGTTTCAGCTTGAAATAGAAGAAGTCGCACCATATTTAACTATTTTTGAACAAGATGGTGCAATAGATCATTTATTCCGTGTAACGTGCGGTTTAGATTCTATGGTAGTTGGAGAAACACAGATTTTAGGTCAAATAAAAGATAGCTTTTTAGAAGCACAACAAGTCAAAGCAACAGGCACAATTTTTAATGAATTGTTTAAGCAAGTCATTACATTAGCAAAACGTGCTCACTCAGAAACAACAATTGGTGAAAGTGCGATGTCTGTTAGTTATGCTGCTGTTGAGCTTGGAAAGAAAATATTTGGCGAGTTAACGGATTGTCATGTGCTTATTCTTGGTGCTGGTAAAATGGGCGAACTTGCACTACAAAACTTATATGGAAGCGGTGCTCGTAAAGTAACAGTTATGAATAGAACGCTTTCGAAAGCAGAAGTAATGGCTGAGAAATATATGGGACATGCAAAATCTTTAAGTGAATTGCAATGCGCATTATTAGAAGCGGATATTTTAATTAGTTCAACTGGTGCATCAGAGTATGTCATTACGAAAGAGATGATGACAAAGGTAGAGAAAATGCGCTCTGGTCGTCCTTTATTTATGGTTGATATTGCAGTACCACGTGATATTGATCCAGCGATTGATGAGCTAGAAGGTTCTTTCTTGTATGATATTGATGATTTACAAGGAGTAGTGGAAGCAAACCGTGCTGAGCGTTTGAAAGAAGCAGAGAAAATTCAATTTATGATTGAAGAGGAAATTGTTTTATTCAAAACGTGGTTAAGTACACTTGGTGTTGTTCCGTTAATATCAGCTCTTCGTGATAAGGCACTTGCAATCCAAAGTGAAACGATGGTAAGCCTGGAACGAAAAATACCAAATCTTAGTGATCGTGAGAAAAAAGTTATTAGTAAGCATACGAAAAGTATTATTAACCAATTATTAAAAGACCCAATTTTAGTAGCGAAAGAAATAGCTGCTGAAGAAGGAGCGGGCGAAAAATTAGCATTATTTGCGAAGATTTTCGATTTAGAAATGGAAGACGTAGAGAGTTGTGCGGAAGAAGTAGAACATAAAAGAGCGTGGACACCATCCGTTCCATCTTTATAATTTGGAAGGATGATCGGATGAGTTTTTTAAATAACAGTATTATTTATCATATTGCAATTATTTTATATGCTTGTAGCATTAGTTTATATTTTATAGATTATTTCCAAAGTAACCGAAAGGCGAACCGATTTGCTTTTTGGTTACTTTCGATTGTATGGGTATTGCAGTCTATTTTTATGTTGCTTAGGGCAACAGATTCAGAAACGAATCCCATTTTAACTTTATTATCAGGAATTTATTTTTATGTTTGGCTATTGATTACAATGTCGTTAGTCATAAATCGATTTATGCGCGTTGACTTTTTAGTCTTTTTTACAAATGTTGTTGCATTTGGCGTAAGCGCTTTTTCTATTTTTACACCGCTCGGAAAGATGTCGCCGGTACTTGCGGAACAATTAGTTTCAGAACTTGTATACGTGCATGTTGGAATGGCGATTATTTCTTATGCAACGTTTACGGTATCGTTCATTTTTTCTATTATGTATTTACTGCAATATCGTCTATTAAAAAAGAAAAAGTGGAATGCGAGATTAAGAAGGTTAGGGAATTTGCCGAAGCTTGAATCTACGTCTTACGGATTAAATTTATTTTCTGTTCCATTTTTCTTACTAGCAATTTTATTAGGATGCATATGGGGCTATACAAAATTGGACAATTTCCATTGGTATGATACGAAAGTAATTGGTTCGTTTGTCGTTCTATTTGTATATTGTGCGGGCTTGTATTTAAGAGCGGCAGATGTGTTGCAAGGGAAGAAAATTGTACTGTGGAATGTAGGGGCATTTCTCGTAATGCTAGTAAACATTTTTCTGTTAAGCAGTTTATCCAATTTCCACTTTTGGTATTTATAATGAGGAGAGAGAATTATGCGCAAAATTATTGTAGGATCACGAAAGAGTAAACTAGCATTAACGCAAACAAACTGGTTTATTGATCAGTTAAAAGCGCTAGGTTTACCATATGAATTTGAAGTGAAAGAAATTGTCACAAAAGGTGATGTTATTTTAGATGTTACTCTTTCAAAAGTAGGTGGAAAAGGCTTGTTCGTTAAAGAAATTGAACATGCGTTACTTACGAAAGAAATCGATATGGCTGTACATAGTATGAAAGATATGCCGGCCGTACTTCCAGAAGGATTAACGATTGGCTGTATACCAAAGCGTGTTGATCCTCGTGATGCTTTTATCTCAAAAAATGGAGCATCGTTTAAAGAGTTAGCGGAAGGTGCTATTTTAGGTACGAGTAGTTTAAGACGTAGTGCACAGCTACTCGCTGCGAGACCTGATTTACAAGTGAAGTGGATTCGCGGGAATATCGATACACGTTTACGAAAATTAAAAGAAGAAGATTACGATGCGATTATTTTAGCGACAGCTGGATTACAAAGAATGGGCTGGGATGATGAAGTTATTACAGAACATTTAGATGAAACTTTATGTGTACCTGCTGTAGGACAAGGTGCATTGGCGATTGAATGTCGTGAGGATGATAAGGATTTATTGCAGTTGTTAGCGCATATTAATGATGCGGTAACAGAAAGAACAGTGGCGGCGGAGCGAGTATTTCTTCATAAACTTGAAGGTGGATGCCAAGTTCCAATCGCTGGATATGCAACCCTTACAGAAAGCGATGCAATCGAATTAACAGCTCTTGTTGGCTCTATGGATGGTTCGGTTTTATTAAAAGAGACAGTAGTGGGTACTAATCCCGAAGAAGTAGGGTTAGAGGCTGCTGACCGTTTAATTAAACAAGGCGCCAAAGAACTTATTCTTGCTGCAAATAAGGAGCAACAATAAATATGAACGCTCTCGCTGGAAAAACGGTATTGATTACACGTGCCCAGCATCAAGCGAAACAAATGAGTGTAGCAGTGAAAGAAAAGAGCGGAATTCCATTGGAAATTCCGCTTTTGCGTATGGAAGGTATGTCTCATAGGCAAATTCAACATATTGAAGGGCAGCTACATTCGTATGACTGGGTTATTTTTACGAGCAGAAATGGTGTAGCTTTTTTTCTAGATAGTTTGAAAAAGAAACTACCACTAACTATTAAAATCGCTGCGGTAGGTGTGAAAACAAAATTAGAGTTAGAAAAAAGGGGCTATCAAGTTCATTTTGTTCCGACTTCGTTTGTGGCAGAAGTATTTGCCGAAGAGTTTCTAAAAGAATTAAGTGGAAACGAGCGTGTTTTATTTCCAAAAGGGAATTTAGCAAGAGATGTAATACCAGTTAAACTTAGGGGAATTGGTGTTTCTCTAGATGAGTTAATCGTATACGGTACGAAAGTGAATGTAGAAAAAAAGCAAGAGCTTATAGCAGCGTTGAAATTAGGGGAAATAGATATTATTACATTTACGAGCCCTTCAACTGTTACTAGTTTTGTTCGTTTACTTGAGGGTACAAACTGGAGAGAATGGACAAAAAAATGTACAATTGCTTGTATAGGACCTATTACGGAAAAAGAGGCAAGTCGTTATTTTCCGTCTGTTATTGTGCCGAAAGAGTACACTGTAGAAGCATTACTACAATGTGTTTGTGAATCTATAAAATGAAAGAATGGGGATAGAAATCTATGAACTCTTTACAATTTAATCGTCATCGTCGTTTAAGACAAAGCGGGGGCATGCGGGCGCTTGTGCGTGAAACGTTTTTACATACGGAAGATTTTATTTACCCTATTTTTGTATTAGAAGGTGAAAATGTTCGTAATGAAGTTCCTTCTATGCCAGGCGTATATCAAATGTCTTTAGATTTATTGCAAGCTGAAATGCAAGAAGTTGTTGATTTAGGTATTCGTTCTGTTATTGTATTTGGTTTACCTGCTGAAAAGGATGAAGTTGGATCATCAGCATATTGTGATCACGGAATTGTACAACGTGCTATTAAGCAAATTAAAGGTGATTTCCCTGAGCTAGTAGTAGTTGCAGACACGTGTTTATGTCAATTTACAAGCCATGGTCATTGCGGTGTAATTGAAGATGGTATTATTTTAAATGACGAGTCTCTTGCAGTTCTTGCGAAAACAGCTGTAAGTCAAGCGAAAGCAGGGGCGGACATTATTGCGCCATCAAACATGATGGACGGCTTCGTAACAGCAATTCGCCATGCATTAGATGAAAATGGTTTTGGACACGTACCAGTTATGTCGTACGCTGTGAAATATTCATCAGCATTTTATGGACCATTCCGTGATGCTGCGCACGGTGCGCCACAATTTGGTGACCGTAAAACATATCAAATGGACCCAGCAAACCGTATGGAAGCATTCCGTGAAGCAGAATCAGATGTAATGGAAGGTGCAGATTTCTTAATTGTAAAACCAGCTCTTTCTTACTTAGATATCATTCGTGATGTGAAAAACAACTTTAATTTACCAGTTGTTGCTTATAATGTAAGTGGTGAATATTCGATGATTAAAGCGGCAGCGCAAAATGGTTGGATTAATGAAAAAGAAGTTGTACTTGAAAAATTAATTAGCATGAAACGTGCAGGAGCAGATTTAATTATTACGTATCATGCAAAAGATGCAGCAAGATGGTTACAAGAAGGAGGCGCTAAATAATGAAAAAGTTTGATAAGTCAATTGCAGCGTTTGAAGAGGCGCAAGACTTAATGCCTGGTGGCGTAAATAGCCCAGTTCGTGCTTTTAAGTCTGTAGGGATGAATCCGTTGTTTATGGAGCGTGGAAAAGGCTCTAAAGTATATGATATCGATGGGAATGAATACATCGACTACGTATTATCATGGGGTCCTTTAATTCATGGTCATGCAAATGATCGTGTTGTTGAAGCGTTAAAATCTGTTGCTGAAAGAGGTACAAGCTTCGGTGCACCAACAGAAATTGAAAATAAATTAGCAAAACTTGTTATTGAGCGCGTACCATCAATTGAGATTGTACGTATGGTTAACTCTGGAACGGAAGCGACAATGAGTGCGCTACGTTTAGCTCGTGGTTATACAGGTCGTAATAAAATCTTGAAATTTATCGGTTGTTACCACGGTCATGGTGATTCGTTATTAATTAAAGCTGGTTCTGGTGTGGCGACTCTAGGTTTACCAGATAGCCCTGGCGTACCAGAAGGTGTAGCGAAAAATACGATTACAGTAGCTTATAACGATTTAGAAAGCGTGAAATACGCTTTTGAACAATTCGGTGATGATATTGCTTGTGTAATTGTAGAACCAGTAGCGGGAAATATGGGAGTTGTTCCCCCGCAACCTGGATTTTTAGAGGGTCTTCGTGAAGTAACAGAACAAAGCGGTGCATTGCTTATTTTTGATGAAGTAATGACTGGGTTCCGAGTTGCTTATAATTGTGGCCAAGGTTATTACGGAGTAACACCTGATTTAACTTGCTTAGGTAAAGTAATTGGTGGTGGTTTACCGGTAGGAGCATACGGGGGTAAAGCAGAAATTATGCGCCAAGTTGCGCCAAGCGGACCAATTTACCAAGCTGGTACTTTATCAGGTAACCCACTTGCAATGGCAGCAGGTTATGAAACGTTAGTACAGTTAACGCCAGAATCATATGTAGAATTTGAGCGTAAAGCTGAAATGTTAGAAGCTGGATTACGTAAAGCAGCTGAAAAACATGGCATTCCACATCATATTAATCGTGCAGGTTCTATGATTGGTATTTTCTTTACAGATGAGCATGTTATTAATTACGATGCAGCAAAATCTTCAAACTTAGAATTCTTTGCGGCGTACTATCGTGAAATGGTAGAACAAGGGGTGTTCTTACCACCATCCCAATTTGAAGGTTTATTCTTATCGACAGCACATAGTGATGCAGATATTGAAGCGACGATTGCAGCAGCTGAAATTGCAATGTCAAAATTAAAAGCGTAATGTATTAGAAGAAAACCGCTCTCCATAAGGGGAGCGATTTTTTTTATTCATAAAGTAAGCTTTCCATACATAAATCTGTAATGACATATAGTTTGGGAGGGGGAAAAGAAGTGGCTGCAGACCATTCATTACGATTTTCATTAAAAGAATCTGTGTGGTTCCAAAAAGGACAGGAAGTCGATGAACTTTTGTCAATTTCGTTAGATCCAGACGTTGAGATAGAAGAGCTTGATCATGAAGTGATTGTGAGAGGGCAATTAGATTTAACGGGAGAGTATGTTGCACGGCAAGATGATTCGGCGTATTCATTAAGAGAACTATCGCCAGCAAAGTCGATTGATTATGTAGAAACAAGGGAAGATGGGGTTAATGAACTTGTTCATTCCTTTCCGCTTGAAATATCAATTCCGAGAAATCGAGTGAAAGTAATTGAAGAACTATATGTATCAATCGAGGAATTTGATTATGAATTAAAGGAAAATGGTTGCTTACAATTATTAGCGGATATATCTATTACAGGTTTATGTGATGAGGAAAGAATCGAGGATGAAGAGGAAGAAACGGCGTATGCGGAGTTAGAAGATGATTCCGCGCAAGAGGATGAACATAGACCGGTGCCACATGTAGAAGAACCAGCATATAAGGAATCAGATGAGTGGGAAGATTACGCATTTGAACCGTTCCAATTAGAAGAAAGAAAAGAGCAGGAATTAGAAGAAGAGAAAATAGAAGAACATGAATTTGTGGAGCGTGAAGAGGAGCAAGAAACGACGCCACAATTTGAATTGTTCGGGCGAAAAGATTTCAAGAAAGAAAAAGCGAAAAAGCAGGAAGAACAAGAAGAAGAGTATTCACAGCGAGATGAAAATGCGCTTTATTTAACAAAAATATTTACGAAAGAACCGGAAGAAGAATTTACAAAGTTAAGAATGTATTTCGTGCAAGAAGGGGATACAATTGAATCTATTGCAGAACGTTATGAAACGTCTGTACAAAATTTATACCGTGTCAATCAAACAGAAGATATATTTTTAAATACAGGGCAAATTATTTATATTCCCGTTTCAAAGGTAAAGGCGAAATAAGGAAGTGAGTGTTTTCACTCGCTTCTCTTCTTAGAGGCTATGTTTTGAATAGAAAGGGTTATTCGTATGGATATTGAATTACGAAATCACTATGAACCTATCGTGAGGCAATATAGATTGGATACGCAGCATATGGAAGAGCACGGAAGTGTAATGAAAATTTATACGAATCAAGGTCCGTATGCACTCAAGAAAATAGAAGGCAGAAAGTTAGAGCGGAATAACTTTCTGCATCATATTCAATATTTGAAGGAGAAAGGTTTTTCAAATTATGTACCTATATACCACGCGACGGATGGAAATTATATTTTAAGTGACGGGACGTATAATTATTATTTAATGCCTTGGTTAGAGCGTGCAGAAGGAAGTGGCGAGGATAATGATCAATACCATAAAATGTTTCAGACACTCGGAACGTTGCATCAAAAAACTGTGAAGGAAGAAACATATACGGAAGAAGATTTAGAAAAACATTATACAACTATATCCGATCGCTGGGAAAATGATGGTGAGATGTTAGAAGAGTTTCTCGTAGAATCTGAATCGAAATGGTATATGTCTCCGTTTGAATTGCAATATTGTACGTACTATCATCATGTAATGAGAGCGCGTGAATTTGCAACGAAGCAATTAAATGAGTGGAACGATGCGATGAAAGAAAAAGAGAAAACACGTATTACTTTTGTGCATGGTAACGTGTCGCTTAATCATTTTTTATTTGACTATGAGCGGAATGGCTATTTTATTAGTTTGGAAAAATCGAAGTTTGCAACGCCTGTGCAAGATATAGTAGGTTTTTATTCGCGGTCTTTAAACACATATCCAATCGCAAGAAGTGATCGGTTTGAATGGTATCAAATGTATCAAAAAAATTTTCCGTTTACGAAAGAAGAGCAACTTCTCATGTTTGCTTATATGACGTATCCATCACAATTTATTCGACAAATCGGGTCTTATAGAAAAAAAAGAGATAATCGCAGCGAGGAAAATGAACTGCGCGAAGTAAAGAGTTTGCAACAATCGCATTGGCTCGTTAGCAATATAGAATATTTCCTGTCACAATTACAAGCTGCCCAGCAAGGGAACGGGTAAAGGAGATAAGTAGAGGATGCTACTTATCTTCTTTTTTTGGACCGAAAAGCTGTAGTATTAAATTTATCTTGACGAATAAGGTTTCGTTTTTTACACTAATGTATATAATAATTAACAATCATATAAATGCCTTGAAGGGGAAGAGTATAACATGAAACGTCTTCAGAGAGGAGAATCATTAGCTGGGAGATTCTCTAGATAGTTATGTTAGAAGGTAGCCCTGGAGCATCTTTTCTGAACGGAATAGTTCTCATTAGGAAAAGACGGATTTGTCCGTTATCAAATTAAGAGTATAAGCAAATTCTGAATTTGTTTGTAAATAAAGGTGGTACCGCGATGTCCCTCGTCCTTTTTTGGATGAGGGGCATTTTTTATTTTAAGGAGGGAAAATAATGTCAAACACGGAAAAGAATTTACCAACTAAATATGATCATATGTCCGTTGAAGAAGGCCTTTATCAATGGTGGCTTGAAGGCAAATATTTCGAAGCAACAGGAGACGAGAAGAAACAACCGTATACAATTGTAATTCCACCTCCGAACGTAACTGGTAAGTTACACTTAGGTCATGCTTGGGATACAACTCTTCAAGATATTTTAACTCGTACGAAGCGTATGCAAGGATACGATGTGTTATGGCTTCCAGGAATGGACCATGCTGGTATCGCAACACAAGCGAAAGTAGAAGGAAAACTTCGTGAAGAAGGTATTTCACGTTACGATCTTGGCCGTGAGAAATTCCTTGAAAAAGCTTGGGAGTGGAAAGAAGAGTACGCTTCTCACATTCGTCAACAATGGGGAAAAGTTGGTTTAGGACTAGACTATTCTCGCGAACGTTTCACATTAGACGAAGGTTTATCTGATGCGGTTAATAAAGTATTCGTTCAATTATATGAAAAAGGCTTAATTTACCGTGGTGAATATATCATCAACTGGGATCCAGCAACACGCACAGCTCTTTCTGATATTGAAGTAATTCATAAAGAAGTTCAAGGTGCATTCTACCATATGAACTACCCGTTAACAGATGGTTCTGGTCACATTCGTCTTGCAACAACGCGTCCAGAAACGATGCTTGGTGATACAGCAGTAGCAGTTCATCCAGAAGACGATCGTTACAAACATTTAATCGGAAAAACAGTTACACTTCCAATCGTAGGCCGTGAGATTCCGATTATTGCTGATGAGTACGTAGAAAAAGACTTCGGAACAGGCGTTGTAAAAATTACACCAGCTCATGACCCGAATGACTTTGAAGTAGGTAACCGTCATGACTTACCACGCATTTTAGTAATGAACGAAGATGGAACGATGAACGAAAAAGCTGGTAAGTATAACGGTATGGATCGTTTCGAATGCCGTAAAGAGTTAGTGAAAGATTTACAAGAAGCTGGCGTATTAGTAGAAATCGAGCCTCATATGCACTCAGTAGGTCATAGTGAGCGTAGCGGTGCAGTTGTTGAGCCTTATTTATCAACACAATGGTTCGTAAAAATGGCTCCACTTGCTGAAAAAGCAGTAGCGCTTCAACAAAAAGAAGAAGAAAAAGTAACGTTCGTACCAGATCGTTTTGAAAACACATACTTACGCTGGATGGAAAACATTCATGACTGGTGTATTTCTCGTCAATTATGGTGGGGCCACCGTATTCCAGCTTGGTACCATAAAGAAACTGGTGAAGTATACGTAGGTACAGAAGCGCCAGCGGATATTGAAAACTGGAATCAAGATAACGACGTACTTGATACATGGTTTAGTTCAGCGCTATGGCCATTCTCAACACTTGGCTGGCCGAATGAAGATGCAGCAGACTTTAAAAAGTTCTATTCAACAGATGCTTTAGTAACTGGTTATGACATCATCTTCTTCTGGGTATCTCGCATGATTTTCCAAGGTTTAGAGTTTACAGGAGAGCGTCCATTTAAAGATGTATTAATTCACGGTTTAGTTCGTGATGAGCAAGGACGTAAAATGAGTAAATCTCTTGGTAACGGTATTGACCCAATGGATGTTATCGAGAAGTACGGTGCAGATGCAATGCGTTTCTTCTTATCAACAGGAAGTGCACCAGGTCAAGATTTACGTTTCAGCATGGAAAAAGTAGAATCTACTTGGAACTTCATTAATAAAATTTGGAACGCATCACGTTTCGTATTAATGAACATGGATGACATGAAGTATGAAGAAATCGATTTAACTGGTGAAAAATCAGTTGCAGATAAGTGGATCTTAACTCGCTTAAACGAAACAATCGAAAGTGTAACACGTAACATGGATAAATATGAGTTCGGTGAAGCTGGACGTTCATTATACAACTTCATTTGGGACGATTTCTGTGACTGGTACATTGAAATGTCGAAGCTTCCACTATACGGTGAAGATGAAGCAGCTAAGAAAACAACTCGTTCAATTTTAGCTTACGTATTAGACCAAACAATGCGTCTATTACACCCATTCATGCCATTTGTAACAGAGAAAATTTGGCAACATTTACCGCATGAAGGCGAGTCTATTACAGTAGCAGCGTGGCCAACAGTTCGCGAAGATTTACAAGATAAAGAAGCGGCAGCAGAAATGCACCTTCTAGTTGATATCATTCGCTCTGTTCGTAACATCCGTGCAGAAGTAAATACGCCAATGAGCAAAAAAGTTCAAATGCAAATTAAAGCAAAAGATGAGGCTGTACTTGCTCAACTTACGAAAAACAGCTCTTACATTGAGCGTTTCTGTAATCCAAGCGAATTAACAATTCAAATGGATTTACAAGCGCCAGAAAAAGCAATGACTGCAATCGTATCAGGTGCAGAGTTATTCTTACCGTTAGCTGATCTTATCAATCTTGATGAAGAGAGAGCTCGTCTTGAGAAAGAACTTGAGAAGTTTGATAAAGAAGTAGAACGTGTACAGAAGAAACTTTCTAACCAAGGTTTCGTAGCGAAAGCTCCTGCAGCAGTTATTGACGGAGAGCGTGCGAAAGAGCAAGATTACCTAGAAAAACGCGAAGCAGTTCGTCAACGTCTAGTAGATCTTGAAAAGTAAAAATGTTTTTAGAGACTCACTATATTGGTGAGTCTCTTTTCTTTGCGTATAATAGAATTATGAAAGTTGTTTTTTGAAAGGGGAAAAGCATACGTGATACATACATACGAAGAAGCGATAGGATGGATTCATAGCCGATTGAAATTTGGAATTAAGCCAGGATTAGAAAGAATGAGATGGATGCTAGAAGAACTCGGAAATCCAGAACGTCATATAAAATGTGTTCATCTTGCTGGTACAAATGGAAAAGGTTCAACGTTAACATATATGCGCTACATGTTAGAGGGCGCGAAGTATAAGGTAGGAACGTTTACCTCTCCTTATATCGAAACATTTAATGAGCGCATTAGTGTGAATGGGACACCAATTGCAGATGAAGAGATTACTGAACTCGTAAAGATGGTAAAGCCAGTTGTTGAAAAACTAGATGAGACGGATTTAGGGGAAGCGACTGAGTTTGAAATTATTACTGTTATGGCAATTTGTTATTTCGGTAAAGTCAATTTCTGTGATGTTGTTTTATTTGAAACAGGGCTTGGTGGACGTTTTGATTCTACCAATGTTATACACCCTGTTCTCACGATTATTACGAATATCGGTCACGATCATATGCATATTTTAGGGAATACACTAGGAGAAATCGCATATGAAAAGGCGGGGATTATTAAGTCAGGTGTTCCAGTAGTTACTGGTGTACAAGATGAGGAAGCGTTGCAAGTCATTCAAAAGGTTGCGAAGGAAAATAATGCGAACTTATATGAAGTGGGCAAGCAGTTTACAGCACTACATAAACAATCTAACGAAGATGGAGAACAGTTTGATTTTACTTGTCCTTTCGCTGCATTTGAAGATGTGCAAATCTCAATGAAAGGTATTCACCAAGTAGGAAATGCAGCAGTAGCACTTATGGCAGTGATGTACCTGAAAACATATGTATCATTTTTAATTGAGGATGAAGAAATAAGAGTTGGATTACAGGAAGCATACTGGATTGGAAGATTTGAAAAATTACAAAGTAATCCGGACATTGTTATTGATGGTGCCCATAATCCAGAAGGTATCGAAAGCCTTGTGAAAACAGTAGAAGCGCATTACAAAGATAAAAATGTAATAGTTTTATTTACTGCCCTTGGTGATAAACAATTGCATAACATGGTAGGCCAATTAGAAACCATTGCAGATGAAATTATTTTTACAACATTCGCCTTTGATCGTGCTATCGCTGCTGATAAACTTGCATCATATTCACAAAAAGAATCAAAATTAATTTTTGAAAATTGGAAAGAGGCAATTGATACAAAAGTTGAAAGGATAGGAGAAAATGATGTTTTCATCATAACAGGTTCTCTTTATTTCATTTCTGAAGTTCGAAAATATATTCGCGAGAAAAACTAGATAGTCTTTGCTATCTAGTTTTTTGTTCTACAAATGAAGTCAAAAGCATACATATAAGATAAATATATAGGGTTATTTGGCGAATTTCTCTGACAAATATCTCGTTTTTTTGTGAAATGAATATGATATGATGCGGACAACGATAAGAGGTGAGGTGTGAGTGTATGGACAAGCAATCACGAACGATCTCAGTGAAAGTGAATGGAACAGAAGCGAAGTATGAGGAAAAGAAGAAAGATGAATTTGAATGGATGGTAGTAGAAGGTGAACGACCGAGAAATGTTGTTCCGTTTCAAAAAGCGAAATCGATGTCTGTGGAAAAATACCGAAAGAAGTGGAGTAATACATTAATTGCAATCGTTGCAACCGCAATTATTATCGGTACGGCGTTTGGAATGGGGATGCTTCATTTACTCACTGGACAAGGGACGACAGAAGGAAGTGAAGTAACAGCTTCAAAGCCGACTGGGAATGGAGAATCAAAGGTGGGTGGAACGGTAGAACAAACATCAGCACCAAAAGAAGAAAAACAAAAAGCACAGGCAGGAACGTCATTGGATCCGATGAAATTATTTTTTGTTCAAGGGGGGCTTTATTCTTCTGAAGAAAAGGGACGGGCAGCTCTTGAAGAATGGAAAGGCAATGGGGGCATTGGAGCTTTGAGACCGAGCGGGGATAAGTATGCAATAGTTGTTGGTATTGCTAGCGATGAACAAGCTATAAATCAATTAATGACTCAGTATAAAAATGACGGTGTCTCCGTTTTGAAAAAGAACTGGGATATAACAGATAAAGCATTGCTGAAAGATGATAAAGAAGTAGGAACATTTTTAACAAAAGTGCAGCCATTATATGCTCATTTAACAAAATATGCTTCTAGCGTACAAGTTGGTGGGAAAAGCAACGCAAAAGATATAGAAGCGATTGAAAAAGAATGGAAAGCGATTGAAAAAGAAGGGAAAAGTATGAAGCGAGAAGAAGCGAAGAAACTGTATATGTATACGTCGGTGGCTGTACAAACAGTAAAAGATGGGAAAATGGATAAGGAATCTTTGGCGAAATTAAATCAAGTTATTATTGATGGCTTACTCTCGTATGAAAAAATTGTTTCGTAGAAAGTGAAATGATAGGATAATAAAATGAGTCAGAAAGAAGTACATGTACTTCTTTCTTTTCTTTTGAATTTAGAGTAAAGTGCTTTCTCTATGACAGGAATATAATCGTATGCAATAAAGAAGTGTTATTTTTGTTAGAGAAATTAATATTTCTTTCATTTGTGGGCAAACTACTCCTTTGATACGATTGATATAAATTGTTCTGCTTCATGTGAGAAAGGAAGGAGAAAATATGAGAAAAATAATTTTAGCTTCAGGATCACCTCGTAGGAAGGAATTGCTTGAGTTAGCTAGTGTGCCATTTGAAATCGTTGTAAGTGAAGTAGAGGAAACAATCGGTGCATATTCATCGCCTTCTGATATTGTAATGTCGCTTGCCTTGCAAAAAGCATCAGCGGTGGCAGAAAATAATAGTAATCACATTGTGTTAGGTGCAGATACAATTGTTACATATGAATCGCGTATTCTTGGTAAGCCTTCTAATGAGGATGCGGCCAAAGAAATGTTACAATTACTGTCAGGAAAAACACATGAAGTGTATACAGGTGTTGCAATTATAGCAAAAGAAAAAACGGTTACTTTTTATGAGCGTACAGAAGTTACGTTTTGGGAATTAACAGAAGAGGAAATTGATACATATGTTGCGTCGAAGGAACCTCTTGATAAAGCAGGTAGTTATGGGATTCAAGGTAAAGGATCTATTTTCGTTCAACATATTCAAGGGGACTACTATAGTGTAGTTGGCTTACCAATTGCACGTCTCGTTCGGGAATTAAAACAATTTGATATTGATGTAACCCATGCGTAAAATTGCATGGGGTTTTCTTTGAGAGAACAAATAAAGGGGTGGAGAGATGAACGGTATTCGTGATGTTGTAAGAGAAGAACAGCCACGGGAGCGTTTATTGTTAGAAGGTGCTGGAAGTTTATCAAATCGAGAGCTTCTCGCAGTGTTACTCAGAACAGGTTCTAAAGAAGAAACAGTTTTAAAGTTGTCAGATAAAATTTTACACCAATTTGATGGCTTGCGTATGTTGAAAGATGCAACATTAGAAGAGCTAATTAGTATACATGGTGTTGGGATTTCAAAGGCATCGCAACTTATGGCGGCCTTTGAACTAGGTAGAAGAATGGTACGTTTAGAATATCAAAATAGATATAGTATTCGAAGTCCAGAAGATTGTGCAAAATACATGATGGAAGAAATGCGTTTTTTACAACAGGAGCATTTTGTCTGTTTATATTTAAATACGAAAAATCAAGTTATACATAGGCAAACGATTTTTATTGGAAGTTTAAACACGTCAATTGTACACCCCAGGGAAGTTTTTAAAGAAGCCTTCCGTCGTGCAGCAGCCTCTATCATATGTCTTCATAACCATCCTTCAGGAGATCCTACGCCGAGCCGTGAAGATATTGAAGTAACAAAACGTTTAGTAGAATGCGGCCGAATTATCGGAATTGAAGTGCTTGATCATATTATAATAGGTGACCATAAATTCGTGAGTTTAAAGGAAAAAGGTCATATTTAAGACTATGCTTTTTACTTATTTTGTTTTATAATGTGATTTATGAGTTTTTTGTAGAAATTTATCTACAAAAAGGATAAAGATATAAAAAACGTACTGTTTTTATAATATAAAGTAAGAAAAAATGAGTCCGTGAAAACAAGAAAGGAAGATAAATAATATGTTTGGATTTGGTGGATTTACTCGCGATCTTGGAATAGACTTAGGAACTGCGAACACGCTTGTATATGTAAAAGGAAAAGGTGTAGTTTTACGTGAACCTTCAGTAGTTGCGTTACAAACTGATACGAAACAAATCGTTGCTGTAGGTAGCGACGCAAAACAAATGATTGGTCGTACACCAGGGAACGTTGTGGCACTTCGCCCAATGAAAGACGGTGTAATTGCTGATTATGAAACAACTGCAACAATGATGAAATATTACATTCAACAAGCTCAAAAATCAAACGGTTTCTTTTCACGTAAGCCGTATGTAATGGTATGTGTACCATCTGGTATTACAGCTGTAGAAAGACGTGCAGTAATCGATGCGACTCGTCAAGCGGGTGCTCGTGATGCTTATCCTATCGAAGAACCATTTGCAGCAGCAATTGGTGCAAACTTACCTGTTTGGGAACCAACTGGTAGTATGGTTGTTGATATCGGTGGTGGTACAACAGAAGTTGCAATTATTTCTTTAGGTGGTATTGTAACAAGCCAGTCAGTTCGTGTTGCTGGTGATGATATGGACGATTCAATCATTCAGTACATTAAGAAAAGCTACAACTTAATGATTGGTGAAAGAACAGCTGAAGCATTAAAATTAGAAATTGGTTCTGCAGGCGAGCCAGAAGGTATCGAGCCTATGGAAATTCGCGGTCGTGATTTAGTAAGTGGTTTACCAAAAACAGTACTAATTCAGCCAGAAGAAATTGCAGATGCATTAAAAGATACAGTAGATGCGATTGTAGAATCAGTTAAAAATACGTTAGAAAAAACTCCACCGGAATTAGCGGCTGATATTATGGACCGCGGTATCGTATTAACAGGTGGCGGGGCATTACTACGTAACTTAGATAAAGTAATTAGTGAAGAAACAAAAATGCCAGTTCTTGTTGCAGAAGATCCATTAGATTGCGTAGCAATTGGAACGGGTAAAGCATTAGACAATATCGATCTTTTCAAAACTGCTGCTCGATAATATTGCAAAATAAAAATCAGTGAAATTAAGAGGGTGTGAACGTGCCACAGTTTTTCTTAAACAAAAGATTAATTGTTTTGTTAGTTAGTATTATTCTTCTCGTGGCATTGATTGGAATCTCATTGAAAGAACGGAACAGTTTAACATGGCCAGAGCAGTTTGTTAAAGACACTGTCGGTGTTGTAGAACGTGTATTCCAAAAGCCAGCGAAATACGTAGCTGGATTCTTCGAAAATGTAGAGGATGTAAAGCGCACGTATGAAGAGAATAAAGAATTAAAAGCAAAATTAGATAATTATGCAGGTCTATCAGGGAAAGTAAAACAACTAGAAGATGATAACAAGAAGCTACAAGAGCTAACTGGTAAAAAAGAGTTAAATAGCGGATATACTGAAATTCCAGCTACTGTTGTTTCTCGTAATCCAGATAAATGGTACGATTTAATTGGAATTGATAAAGGGGCACAGCAAGGAATTAAAAAAGATATGGCTGTAGTAACTTCACAAGGGTTAGTTGGAAGAGTGAAAAGTGTATCTCAGTTTACATCATCAGTAGAATTACTAAGTTCTATGAGCAGAACAAATCGCGTTTCTGCTATTGTACAAGGGCAAGAGAAAATCTTTGGATTGATTGAAGGTTATGACAAAGAAAAACAATTGCTTCTTTTCACAAAGATTGGCTCTGATGCACCGGTAGCAAAGGATCAACTAGTTGTAACATCTGGACTTGGTGATATTTTCCCGAAAGGTCTTGTAATTGGAAAAATCGTTGATGTTCAGCCGGATGCATATGGCTTAACAAAAACAGCTTATGTAAAACCTGCCGCTGATTTAAATGACGTAGAGCATATTACGGTTGCTAAACGTGCAACACCTTCAGCGCCATTAGAATAGGAGGAGAAGAAGAGATGATGAAGATATTAAAAAGAGCAGCTCTTCCTCTTTTGCTCCTTTTTGTGTTTCTATTTGAAAATATGTTTGCTACTGTTGTTCCGACCGATGTGTTTTGGAAAGACAGTATAGCAGCACCGCATTTCTTTATAATCGTTTTATGTTTTATTACAGTGTATTATAGTCCGGTCCAAGGGATTTATTACGGACTATTATTTGGTTTCTTATTTGATACCGTATACACAGAACTTGTCGGGATATATATTTTTGCTTATCCGATTTTAGCTTATTTAGTTTATAGTGTAATGAAGGTACTGCAATTGAATTTATTTATTGTTGTTTCTATCATATTAGCTAGCATTGTAGCACTAGAGTATTATGTGTATGGATTTTTAACTTTGTTGGGACGTACTCATATGTCAGCGTATGTCTTTTTCACAGATCGTCTCCTTTCTACTATATTGTTAAATGCTATTTTCTTATTGATAGTTTGTTTCCCACTGAGACGATATGTATTGCGTCTTTCAAAAGCGATGGAAGAAAAAGAAAAAAGGATTTTCTAATTTTATGTCGAATTGAATCGGTGGGGTGAACTTTAGTGGAAGAAAAAAAGCAACAAAATGTAACAATAAAAGGGACAAAAGATGGGATAACGCTTCATTTAGATGATTGTTGTTCATTCTCTGAATTGTTGATGGAATTAGACGAAAAACTTTCTACACATTACTACGATGGTGATGGGCGCTCTTTAATTGAAGTGCATGTGAAAGTAGGGAATCGTTATTTAACAGAAGTCCAACAAGAAGAGATTCGTACGTTAATTCGTAATAAAAAGAATCTTGTTGTGGATTCAATTGAAAGTGATGTTATAACTAAAGCAGAAGCAATAGCTTGGAAAGAAGAAACAGAAATTGTCCCTATTTCCAAAATTGTTCGCTCTGGACAAGTGTTACATGTAAAAGGAAATTTGTTGTTAATTGGAGATGTTAATCCAGGCGGAACGGTTATCGCTGGGGGGAATATTTTTGTCATAGGATCATTAAGAGGAATTGCACATGCTGGGTATTATGGGGATTCGGATGCTGTAATTGCTGCATCTATTATGAACCCAATGCAACTTCGAATTAGTGATGTGGCAATGCGGGCTCCGGAAGAGAAAGAAGACGGAGCGGAGGCGGCAGAATGTGCGTATATTAATGAGAACAATCACATTGTTGTCGATCGCCTGCAACTTCTCACTCATCTTAGACCTAATTTAACAAAGTTAGAAAGGGGAATTGTATAGCTGTGGGAGAGGCAATAGTAATTACATCTGGAAAGGGCGGAGTAGGTAAAACTACAACGTCTGCGAACATTGGTACAGCCCTAGCGTTATCTGGAAAGAAAGTGTGCTTAATTGACACAGATATCGGTCTTCGAAATTTAGACGTAGTAATGGGGCTGGAAAATCGTATTGTATTTGATCTTGTTGATGTCGTTGAAGGGCGTTGCCGTTTACCTCAGGCTCTTATTAAAGATAAACGTTTTGATGATCTTTATTTATTACCTGCAGCACAAACGAGTGATAAATCAGCGGTAACACCTGAACAAATGGATGAATTAATACAAGTATTACGTCAAGATTATGATTACATATTAATCGATTGTCCTGCGGGAATTGAGCAGGGATTTAAAAATGCGGTAGCTGGTGCGGATAAAGCAATCGTTGTTACGACGCCAGAAGTATCCTCGATGCGCGATGCGGATCGTATTATTGGGCTTTTAGAAAAAGAGGATATTGAACCACCGAAACTTGTTATTAACCGTGTACGTAGTCATATGCTTCATGAACAGGATATGTTAGATGTTGATGAAATTGTACGTACATTGTCAATTGAACTTCTCGGTGTTGTCGAAGATGACGATGAAGTTATTCGTGCTACAAATACAGGTGAACCTGTAGCGTTGCAACCGAGCGGAAAAGCAGCGTTAGCTTATCGTAATATTGCAAGACGCTTGTTAGGTGAGAATGTACCATTACAAGCATTTGACCAAGAAAAGGTATCGGTATTTACAAAAGTGAAAAACTTCTTTGGAATCCGTTAAAAGCACTTCGCATATATGCGAAGTGCTTTCTTTTTTTCTTCACACGAATATCTTTCTTTCTTAGCTCATACATATGTACAAACTGTATACAACTGTTTCTATTTAAATTAGCTTAACGGAAGAAAGGAGACAGTATGAAGAATAGACGTGTAGAAGAAATAAAAAAGCGAATTGCAAAAAGGAAGGCAGAGCAAGAAAGGATGGAGGAAGAGCAGTATTTTACCGGAGGGAATTTTGATAGTGAAGCGGTATTTATTGAAGATGGGGAAAAGGAAATTCACCCTTTATTTCGAAAGGAAGTCTTTTTCTTCAAAGTTTTATTATCAGCAATATTAGTTCTTTCTGTTGCTATTTTATATAAGAATGCCCCTTCTTCGTTCGATGGTGCTAAAGCTGTTACAGAAAAAGTGATGAAAGAGGAATTTCAGTTTGCTACTGTAGCGAAATGGTACGAAAAGCAATTTGGAAAACCGCTTGTATTTTACTCGCCGAATGAGAAAAAGGAAGGAAATATGCAGCAAAAAGATTATGCCATTCCTGCTTCCGGAAAGGTAATGCAAGGGTTTCAAAAAAATGGCCAAGGTGTATTTGTCCAAACAGCTACAAATGCAACCGTCGAGTCAGTGAATGAAGGATTAGTTGTTTTTGCGGGTAAAAAAGAGGAACTTGGAAATACAGTTCAAATTCAACATGCAGATGGTACGGAGTCATGGTATGCAAACTTAAACGATATGTCAGTTAAATTATATGATTACGTTTCAAAGAAACAAAAAATTGGAACGGTGAGTAATGATACAAATGATAAAAATGGAAAGTTTTATTTCGCGATAAAAAAGAATGAAAAATTTATTGATCCGATTCAGGTGATATCATTTGATTAAATATAGGGACGTTTTAACGAAAATTTCCGTGCATCCATTATTTTGGGTTATTATTGTCATTGGTATTTTTACTGCACGTTTTAAAGAGTTACTACTGTTGTTTTGTATTGTTCTTATTCATGAACTTGGGCATGCTCTTGCAGCAGCGCACTATAATTGGCGTATTAAAAAAATTCAGCTTTTGCCGTTTGGTGGCGTTGCTGAGCTTGAGGAACATGGAAATAAGTCATTGAAAGAGGAACTTGTTGTCGTCATTGCAGGACCGATTCAGCATGTTTGGATGATGCTGGTAGGTTATATGTTGTTTGAAGCAGGTTGGCTGAATGCAGATTTATATTATTTCTTTATGTGGAATAATATAATTATTTTAGCGTTTAATTTACTCCCTATTTGGCCGTTAGATGGCGGGAAAGTATTGTTTAATGTACTATCATATCGTTTCCCTTATTTACAAGCACATGAAAAGATGATGAAATTGTCATGTGTTTTTTTGGGTGTAATATTAGGGTGGCAGTTACTTTGGAATAGCAACAATATTATGATGTGGGTACTACTCATATTTTTGGCAGTGTCGTTATATCAAGAGTGGAAACAAAGACGGTATGCATTTATGCGTTTTCTATTAGAACGTTATTACGGAAATAAAAGAGGAATCGAAAAGATTGCACCTATTGAGGTGCAAACGGAAGATCGTTTATATACGATCTTCACAAAATTTCGTAGAGGATATAAGCATTCTATTATCGTCCGTGGAAAATATAAAGAGCATTACACATTGGATGAAAATGAATTGCTCTATGCATATTTTACTGAAAAACGAACAACTTCATCAGTTGAAGAATTAATCGGTTAGTGTTGACGATAGCACTAACCTTTTATTATTGTAAAAGCAAAGAAGATTATAAAGTGAGGAAATAATTTTGAAAACGTTATATGTGAATTATGCTGGATCGGAAAAGCGCGTTGCAATTGAAGAGAAGAAAAAGATTGTTGAGTTTTTATGGAAACGTAATGAAGAGCAAGAGATTGTTGGACATATTTATGTTGGGCGTATCGCCAGAACGATTGCTGGAATGAACGCAGCATTTGTAAACATCGGTTTAGAAAAACATGCTTACCTTTCATATGATGATGTACCATCTTCTTATCGGATACATGAAGGGCAAGCGATACTCGTACAAGTGGTGAAAGAGGCAATTGATACGAAAGGACCTAAATTGACAGCGAACATAGAATTTACCGGGAAATATGTCGTTTATATGCCGTACGATGAAATGCGAGCCGTTTCTCGAAAAATAAAAAATAATAAAAGAAGAAAACAGCTACTCGAAATTGAAGTAGAAGGAACGGGGGGGTATATTTTCCGCTCTGCTTCTGAAAAAGGGGAAATTGAAGAAATACAAGCTGAAATGCAAAATTTGCAGCAGTTATATGAAGAGTTAAAAAGAAAAGAGGGCCAAGGAAAGGCACCGTTACTACTTCATCGACCGGCGACCTTTTTAGATCGTGTATTTCAAGAGAATCCAATTGAAACGATTGAAAAAGTAGTTGTAGATACAAGAAGTATAGTAAAAGAATTAGAAGACAAAGTTGGAAAAGAAAAAGTGTCTTTTTATAATGAAAAATCTTCGATGTTTAACCATTTTGGAATAGAGCGTGAAATTGAGAAAGCACTCCAAAAAATTGTGTGGCTTCCAAATGGTGCTTATTTAATTGTAGAACAAATGGAGACGATGACTGTAATTGATGTGAATACAGGCAAGTTTACGGGAAAACAAAATTTACAAGATACAGTACTTCGTACAAATGAGCTGGCAGCTGAAGAGATTGCACGTCAATTAAGATTACGTGATATTGGCGGTATGATATTAATTGATTTTATTAATATGAAAAGACGAGAAGAGAAAGAAAAGGTAAGAGAATGTCTCATAGCTGCTATGCAAGATGACCGCACATATACAAGAGTGCTCGGATTTACAGAGTTAGGGATTTTGGAGATGACACGTAAACGTAAAAAACATTCTTTACGTGATGTATTATTAGAAGAGTGTGTACCTTGCAAAGCGACGGGTTATGTTATGTCGTATGAAACAATTGCGTATGAGTTAGAGAGAGAACTAATCACATATGGCAATATAGAAGATGAAGCAGTATTAATTGCTGCGCCTAAAGAGCTGCAAAAACAATTTTTGCAAAAAGAATTACAAAAAAATATTCCATTTGAAATTTATTTCAAAGATGATATTATCGAAAAGTACGCTATTATCCGATTTGGGAGTAAAAAAGAAATTGTAGAACGGAAAAAATAGTTAGCAGAACATTTATTGACAACCGTCTATGATTCATGATAACATCTTTATGTTATAGTTTATAGCACCTAAACGGCTATATGCTACAACCGCACAAGACAGGTTCCCTAAAGGCATTTATGTCTACCTCGTTTTTGGCGAGTCTTAGTAATTAAGAGGAGGTGCAAGTATGTACGCAATTATCGAAACAGGTGGAAAACAAATTAAAGTTGAAGCTGGTCAAGCAATCTACATTGAAAAATTAGATGTTGAAGCTGGTGAAACTGTTACTTTTGACAAAGTTCTTTTCGTTGGTGGCGAAAACGTTAAAGTTGGTAGCCCAGTTGTAGAAGGTGCAACAGTTACTGCGAAAGTTGAAAAACAAGGTCGCGCTAAGAAAATCATCGTTTTCAAATACAAAGCGAAAAAGAACAATCGTAAGAAACAAGGTCATCGTCAACCTTACACTAAGCTAGTTGTTGAAGCTATCAACGCTTAATCCAGGTTAACATGATTAAAATTACGATAAGTCGCACGAAATTAGGAAGTATCCAATCATTTAAAATGACTGGGCATGCCGATTATGCGCCACATGGACAAGACCTTGTCTGTGCTGGAACTACAGCGGTTGTGTTTGGTTCTATAAATGCAGTGGAAGAACTTTGTAATGTGCAGGCAACTATTGAACTCGGAAGTGATGGCGGATTCTTAACGTATGAATTGCCTAATGATTTAGACGTTCATGCAGCAGAAAAAGCACAAACGCTTTTAGAAGGATTAGTTGTTTCGCTTAAGACGATCGAACTTGATTACGGAAAGTATATCCGTTTAATAGAAAAAGTGCAGGAGGTGTAACGTATGTTAAGATTAGATCTTCAGTTTTTCGCATCTAAGAAAGGTGTAGGTAGTACAAAGAACGGTCGTGACTCTCAGTCAAAACGTCTTGGTGCTAAACGCGCAGATGGTCAAACGGTTTCAGGTGGTTCAATTCTTTACCGTCAACGCGGTACAAAAATTTATCCAGGTGTTAACGTTGGTCGTGGTGGCGATGACACTTTATACGCGAAAGTTGACGGCGTAGTACGCTTTGAGCGTCTTGGCCGTGACCGCAAACAAGTGAGCGTATATCCTGTTGCTCAAGAAGCATAAGAACTCACGGAAAACTCTAACCTGAGTGCAGGTTAGAGTTTTTCTATATTAAGGGGTATCTAAATGAATGAAAAATGGACAATTATAGATGCGTTGCGTCATTCAAGACATGATTGGCTCAATCGTATGCAGATGGTGAAAGGAAACCTTTCCCTTGGAAAAGTGGAAGAGATTCATAGGCTCATCGATCGTTTTGTCCAAGAAGCGAGACAAGAATCCAATCTGATGGGGCTATCAATGCCTTTATTTTCAGAGTGGATTTTAACATATAATTGGAAACAGCAGCCGTGCTTATTGGAGTACGAAGTATTAGGGAAATTACATAACTTATCTCACTTAGATGAGACTGTATGTACATGGACGAATCAGTTTTTCTCAATGCTTCAGCATAGTTTAGACGTATATGTTGAAAATTATGTTTGTATCACAATTGAATGTGACGCGGAGAATGCTCGTTTCTTTTTTGATTTTCGTGGTAAGCTAACGAGTGTAGAAGAACTACAGAATTGGCTTGCGACCCAAAACAATAAATGGTATTCCATTTCTTATACAGTACGAGACGAAGAAGTCTCAGTTATATTACAACCAATTGAAAAAAGTGTGGTGAAATAATGTTTGTAGATCAGGTCAAGATATATGTAAAAGGCGGCGACGGTGGTAACGGTATGGTTGCGTATCGTCGTGAGAAGTATGTTCCTAAAGGTGGCCCAGCAGGTGGCGACGGTGGTAAAGGTGCAGATGTTGTTTTCGTAGTTGAGGAAGGCTTACGTACATTAATGGACTTCCGCTACCAACGTCATTTCAAAGCTGATCGCGGTCAGCACGGAATGAGTAAAGGTCAGCACGGACGTAAATCTGAAGATTTAATTGTAAAGGTTCCACCAGGAACAATAGTAAAAGATGAAAAAACTGGTCAAATTCTTGCCGATTTAGTAACGCATGAACAAACTGCTGTAATCGCAAGAGGTGGCCGTGGTGGCCGTGGTAACTCACGTTTCGCAACAGCTACGAATCCAGCGCCAGAAATCGCTGAGAACGGGGAACCAGGTCAAGAACGTGATGTCATTCTAGAACTTAAAGTGTTAGCAGATGTTGGACTTGTTGGATTCCCAAGTGTAGGTAAATCTACATTATTATCTGTTGTATCATCAGCGCGTCCGAAAATTGCAGAGTATCACTTTACAACAATCGTTCCAAATCTTGGTGTTGTTGAAACGGGTGATAACCGTAGCTTCGTTATGGCTGACCTTCCTGGATTAATTGAAGGCGCACATGCTGGCGTCGGACTTGGACACCAATTCTTACGTCATATCGAACGTACACGTGTAATTGTACATGTTATTGATATGTCTGGTTTAGAAGGCCGTGAGCCATATGAAGATTATGTTACAATCAATAATGAATTAAAAGAATACAATATGCGTTTAACAGAGCGTCCACAAGTTGTTGTAGCAAACAAAATGGATATGCCAGATGCAGAAGAAAACTTACAAGCATTTAAAGAGAAAGTGGGAGACGAAGTAAAAATCTTCCCAATCTCAGCTGTAACGAAACAAGGTGTTCGTGATTTACTATTTGAAGTAGCGAACTTATTAGAAACAACACCAGAATTCCCAATGTACGATGTTGTCGAAGAGTCTGAAGCAAGTGTAATGTATAAATTTGATGCTGAAAGTCTTAAATTTGAAATTACACGTGAAAGTGACGGCACATTTGTTATTTCTGGTTACGATATCGAGAAGACATTCAAAATGACAGACTTCTCACGTGATGAATCTATACGTCGTTTCGCTCGTCAAATGCGCGGAATGGGCATTGATGAAGCGCTTCGTGCACGTGGTGCAAAAGACGGAGATATTGTAAAAATTCTTGAATATGAATTTGAATTTATCGACTAAGACTGCCGAAATATGGCAGTCTTTTTTTATCCCACTATTTGTCCATGAAATCCCCAACTGATTAAAATATCATTTTATATTGTAATAGTTAGATTGCTATAGGAAAAAATCCCCACTAATTAAATTTTCAATTTATAATGGGAAAAGGAGTAAATGTAGAAGAATTCTTTTATGGGGAGAAAAAGAGCATGTATAAAATATTAATTGTAGAAGATGATGAGAAAATTGCGGGAATATTAGAAGAGCATTTAGAAAGGTATGGCTATCAATCATTTAGAGCAAGTGATTTACGTCATATAAAAGATGAGTTCGTAAAAGTAAATCCACATCTTGTATTACTGGATATAAATTTACCGTATTTTGATGGTTTTTATTGGTGTCGTCAAATCCGTACTGTATCGAATGCACCGATTATTTTTGTTTCTGCAAGAACAGGAGAAATGGATCAAGTAATGGCGATTGAAAATGGCGGGGATGATTACATTACGAAGCCATTCCATTTAGACATCGTGATGGCAAAGGTGAAAAGTGCACTTCGCCGTGGCTATGGCGAGTATGCTTCTGCTGCTGAGAGTGATTGTTTAGGGGTAAATGGACTGTTGTTATCCCCGTCCCAGCACGTTGTTGAATGGCAGGGGCAACAAACTGAACTGACAAAAAATGAGTTTTACCTATTAGAGTGTTTAATGAAACAGGCAAATCAATATGTAACGCGCGAAGAGCTGTTAGAAGCTTTGTGGGATGAAGTAGCTTTTGTTGATGATAATACATTAACCGTAAATGTAAAACGTGTAAGGAAGAAACTAGAGGAGCTAGGCATTAAAAATGCAATTGTAACGAAACGTGGATACGGTTATGCGCTTCTTACAGAGTGGGGCGAAGGGCATGAAGGTTAAAAATTACCTCGTGGACCGTTTTTCTTTAATTCTGTCTTATATTGTTAGTCTTTGTTTATTTGGAGTCGTATTGCAGTTGCAAAGTCTTTTAGAAAAGAAATCGATTGATTGGAGTACGTGGTTATACGGCCTTTTATTAGGGACAGTTGTGTTTACTGTATACCTCATTTACGATTACCGAAAACGGAGTGTGTTTTTAAAGAGAATCGAACAATATATTGGCAGCGGAAATACATTACATGACTCTTTACTTATTGATGAATCTTATACATCAGAGCAAGAGATGGTCGTTGAATCTTTTACGTTATTAAGACAGCAATATATGAATGAAGTTCATAAACAGCATGCGAAAGAGCAGCAGCAAATGATATTTATGAACCAATGGATTCATCAAATGAAAACACCAGTATCTGTTATTGAATTATTGTTGCAGAAGTTTGGTAAAGAGCATCGTGAGGCAAGAGCAACAGTTGAAAGTATTCGTGAAGAAAATAACCGTATACTAAATGGTTTAGATTTAGCTTTACATATGGCAAGGCTAGAGCAGTTTGCGAAAGATTATAAAGTAGAAGTAGTAAATGTTATAGATGTCGTGCGAGGTATTATTAATGAAAATCGGAAATCCTTCATTCAATCTTCTGTATTTCCGAAAGTGATGTTTGAAGAAGATACTTGTATGGTTGCATCTGATAGAAAATGGTTAAGCATCGCTATAGGGCAAATTGTTGTAAATGCAATTAAGTATACAAAAATTTCAGAGTCAGAGAAAAAAGAAATTCAATTTCAAATTGAAGAGAAAGATCAAAAGGTGTTAGTACATATTAAGGACAATGGAATCGGTATTCCAGATCAAGATGTAAAGCGTATATTTGATCCATTCTTTACGGGAATAAATGGCCGTAAAACGAGAGAAGCGACTGGAATGGGCTTATATATTACGAAGGAAATTTGCGATAATTTACATCATGGTATTTATGTGCAATCGGTTGAAGGGGAAGGAACGACATTCACGTTCCAATTTACAAAAGATGAAGAATATCATACATTAATGAGAAAAATGACAAAACTGTAAGATAACAAAACGTTTTGTAAGGGAAATCACTCGTTTCTTTTTCTTATTTTTCTTATAGTAAATGTAAGAGGAAAACACATAGGGGGATTAGAAATGAGTGTTCTAGAAGTAAAAGGATTAACGAAGGTGTACCAATCGAAAGGTTCAGTAGCGACGACTGCTTTAAATGATATAAATTTTAAAATAGAAGAAGGTGAATTTGTAGGGATTATGGGTCCTTCAGGAAGCGGCAAAACAACGCTTTTAAATTTATTAGCAACAATCGATAAGCAAACTTCAGGTCATGTGCTTGTAAATGGCGAAGAAATTAATCAAATGCGTGCTGCAAAATTAGCAGAGTTTCGCCGTACACATTTAGGATTCATCTTCCAAGATTTTAACTTACTTGATACGTTATCGATTAAAGAAAATATTATTTTACCACTTGTCATGGCGAAGAAATCTGTAAATGAAATCGATGCAAAAGTGCTTGAGATTGCAAAGTTTTTAAATATCGAAGAAATTTTAAATAAAAAAGTATATGAAGTATCAGGCGGGCAACAACAACGTGCAGCAGCAGCGAGAGCAATCATTCATGAACCGACTTTAATTTTAGCAGATGAACCAACTGGAAACTTAGATTCGAAGTCAGCGAAATCGCTAATGGGCGCTCTGCAAGATTTACACGAGCAAAAGAAAGTAACGATTGCAATGGTAACGCACGATCCAGTAGCGGCAAGTTATTGTGAACGTATCCTTTTCATACGCGATGGAGAAATTTTCTCAGAAATACATAAAGGAAGAACGAAGCAAGCCTTTTTCCAAGAAATTTTAGACGTACTTGCGATGCTAGGAGGAGAATATCATGAACTTTCGCCAGCTCGCGCTTAATAACGTAAAAGGAAATTGGCGTAATTATAAAGCGTTTCTAATAAGTAGTTGTTTATCAATTGTTGTGTTTTTTATGTATGCTTCCTTCATTTATCATCCAGATGTCGTAGGCGGTAATATTAGTATGAGAACGATGATTACAAAAGGATTAGAATCGATGAATTATATTGTAGTTATCTTCTCAGCACTCTTTATTTTATATGCAAATTCAACATTTTTGCGAGCAAGAAAAAAAGAGTTTGGTCTACTAACATTAATAGGTGGAACGAAATCTCAACTTGGCCGAATGATTATATTAGAGCAACTGATGTTAGGTAGTATTGCAATTGTAGTTGGTATTGGGGTTGGAATGCTTTGTTCAAAATTATTTTTCCAAGCGTTAAGCGTATTATTGAAAATAGATAAGACACTTCCGCTTGTGTGGAATAGTAAAGCTGTTTTGATTACAGCTGGTGTATACTTTATTCTATTTTTAATCCTATCATTGTTTAGTGTTTGGACAGTCGGACGCTTGCAAATTATTGATTTATTAAGAGAAGCAAGAAAGCAAAAAGTGGAGCCGTTTGCATTTACATGGTTATGTGTAGTTGGTATAGGATGTATTATTGCTGCATATGTACTTAGCTTCCAAGTAACGTTTCTGAATTTTATTATCCTCTTTTTACCGGTTGTAGGACTGACAATTGGCGGAACGTATTTACTATTTACACAAGGAAGTACAGTTGTATTAAAAGCGTTGCAAAAACGAAAGCAATCTTTTTATACGTACCCAAATATGTTCGTCCTTAGCAATCTTATTTATAAAATGAAAGATAATGCTCGTTTTCTATTTATTATTTCTATTATTACGGCGGTTGTATCCTCGGCAGTTGGCACGCTTTACGTATATTTTGAAAATTTGAGTGCGAAAACGGTAGAACTTACACCACATGCTATTTCATATGAGGAAAAGGGGTTAAATACGCATAGCCTTATTAATGAAGAAAAGGTACAGGAGCTTGTGAAGAGATACGGGTTTGAAGATGCGC
Source organism: Bacillus cereus (assembly GCF_002567495.1). Taxonomy (GTDB): domain Bacteria; phylum Bacillota; class Bacilli; order Bacillales; family Bacillaceae_G; genus Bacillus_A; species Bacillus_A cereus_AQ. The sequence continues at coordinate 84,624 of NZ_NVAP01000005.1, read as the reverse complement.
GAAAAGTAACCTACGTTAAACTACCAGCAACACAGAAAATAACGTGGTTTAATAGTGAACATGAAGTACCGATGACGATTATTTCAGAAAAAGAATATAATGCGGAAGTGCGTGAACAAAAGAGAGAGCAACCTACAGAAGTTCATAATGCGCCGGGTAGTGCAACGATGGTTGCGGTTGATATGGCAAATGAACTGATGAAGATAGACCGTACGAAACCGTATGAATTTACAATTAACGGACAAAAGCAGTCTGTTCAATTAAATGCCCCAACGCAGTATTCTGTTTTTAATGATAGTGAATATCTCGTTGTAAATGATCAAGATTTTGAGAAATATGCAAAACTTTTAGCAGATGAAGAAAAGACGAAATATTACGGTTATTATATTGAGGATTGGAAAAGTACAGAAGATCTTGTATTAGATTTAAAAAATGAAATTGCACCAGAAAAGCAAGGAGAATTGAGAAACTCAGTGTTTGCTTATAAAGATATAAGAGAAGGTGGAGCAATTACAATGTTCATCGGTTTCTTCGTAGCAGTACTGTTCTTCTTCTTCGCTTGTAGTATGACATACTTTAAATGGTTTAACGATAAAGAACAAGATCGTATTCAATTTAAATCGTTAAAGAGAATCGGTATGACAGATAAAGAAATTCGTAAAATTGCAATTCGTCAAATGGGAGTTATCTTCTTTATACCAATTTTAATCGGTTCAATTCATAGTGGATTTGCTCTTCATACGTTAGGGAAAATGCTTTATATCGATTTATGGAAATCAGGTGCGATTGTAATTGGAGCATACATTTTGGCTTCTGCGATTTACTTTATGATCGCGCAAAGAGGGTATTTAAAACACGTGCAAAGCTAGGGAAACCTCTAGCTTTTTGCCTATGTAGTGAGTTACAGGAGGACGATAGATGAACATTCGGCAACTAGCTCTGCAAAATATAAAGGGGAATTGGCGTAATTATAAAGTGTTTTTCTTAAGTAGTTGTTTTGCAATATTTGCGTCTTTTGCATACATGTCTGTTATTGTACATCCGTATATGCAGGAGACGATGTGGTATCAAAACATACGCTGGGGACTTATCATATGTAATGTTATAATCATTTCTTTTTTCGTCATATTTATTTTGTACTCTACTTCTATTTTCATAGAGGCGCGTAAGAAAGAATTAGGATTATATATGTTAATGGGAGCGACGAAATCTAACGTAATAGGAGTGATTATGACCGAGCAAATATTGATTGGGATTTTTGCTAATATTTTCGGTATTGGGCTGGGCATGATCTTTTTAAAGCTCTTCTTCATGGTGTTTAGTATGTTACTTCGCCTTCCAAAAGAACTCCCTGTCATATTTGACGTAAGGGCGATTGGTGTAACATTTATTACATATATGGTCGTTTTTATTCTGTTATCTTTTATAAGTGCTTTACGTATATGGAATATAAAAATCATTCGGTTATTGAAAGAATTTCGAACAGATAAAAAAGAGAAGAAAACATCAAAGTGGCTTTGTATATTCGGCTTTATTTGTTTAGGGATAGGATATGCGTTAGCGCTACAAGTGACGATGGCAACGATAGCAATATACTTTTTCCCTGTGTCTATACTTGTCTTTTTGGGAACGTATTTTTCTTTCGCGCATGGTGCCACTCAAGTATTAGAGATGATAAAGCGAAATAAAAAGATTATGTATACATATCCGTATTTATTTATAGTGAATCAATTGTCACATCGAATGAAGGAAAATGGTCGCTTTTTCTTTCTGATGTCTATGGCAACGACGTTTGTAGTTACGGCAACTGGTACGGTGTTCTTATATTTTTCTAGTATGCAAGATATGTGGCGGGATGGGGGCACGCACTCATTGTCATACATAGAAAAAGGTGTTTCTACACATGAAGTCTTTGAGGAAGGTACAGTTGAAAAATTATTACATCAGTATGGGTATGATGATTTTCAATCTATGAGTTTTGTTGGAGTGTATGCATCTTTTCAGTCTAATAAAGGAGAAACAACAATAGCGCTGCTTATAAAAGAAAGTGAATATAATCAAGAAGCAAGGAAACAAAAACAGAAAACGTATCGTCCTAAAAAAGGTACAGTGACACTTGTTTATTATAATAAATACAATAATTCGAATGTATATAATCAAAAAGAGATTCAATTGCAAGTAATGAATCAACCATATCAATTCGTATTTAACGGTCAGAAAGAAGGGGTTCAATTTAACTATCATCTTTCGTACATTAATGGTCTGTTCTTCGTCATGAATGATGAAGACTTTGACAGTATAGCAAATCAGGTTCCGGATTCTGAAAAAATGATATATAGAGGATACACATTACCAAATATCGAAAATACGAAAAAATTAAATGAAGATTTACGGAAACATATGAAACAAGATGATAATAACGCATTTCGAAGTAATATGGAGTTATATGTGAATATGAAAGAGTTCGGCAATATTACTCTATTTATAGGCTCATTCATTAGTATATTATTTTTCCTTACATCATGTAGTATCGTATATTTTAAATGGTTTCATAATATTTCATCGGATAGAAAGCAGTACGGGGCACTCTCTAAACTGGGAATGACGAAAGAAGAAGTGTGGAAAATTTCTCGCTGGCAATTGTGTATGCTGTTTTTTGCGCCAATTATAGTAGGGAGTATGCATAGTGCAGTTGCGTTATATACGTTTCATAATACGCTTTTTATGGACGGATCATTAAGAAAAGTAGGTTTGTTCATTTTGTTTTATATCGTTGCATGCATCATTTATTTCTTTTTCGCTCAAAGAGAATATAAGAAACATTTAGACTAGCGAACGCTAGTCTTTTTTTAATATTCGAAATTTACATAGAAGAATATAAAAAAGTATGGTATAACAGTAAGAAAACGAAAAAAGAGGGGAAAAGACGATGATTCGAGTAGGATATTTAGGACCAGAAGCAACATTTACAAATATGGCGGTGAGTCGTTTTTTTCCGGAAGCAGAGCATGTACCGTATCGAACGATTCCAGACTGTATAGATGCAGCTGCAAATGAAAATGTAGACTTCGCAGTGGTACCGTTAGAAAATGCAATAGAAGGTTCGGTGAATATAACGGTTGATTACCTTGTACATGAACAGCCGCTTTCCATTGTAGGAGAAATTACAGTACCAATTCAGCAGCATTTACTTGTACATCCACAGTATGCAGAAGTGTGGGATGAAGTATATGCGGTGCATTCTCATCCGCATGCCATTGCACAGTGCCATAAGTTTTTAAATGAAGAATTAAAAGGTGTAACTGTTCGAGATATGACATCCACAAGTGCCGCTGCACAATATGTGAAAGAACATCCTGAAGAGAAAATTGCCGCTATTGCAAATGAAGCAGCCGCAGAAAAATACGGATTAACAATTGTGAGACGTAGTATTCATACGCATAAAAATAATCACACACGTTTCCTAGTACTCCATAAGAAAAAGAAAGCAGTACTCTCGAATAACGGAGAAAACCGCGGAGAGAAAACGACGCTTATGATAACGTTACCTGCAGATTATGCAGGAGCGCTATATCAAGTGTTATCAGCTTTCGCATGGAGAAAATTAAACTTATCAAAAATCGAATCGCGCCCGATGAAAACAGGACTCGGAAATTACTTTTTCTTAATCGATGTCGATAAAGCATACGATGACGTATTATTGCCAGGCGTAACGATGGAACTTGAAGCGCTTGGTTTTTCTGTTACTGTGCTTGGGAGTTATTCTTCTTATTGGTTGTAAGAGGTGGATGGAGTGTTGGTATTTATTTGTCTAATCGTTAATATCATTTCATTGACTAGTATACTTTTTAATAGATTAATAGAATCCCACCTGCAAAAGGTGGGATTTTTTATCGCGCTATTTGCGGGCAAGTAAGGCACATACTGATTAAAGTTTCACTTTATTTTAACTTCGCAAGACGATCTTCTAACTGACCACGCCAAATATCAGCTAGTGCTGGAACCGCAAGAATTTTTTCAATGCCATCTTTATCTTTTCTATTATGAAAATAAATTACGTTAGAGAACAAAACAGATACATTGTTTGATGGACGCTCTAGTAATGTAATTTTTGAATCTTTACGTACAGTACCTTCTTGAAGAACACGGCATAAGTAGCCAGTAAATCCAGTTGCGACAATGCGCGGCAAAATGCCAGGGATGCCAAGACGTTTTGAAATTGTGCTACAAGGTACGCGGGCTTGCGTCACTTGAATGATTGCTTCACCTAGTTGATACGTATCTCCGATGCATACGTCATGCTCTAACATATTTGTTACGGTAATGTTTTCACCAAATGTGGAAGCTGGAAGCGTTGTTTGAAATTCCTCTTCCCATAGTGCGTAATGCTCGTGTGGGTACACACAAACGGCACGATCAGGTCCCCCGTGGTGTTTTAAATCCGCTACATCATCACCAAGGAATCCATCTTTTGAGAGAAAAGCTTCTTCCGTAGAATCTTTACATATACCTGTTATCATTTCTTTATCTTCGCCATATTTCATTTGTTTCGGTTTGCCAATGCTAAAGTGAACGAGTTCAATTCCCATATGTGATCTCCTTTACGATTGATTACAATATTATAGCATTAAAAAAGCACAGAGAATGATAAAAACTCTGTGCTTTACATGAATTAATAAACGAGAAATCCTGCTTTATCTAGTGCTTCACAAGCAGCATCTAACTTTTCTTTAGAATCTGCCTCAATTGTATGTAAGTGAATACCATCTGTTAGTTGCGAAAGATAGGAAGCATTTGTGTTTTCGATTTTTTGTAAATATTGCTCTACATCAAAGCGATTACTTACCATGATGGATGCTGTTAAATCGCCGTAGACAGGATGCTCAACTTTTACGTCTTTAATCGTAACGCCGTGATCAACAAGCATTGTAAGTTCTTGACGTACTTCAGCTGGTTTATGCTGGCATACGATTACGCGTTCAAAAGCTTGTTGTTTCTCTTGCGGTTTTAAATATAAATAGCCTTGAGCAGTCGCAATAATTGGTTCGTTTCTTGCTTTGAGCAAGGAAATATCCTGCACGATCACTTGTCTACTTACGTTCGTCTTTTTAGATAGTTCATTCCCCGATAACGGTTCATTTGCAGCAAGAAGCCACTGAAGGATAAGTTGTCGTCTTTCTTCACCTAAAATCTTTTTTTGGTCATTTTGTTTCATTATGATTTAACACCTCTATAAAATTGATTTCCAATTGTGTGTAGTGCATGAATAGTAGTATCAATTTGATCTTTCGTTGTTTGTTGTCCGAAAGAGAAGCGAACATATTGTTTTGCCTCTTCATACGTTTTTCCAATTGCAAGCATTGTTTTCGAAGGTTCTTGTTTACCGACTTGGCAAGCACTTCCGGTGGAAATGGCAATGCCATGACGGTTACATTCTAGCATTGTATATTGACCTTCTATTCCTTTTATTGTAACCCCAACAATATGTGGTAAACAAGAAGTAGAATGACCTTCTACTTCAATTTCTAGCGGAAGTGTTTGTATTTGCTCTAAAAAGTAGGATCTTAACTCTTTAAAACGTAAACTTTCTTCCCATTGAGTTTTTAATATATTTTCAGCAGCTGTTAAAAAAGATGCGATGCCGGGAACGTTCACTGTACCTGGGCGAAATCCTTTTTCGTGAGAAGTTCCCGGAAATACTTGTTCCCAGCGAACTTGCGGATTTATATAGCAAGCGCCGACACCTTTTGGTCCGTATACTTTATGTGCTGAAACAGAAAGACTATCAATCCCCATCTTAAAAACATTGATAGGTAGTTTGCCAAACGTTTGCACACAATCCGTATGAAATAAAACATTATATTTTTTTAAAAGTGTTCCGATCTCTTCGATGTTTTGGACGGTTCCAATTTCAGAGTTTCCATGCTGTATACTTGCTAGAACAGTCTCTTCTGTAATGGCTTCTTCTAAATCTACTAAATGAATGAGTCCACTTGTATCAACAGGAATTTCAGTGATTGTATAGCCTTGTGATTTTAAAGATTGAAAATAGCTTCGAATGGATGCATGTTCCATAGGTGTCGTAATAATATGTTTCCCTTTTCTAGCATTTAGAAGTGATTGAATGGCAAGATAGTTAGATTCTGAACCACCACTTGTGAAGAATACCCCTTGTTCTTTTCCTCCAATCATTTCAGCCAATGTTCTTCTGCAAACTTGTAATATAGAAGAGGCAGTTCCTCCAATATCATGTAAACTTTGTTCATTTCCAAAGTATTGCGATGCTGCTTTTATATATGTTTGTAAAGCTTCCTTGCTCATAGGTGTAGTAGCTGCATAGTCAAGATATATCATCATGTAAGTTCCTCTCCCTAGTAAGAGTTACATTTCTTTTATTTTTTTAAATGGTAGTGAAAATAAGAATTATAAAAAAACTCTTGTCATTATTTTAAAACTATGTAAATATAGGTGTCAAGACAGTTGAAAAGTGTAAAGTAGGAGGCAACAATTATGCCAAGTGCAGATGTCTTAATTATTGGAAGTGGCGTTGCGGCACTTCGTGTTGCAAAAGAGATTTGTCACGAAAAGAATGTGATTATTATCACAAAGGAAACGAAACGTAATAATAATACACATTTAGCCCAAGGTGGAATTGCCGCAGCAGTAGCTACATATGACAATCCAAATGATCATTTTGAAGATACGTTAGTAGCAGGGTGTCATTATAACAATGAAGAGGTGGTCCGTTATTTAGTCGAGGAAGGACCGAAAGAAATTAATGATCTTATTGAACAGGGAATGAAATTTGATGGAGATGAAACAGGTCCTCATCTTGGAAAAGAAGGGGCGCATCGAAAACGTCGTATTTTACATGCAGGTGGCGATGCAACAGGAAAGAATTTATTAGAGCATCTTATTCAAGAAGTAGTTCCATACGTTACGGTAGTGGAACAGGAAATGGTGCTCGATTTTATTATAGAAAAAGATAAATGTGTTGGGGCTTTAACTCGCAATAGTAAAGGAGAACTGAAACGTTACGATGCAGATTATACGGTGTTAGCTTCAGGCGGGATTGGCGGTTTATACGCCTTTACTTCTAATGATGACACAATTACAGGTGATGGACTTGCAATGGTGTACCGTGCGGGTGGGGAGCTTGTAGATTTAGAGTTTATACAATTTCATCCGACGATGTTATATGCGGGTGGGCGTTGCCCCGGCCTCGTTTCTGAAGCTGTTCGCGGAGAAGGAGCTGTCCTTATAAATGGAAAAGGGCAGCGTTTTATGATGAATATACATCCCGAACAGGATCTAGCGCCTCGTGATGTAGTCGCAAGGGCTATTCATGAACAGCTACTTACGGGTGAAAAGGTGTACTTAAACATCGAAATGATTCAAAACTTTGAACAACGCTTTCCGACCGTGTCATCGATATGTAAAACGAATGGAGTCGATATAAGTAAAAAACTTATTCCAGTCGTGCCCGGTACTCATTTTCACATGGGCGGCGTGAAAACGAACTGTGATGGAGAGACATCTATTCCGAACCTATATGCAGTCGGTGAAGTAGCTTGTAATGGTGTTCATGGGGCGAATAGGTTAGCGAGTAATTCATTATTAGAAGGTCTTGTGTTTGGAACAAGAATCGGACGACACATTTTAACTAGAGCGACAAAAGAAAAGGTGAACATGCTAGCCGAAAAGGAAGCGAGGTTTATCGTTCTGAATCATTTGCCGGCGAAAGAAGAAATACAAAAATGCATGATGAAATATGTTGGGATTGTGCGAACAGAGCAAAGTTTATCTTATGCGAAGCGATGGCTTAGTAAGTACGGTGTTCGAAATATGATATTACAACATGATGCTCTTACGAATGAAGAGATAACGCTTATTAATATGTTAACAGTGTGTGAGCTTATAGTTGTGTCAGCCCTACAAAGAGAAGAAAGTATTGGCGGGCATTACCGAAGTGATTATCCAGATAGAAATATAGGAAAGAAAGAGATTGTTCGAGTAAAGAGAAAACTACAACTTGTGTGATGAGGGGAAGAGGGGTTTTATGAACACGATAAAAGTTAAAGAAGCATTAAATCAATTTTTTTTAGAAGATATAGGAGAAAGAGATGTAACATCGCAGCTTATCTTCCCAGATAACTTGCTTTCGAAAGGAACGTTTCTTGCAAAGGATACAGGGGTCTTTGTGGGACGATTAGTAATTGAAACAGGATTTAAATTAATTGATGAGACAATTGAAGTAGAGCTTCATAAAAAAGATGGGGATCTTGTAGGAAAAGGCGAAATCATTGCAACTGTGCAAGGACCAATCGCATCGTTATTAATGGCAGAGCGCGTTATATTAAACGTCATCCAGCGTATGAGCGGGATAGCGACGATGACACGTAAAGCAGTTCTTACTTTAGGTAGCAGTCATACACGCATTTGTGATACGAGAAAAACGATGCCAGGACTACGTATGTTTGATAAGTATGCAGTCGTGTGCGGAGGTGGATTTAACCATCGCTTCGGTTTATATGATGGTGTCATGATTAAAGACAATCATATTATGTTTGCTGGTTCTATTACAAAAGCTGTTACATCGGTGAAAGAAAAATTAGGGCATATGGTGAAAGTGGAAGTGGAAACAGAAACAGAGGAGCAAGTGAGAGAAGCTGTAGCTGCTGGGGCGGATATTATTATGTTCGATAATCGTACGCCAGATGAGATTAGGGAGTTTTCAAAGCTTGTACCAAGCGCTATCGTCACGGAAGCTTCAGGGGGCATTACAATTGAAGATTTATCGAAATATGGAAAAACAGGGGTAGATTATATTTCACTTGGAGCATTAACACATTCAGTGAAAGCACTTGATATTAGTTTCAATATTGAAGGGTAAGGAAAGTGGCTTAGAGGGGGAGAAACGTATATGAGTATTTTAGAAAAAGTACAGCCAATTGAAACGATGTTACCAGAGCGTTATTACACGATGTCAACGGAAGATATGGAAAAGCGTGTTCGTGAAATTAAAGGGAAAATGGGGGAAACGTTATTTATTCCAGGACATCATTATCAAAAAGATGAAGTTGTGCAATTCTCTGATGCGGCAGGGGATTCACTACAACTTGCACAAGTTGCGGCGAGTAATAAAGACGCAAAATATATTGTGTTTTGTGGTGTGCACTTCATGGCAGAAACAGCAGATATGTTAACGACAGATGATCAAGTTGTCATCTTACCAGATATGCGTGCAGGTTGTTCGATGGCAGATATGGCAGATATTGAACAAACAGAAAGAGCATGGAGAGAGCTCACGAAATTATTTGGAGATACGATGATTCCGTTAACGTATGTAAACTCTACAGCTGCAATTAAAGCATTTTGTGGTCGTAACGGAGGAGCAACAGTAACTTCTTCAAATGCAAAGCAAATGGTATCTTGGGCGTTTACACAAAAAGAACGTCTTGTCTTTTTACCAGATCAACATTTAGGAAGAAATACAGCGTACGATTTAGGTATTCCGTTAGATAAAATGGCAGTATGGGACCCACACACAGATTCATTAGAGTACGATGGAGATATAGAAGAAATTCAAGTGATTTTATGGAAAGGGCATTGTTCTGTTCATCAAAATTTTACAGTGAAGAATATTGAGAGCGTACGAAAGAATCATCCTGATATGAATATCATTGTACATCCAGAATGTTGCTATGAAGTTGTAGCTGCTTCAGATTATGCAGGTTCAACGAAATATATTATTGATATGATTGAATCGGCGCCATCTGGTAGCAAATGGGCGATTGGTACAGAAATGAATTTAGTGAACCGAATTATTCAGCAACATCCAGATAAAGAAATTGTTTCACTTAATCCATTTATGTGTCCATGTTTAACGATGAATCGAATTGATTTGCCTCACTTATTATGGGCACTTGAAACGATAGAAAGAGGAGAAGAAATTAACGTTATTAGCGTAGATAAACAAGTCACGGCAGAAGCAGTTCTTGCATTAAATCGTATGTTAGAGCGTGTGTAAAGCAACGGTATTCCCGTTGCTTTTTTTCATACATATAATCATAACGAGAACGAAATGGGCATACATTGTTTTGAAGAAATCATTGTGGTTTTTTTATGTTTATTCCACTTCGAACTATATTGAAAATAGAAGAAGTGATAAAAGTGAAAAGAAGTTAACGTTATGTAGAAAGGGTTACTTCATGAGATTTGTTACTTATAGATAAGTTATACAGGAGGGGGAAAATTTGAAAATTCATATCGTGCAAAAAGGGGATACCCTTTGGAAAATTGCGAAAAAGTACGGAGTGGATTTTGACACGCTGAAAAAAACAAATACACAACTTAGTAATCCAGATTTAATCATGCCAGGTATGAAAATTAAAGTGCCATCAAAGAGTGTTCATATGAAACAACAGGCTGGAGCAGGCTCAGCGCCTCCAAAGCAATATGTAAAAGAAGTGCAGCAAAAAGAATTTGCAGCAACTCCAACTCCGCTTGGAATAGAAGATGAGGAAGAAGTTACGTATCAATCAGCACCAATTACACAGCAACCAGCTATGCAACAAACGCAAAAAGAAGTGCAAGTAAAACCGCAAAAAGAAGTACAGGTGAAACCGCAGAAAGAAATGCAAGTAAAACCGCAAAAAGAAATGCAAGTAAAACCACAAAAAGAAGTGCAAAAAGAAAAACCAATTCAAAAAGAAAAGCCAGTTGAAAAACCGTCTGTTATTCAAAAACCGGCGGAAAAAGAAAACACGAAGTTTTCGGTAAATGTATTGCCACAGCCGCCACAACCACCAATAAAACCGAAAAAACAGTATAAAATTTCAGATGTCATTAAAAAAGGTAGCGAGTTAATTGCTCCTCAAATTAGTAAAATGAAACCTAACAATATCATTTCTCCGCAAACGAAAAAAGATAATATAATCTCGCCGCAAGTAAAGAAAGAAAATATAGGGAATATAGTGTCACCACAAGTGAAAAAAGAAAACGTAGGGAATATAGTGTCACCGCAAGTGAAGAAAGAAAATGTAGGAAATATAGTGTCACCGCAAGTGAAGAAAGAAAATATAGTGTCACCGCAAGTGAAGAAAGAAAACGTAGGAAATATAGTGTCACCGCAAGTGAAGAAAGAAAATATAGGGAATATAATCTCGCCGCAAGTGAAGAAAGAAAATGTAGGGAATATAGTGTCACCACAAGTGAAGAAAGAAAACGTAGGAAATATAGTGTCACCACAAGTGAAGAAAGAAAACGTAGGGAATATAGTATCACCAAATGTATCGAAAGAAAATGTAGTTATTCCACAAGTCATACCGCCAAATATTCAAATGCCGAATATAATGCCAATTATGGATAACAATCAACCACCGAATATGATGCCATATCAACAGCCTATGATGCCGCCGAATCCTTATTATCAACAACAAAATCCATATCAAATGCCGTATCAGCAAGGCGCACCATTTGGGCCGCAATATACGTCTATGCCAAATCAAAATATGATGCCAATGGATAATAATATGCCTCCGCTCATACAAGGTGAGGAAGATTGTGGATGCGGAGGGGAAAGTAGACTATATAGCCCGCAACCAGGCGGTCCGCAATATGCGAATCCTTTATATTATCAACCAACGCAGTCTGCATATGCACCACAGCCAGGAACGATGTATTATCAACCAGATCCACCAAATGTATTTGGAGAGCCAGTTTCAGAAGAAGAGGACGAAGAGGAAGTTTAAAAAGGCGGGACTATTCCCGCCTTTTTGGCATTCGTGTTAATTAAGAAAATAAAGGGTTTTTATCAAGTGCTAGAAAATTCCCAGTGAAATATTAACAGTGTAAAAACCTTCTCTGTTACTCATCATAAGAGGGAGCTTTTCAGAAGAGAAGTTCATTCTAACAGAGGGGGTTTTTGTATTGAATACGAAAGTAAAAGTGATTGCTGCTTCTTTGTTAGTTACCAGTGCGTTAGCTGCATGTGGTACACCAAAAGATAACAATGCAATGGATGGACGTAACTACAACTATGAGCGTACATCTTATAATGATACACACCAGTATCGTGATAATGTAGCGCGTAATGATCGCTATACAGATTATGTGACATATAGAAACGGTCGTAACGATACAGGATACAATTATTACCGTGATGTAAATTACAATGGACAAATTGCTAATCCACATCCAACTCGTAATATTACAATGAACAATTCATACATTAACAATGATGGTAAAACAGCTGAAAGAATAACGAATCGTGTGAAACGTATGAATAACGTAGACCGTGTGTCTACAGTTGTATATGGAAACGATGTAGCGATTGCAGTAAAACCGCGTAATCCAGTATCGAATGAAACAGCGCTTGCAAATGAAGTTCGTCAAGCTGTTGTAAATGAAGTTGGAAACAGAAACGTATATGTTTCTGTAAGAAATGATATGTTTACTCGTGTTGATGCAATGAGTACGCGTCTACGTAACGGTACAGTTACAAACGATTTTAATCGTGACATAACAAATATGTTCCGAGATATTCGTTACGGTTTAACTGGTACAGTGCGATAGAAAAACGAAAGAGGAAGGGGTAGCCCTTCCTCTTTATTCATCGTCATCTTGTAAACGACGTTTTTTAATAAAATAACTAACGGAATAAGAAACCAAAAAGCATATGAAGAAAATACTACCTGTTAAAATAGCTTCAAATAGAGGTCTTTCAGGACTGAAAATGATATAAATAGTAGTTATAATAATTCCAACAATAAGAGAGCGTAAAACAAGCTTGTAATAAGGGGTTAATTTTATTTCCTTTTCGCCTTCTTCTACATCGATTGAAACACTTAACTGTAAATAAGCAAGTAAAATACTCGTAAGCATAAATAATAGCCATAATGGAGATTTCGTAATTTGATTAATTCCTTCAGTGAATCCGATATAGCCTAAAATTCCAACTACGCCAATGTATTGAAATAGAAAGGCAATACGTATGTTTTTTAACGTTTTAAGAATGAGACGTTCATCCTTTATTTTTTTCACAATATCCATCCCCTGCTTATTATGATTTCGCTGTTATACCTGTTGTAACATATACATTACATATATCAATTTATAATTTACATAAAATAATTTGGATGAAAGAGGAAAGAAAATATTTTTTATAAACATGTTGCACTTACACTTTATTAATGTTATATTAGCAAAGCGATGAGCTAATTTACGTAAGACGAGAGATATGCTTAAGTGCTAAACACGCGAATGTGGTCGCCTGGTCTCTCGCCGTAAACGCATCAAGACGCCTGCTTTGCAGGCGTCTTTCATTTTATATGAATGTAAAGAGAAGACTGGAGGAATCCAAGCTTCTCTTTTTTGTTAATGTTAAAGTCAGAAAATAAAGTTATTTACAAGTTTATGTAAAAGGGTTACTATTTAATGGTAATATATTACATGTTTATATATAAAGTTAGGATGAAGAGTATATGGAGAATTTTGAATGTAGAAATACAGAAGTTGTGTTGGAAAAGTTTCAAGTCGTAACACCTATATTTCAAGCGTTAGGGGATGAGAATCGTCAGCAAATTATTACGTTGCTATTAGAAAACAAGCAGATGAATGTAACGCAAATAACAGATGAGATAGGCATTTCTAGACCGGCTGTTTCGCATCATTTAAAAATTTTAAAACAAGCAGAATTAGTTGAAGCTGACCGGAATGGAAAAGAAATTTTTTATTCTATAGTGGCTGGAGAGTTTTTAAAACAGGTAAAAGATTTAATTCAAGCGATAGAGTCAAATTATTAATTTTTTTTGATCAACAAGTAAACAAGTTTAAACTTATGAACTCGTTTTGTGAAAAAGGGGTAATAAAAATGAATAGTATAAATCGTATGTACGTAATTATGTTACTTGTTCCTTTGTTCTGGGGTGGCTCTTTTGCGACAGCGGAGCATATTATTACGGAAATTCCACCAATTACCGCAGCAACAATTCGTTTTGGTTTAGCTGGTTTTATTTTAATAGGCATAGTTTTTATGAAATCTGAGTGGAATACAAGTTTGTTATTAAAGAATTGGAAAGGGTTGTTATTTGTATCACTAACAGGTATTTTTGGCTACAATGTCTTTTTCTTTATGGGACTTAACTATACTTCCACTATGAATGGTTCACTTATTATTGCTACAATGCCCGTTTTTGTAACATTAGGAGCAATATTGTTTTTTAAAGAGTCTTGGAGTTTAAAAATAGGAATAAGTTTAATCTTATCTCTAATTGGTGTCATAGTTGTTATTACGAGTGGTTCAGTATATAAACTTATGTCTTTATCATTTAATAAGGGAGATCTTTTATTTATAGCTGCCCTAATATGTGGGGTGTTATATAGCTTAACAGGGAAAAAAGTTATGCGTGGCGTATCACCCTTGTTAACTACAATGAGTATGACGATATTAGGAACTGTTTTTTTAGCAGGACTTTCTCTACATGAAGGTGGGTGGGGAAAGGTTTTAACGCTTTCTTTACAAGGGTGGATAGAAATGTTGTACATGGTCGTATGTGGGACGTTAATTGGGTATATCGTGTTTAATAAAGGGGTTGAAGAGTTAGGTGCAAGTAAAGCTAGTATGTATTTAAATCTAACTCCTATTGTGGCTACTGGTATATCGATTGTATTATATGGAGCGATTGTTACGTGGCAACAAATAGTAGGAATGATAATTGTTCTAATTGGGGTTTATATAGCAACAGTACAATCAAATAAAGATATAAAGAAGCTTTCGCATAATCAATGTGTTTCGAAGAAATAGGTAGAAATAATTGAACACTATAATTCTTAATGATGGCATTCTATGAATTAGGGATAAAACCCCGATTTCCGGAAAAACTACTAATGAAAGTTTGATTTTGCCTAGAAGAGGTGAACGGAAATGAAATGGATACTGATTGTGGTACAAGTTTTCGTTATGATGTTTTGTTTCGTTTATGAAACGACTGTGAAGGCAGAAGGGCCGGTACCAGAAGTAACAGAAAAAGAGCCCCGAGTTACAATTTTATTAGAGCGTATGTATGTTGATGGCGAAGTAAGCGAAGAAATATTTACAGAAAAAGTAGCTGATTTAGAAAAGTTTTTACAGCAATATAAAGAATGGCAACTCGTTGATCGTGATGATGTACAAATTGTATTGCAAAAGAAAGTGGATGATATTTCTCCGTTATTGAAAACGAGCGGATATTTTGGTGTTTCAGAGGAAGGGATATTACAAATTTTCAACGGCGTGCCGAAAAGTGATAATGCGATCCATTCTTTCTTTCAAATTGATATGAAAAAGCTGGAGAGCTATGAGCGTGCGAAATTGAAACGCGGTATTCGTATTAAATCAAAAGAAGGTTTTGTGAAGACGATTGAAAAAATGAAGCAATATGCAGTACAAAGTAAGAAAAAAAGCAGCTCATGGTGAGCTGCTTTTTCTTACTTATTCTTAGCTGAAATTTCTTTTGCGATTTCATCAATTAGCATATCTTTTCCGATTGGATTGAATGCTTTCGTATTGAAGACTTCATTTGATACTTCATATACGTGATTGTTTTTTACTGCTTTATTATCTTTCCAAACGGCACTGTTTTTGTAGTCTTCGTACACTTTATCAGCTTCGCCGCCGAAGTTTACAATAAACATTTGGTCAGGCTGGAATGCAACAAGGCCTTCTAGTGATACTTGCGCCATCGTTTGTTTCAAATCTGTACCTTTTGTCGCTGGAAGTTTTAAGTCGTTAAAGATGATGTCACCGTATCCGAAGCTACCGTATACACGGAAGTTTTGTGGTGTAACTGCAACGAACATAAAGTTCTCATCTTTTGTTTTCTCTTTAATTTTTTTAGATAAAGTGTCTGCTTTCTTATCGTAGTCTGCAATCCATTTGTCTGCTTTCTTTTCTTCATCAAATAGTTTACCTACTTCTTTAAACTTACCACGCCAGTCTTCTAGGTTTGTTTCTAGAACAACTGTAGGTGCAACCTTTTCTAGTTGATCATAAATTTTCAATTGACGGTTGTTTAAAATAATTAAGTCTGGTTTTAATGCAGTAACAGCTTCTAAATCAACTTTAGGTGACCAGTACCAACCTACTGCTTTTACTCCATCTAACTTGTCTGTTAAGTGATTTTGGATTTTATCTTTATATGTATTTGCTGTACCAACAGGTTTGTGTCCAAGAAGTAATAATTCTTCTGTTGATCCAGATAGGTCAACAATTCTCTTTGGATTTACTGGGATTGTAGCTTCCCCTTTAGCGTGTTTTACAACTTTTGTTTTCGGTTGTTCTTTTGTTTTCGACTCTTCTTTTTGAGAAGAGCATCCAACGATAGAAAGAACAACAAGCATAATAGTAAATAAAATAAGTAGTTTACGTTTCATCCTGCTGTAACCCCTTTAATTAGTATTGATAATCATTATCGACTTCTGTATATTAAGGTGCTTTAAACTTTCTGTCAATGGAAAATAACAGAAGTTTCGAATGGAGAACATTTGTTGGGGCAGTCTCGCTTTTCTATCATTAAATATGTTAAAATGGAATACATGATTTAAGAGGGAGAGATCGTATTTTGTTTGAATATGTTACAGGTTACGTGGAGCATGTAGGGCCGGAATATGTCGTAATTGATCATAATGGAATTGGTTATCAAATTTTCACACCGAATCCGTATGTATTTCAAAGAAGTAAGCAAGAAATCCGTGTCTATACATATCATTATGTGAGAGAAGATATTATGGCACTTTACGGGTTTAAAACACGTGAAGAGCGTTTATTATTTACAAAGTTGTTAGGCGTGTCCGGCATTGGGCCAAAAGGCGCTCTTGCAATTTTAGCTTCTGGTCAAACAGGACAGGTCGTTCAAGCGATTGAGCATGAAGATGAGAAGTTTTTAGTGAAGTTCCCAGGTGTCGGAAAGAAAACAGCACGCCAAATGATTTTAGACTTAAAAGGAAAACTAGCAGATGTCGTACCGGATGCATTTGTTGATCTATTCTCAGACACAGAACGTTTTGATGAGAAGAAAGGTTCATCAGCTGAGCTTGATGAGGCGCTGGAAGCTCTGCGCGCACTTGGATACGCAGAACGCGAGGTTTCTCGCGTTGTACCAGAGTTATTAAAAGAATCATTAACAACGGATCAGTATATTAAAAAGGCACTTAGTCTTTTACTAAATGGTAAGAGGTGAGTATAATGGACGAACGTCTCCTTTCAGGGGAATCTGCATATGAAGATTCGGATTTAGAATATTCATTACGGCCACAGACGCTCCGTCAGTATATTGGCCAAGATAAAGCGAAACATAATTTAGAAGTATTTATTGAAGCGGCGAAAATGCGTGAAGAAACGTTAGATCACGTACTTTTATATGGACCACCAGGTCTTGGTAAAACGACGCTTGCGAATATTATTGCAAATGAGATGGGCGTTAATGTTAGAACAACTTCAGGCCCGGCAATTGAAAGACCAGGAGATTTAGCGGCTGTATTAACAGCGCTTCAGCCAGGGGATGTATTATTTATTGATGAGATTCATCGTTTGCATAGATCGATTGAAGAAGTATTGTATCCTGCGATGGAAGACTTTTGCCTTGATATCGTAATTGGAAAAGGGCCTTCAGCACGTTCTGTACGCCTAGATTTACCGCCATTTACATTAGTTGGAGCAACGACACGCGCCGGAGCATTATCGGCACCGCTTCGTGACCGCTTCGGTGTACTTTCAAGGTTAGAGTATTACACAGTAGATCAGCTTTCTGCGATTGTTGAACGTACAGCAGAAGTATTTGAAGTTGAAATCGATTCATTAGCTGCATTAGAAATTGCAAGACGTGCTCGTGGTACACCGCGTATTGCGAATCGTCTTTTAAGACGTGTACGTGATTTCGCGCAAGTTCGTGGTAATGGAACGGTTACGATGGAAATTACACAAATGGCATTAGAGCTATTGCAAGTAGATAAATTAGGTCTAGATCATATTGATCATAAATTACTGCTTGGTATTATTGAAAAATTCCGTGGTGGTCCAGTTGGATTAGAGACGGTTTCAGCAACGATTGGAGAAGAATCTCATACGATTGAAGATGTGTATGAGCCGTATTTATTACAAATTGGCTTTTTACAACGAACGCCAAGGGGCCGAATTGTAACGCCACTTGCGTATGAGCATTTCGGAATGGAGATACCAAAAGTATGACGGAGATGCCCAAATTGCTTATTACAGCGGGTATCTTACTCATCGTTGTTGGATTAGCTTGGAAGTTCATTGGAAGGCTTCCAGGCGATATTTTTGTGAAAAAAGGAAACGTTACCTTTTATTTTCCTATCATTACATGTATTGTTTTAAGTATTGTATTATCTTTTATTATGTATATAATAAATCGATTTAAATAAGAAATAGGTGGATATAGTTATGGATATAAATCTGTTTGATTTTCATTTACCAGAAGAACTTATTGCACAAGTCCCATTAGAAGATCGTGAAACATCAAGATTAATGGTGTTAGATCGTGAAACAGGTGATATTGAGCATAAACATTTTGCGGACATTCTTTCTTACTTACATGAGGGGGATTGCTTAGTTTTAAATGAAACGAAAGTTATGCCTGCTCGTTTGCATGGTGTGAAAGAAGATACAGGCGCACACATTGAAGTACTTCTTTTAAAACAAGAAGAAGGCGATAAGTGGGAAACGCTTGTAAAGCCAGCGAAACGTGTAAAAGAAGGAACTGTTATCTCTTTTGGCGAAGGGAAATTAAAAGCAACTTGCATAGGAACTGCAGATCAAGGTGGACGTCAGCTTGAATTTTCATATGACGGCATCTTCTATGAAATTTTAGATGAACTTGGAGAAATGCCACTTCCTCCGTATATTAAGGAAACGCTGGAAGATCGCGATCGCTATCAAACAGTATATGCGAAAGAAATCGGTTCAGCAGCAGCGCCGACTGCGGGACTTCACTTTACAGAAGAGTTACTTGAGAAGTTAAAGCAAAAAGGCGTTGAGTTAGCATTTATTACACTTCACGTAGGACTTGGAACGTTTAGACCAGTTTCTGCAGACACGATTGAAGAACACCATATGCACGCAGAATATTACCATATGTCTGAAGAGACAGCGGCTTTATTAAATCGTGTGAAAGGGAATGGTGGACGTATTATTACTGTAGGTACGACATCAACTCGTACGTTAGAAACAATTGCAACAGATCATGACGGTAAGCTTTGCGCCGCTTCGGGATGGACAGATATTTTCATGTATCCGGGATATGAATTTAAAGCAATTGATGGTTTAATTACAAACTTCCATTTACCGAAATCAACATTAATTATGCTTGTAAGTGCATTTGCAAACAGAGATAATGTACTTCATGCTTATAATGAAGCAGTAAAAGAAAAATATCGTTTCTTTAGCTTCGGTGATGCAATGTTCGTTGCATCTCACGCTAAAATGAAAAACAAATAAAAGGAGTAAGTTATGACAGCAATTCGTTATGAATTTATTAAGACATGTAAACAAACGGGTGCCCGTTTAGGTCGTGTGCATACGCCGCACGGTTCATTTGATACACCAACATTTATGCCAGTTGGTACACTTGCAACAGTTAAGACAATGTCACCAGAAGAACTAAAAGCAATGGATTCTGGTATTATTTTAAGTAATACGTATCATTTATGGCTACGTCCAGGTCATGAAATTGTTCGTGAAGCAGGTGGTTTGCATAAATTTATGAACTGGGACCGTGCGATCTTAACGGATTCTGGTGGTTTCCAAGTGTTCAGTTTAAGTGACTTCCGTCGTATTGAAGAGGAAGGTGTTCACTTCCGTAACCACTTAAATGGAGATAAATTATTCTTATCACCAGAAAAAGCGATGGAAATTCAAAATGCATTAGGTTCAGATATTATGATGGCATTTGATGAGTGTCCACCTTTCCCGGCTACTTTTGAATATATGAAGAAGTCTGTAGAGCGTACGAGTCGCTGGGCAGAGCGTTGTTTAAAAGCGCATGAGCGTCCGCAAGATCAAGGTTTATTTGGTATTGTACAGGGCGGAGAGTTTGAAGAGCTTCGTCGTCAAAGTGCAAAAGACCTTGTTTCAATGGACTTCCCTGGCTATGCTATAGGTGGTCTATCTGTTGGTGAACCGAAGGATATTATGAATCGTGTTCTTGAGTTTACAACACCACTTCTTCCAGATGATAAACCACGTTACTTAATGGGAGTAGGTTCTCCTGACTCGTTAATTGATGGTGCAATTCGCGGCGTTGATATGTTTGACTGTGTACTTCCAACTCGTATCGCTCGAAATGGTACATGTATGACAAGTGAAGGCCGTTTAGTTGTGAAAAATGCGAAATTCGCAAGAGACTTCGGGCCTCTTGATCCAAACTGTGATTGCTACACATGTAAAAATTACTCTCGTGCGTACATTCGTCACTTAATGAAATGTGATGAAACGTTCGGAATTCGTTTAACGTCTTATCACAACCTTCATTTTCTGTTAAACTTAATGGAGCAGGTGAGACAAGCTATTCGTGAAGACCGTCTTGGCGATTTCCGCGAAGAGTTCTTTGAACAGTATGGCTTTAATAAACCGAATGCTAAAAACTTCTAATACATAATTTAAAAGGAGGAACAAAAGATGAATGCAGGTATGATGAATATCGTTATGATCGTTGCGATGTTTGCGATTTTCTATTTCTTATTGATTCGCCCGCAACAAAAGCGTCAAAAAGCAGTTGCTCAAATGCAAAACGAGTTAGCAAAAGGTGATGCTATCATAACAATTGGTGGCTTACACGGTACAATCGAATCAGTAGATGAAACGAAAATCGTTATTAAATCTGGTGGTTCACACTTAACTTTCGATCGCAATGCGATTCGTGAAGTCGTGAAAAACTAATGTGGAAGGCCCTGCATGAAATGTGCAGGGCCTTTTTTAGTTACTTTGTTTTGACATATTTACACCGAAAATACCACCGAGTGTACTCGCCCCCATTAATGCTAATTGATAAAGTAATTGTGAGTTCGATAAAGTTTGGGAAAAGCCTAAATAGTTAACTAGAAAAACGAGTATAGTGAACGTGATCCCTGTTGTGAAACCTACTAGCCAACCTTTCCCTTGTGCCTTTTTGCCAGCGATAAAACCAGACATAAGCATAGATAAAAGAGCGAGTATAAAAATAGTAACGGCTAATGTCCCTTCGTTTATATTCGTAAACTTTAATAAAAGAGCCATAATCATGCTAGTAATAGATGCGAGAATTAATAGTGTAACAATACCAAAGCCGATTGCAGTGGATAATTTTTTCGTTCCATCCATTTATAGATTCCCCCTTTTTAATACAAGCATATTTTCCTTTTGTCAAAGTTAGACTAGTTTCTTTTTTATAGGGGAGTCTATACGTTAAAAAGGAGATGTAGAAATGGAATGGGTATCAATAATTGGACGGACAATGCTTTTGTATATCATCATCTTAATTATTTTTCGTCTTATGGGTAAACGTGAGATTGGAGAGCTAAGTGTATTAGACTTAGTCGTATTTATTATGCTTGGAGAAATGGCCGTAGTAGCAATTGAAAATACAGATAAATCACTTTGGCATCAATTAGTGCCGATGACTTTTCTTATGTGTATACAAATCATTTTGTCAGTCATTTCTTTAAAGTTTCAACGCTTTCGACATTTAATAGAAGGGGAGCCGGCTATCCTTGTAAATGCGGGAAAGATTGATGAAAAAAAGATGCGGAAGCAGAGATATAACATAGATGATTTAATGATGCAATTAAGGGAGCAAGGAGTTGGAGATATTCGGGATGTAGAATATGCTATTTTGGAACCGTCTGGGAAGTTATCTGTCTTTCAAAAACAAAAAAATAAACAAGATGCATTGCAGTTTACTTTTCCTCTTATTATTGATGGAGAAATTCAATCTAATCATTTGCAAATGATTGAACATACAGACGAGTGGCTCGTTGGGAAATTAAAAAAATTAGGTTATAACGATATAACCCAAATTTTATACTGTAGTTTTCAAAACGGACAGTTTTTTGTTGATTTAAAAGAAAATTAGAGACTAATCCTTTGAAAGGGTAAGTATGATTAGTTTAACTAATAATCAGTGGAGATCACCCCACTGATTAAAGTTTCACCTTATTTCAAAAATGAAAGTTTACGAATGATAGGGAGACGACTTAACTCTTCTTTTCGAATGAGTTTGAAAGTGAAGAGAAGTACGATATAAACAATTGTTGTTAAAGTGATTTCCCATAATGTTTGTATGCCAAGGGAATGAGAGAAAATAATATATTTATGAAGATAAAAACCGAAGGCGCCTGCGATACCGATGGCAAGTCCGCCGAAAATATAGTCTTTTGCGTAAATAGTAAATGTAATCTTTTTTAAGACGGTAGCGTAGTGAAGAAATGTTACTGTTACAATATTTGCTGCAATAGCGAGAGCAACTCCCATCATTTGAAATTCTGGCCTTGAGGCTAGTACAAAAATAACGATTAATTTCACGATGGCGCCAATAAATGTATTCATCATTGCAGCTCTTGCTAAGTTTAAAGCTTGCAAAACGGAGGTAAGTGGACTTTGGAAATAATGAAATAAAAAGCAAGGTGCAAGAAGCTGAATGAATGCTGTTGCGCTGTCTGATCCGTACATAAGAGTTAAAACAGGGGAAGCAAATACGTATAATATAACGACAGACCATCCGCCAGTAATTAATGAAATTCGAAGTGCTTGTTGTAAACGGTGCTCCACTAATTTATGTTGTCTTTTTGCCATTGCTTCACTAATAGAAGGAACGAGTGCTGTAGAAAGAGCGTATGTAATAAAGGCGGGTAGTGATAGAAGCGGGAATGCATAACCGTTTAATATACCGTATTGCTGGGTTGCAACAGAAGCGGCAACACCAGCGATTGCTAAGCTTTGCATAACGACAATAGGTTCAAAAAAATATGAAACGGAGCCGATTAAACGACTTCCTGTAGTTGGAAGGGCGATATCCATAAGGGAATAAAATGTCCCTTTGCTCTCCTTTACAGTAGTGAAAAATCCAGAGCGTATTGATAAATGTTTTTCGCGCTGGAATAACGTGAGTAAAAATAATAAGGATGCAACTTCACCGAGAACAGCTGATAACATAGCACCGGCTGCAGCATATTCTACGCCGTAAGGTAAAAATAATTGAATGCATATAGCGATAATGGTAATGCGGACAACTTGTTCTAGAACTTGTGCATAAGCGCTAGGTTTCATATTTTGTTTCCCTTGGAAGTAACCGCGCAAAACAGAAGAAATAGCAATAACAGGAACGACGGGCAAAATGGCCATTAATGGATAGTACGTTCTTTCGTCGGTTAATAATGTTTTTGCTAAAATAGGTGTGAGGAACATAATTCCGATTGTTAATATGATACTAATAACGGATGTAACAGCTAGTGATACGGTTAATATTTTTTTAACTCTCTGTTTATCGTTCACAGCTTCCGCTTCTGCTACAAATTTTGCGATTGCGACAGGAAGACCGATTTGTGTTAATGTAATTGCTAAAATGAATGTAGGAACGGCCATCATATAAAGACCAACGCCTTCTTCACCTAAAATACGTGCCATTACTATACGATTGATGAAACCAAGTATTTTTGTAATAAATCCGGCTATCATTAAAATAAATGCGCCTTTTAAAAAGCTTTGTCTCGTCATGTTCTTCTCCTACCTTCTCAAAATCAATGGAATGATTTACAATAATTTATATGCACGTACGAGACAAGAATGACAAGCATTTAAGAGAGTGAAGTATGATAGTGCTCTTGAAAGTAGTTATTGCTGTCCATTAGAGCGGGATTAAAGCGACTTTTTCGTGCTGAAATAAGAAGGAGATGTTATAGATGTTAGATAAAGAGGCTTTGGTAGAATCATACCGCGGACAGTTACAAGTCGTTTTAGAAAGTAAAGTAGAAGAGTTTCACATGTTCGGTTACGACCGAGTGACAGATGATGACATTTGGAAGTTTCTCAAAGTGAAAAAGTGGAAAAAGATAGACAGTGATGTTAGATTATATGAATTGGTAAATGATGTATTAAGAGTAAGTGCTAATGAGTATATGACATATTTAACTGTTGAAGCGTACCAAGCGCCACTTTGGTCATTTGATGAGT
Source organism: Bacillus cereus (assembly GCF_002567495.1). Lineage (GTDB taxonomy): Bacteria > Bacillota > Bacilli > Bacillales > Bacillaceae_G > Bacillus_A > Bacillus_A cereus_AQ. Next base: position 60,422 of record NZ_NVAP01000005.1, on the reverse strand, counting down.
ACGAAAATAAATAACCGACTGCAATTGGTTTGTTCTTCCTTTTGCAGTATAATGATAGGTATTGATAAAGAGGAAATAATTATGTCTAAGATTATATATAAAGGAGGTAGTGAAGAGGAAAATAAATGATGAAAGTGTAGGTAGTGTAAAGAGCTTACCTATACAGCTAGTGAGGAACTAGCAAAATTATAGAAAGGAAGTCTACTAACTAGGCGTATGCACACGTGTAAAAGTAAATCGTAAGAGATTTATTGAAAGTGTTAGTAGCAGAAAGAGGGTACATATGGCAAAGCGTGGTACGAGAATTGCCGCCTTTTTCCTCATCGTCTTATTAATCGGTGGAGTAATTGGTGCGGCAGGAAAAGACATAGCAAAAGGAATTAGTCTAGGACTAGACCTTCGCGGTGGTTTTGAAATTCTGTATGAAGTAAAACCGGCCAAAAAAGGTGATAAAATCGATCGAGACGTACTTGTAAGTACAGTTGGTGCTCTTGAAAATCGTGTCAATGTTCTTGGTGTAAGTGAACCGAACATTCAAATCGAAGGGCAAGATCGAATTCGTGTACAGCTTGCTGGTGTACAAGATCAGCAAAAAGCACGTGAAATGTTATCAACACAAGCGAAATTAACATTCCGTGATGTGGATGATAACCTTCTTATGGATGGAACGGATTTAAAAGGCGGCGGAGCGAAGCAAACATTTGATGAGCAAGGCCGTGCGAGTGTAGGTCTTACACTAAAAAGCGCTGAAAAATTCCGTGCAGTAACTGAAAAGATTTCAAAAATGCCACCACCAACGAATTTAATGGTAATTTGGCTGGACTTTGAAGAAGGAAAAGATTCGTATAAAGCAGAATCTGCAAAACCGAATCCGAAGTTCTTATCAGCGGCAACAGTAAGCCAAGTATTTAACCAAGCTGAGGTATCTATTGTAGGTGGAAACTTCACAGTTGAAAGTGCGAAACAACTTTCATCTTTATTAAATGCAGGTGCACTTCCTGTTGATTTAAAAGAAATGTATTCAACATCTGTTGGAGCGAAATTTGGTCAACAAGCATTAGAGCAAACGATTTTCGCTAGTGCAATCGGTATTGCTATTATCTTCTTATTCATGCTTGTATTCTATCGTTTACCAGGACTTGTAGCGGTTATTATGTTAGGTCTATACATTTTCGTTACATTACTTGTCTTTAACTGGATGCATGCTGTTCTGACATTGCCAGGTATTGCGGCTTTAGTGCTCGGGGTAGGTATCGCAGTTGATGCGAATATTATTACGTACGAGAGACTGAAAGAAGAGCTGAAAATTGGTAAGTCCATGATGTCAGCATTTCGTGCTGGTAACCATCGTTCATTAGCAACAATTTTAGATGCAAACGTTACGACCCTTGCAGCTGCAGGTGTGTTATTCGTATATGGTAATAGCTCTGTAAAAGGTTTCGCAACAAGTTTAATCGTAAGTATTTTAGTCGGTTTCATTACGAACGTATTCGGTACTCGTTTCTTACTAGGTTTACTTGTAAAGAGCCGTTACTTCGATAAAAAACCATCATATTTTGGTGTGAAACAAAAGGATATTATTCCATTAACAAAAGGTGTAGTACATCCGCCAACGAGATTTGATCGTATTAACTTCGTAAATCTTGGCCATAAATTCCTTGTCTTCTCGATTGTAGTTGTAATTGCGGGTGCAATTATCCTGCCAATTTTCAAATTGAATCTTGGCATTGACTTTGCAAGTGGTACACGTATTGACTTGCAATCAAAACAAGCAGTTACTGTTTCTGATGTTCATAAAGATTTTAAAGAGTTGAACATTGATGTAAAAGAAGAAAATATTGTACCGACCGGGGATGACAATAAAGGTTTCGCAGTTCGTACATTAGGCGTTCTATCAAAAGATGAAATTGCGAAAACCAAAACATTCTTCCACGACAAATATGGTACAGATCCAAATGTAAGTACAGTTTCGCCGACAATTGGGAAAGAAATTGCACGAAATGCATTTATCGCAGTATTAATTGCTTCTGCAGTTATTATCTTATACGTAAGTATTCGATTCCGATTTACGTATGCACTATCTGCAGTGCTTGCGTTACTACATGACGCATTCGTTATGATTGTTATGTTTAGTATTTTCCAATTAGAGGTAGACTTAACGTTTATCGCTGCGGTGCTAACAATCATCGGTTATTCTATTAATGACTCAATTGTTACATTCGATAGAAACCGTGAATTATACAAACAGAAAAAACGAGTTCGCGATATAAAAGATTTAGAAGAAATCGTAAATGCAAGTATTCGCCAAACGCTTGGTCGTTCGATTAACACCGTATTAACAGTGTTATTCCCAGTAATTGCACTGCTTATCTTCGGCAGTGAGTCACTACGTAACTTCTCGTTTGCGTTACTTGTTGGATTAATTGTAGGTACGTACTCTTCTGTTTTCGTTGCTTCTCAAATTTGGTTAATGCTTGAAAACCGTCGTTTGAAAAGAGGTAAAAACAAGAAGAAGGTTGAGAAAGTAGAATCTGAACCGCAAGTATAGAAAAGATGATGCCTCGTTATGAGGCATCTCTTTTTTCGTTTGTGGATACAATAAGATAACAGCTTTGGAAAGGATTAAATGGAAGAAAGTGGTGATGTTATCGTTATTTTTGTTACAATAAAAAGATAGGTTAAGAAAAGAAGGGATTTTAATTATGGAAAAAGATGAACGTTTTAAACAGGCCGAGTTTGGTGCTATTGTCGGGATCGTTGGTAATATTATATTAGCGATTGTAAAGGCGGTAATTGGTTATATTGGGAACAGTAAAGCGCTATTAGCGGATGCCGTGCATTCTGCATCAGATGTAATTGGTTCGCTAGCTGTACTTTTTGGATTGCGAGCGGCAAAGCAGCCACCTGATGAGGATCATCCGTATGGTCATGGTAAAGCGGAATCGATTTCAGCGATTATTGTTGCGGTATTATTATTTATTGTGGGAATTGAGATAGCGATTTCGTCTATAAAAGCTTTTTCGCAAGAACTAGAACCACCAAAAGGAATTACAATTTTTGCTGTTGTTCTTTCGATTATCGTGAAAGAAGGAATGTTCCAATATAAATTCCGATTAGGGAAGAGGGTAAACAGTGATGCAATTATTGCAAATGCATATGAGCACCGTTCGGATGTATTTTCTTCAATTGCAGCTTTAATCGGTATTTGTGCAGCTATAATTGGTGGTAAGTTTGGTATAGACTGGCTTGTGTATGCTGATCCGATTGCAGGATTATTTGTTTCACTTCTTGTTGCAAAAATGGCATGGAGCATCGGAGCGGAAGCAATTCATGCAACGCTTGATCATGTTCTTCATGAGGAGGATGTTCTTCCGCTTAGAGAAGCAGTTCTTCAAGTAGATGGTGTGAAAAAAATCGGTTCTTTATATGCACGGGAGCATGGTCATTATGTTATTGTCGATATTAAAGTGTCTGTAGATCCGTACATTACTGTAGAAGAAGGACACCGTATTGGAAAACATGTGAAAGAAATGCTTATGAAACAAGATAATGTACAAAATGTATTTGTACATATAAATCCGTATTCTCCAAATTAAACATCATTAACATTTTAGTATATAGATATTGCATCGTAGTTTGCATTATATTGTCACCCCTTAATCTGTCTTGTATAATGAACAGGTTAAGGGGTGATTTCGTGTTACAACCGAAGACGCGTTGGAAAGAAAAAGAATATAATGACGAGCGAGTGAGTGAATTAGCAAGTAAATTACAGTTATCGCCACTTGTCGTTTCGTTATTCCTTGGTAGAGGACTAGACACAGAAGATAAGATTTTAGATTTTTTAAATACAGAAAATCAAGAATTTCACGATCCATTTTTATTAGAAGGAATGGATAGAACAGTAGAACGTGTAAATAAGGCGATTCAAAATGGAGAGCAAATATTAATATTTGGTGATTACGATGCGGACGGAGTAAGCAGTACGACGGTTTTATATCTTGCTCTTCAAGAATTAGGTGCAGAAGTAGAATTTTATATTCCAAATCGTTTTACAGAAGGATATGGACCGAACGAAGAAGCATTTCGCTGGGCGCATAGCGCAGGGTTCTCGCTAATTATTACTGTCGATACTGGTATTGCAGCGGTACATGAAGCGAATGTAGCGAAAGAGCTTGGAATAGATCTAATTATTACAGATCATCATGAGCCACCGCCAGAATTGCCAGAAGCACTTGCGATTATACATCCGAAATTAGAGGGCGGTGTATATCCGTTTCACTATTTAGCTGGTGTAGGTGTTGCATTTAAAGTTGCACATGCACTATTAGGCCGTGTACCAGAACATTTATTAGAGATTGCAGTAATTGGTACAGTAGCCGATTTAGTGTCACTTCATGGTGAAAATAGGTTGCTAGTGAAACGCGGTTTAAAACATATGCGTATGACGAAAAATATTGGTTTAAAGGCATTGTTTAAAGTTGCTAACGTTTCGCAAAGTGAAATTACAGAAGAGAGTATTGGCTTCTCAATTGCACCGCGTATTAATGCGGTTGGGCGTTTAGAAGATGCAACGCCGGCTGTACACCTTTTATTATCAGATGATCCAGAGGAAGCGAAAGAATTAGCCGAAGAGATTGATGAGCTGAACAAACTACGAAAAGATATTGTAAAGCAAATTACAGAAGAGGCTATCGCTGAAGTTGAAAATAACTTCCCGCCAGAAGAAAACAAAGTGTTAGTGCTTGCAAAAGAAGGTTGGAATCCAGGTGTAATTGGGATTGTCGCTTCTAAATTAGTTGAACGTTTTTATCGTCCGACTATTGTATTAAGCATTGATCCTATAAAAGAAACAGCAAAAGGCTCAGCACGTAGTATTGCAGGATTTGATTTGTTTGCAAATTTATCAGATTGTAGAGAGTTATTGCCACACTTCGGAGGGCATCCGATGGCAGCTGGGATGACGCTACATATGAATGATGTAGATGAATTACGTCGCCGCTTAAATGAACAAGCAGATGCAATTTTAACCGAAGAAGATTTCATTCCAATTACAGCAGTTGATGTTTTTTGTAAAGTGGAGGATGTAACGCTAGCGGCAATTGAAGATATGCAGAAGTTAGCACCATTTGGTGTTGGAAATCCGAAACCACGTATTGCAGTGAAAGATGCAGAACTAGAAAGTATTCGTGCAATCGGATCAGATGGTTCTCATTTGAAAATGGCTCTTCGTGATGGACAGGCAACACTGGATACAATTGGATTTGGATTTGGTGCGTATGCGAAAGAAATTTCTCCAGTTGCAAAAGTATCTGTAATAGGAGAAGCATCCATTAATGAATGGAACAATTTTAAAAAGCCACAATTAATGGTACAAGATATTGCTGTAGAGGCGTGGCAATTATTTGATTGGCGTAGCATGCGTAATGTAGAAGCAAATTTATCAGAACTTCCGAAAGAAAAAATAACAATGGTGTATTTTTCTGAAGAGGTATTGAATAAATTTTCTTTAGAAGACTATAAAGAGAAGCTTATGCATGCGTCAGAAGTAACATATTTAGATGATCAATACATCGTGTTACTCGATTTGCCAAAAGGAACAGATGAATTACGTGAGTTATTTAAAGTAGGATTCCCAGCGCGAATTTATACGCTGTTTTATCAAGAAAATAACCATTTATTTAGTACAGTTCCTACGAGAGAACACTTTAAATGGTACTATTCTTTCTTAAACCAAAAAACACCATTTTCTTTAAGACAATATGGAGAACAACTATGTCGTCATAAAGGTTGGTCGAAAGATACAGTAAATTTCATGACACAGGTGTTTTTTGAGTTAGAATTTGTTACAATAAAAGATGGCGTCATTTTTATGGCAGACAAAAAACAAAAGCGTGATTTAATTGAATCGAACACATATCGTGAGAAAATGAACCACTTACAATTAGAAAAAGAATTGGTTTATAGCACATATCAGCAACTATATACATGGTTTGAAACGATTCGTAATCATAAAGAAGTAGAACAGTTAGGGTAAAGGATTTGTATTTACAAACCTTTTAGATCTGAGGAGGATTCAGAAATATGGATTTCAAGCAACATATCGCAATTGTACCGGATTATCCGAAAGAAGGTATTGTGTTTAAAGACATTACACCTTTAATGAATGACGGTAAAGCATACAAAGCGGCAACAGATGCAATCGTTGAATACGCAAAAGAAAGAGATATCGATGTTGTAGTAGGACCAGAAGCTCGTGGTTTCATTATCGGTTGCCCAGTTTCTTATGCGTTAGAAGTAGGATTTGCGCCAGTTCGTAAATTAGGGAAATTACCACGTGAAGTAATTACAGTTGACTACGGTAAAGAATATGGAACGGATGTTTTAACAATCCATAAAGATGCAATTAAACCAGGTCAACGCGTATTAATTACAGATGATCTATTAGCTACAGGTGGAACAATCGAAGCAACAATTAAGCTAGTTGAAGAACTTGGCGGAGTTGTAGCAGGGATTGCATTCTTAGTAGAGCTTACTTACTTAGATGGTCGTAAAATGTTAGATGGTTACGATGTATTAGTATTAGAAAAATACTAATCACTATATAGGTAAAACTACGGTGATAAAAAGTACCCGTGAATCTCTTGGAGAGGAGCGGGTACTTTTGTATAATTGAACAAAAAATCATGGTGAAATGTCAGTAAAATCTTTTCCTTTTCACAATTCACAATCATTGGGTTATAATGATAGAATATAATTTATTCTATTAAATAAAGATAAAGTCAATTTTCAATAAAAGGTGATTCGATGGCAAATGAGCAGGTACTAACAGCTGAACAGGTACTCGAGAAAGCAAGTCAATATTTAGCGGATGAAGATATTGAGCTAGTGGCACGTGCCTATGAATATGCACGTGATGCGCATAGCGAACAATATAGAAAATCGGGTGAACCGTATATTATTCATCCGATTCAAGTTGCAGGTATTTTAGTTGATTTACACATGGATCCAGCTACGGTATCAGCAGGTTTCTTACATGATGTAGTGGAAGATACAGAGATTACGTTAGAAGATATTGAACGGGAATTTAATAAAGAAATTGCTATGCTTGTTGATGGTGTTACAAAGCTTGGGAAGATTAAATATAAATCTCACGAACAACAACAAGCCGAAAACCATCGCAAAATGTTTATTGCGATGGCTCAAGATATTCGAGTTATTTTAATTAAACTAGCTGATCGTCTTCATAACATGCGTACATTGAAACATTTGCCTCAAGAGAAGCAGCGTCGCATTGCGAATGAAACGTTAGAAATCTTTGCACCTTTAGCACATAGACTCGGAATTAGTACTATTAAATGGGAGCTAGAGGATACGTCACTTCGCTATTTAAATCCACAGCAATATTATCGTATTGTAAATTTAATGAAGCGTAAACGTGCAGAACGTGAAGAATACTTAGACGAAGTAATGACTGGTATTCGTGAGAAATTAAAAGAAGTTGCAATTCAACCTGAGATTTCTGGGAGACCGAAGCATATTTACAGTATTTATCGTAAAATGGCGCTGCAAAATAAGCAGTTCAATGAAATTTACGATTTATTAGCTGTACGTGTCGTTGTAAATAGTATTAAAGATTGTTATGCGGTGCTTGGAATTATTCATACGTGCTGGAAGCCGATGCCAGGTCGTTTTAAAGATTATATTGCAATGCCAAAAGCAAATTTATATCAATCTCTTCATACGACTGTAATCGGACCGAAAGGTGATCCACTTGAAGTGCAAATTCGTACGAAAGAAATGCATGAAATTGCAGAATTCGGGATCGCGGCACACTGGGCGTATAAAGAAGGAAAAACAGCAGAAACAACAGGTACATTAGAGAAGAAACTTACATGGTTCCGTCAAATATTAGAATGGCAAAATGAAGCTTCTAATGCAGAAGAATTTATGGAGTCATTAAAAATTGATTTATTCTCTGACATGGTATTCGTCTTTACACCGAAAGGCGATGTAATGGAATTGCCACTTGGATCGGTTCCAATTGATTTTGCGTATCGTGTCCATTCGGAAATTGGGAATAAAACAATTGGTGCAAAAGTAAACGGAAAAATGGTGACGCTGGATTATAAATTAAAAACAGGCGACATTATTGAAATTTTAACGTCGAAACATTCGTATGGCCCAAGTCAAGATTGGGTAAAACTTGCTCAAACATCTCATGCTAAAAATAAAATTCGTCAATTCTTTAAGAAACAACGTAGAGATGAAAATATTGAAAAAGGCCGTGAACTTGTTGAAAAGGAAGTACGTGGTCTAGAGTATGAGATGAAGGAAGTACTAGCACCTGATAACTTAAAACGCGTCGCTGAGAAATTTAACTTTGCAAATGAAGAAGATATGTTTGCAGCAGTTGGATATAGCGGAATTACAGCTTCGCAAATTGTTACGCGACTAACGGACAAGTTCCGCAAACAACGCGAAGAAGAAGAAATCGTTGAAGTTAAAGAAGTTCGTAAACCGATGAAAATTCGAAAATGGGATTCTGGTGTAAAGGTAAGTGGTGCTGATAATTTATTAATCCGTTTATCAAAATGCTGTAACCCAGTTCCGGGCGATGATATCGTTGGGTATATTACGAAAGGCCGAGGCGTATCGATTCACCGCCGTGATTGTGTAAATGTTCATACAGAAGAAGCTGTAGAACGATTATTAGAAGTAGAGTGGGAAGGTAGTCCTGAAAAAGAAATTGAGTATAACGTTGATATTGAAATTTCAGGTTACGATCGCCGTGGTTTATTAAATGAAGTACTGCAAGCTGTTACAGAGACGAAAACATACATTTCAGCTGTTTCTGGTAGAAGTGACCGTAATAAGATGGCAACAATTAATATGTCAATCTCAATTCGTAACTTACAACACTTGAAAAAAGTAGTAGAACGCATTAAACGCGTTCCAGAAATTTATGCAGTACGACGCATGATGCATTAATAGGGAGTGTAGAAAGATGAGAGTTGTTTTACAACGATCAAAGGAAGCGTCTGTCACAGTAGATGGTGAGATTGTAGGGCAAATTCCGTTCGGTCTAACATTGCTAGTTGGCATTACGCACGAAGATACAGAAAAAGATGCAACTTACATTGCAGAAAAAATTGCGAACTTACGTATTTTTGAAGATGAGAGCGGAAAGATGAATCATTCTGTACTTGATGTAGAAGGACAAGTTCTATCTATTTCGCAATTTACATTATACGGAGATTGTCGCAAGGGAAGACGTCCAAACTTTATGGATGCTGCGAAACCTGACTATGCAGAGCGTTTATACGATTTCTTTAATGAAGAAGTTCGCAAACAAGGATTGCATGTAGAAACAGGGACGTTCGGAGCAATGATGGACGTTTCTTTAATCAATGATGGTCCGGTGACCTTAATTGTGGATAGTAAATAGTGTTGTTTAAGAAGAGAGGGGATGAGTTCCCTCTCTTCTTTTGTGTCTTTTAATGGTATATTTTGTTAATTATTGTTATGATAGTTAAGAAAATAAACGATATAATCAGGGGATTATGGGAGATGAAGTTTATGGAAACGTTTGTACTCGTTCATGGAGCATGGGATGGTGGTTATGTTTGGAAAAGACTAGCTGAATTTTTAAGGAAAGATGGTCATAGTGTATATACTCCTACCTTAACTGGACTTGGGGAACGAACGCATCTTATGCAACCTAATATAGGATTGAAAACATTTATTCAAGACATTGTTAATACCATTAAATATGAGGGGCTAAAGGATGTAATTTTAGTAGGGCATAGCTATTCTGGAATGGTAATTACAGGAGTGGCAGAAGTGATTCCCGAGTTTATTAAGGGGCTAGTATACGTGGATGCAATGCTTCCGGAAAATGGTGATTCTGTTATGGATATTTCTGGACCGGAAATGGCCGCACATTTTATAGAAGAAGTAAAAGTATACGGGGAGGGATGGCGTGTTCTTCCTAGAAATACAAGAGATGAAAAAAAATCAGCGATGCCATTGTTGGCTTTTACACAATCGGTTGAAATAAAAAACTCTAAAGCGCAATGTATACCGCATATATACGTAGAAGTAAAGGATAATCCAGAACATTGGCCAATGACGTCTATCTTTTTAGAATCCGCAAAAAAAGCAAGAGATAGAAAATGGGAAGTTTTTTCTATTGAAGTTGGTGGGCATTGGGTAATGGAAACTAATCCAGAGACGTTGGTCCGTATATTGAATCAGTGTGTAGAAGTAGTTTAATGTATACTTTACTTCCTACGAAAGAAGGGGAATCGAAAGTAGGAGGTAGGTTTGATTGCTTCAAGAATTTAATATAGCCTTGCGTTTTATGCTTGAGTTATGCATTCTTGGGATTGTTGGTTACTGGGGATTTCGGATAGGAACAATAACGGCTATAAAAATTACACTTGCAATTATTCTTCCGGTTATTGTTGCTGTCGTATGGGCGTTATTTGGAGCGCCACATGCAGAATGGGGAAGTACAATGTATATTGCATGTGCTGTTAGAAATTATCGTATTTGGAGTAGGTGTTGTAGCGTTATATCATTTGAAGCATCATATGCTAGCAAGTGGACTGGCTATTATTATTGTTGTTTTAAATCGAATACTAATGTTTATTTGGAATCAATAGCTGTTTCAGTTATGTATAACTCTTTCATCAATATGGAACAATAAAAAGTAAAACATCTATATTGAATGTGAGGGATATACGTATGCGTATGAATGAAAAAGGGCATTCTGTTACAAATGGTGCAAATCAATTGTTTAACGTGAATTTTCATGATTTTATTTCAAAAGAGCAAAACAATACTTCAATGGAGCTTGCTTCCGAGTTTGGAATTTCTCTTCAAGATGTAAAGCGTCTAAAGAAGCAGATTGAACGCTCTTAGAGTACTTGACAATCCTACTTAACAAACGTATAGTAATTTTATATTTACATATGAATATAACCGTTGATAGAGAAGAGTAAATGAGACACACATGGAAAGAGAAGGAATGTCTTAGGCTGAAAACATTTCTGCATGATGACTGATTGAATGACACTCTAGAGGTTTCAACTTGAACGGCATATATGCTTAGTAGGGATGAACGCATATTTAAGCGTTATTAAAAAAGTGGAAGCATACGTGCTTCAATTAGGGTGGCACCACGGGTATAATACTCTCGTCCCTACTGTTTAAACAGTAGAGGCGGGAGTTTTTTTATTTTTATTAAGATTAAAACAATTTGAGGAGGAACTGAATATGTCTATTCAAATCCCACGCGGAACGCAAGATATTCTTCCAGGCACTGTTGAGTTATGGCAGTATATCGAAGGGCAAGCACGCGAAATTTGCCGTCGTTACAATTATAAAGAAATTCGTACACCAATTTTTGAACACACTGAGCTATTTTTACGTGGTGTTGGTGATACGACAGATATCGTACAAAAAGAGATGTACTCATTCCAAGATCGTGGAGAGCGTAGTTTAACATTACGTCCAGAAGGTACTGCACCTGTTGTACGTTCTTACGTTGAAAACAAAATGTTCGGTGACGCAACACAACCAACGAAATTATACTATATCGGTCAAATGTTCCGTTACGAAAGACCACAAGCAGGTCGCTATCGTCAATTCGTACAATTCGGTATTGAAGCAATCGGCAGTAACGATCCTGCAATTGATGCAGAAGTAATTGCACTTGCTGTAGAGTTTTACCGCGGCATGGGCTTAAAAAATATTAAAGTTGTATTAAACAGCTTAGGTGATGCAGCGAGCCGTCAAGCACACCGTGATGCGTTAATCGCACACTTCGAGCCACGTATCGGCGAGTTCTGTTCTGACTGTCAATCTCGTTTAGAAAAGAACCCTCTTCGTATTTTAGATTGTAAGAAGGACCGTAACCATGAATTAATGGGAACAGCACCATCTATTACAGAATACTTAAACGAAGATTCAGCAGTATACTACGACAAAGTTCAAGAGTTATTAACGATGATGGACGTTCCATTTGAAAAAGATCCGAACTTAGTACGTGGTTTAGACTACTACCAACATACTGTTTTTGAAATTATGAGTGAGGCAGAAGGATTCGGTGCTATCACTACATTAAGCGGTGGTGGACGTTATAACGGACTTGTACAAGAAATCGGTGGACCAGAAATGCCAGGTATAGGTTTTGCGATGAGTATTGAACGTTTAATTATGGCGCTAAAAGCTGAAAACATCGAATTACCAATTGAACATAGTATCGATTGTTACGTTGTAGCTCTTGGTGAAAAAGCAAAAGACCATGCTGCGAAAGTTGCGTTTGATCTTCGTAAAGCTGGATTATCAGTTGAAAAAGATTATTTAGATCGCAAAATGAAAGCACAATTTAAATCAGCAGATCGTCTAAAGGCAAAATTTGTAGCTGTATTAGGGGAAGACGAGCTAGATAAAGGCATCATTAACTTAAAAGATATGACAACAGGCGAACAAGAAGAAGTAGCATTAGATGTATTTGCTTCATACGTAGCAGAGAAATTAATATAGGGGGAACTTACAGTGGCTGAAAGAACACATGCATGTGGAAAAGTAACAGTAGAAGCAGTTGGACAAACAGTTCAATTAAAAGGTTGGGTACAAAAACGCCGTGATTTAGGTGGATTAATCTTTATCGACTTACGTGACCGTACAGGTATCGTACAAGTTGTATTTAACCCAGAAACATCAAAAGAAGCGTTAGAAGTAGCAGAAACAATTCGTAGCGAATACGTATTACACGTAGAAGGTACAGTTGTTGAACGTGGTGAAGGCGCGATTAATGACAATATGGCAACTGGTCGTATTGAAGTACAAGCAACGAAAGTAAATGTATTAAACGCAGCGAAAACAACGCCAATTATCATTGCTGATGATACAGATGCATCAGAAGATGTGCGTTTAAAATATCGTTATTTAGACTTACGTCGTCCGGTAATGTTCAACACATTCAAAATGCGTCATGACGTAACAAAAACAATTCGTAACTTCTTAGATACAGAAGAGTTTTTAGAAGTTGAAACTCCAATTTTAACGAAGAGCACACCAGAAGGAGCTCGTGACTATTTAGTACCAAGCCGTGTACATGACGGTGAATTCTATGCATTACCACAGTCACCACAATTATTTAAACAGCTTCTTATGGTCGGTGGATTTGAGCGTTACTATCAAGTAGCACGTTGTTTCCGTGACGAAGATTTACGTGCGGACCGTCAACCAGAATTCACGCAAATCGATATTGAAGCTTCATTCTTAACACAAGATGAAATTTTAGAAATGATGGAGCGTATGATGACGAAAGTCATGAAAGATGCAAAAGGTGTAGAAGTTAGCGCACCATTCCCTCGTATGAAATATGCTGATGCAATGGCTCGTTACGGTTCTGATAAGCCAGATACACGCTTTGAAATGGAACTAACAGACTTATCTGAGTTCGCAGCAGGTTGTGGCTTTAAAGTATTTACAAGTGCTGTAGAAAGCGGCGGACAAGTAAAAGCAATTAATGCAAAAGGTGCTGCAAGCAAATACTCTCGTAAAGACATCGATGCATTAACTGAATTCGTGAAAGTATACGGTGCAAAAGGTCTAGCTTGGCTTAAAGTTGAAGAAGACGGCTTAAAAGGACCGATTGCGAAATTCTTCGGTGAAGAAGATGCAAACGTGTTAATGACTACATTAGAAGCTACTGCTGGCGACTTATTACTATTTGTAGCAGATAAGAAGAGCGTTGTTGCAGATAGCTTAGGCGCACTTCGTTTACGTCTAGGTAAAGAGCTTGAGTTAATTGACGAAAGTAAATTTAACTTCCTGTGGGTAACTGATTGGCCACTTCTTGAGTACGATGAAGATGCAGATCGCTACTTCGCAGCTCACCACCCATTCACAATGCCATTCCGTGAAGACGTTGAGCTATTAGAAACAGCACCGGAAAAAGCGCGTGCACAAGCATACGACCTTGTATTAAACGGTTATGAGCTTGGTGGCGGATCACTTCGTATTTACGAGCGTGACGTACAAGAGAAAATGTTCAAAGCACTTGGATTCTCACAAGAAGAAGCGCAAGAGCAATTCGGATTCTTATTAGAAGCATTCGAATACGGTACACCACCACACGGCGGAATCGCATTAGGTTTAGACCGTCTTGTTATGTTACTTGCAGGCCGTACGAACCTTCGTGATACAATTGCATTCCCGAAAACAGCAAGCGCAAGCTGCTTATTAACAGAAGCTCCAAGCCCAGTTGCAGAAGCACAGCTTGAAGAGTTAAATTTAAAATTAAGCTTAAAAGAAGAGAAGTAAGAGAAGTGAAAATAGGGTCTAGATGGTTATACTAATACCATCTAGGCTTTTTTTAAACGTGTATTTAGGAAGAAAAAATCCGATTTATACTATGTTTTCATTTTCGAAATATGTATTTTTAGGAATTCTATAACTTTTTCTATACAAATAGTCGGAAAAACGCTAGAATACATGGTAGACCATTTTTGTAATAGGAGTGTAGAGCTGAATGTTACATCAATTTTCACGTAATGAATTAGCCTTCGGTAAAGAAGGACTTGAAATATTAAAAAATAGTACAGTCGGTATTTTAGGAATTGGCGGCGTAGGGTCATTTTCGGCAGAAGCGTTGGCACGTTCTGGCGTTGGGCGTCTCGTATTAGTTGATAAAGACGTTGTAGATATTACAAACGTAAACCGTCAAATCCATGCTTTAGTATCTACTGTTGGACGTTCAAAAGTAGAATTAATGAAAGAGCGTATTGCAGACATTAATCCAGAGTGTGAAGTAATTGGACTAGAAATGTTTTATACAGATGAAACATATGAAGAGTTCTTTAAACACGGTTTAGATTTCGTAGTGGATGCATCTGATACAATTACGTTCAAAATCCATTTAATTAAACAATGTTTACGTCGTAAAATTAAAATTATCTCTTGTATGGGTGCTGCAAATAAAATGGACCCAACTCGTTTCCGTATTGCGGACATCTCTAAAACACATACAGACCCAATTGCGAAAGTAATTCGTACGAAGCTTCGTAAAGAGGGTATTAAAAAAGGTGTAAAAGTTGTCTTCTCTGACGAAAATCCAATCGTAATTCGTGAAGAAGTACGTAAAGAAATCGTACCAGACGAAAATGCAAAAATTCGTAAAGCGAAATTACCACCTTCATCAAATGCATTCGTACCATCTGTGGCAGGCTTAATTATGGCAAGTCATGTTGTGCGTGAACGCATTAAAAACGTAGAAGTGAAACGTGTAGGGCAAGAATAAAGTAAAAGCATATATCCATTTCGGATATATGCTTTTTTATATGTATTAAAGAAATATGGATATTTGCATTATTACTAGTTCAAATGTAAGTAAAGCTAGTAAGTAATGATCATGTTTATCTGTTTTATAGGCGGATGTCTTTTTAAAACTATGAATGGTAAAAAGAGCTAAAGTCAGAACGAGAACACCGAGTGTTATTTTGAAGATTATTAATGACATGATTACCAGATCCTTTTGAGAATAGTCATTAGGTTTATAATAATATTATAGTTATAATTATTCAATTCATCGCTATGAAAAACTCCCCACCTTTTTATTTTTGGTGGGGAGTTTTCTAATTCTCTGCAGAATATATAATATCTAAATTTCCATTTTGATCTGTCTTGAAAATGGGAGCGATCTGTTCTTCTTGTTCTTCAACTGAAACGAGTTTTCGAGCACGGTCCATAATTCTAACAAGCATTGCGTAATCTTCTTCGATTGCTTGTTGTTTTTTTGTGAGTACCGCTAATTTTGCTTCAAGTTCATGATTCGTTTTTTGTAGGGAAGTGAGCTGATCTTGTAATACATCATTTTCAGTTTGCAACTTTGCGATTGAAGGGTTATTATGTCCCATATTTTGCAAAAATGAGATGACATTTTGCATTGTAAGTTCCTGTTTACTTGGCGTAATATCTTCTGAAAACTCAGCGTCGATTACGAGTTGTTTCGTTTTCGTGAACTGATCTTTTTCTATTTTAGCTTCAGAACGTTTTAATTCTTTACGTTGTTTTTTTGCAATCTGCACCGCATCTTCGTAATTCGCACGTACTTCAGCATTCCATCTAAAGCCACAAGCTGCTGAAGTGCGGTTCAAAGCATCGCCAACTTCATCGAATGCTTTTATTTGTGTACTGCCACTGCGAATATGTCGTAAAACAGTTTCTGCTAAAAGGAGATCGTCTTCTCTTGTCCATGCATCTTGACGTGTTTTCATAAGCGAAGCCTCCGTAATGGTGACGTTTTCGTTTATGTTACCCTTTATTTTTCGTTTTATTCGAACTTTGTAATCTGTCATACACAGTAGAAAGTGCTTGTTCAAATTTCCCTGTCGTTTTCGGCTTATAATATTGCTTGTTTTTGATTTTATCAGGTAAGTATTGTTGTTGTACCCAGCCATTTGGCTGATCGTGTGGATATAAGTATCCAATGCCTCTACCTAATGCCTCTGCGCCTTTGTAATGACTATCTTTTAAATGGCTTGGAATATCACCTGTTTGACCGTTACGTAAATCATGTAGTGCTGCATCGAGTGCTTTGTAAGCTGAATTTGATTTCGGTGATAAGCAAAGTTCGATAACGGCATTTGCAAGTGGTATGCGTGCTTCTGGGAATCCCACTCGTTCAGCTGATTCAATTGCAGCTAATGTACGTGGTCCAGCTTGTGGACTAGCAAGTCCGATATCTTCATAAGCCATAATAAGAAGACGTCTACCAATACTTTGTAAATCACCAGCTTCAATAAGGCGTGCTAAATAATGAAGTGCTGCATTTACATCACTTCCGCGCACCGATTTTTGAAACGCCGATAATACGTCATAATGAGCATCTCCACCTTTGTCATGAACGAAGCTCTTTTTTTGCAAGCACTCTTCTGCGATTTCTAGCGTAATTTCCGCAGCTTTGTCATCCGTTGTAAAGCTAGATAAAACAGCTAGTTCAAGTGCATTATAAGCAGAACGCATATCTCCGCCTGACGCATTTGCAAAGTGATGCAGTGCTTCAGGCGTAACAGTTACATCATATTCTCCCAGACCTTTTTCTTTATCTTCAAGTGCTCGTTTTAAGCCAATTAAAAGATCATCTTCTGTTAATGCGTGTAATTCGAAGATTTGACAACGACTTCGAATAGCAGAATTAATAGCATGGAACGGATTACTCGTCGTTGCACCAATTAAAGTAAGAAGTCCGCTTTCTAAATGAGGTAATAGAAAGTCTTGCTTTGCTTTATCTAGACGGTGAACTTCATCTAAAATTAAAACGAGGTGTCGATGCATCTTTGCTTCTTGCACGACAACTTCCATATCTTTTTTATTGTGAGTAACAGCGTTTAATAGACGAAACGGGGTACCGGTACTTCCTGCAATTGCACTAGCAATGGATGTTTTTCCTGTACCTGGAGGACCGTATAAAATCATAGATTGAAAATGATTTGCTTGGACCATTCGCCATAAAATCTTTCCTTCACCAACTAAATGCTGTTGTCCAATAATTTCTTGAATATTTGTAGGGCGCATTCGATGTGCGAGTGGTTGTTTCATTTAGACCGTCTCCCTTAATATATAATCTCGTTCTATCGTATCATTTTTTTCTGTGAAATTTGAAATAGGATGCTGTTTTGTGGGAAAAATGAAGATAAATATTTTCATTTTTCTTTCAATTGTAATAATTTCCGAGTTTTTCAATGTGATTTTATGTTATCATTTTGATACACAAGTTGAAATTTCTTATAATACTATATTATGCTATAATTTCATAGGATTTTAAATTGTGTTCTTTTTATAAATAAGATATAACCAATAGAAGTGAAAATTTGAAAAGAGGTGCAAAATAGATGAAGATTTCAACGAAAGGCCGTTATGGCTTAACAATTATGATCGATCTTGCGAAAAAATTTGGTGAAGGTCCGATTTCATTAAAATCAATTGCGCAAGCACACGACTTATCCGAGCATTACTTAGAGCAATTAATTTCACCACTTCGTAACGCTCGTCTTGTAAAGAGTACGCGCGGGGCATATGGCGGATATGTATTATCTGATCAACCAGCTAACATTACAGCTGGGGATGTAATCCGTGTATTAGAGGGACCGATTAGTGTTGTAGAAATGATAGAAGAAGAAGAACCAGCACAGCGCCAGTTATGGATGCGTGTTCGTGATGCGGTGCAAGAAGTGTTAGATAGTACAACGTTAGAAGATTTAGTACGTTATGAGGAAGAAAATCACGGGGGCTATATGTTTTACATTTAATTCCTTGTGAAACGATTTGGAAAGAAGGAGATTTAATGGAACGCATTTACTTAGATCATGCTGCGACATCTCCGACTCACCCAGAAGTGGTCGAAAAGATGATTCCATATATGACAGAAATATTCGGGAACCCGTCTAGTATTCACTTTTATGGACGTCAAACGCGTCACGCAGTAGATGAGGCAAGACGAGTGTGTGCACGTAGCATTCATGCGAATCCGAATGAAATTATATTTACGAGCGGTGGTACAGAAGCTGATAATTTAGCGCTTATAGGTGTAGCGCGTGCGAACCGTCATAAGGGTAACCACATTATAACGACGCAAATTGAACATCATGCGATTTTGCATACGTGTGAAGTGTTAGAGCGTGAAGGGTTTGAAGTGACATATTTACCTGTCGATGAAACAGGACGTGTTCAAGTTTCTGACATAGAGAAGGCATTAACAGAAGAGACGATTCTTGTATCTGTTATGTTTGGGAATAATGAAGTAGGGACAATGCAACCAATTGTGGAAATAGGAAAGCTACTAAAAGAGCATCAAGCCTATTTCCATACAGATGCGGTACAAGCTTACGGTTTAGTAGAAATTGATGTGAAAGAGTTTGGTATTGATTTATTATCAATTTCAGCTCATAAAATTAACGGACCAAAAGGTGTAGGGTTCTTATTCGCTGGTGCAAATGTGAAATTTGAGCCGTTATTAATAGGCGGAGAGCAAGAAAGAAAACGCCGTGCTGGTACGGAAAATGTGCCTAGTATTGCTGGGCTTCAGCATGCAATTTTTATTGCTGAAAAAACTCGTGAGCAAAAAAATGCCCAATATGAAGAGTTTAAAGATATAATGGTATCTGTCTTCAAAAATGAAGGCATTACTTTCGAGGTAAACGGAAACTTAGAACATCGCTTACCGCATGTGCTCAATGTAAGTTTTACAGGAATGAACATTGAACCGTTCCTTGTGAACTTAGACCTAGCTGGCATTGCAGTATCAAGTGGTTCTGCTTGTACAGCTGGTTCGATTGATCCATCACATGTATTAGTAGCGATGTTTGGAAAAGACTCCGATCAAATACGTTCATCCGTACGTTTTAGTTTTGGACTTGGAAATACGAAAGAACAAATTGAAAAAGCGGCGTACGAAACAGTGAAAATCGTGAAGCGATTAACACAAAATTAGCATGGGAGGTGACATGATGAACAAACTACCTCACGAAACACGCGTTGTCATCGGTATGTCCGGTGGCGTCGATTCATCTGTAGCAGCACTTTTATTAAAAGAGCAAGGTTATGATGTAATCGGAATTTTTATGAAAAACTGGGATGATACAGATGAGAATGGTGTCTGCACAGCAACTGAAGATTACAATGATGTAATTGAAGTGTGTAACCAAATCGGTATTCCGTATTATGCAGTAAACTTTGAAAAACAATACTGGGATAAAGTATTTACGTACTTCTTGGACGAGTACCGAGCTGGTCGTACACCAAACCCAGACGTAATGTGTAATAAAGAAATTAAATTTAAAGCATTTTTAGAGCATGCAATTGCGCTTGGTGCTGATTATGTAGCAACAGGCCATTATGCACGCGTTGCTAATATGGACGGCGAATATAAAATGCTTCGCGGCGTTGATGACAATAAAGATCAAACATACTTCTTAAATCAATTAAGCCAAGAGCAATTATCAAAAACAATGTTCCCGTTAGGTGAATTAAAGAAACCGCAAATTCGTGAAATGGCGAAAGAAGCTGGTTTAGCAACAGCGGCGAAGAAAGATAGTACTGGTATTTGCTTCATTGGTGAGCGTAACTTTAAAGATTTCTTAAGTAATTATTTACCAGCACAACCAGGTGTGATGCAAACATTATCTGGTGAAGTGAAAGGAAAGCATGACGGTTTAATGTACTATACAATTGGACAACGTCATGGCCTTGGTATTGGTGGTAACGGTGATCCGTGGTTTGCTGTTGGGAAAAACTTGAAAGAAAACATTTTATATGTTGACCAAGGATTCCATAACGAACTGCTATATGGTGATGAAGTTATTGCTACGAATATCGGTTGGGTAAGTAATGAAGCGAAAGAAAAAGAATTTAAATGTACAGCGAAATTCCGTTATCGTCAAGAAGACAATAAAGTAACGGTTCAAATCGTTGATGAAAATACAATTCGCATTCTTTGTGACGAGCCAATTCGTGCAATTACACCAGGACAAGCAGTTGTTTTCTATGATGGAGATGAGTGCTTAGGCGGTGCTACAATTGATGAAGTGTACCGTAGTGGTAAGAAATTGGATTATTTAGGATAAAACGAGAAGCCTCTGCCGATTAGCGGTTAGAGGTTTCTTTTACATAAAGCGAATTTTCGTTCGCTTGGAAAATACATTCTTTGTTATAATTTGTTGTAGAGGTGAAGGACATGTCAAACAAACTTGAAACAGGTATTCAATATATGCAAGAAGGAAACTGGGAAGAAGCTGCTAAAAATTTCACAGAAGCAATCGAAGAAAATCCGAAAGATGCGCTTGGATACATTAATTTTGCGAACTTATTAGATGTACTAGGTGATAGTGAAAGAGCAGTTTTATTTTATAAACGTGCATTAGAGTTAGATGATAAATCTGCTGCTGCTTATTATGGATTAGGAAACGTATATTACGGTCAAGAGCAATTTGCAGAGGCTAAAGCTGTATTTGAACAAGCAATGCAAGCTGGATTACAATCAGCTGATGTAACATTTATGTTAGGTATTACACATGTACAGCTTGGAAATGATCGTCTTGCACTACCATTCTTACAAAGAGCAACAGAATTAGATGAAAACGATGTAGAAGCTATATTCCAGTGCGGACTTTGCTTTGCACGACTAGAACATATTCAAGAGGCGAAACCTTATTTTGAAAAGGTATTAGAAATGGAAGAAGAGCATGCAGATGCGT
Organism: Bacillus cereus; assembly: GCF_002567495.1. Taxonomy (GTDB): domain Bacteria; phylum Bacillota; class Bacilli; order Bacillales; family Bacillaceae_G; genus Bacillus_A; species Bacillus_A cereus_AQ. Next base: position 39,153 of record NZ_NVAP01000005.1, on the reverse strand, counting down.
ATTACAATTTAGGTGTTGCATACGTATTTGAAGAAAATAACGAGAAGGCTCTCGCTTTATTTAAGAAAGCAACTGAAATTCAGCCAGATCACTTTTTAGCTGGTAATGGCGTTCGTTTATTAGAGCAAGAAGCTGAATAAGATAAAAATATAGTTTAATGGGTAGTTATCTCTCATCTAAAAAGGTGGGGGATGTACTGCTCATTAAAGTGAAAATATCGGAAAGGAGAGGAAAGATGGGAAATCAACATGCAATGGATTTGTTTGAGGAAGAGAAAAAGTTTATAAAAGCGCAAGTTCTTCATACCATTTTCCACAACGAAGAAAACCTCTATTCCGTTGTCAGTATGAAAGTCATTGAAACGAATGAAACGTATGACGAAAAGAAAGTAATGATAAACGGTCATTTTCCCCGCATGCATGAAGATGAAGTGTTTACATTGACAGGTCATTTTAAGGACCATCCAAAGTATGGAAAACAATATATGGTTGAAACATTTAAAAAAGAATTGCCGCAAACAAAAGCAGGTATGGTGCAATATTTAGCGAGTGATTTATTTAAAGGGATAGGAAAGCGTACAGCGGAAAAAATTGTGGATCATCTCGGGGAACATGCTATTTCTAAAATTATGGATGACCCTGAGGCGTTAAATGGTGTTGTTAACAAACAAAAGGCTCAGGAAATATATGAGACAATTGTTGAACATCAAGGATTAGAGAAAGTAATGAGCTTTTTAAATGGTTACGGTTTTGGAACGAAACTTTCTATTAAGATTTACCAGCAATATAAAGAGATGACATTAGAAGTAATTCGCAATAATCCGTACCAACTTATTGAAGAAGTGGACGGGATTGGTTTTGGACGAGCGGATGATATAGGGCGTGCGTTAGGGATATCGGGTAATCACGACGACCGTGTACGCGCAGGATGTTTTTACACATTAGAGAATGTCTCATTGCAACTTGGCCACGTTTATATGGGGAAAGATCAACTTGTAAGAGAAACGATGTCACTTTTGAATAACCAAGAAGGAAGAGTGACTGAGGAAGATATTATAGGTTGTATTGAAATGATGCAAAGTGAAGGGAAAGTCATCATAGAAGAAGAACGAGTGTATTTAGCGTCGTTGTTCTACTCTGAAAAAGGTGTTGTAAAGTCCATTCGTCGATTGATGAATCAAGAGGAAACACCTACATTTCCTGAAGCGGAAGTGTTAAAAACATTAGGTGAAATTGAAGAACAGCTGAACGTACAATATGCACCGTTTCAGCAAGAAGCGATTCAAACGGCACTCCATAAACCGATGATGTTATTAACAGGTGGACCAGGAACGGGGAAAACAACTGTTATTAAAGGGATTGTTGAAATGTATGCATCATTGCACGGATTATCGTTAAATCCGAATGAATATAGTGATGATAATCCATTTCCAATACTATTAACAGCTCCAACAGGAAGAGCAGCGAAGCGGATGAGTGAATCGACAGGGCTTCCAGCTTGTACAATTCACCGTTTACTTGGCTGGACGCCAGAAGGATCTTTCCAGCGTAATGAAACGGATCCTGTCCAAGGTAAGCTCCTTATTATTGATGAGTTTTCGATGGTTGATATTTGGCTTGCAAACCAGCTGTTTAAATCACTTCCGACAAACATTCAAGTTATCGTTGTAGGTGATGAAGATCAGTTGCCATCTGTAGGACCTGGACAAGTGTTAAAAGATTTATTAAATGCAGGAGCAGTTCCGACAGTGAAGCTTACTGAAATTTATCGTCAAGCAGAAGGCTCATCTGTTATTCAACTTGCCCATGCGATCAAAGACGGCACGCTCCCGCCAGATTTAGCACAAAATAAAAAAGATCGTTCATTTATCAGCTGTACAGGGGCTCAAATTGTTGAGGTTGTGAAAAAGGTTTGTGAAAATGCTAAAACAAAAGGATTTAGTGCAAGGGATGTCCAAGTATTAGCACCGATGTACCGTGGGCCTGCTGGTATTAATGTATTAAACGAAGCATTGCAACAAGTATTTAACCCGAAAAGGGAGAAGAGTAAAGAAATCCCGTACGGTGATGTTGTATACCGAAGAGGCGATAAAGTACTGCAACTCGTTAATCAGCCAGAGAGCCAAGTGTTTAATGGTGATATCGGAGAAATTGTTTCAGTGTTTTATGCGAAAGAAAACGTTGAACAACAAGATATGATTATCGTTTCATTTGATGGAATTGAGGTAACGTATACAAAGCCTGATTTAAATCAAATTACGCATGCATATTGTTGTTCCATTCATAAATCACAAGGTAGTGAATTTCCGATTGTTATTATGCCGATCGTGAAAAGTTACAACCGTATGTTACGTCGTAATTTAATTTACACGGGCATTACAAGAAGTAAGAAGTTCCTTATTATTTGCGGGGAGGAAGCGGCTTTCCAATCTGGTGTAAATCGCCTTGATGATGCAATGCGTCAAACGACTTTGGCTAATCGCTTGCAGGAATCACAAGGAGAAGTACAGATGGTAACAGTTAATGGCGAAGAAATGGACGTGGAAAACATTTCACCGTATGATTTCATGTAACAAGGTGAAATTATATAGTGAAACTTTCAAACGCATAGCGTTGAAAGGCTCCAGCAATGTATAAATGAATGCGGTTTGGACATAATGGCGAATAGAATCTGGGAGACTGTAAGGAGATGAAAGCCATATGTTCATTTGTCCAAATTGCAAAGGGAAAGACATTGGAAAAATAGGTGTCAACCAATTTTATTGCTGGAATTGTTATATCGAATTATCGGTTTCAAAGGGGAAAATCCATACGCATCAAGTTGAGGAAGATGGTTCATTAAGCTCTCTTGATGATTTATTTGATGAGAATGAAAGAACGATCGGATAACGAAAAGGGGGATTTACTTTGAATCTACGCAATTCATTAATCGCATTAGGTGTTGGAGCTGCAGCATATCAATATGCTCGTAAGCAAGATGTGTTTTCAAAACGAAATATAAAAAAGGCGCGTAAGATGATTAAATCTTACTTATAATCATTTTGATAAAGTGAAAAACTCCCTTATTGACGAGGGAGTTTTTTTATGTGCTCATATGCAAATAAAAAAGTCCGATTTCTGAGAAAAGATAAGATAGACCGTAGCAGCCAACGCCGAGTATTCCATACTGCCATAATTGCTTCGCTTTTTCTTTACGTGAGGAACGAATAAAGAATCCCTTCCAAATACCAAACCCGATACAAATCCATTCAAGAATCATAAAAAGTGCTGATAATCCAAGCATAAACAAAACCATAATTAGTCCTCCTGATTATATTGTTTCATGCTGTATTCTCAGGGATGGTTGTCCTTGTTATGTTATTTATATGTACGTCTTTAAAAAACAGTATGGTCCGTATGAAAAGATTTTAAAAGTTTCGCACATAACCTACCCCATTTATTTTCAAAATAAAGGTGGAGGAGGTTTTTCATGTGAAGAATCTTAAAATCATTTGGATATACCGTTTAGGATTATTGTTACTTGTTTTTCTTTGTTTGCTCGTCTTTTTAAAAATTAAGCCACTATGGGCACCAATTATTTTTGTATTTAAAGTAGCAATCACGCCATTTCTTATCGCTTGTTTTATTGCGTATTTATTGCACCCTTTAATTGAAAAAATCCATAAGGAAGGAATGCCACGCACACTTGCTATTTTGCTCATTTACATTCTTTTCTTTGGCGGAATTGGTTATGGGATTTATAAAGGGACACCAGTTGTTATTAAGCAATTGCAAGAAATTAACGAACAATTTCCGCAGTTTACAAAAATGTATGATTCATGGATGGATGGTGTTACAGAACAAACAGCGAATTTCCCGTCGTTCATTCATGAAAAGGTGAAACAAATTTTTGGTGGTGTAGAAACGAAGATTCAAGCTCTTTTAAATAAAGTGATGAGTACAGCGCGTGGTGTACTTGATTCGTTGCTCATTATTTTCTTAATACCGTTTATTGTATTTTACATATTAAAAGATTATGGTGAGTTTTATCACATCTTTTGGAAACTAATCCCAAGTAAATGGCGAGGTACGGGGCAAATGCTTGCGAAAGAAATTGATAAGTCACTTGGAAGTTATATTCGAGGGCAGTTATTTGTTTGCTTAGTATTAGGGAGCGTATCAGCTCTTTCTTTTTGGTTTATCGGTATGAAATATCCATTATTGCTTGGCATTATTATTGGAGTAACGGATATAATCCCGTACTTCGGTCCTATTTTAGGAGCAATCCCGACGTTAATGATTGCAGCAACAGTATCAACGAGTTTACTTATTAAGGCAGGAATTACGATTGCTATTTTACAATTCGTTGAAAGTAACATTTTATCCCCTTACATTGTTGGTAAGTCACTTCGTATGCATCCCGTTATTATTATGCTTGCATTACTAATTGGGGGAGAGGTAGCTGGGATTATAGGGTTACTAATATCGGTTCCAATTTTAGCAGTTATTCGCACGGTCATTGTTCATGTAAGGCCTCTTTTGAAAAAAGAAGATGTGTAAGTATAGAAGCCCTCTATGTAAGAAATAGAGGGCTAATCATATTTTTATTTAGAAAGCTGCTCGTGTATCTTTTGTACGAGGGAGCTCACATCATTTGTTTGAATATGTTTTATTTTTTTCCATTCGTTATCATACATAAAGATAATTTGATTGCTGAAAAGACGTTTTTTTTCTTTTAGATTAGAAATTTTTCCGAAAGAGTATTCTTCAAATATTGGATTTTTACTTACGTCGGGTCCATAAAAGAAGAGCCTTTTGTTCGTTAAAATTAACAGCCCGGGCCTTGAGACGGAACGATATATAAATATATCTAATGAACATGCTGCGTAAAACAATATTGTTTCGTTAGTCGTTAATATGTTTTTAGCTTTATTCAATAAGGTCGCCATAGTAATCGCTCCTTTGTTATTAATAATTTAATTGTAACAAAAATACAATATTCAGAAAAGTTTATACGGATATTTTTATGAAAATAGTACGATTTATTAATGAACTGCATAATATATGAAAAGGCTGTTAAGAATGAATAGTAGAATACCTATGATTAATAAGCGATTCATACAATATAAATGATTATCTACATTGACAAACTTAAGAGAATTCTATTATATTTAGTCATATAATACATTAAATCAATGACGGAACAAGTACGTTACAGTCCATTTATAGAGAGAAGCTTCCATATGGCTGAAAGAAGCTTTAAATGAAGGGTAACAGAAAGCTAATCCTGAGAGCAGCTAATCACTGCCGTCTTGCCACGTTACGGCACCATGAGGTGATGAATTGATTGTTATAATAATCAATTCATAATTAGGGTGGTATCGCGAGTTAACTCTCGTCCCTTTTATAGGGGCGGGAGTTTTTTATATTTAAGGAGGAAATACAATGAAACAACTAACAGGCGCACAAATTCGTCAAATGTTTTTAGACTTTTTCCAAGAAAAAGGACATGCAGTAGAACCTAGTGCATCACTAGTTCCACATGAAGATCCATCTCTTCTATGGATTAATAGTGGGGTAGCAACATTAAAAAAATATTTTGATGGTCGTGTAATCCCGCAAAACCCACGTATTACAAATGCTCAAAAATCAATTCGTACAAATGATATTGAGAACGTAGGGAAAACAGCTCGTCACCATACATTCTTTGAAATGTTAGGAAACTTCTCAATTGGTGATTACTTCAAAGAAGAAGCAATTACATGGGCTTGGGAATTCTTAACGAGCGACAAATGGATCGGATTCGATAAAGAATTACTATCTGTTACAATCCATCCAGAAGATGAAGAAGCATTCGCAATTTGGAATGAAAAAATGGGTGTTCCAAAAGAGCGTATCATCCGCTTAGAAGAAAACTTCTGGGATATCGGTGAAGGACCAAGTGGACCGAATACAGAGATTTTCTATGATCGTGGAGAAGCTTACGGTAATGACTTTAGTGACCCTGAGTTATATCCAGGCGGAGAAAACGAGCGTTACTTAGAAGTATGGAACCTTGTATTCTCTCAATTTAACCATAATCCAGATGGTTCATATACACCGCTTCCTAAGAAAAACATCGATACAGGGATGGGTCTAGAACGTATGACATCTATCGTTCAAGATGTACCTACGAACTTTGATACAGATCTATTCATGCCGATGATTGGTGCAACAGAAGCAATTTCTGGTGAGAAATATCGTAATGGCGATTTAGAAAAAGATATGGCATTTAAAGTAATTGCTGACCATATCCGTACAGTAACATTCGCTGTTGGTGACGGTGCTCTTCCATCTAACGAAGGTCGTGGTTATGTATTACGTCGTTTATTACGCCGCGCTGTTCGTTATTCGAAGAAATTAAACATTAATCGTCCATTCATGTTTGAATTAGTACCGGTTGTTGGAGAAGTAATGAAAGACTTCTATCCAGAAGTACTTGAAAAGAAAGACTTCATTGCGAAAGTTGTGAAAAACGAAGAAGAGCGTTTCCATGAAACACTTCATGATGGTGAAGCAATTTTAGCTGAAGTTATTGCAAAAGCAAAAGAAGAAAAAACAACTGTTATTTCTGGAGTAGATGCGTTCCGTCTATATGACACATACGGTTTCCCAATCGAATTAACAGAAGAATATGCAGAAGAAGCTGGTATGACAGTTGACCAAGAAGGCTTCGAAAATGAAATGGAAAAACAACGTGAGCGTGCACGTGCTGCTCGTCAAGACGTTGACTCAATGCAAGTTCAAGGCGGTGTACTTGGAGAAGTTAAAGTAGCGAGCGAGTTCGTTGGTTACGGTACAGTTGCAACAGAAAGTAACGTTGTTGCACTTGTGAAAAACGGTGAGTACACAGATAGCCTACAAGCAGGTGAAGAAGGACAGTTAATTCTTGACGTAACACCATTCTACGCTGAGAGCGGTGGACAAATTGCTGACCGTGGTTACCTTCTTGCTGACGGCGTGAAAGTTCTTGTAAAAGACGTACAAAAAGCACCAAATGGTCAAAATTTACACAAAGTAGCTGTGGAAGAAGGCACATTAACGAAAGATGCAGCTGTGAAAGCTGTTATCGATACGAAAAACCGTAGTAGCGTTGTGAAAAATCATACAGCAACTCACTTACTACACCAAGCGTTAAAAGACGTACTTGGAACGCATGTTAATCAAGCAGGTTCTCTTGTAACTTCTGAACGTTTACGCTTTGACTTCTCTCACTTCGGTCAAGTACAAGCTGACGAATTAGAAAAAATTGAGCGTATGGTAAACGAGAAAATTTGGGAAAGTATTAACGTTGAGATTTCTCAAAAATCAATCGGAGAAGCGAAAGAAATGGGCGCAATGGCATTATTCGGTGAAAAATACGGAGATGTTGTACGCGTTGTACAAGTTGGCGATTACAGCTTAGAGCTTTGCGGTGGTTGTCACGTTGATAATACAGCTTCTATCGGTATTTTCAAAATCGTTGCTGAGTCTGGTATCGGTGCAGGAACTCGTCGTATTGAGGCGGTAACTGGTAAGTCTGCATACGAATTAATGAACGATCAAGTAGGCTTATTAAAAGAAGCAGCAGGAAAAATGAAAACAAATCCGAAAGACATTTTAACAAGAGTTGATGGTCTATTTGCTGAAGTGAAACAACTTCAAAAAGAAAACGAATCTCTTGCTGCGAAATTAAGCAATATCGAAGCTGGAAACTTAACTGATTCTGTAATGACAGTTGATGGCGTAAATGTATTAGCAGCAAAAGTAAATGTTGCAGATATGAACAACTTACGTACGATGATGGATGATTTGAAAAATAAATTAGAGTCAGCAGTTGTTGTATTAGCGTCTGTTAATGACGATAAAGTAAACATCCTAGCAGGTGTAACAAAAGATTTAATCAGCCAAGGCTACCATGCTGGTAAACTTGTGAAAGAAGTAGCTTCTCGTTGTGGCGGTGGCGGTGGTGGCCGTCCTGATATGGCACAAGCAGGCGGTAAAAACCCAGCTCAAGTAGAAGAAGCTTTAGCATTTGTACAAGAGTACGTTAAATCTGTTTCAAAATAAAGAGATAGTAGTGTACAATGGTAGGGAGAGGAGAAGTTCTTCTCCCTATACTTACTATATAAGTGAGGTGCTTGAAATGGACGGTTTTGATAAAACAATGAAGTTTAGCATTCAAGATGAAAAACAGAGTGTCCATGTAAATGATGTACTTTTAACTGTGTATGATGCACTTCAAGAAAAAGGCTATAATCCGATTAACCAAATCGTCGGTTATTTATTAAGTGGAGACCCAGCATACATACCTCGCCATAAAGATGCACGTAGCATCATTCGCAAGCTTGAACGTGATGAGTTAATTGAAGAGCTTGTGAAGTCTTACTTGAAACATCATCGTGAGGAGTAGTTTATGCGGATATTAGGTTTAGATGTAGGTACAAAAACAGTCGGAGTTGCAATGAGCGACGAAATGGGCTGGACAGCACAAGGGTTAGAAACAATCAAGATTAACGAAGAACGAGGTCACTTTGGTTTTGATCGTATTTCTGAGTTAGTAAAGCAGTACAATGTGGATAAAATAGTAGTAGGTTTACCTAAAAATATGAATGGTACAATTGGCCCACGTGGTGAAGCGTGCCAACAATTTGCAGAAAACCTACGAGAGCTGTTACAATTAGACGTTGTAATGTGGGACGAGCGTTTGTCGACGATGGCAGCGGAACGTCTACTCATTTCAGCTGATGTAAGCCGTAAGAAGCGAAAGCAAGTAATCGATAAGATGGCTGCAGTCGTAATCTTACAAGGATTTTTAGATAGTAAATAAGAGGTGACCAAAATGGAAGAAAATCAAATTACAATTGTAGACGAAAAAGGTAACGAACATTTATGTGAAATTATTTTCACTTTTGATGCTGAAAAATTTGGCAAAAAATCATATGTAGTCTTCTCTCCAATCGGTGAAGTAGACGAAGATGGAGACCCAATTTATGATGCAATGGCTTATGAGCAAAATGAAGAAGAGGGCGGAAGTTTACTTCCAATCGAATCTGAAGAAGAGTGGGAAATGGTACAAGAAATGTTCAACACTCTAGCTGATGAGCAAGAAGCAGAATAATAAGTACTGAAAAGATGGACGACATACAGTCCATCTTTTTTTGTATTTATATGTAAAATGAAAGATTTTTTGTCGAAACCGTGTAAGTCTTTGTAGTATAATGAGACGGATTGTAGAAAAATAAAATGGATACTAAAAAAGATAGGCGAATTTGTTGTGGCTTTTCATCATGCTGTATAGAAACATATACATATGGTCTACAATTGAATAAGGAGGAAGAGTTTTGATAGAGAATCAAGTGAAAAAGAAGCGTAGACGCATCTTTTTATTTTCGATTATTGCACTGCTTTTAGTTTGTGGTTCAGTCTATGCGTATATTTCATCCGCATTAGGACCAGTTGATAGCGGGAATAAAAAAGAGATTGAAGTAGAAATTCCGAAAGGATCATCTACAAGTAAAATTGGAGAAATTTTAGAAGAAAAAGGTGCTGTGAAAAACGGTACAGTTTTTAGTTTTTATACAAAGGCTAAATCGAAAAGTTTACAAGCAGGTACATATTTATTAAATCCTTCGATGAATGCTAAAGATGTTATCGAACAAATGTCATCTGGCAACGTACATCGTCCAGCTCTTTATAAAGTGACGATCAAAGAAGGGGCGCAAGTAACTGAAATTGCAGAAACGATTGCGGCAGAACTAAAGTGGAATAAAGATGATGTTACGCGTCAATTAAACGATAAAGCATTTATTCAAAAAATGCAGCAAAAGTATCCGAAGTTATTAACGGATAAAATCTTTGATAGCAATATTAAATATCCATTAGAAGGTTATTTATATCCTGCGACGTACTCGTTCTATAAGAAAGATACGACGCTAGAGGAAATTGTAATTCCAATGCTAGAGAAAACAAATGCAATCATTGTTCAAAATGAAGCGAAAATGAAAGCGAAGAACTGGGATGTTCATCAGCTTTTAACATTATCTTCACTTATTGAAGAAGAAGCAACTGGTTTCACAGATCGTCAAAAAATCTCTAGTGTCTTTTATAATCGTTTAGCGAAAGGTATGCCGCTTCAAACGGATCCAACGGTATTATATGCACTTGGAAAGCATAAGCAACGTGTATTATACGAGGATTTAAAGATCAACTCTCCGTACAATACGTATGTTGTAAAAGGATTACCGGTAGGGCCGATTGCAAACTCTGGTAAACATTCAGTGGAAGCTGCGTTAGAACCTGCGCAAACAGATTATTATTATTTCTTAGCTGCACCAAGTGGTGAAGTATACTATGCGAAAACGTTAGAAGAGCATAATGCACTAAAGCAAAAATACATTACGAAAAAACAGTGAAATGGGGAGGGATAGCGAAAAAGGTCGCACATCCCTCTTTTTTGTGGTAAAATATATCGGGTTAAAAACTGGCAGAAGAATCGTTTTTAATATCAAAACGGGACGTACAAGCTAAGGGTAAAGCTGGCTTGTATTTTTATTGCATTCTATGTGTGAAAAGACGTCATAGAGGCACTTCTCCATGTAAATAAGGAGGACCATTTATGGAGGATGCAGTTAACGAGTACCTATTATCATTTATTGATCCGAAAGATAAATTAATTCTTGAAATGGAAGAATATGCAACAGAAAATCATGTGCCGATTATGGATCGACTTGGAATGGAATTTATGCTGCAATTTTTACGTTTAATTGGACCGAAAAGCATTTTAGAACTTGGAACAGCAATCGGTTATTCTAGTATTCGTATGATGCAAGCTATTCCGAATTCACGTATTGTGACAGTTGAGCGCAATCGTGAGCGATATGAAAAAGCACTTGAATATATAGAACGTTCCCCTGTAACAGATCGTATTTCAGTTATTTACGGTGATGCGTTAGAGACTGGTGAACAAGTAAAAGAACAAGGAACATTTGACGTTATTTTTATTGATGCAGCAAAAGGACAGTATCGTCGCTTTTTTGACTTATATGAACCGTTATTAAATCCTGGTGGCGTAATTATTTCAGATAATGTTATGTACCATGGTCTTGTAACGACAAAAGAGAAAATTGAAAACAGACGTACACGTGGTTTAATCCGTCGTATTAAGACGTACAATGAGTGGCTTATGAACCATGAAGGATATGATACAACGATTTTCCCAATTGGTGATGGAGTAGCTGTTAGTAAAAAGAGAGGGTGACCAAGGTATGAAGAAACCTGAATTGTTAGTAACGCCAAGAGCGGTGGCGGATATCGAACCTCTTGCGAAAGCAGGGGCAGATGCAGTAATGATCGGTGAGCAAAAGTTTGGTTTGCGTTTAGCGGGGGAGTTTTCACGTGAAGATGTGAAGCAAGCTGTGAAGATCGCACATGAAAATGGTGTGAAAGTATACGTAGCAATGAACGCTATGTTCCACAACGATAAAGTAGAAGAATTAACAGATTACGTTTCATTTTTAAACGAAGTGAATGTAGATGCAATTGTTTTTGGCGATCCAGCGGTATTAATGGCTGTTCGTGAAGTAGCGTCAAATATGCAGTTGCACTGGAATACAGAAACGACAGCAACGAACTGGTTCACTTGTAATTACTGGGGACAACGAGGAGCGAAGCGTGCTGTATTAGCTCGTGAGCTTAGCTTAGATGAAATTGTTGATTTAAAAGAAAATGCTGAAGTGGAACTAGAAGTACAAATTCACGGTATGACTTGTATGTTCCAATCGAAGCGTTCATTAGTAGGAAACTACTTTGAGTATCAAGGACGTAATCTTGACATTGAAAAGAAAAAGTATGAAGAGAATATGTTCTTATATGACCCAGAGCGTAACAATAAATATCCAATCTATGAAGATGAAAATGGTACTCATATTATGAGTCCGAACGATATTTGTTTCATCGATGAATTAGAGGAACTAATCGAAGCTGAAGTTGACAGCTTAAAAATCGATGGTGTACTAAAAAGCTCTGAATACATTATTGAAGTAACGAAGAAATATCGTCAAGCGATTGATTTATGTGTGGAAGATCGTGATGCGTATTATGACGTGAAAGATGCTCTATATAAAGAAATAGAAGAAATGCAACCAGTAAATCGTCCGTTAGACACAGGATTCTTCTTTAAAGAAACGGTTTACTAAACGAGGAGGGTGTAGGAAATGACTGTACAAGAAATTTCACGAGTGATCGATGGCAAGCGCGTTATTGTGAAGAAACCTGAACTGTTAATCCCTGCGGGTAACTTAGAAAAATTAAAAGTAGCTATCCATTATGGGGCAGATGCTGTATATTTAGGTGGACAAGAATTTGGTCTTCGTTCGAATGCAGGTAACTTTACGCTGGAAGATATGGCAGAAGGCGTTGAATTTGCAAAGAAATATGGAGCGAAAATATATGTAACAACAAATATTTTCGCACATAATGAAAATATGGACGGGCTAGAGGAATATTTAAAAGGGATTGAAAAAGCTGGCGTAACGGGAATTATCGTTGCCGATCCGCTTATTATTGAGACGTGTAAACGTGTAGCGCCTTCTGTTGAGGTGCATTTAAGTACACAACAATCGCTATCCAACTGGAAAGCAGCACAGTATTGGAAAGAAGAAGGTTTACATCGTCTTGTATTAGCTCGTGAAGCAAGCTATGAAGAAATGAAAGAAATTAAAGACAAAGTGGATATTGAAATTGAAGCATTCGTCCATGGTGCAATGTGTATCGCATATTCAGGAAGATGTACATTAAGTAACCATATGACAGCGCGTGACTCTAACCGTGGTGGTTGTTGTCAATCTTGTCGCTGGGACTATGACTTAGTTCAAACGGTATCACAACATAAAGATGCAAAAGAGCTTCCTTTATTCCAAGAAGAAGATGCTCACTTTGCGATGAGTCCAAAAGATTTAAATTTAATCTTGTCAATTCCAAAAATGATTGAAATTGGAATTGACAGCTTAAAAGTTGAAGGACGTATGAAATCTATCCATTACGTAGCGACTGTAGCAACTGTATATCGTAAAGTAATTGATGCGTATTGTGCGGATCCGGATAACTTTGAGTTTAAACAAGAATGGTTAGATGAGCTTGATAAATGTGCAAATCGTGATACAGCTCCTGCATTCTTTGAAGGGGTTCCAGGACATCAAGAGCAAATGTTTGGAAATCATAGTAAGAAAACAACGTATGATTTTGCTGGTTTAGTGTTAGATTATAATGAAGAAACGGGCATCGTAACGCTTGAGCAACGTAATCATTTCAAACCAGGACATGAAGTGGAGTTCTTTGGACCAGAAATAGAAAACTTTACGCAGACGGTGGAGAAAATTTGGGATGAGGATGGAAACGAATTAGATGCAGCGAGACATCCGTTGCAAATCGTGAAATTCAAAGTGGATCAACCAGTGTATGTGAATAATATGATGCGCAAAAACATACTTCAATAAGAAAGAGTGGTAGTCGAATGGGGACGAATAAGCCTGTTGTAATTGGAATCGCTGGTGGTTCAGGATCAGGAAAAACAAGTGTAACGAAAGCGATTTTTGACCATTTTAAAGGTCATTCCATTTTAATCTTGGAGCAAGATTATTATTACAAAGATCAAAGCCATTTACCGATGGAAGAGCGTTTAAAAACAAATTATGATCATCCGCTTGCGTTTGATAATGATCTGTTAATTGAACATTTGCAGCAGTTGCTTGCATATGAGCAAATTGATAAGCCTGTATATGACTATACATTGCATACGCGTTCAGAAGAAATTATTCCAGTTGAGCCGAAAGATGTAATCATTTTAGAAGGAATTCTTATTTTAGAAGACCCACGTCTTTGTGAGTTGATGGACATTAAGTTATTCGTTGATACAGATGCAGATCTTCGCATTTTACGCCGCATGCAGCGTGATATTAAAGAGCGCGGTCGTACGATGGATTCAGTTATTGATCAGTACGTAACTGTTGTACGTCCAATGCACAATCAATTTATTGAGCCTTCTAAGAAATTTGCGGATATTATTATCCCTGAAGGTGGACAAAACCATGTTGCAATTGATATTATGGTGACAAAAATTGCAACAATTCTTGAACAAAAAGTAAATTTGTAATAGCATAGTAAAAGATATACGATAGGAAGGGATTTTTTCCCTTCCTATCGAATACAATGAAACATGCAACCTCATCTATATATAGGTGAGGGCATATTTATATCAACTTTCCATACATATCTTCTTTATATAAAGAAGAATTGGAAATACGGGGTTGTATGTGACAACTCCGCTAGTGCAAGGGTACTAGAAACCTCCGCTAACAATGGAAGCGGAGGAGTTTTCATATGGAACTCCTCTTTTTTTCGGGGGATTGGTATATAAAAGGAGTGGAAAATATGTCAACAGAAAAAACATACCCTATGACACAAGAGGGTAAGCAAAAACTAGAGAACGAACTTGAGCAATTAAAAACAGTAAGACGTAAAGAAGTAGTAGAACGTATTAAAATCGCACGTAGCTTCGGGGACCTTTCTGAGAACTCTGAGTACGATGCAGCAAAAGATGAGCAAGCGTTCGTAGAAGGACGTATTACACAATTAGAAAATATGATTCGTAACGCAGTTATCATTAAAGATAATGGCGAAGTATCTACTGTTGTTACATTAGGTAAAACAGTAACATTTAAAGAATTACCAAACGGAGATGAAGAAGCGTATACAATCGTAGGTAGCGCGGAAGCTGACCCATTTGAAGGAAGAATTTCTAACGATTCTCCAATCGCAAAAAGCTTATTAGGTAAGCAAATTGGTGAGAAAGTAACAATCCAAACACCAGGCGGAGAAATGCAAGTAGAGATTGTCTCTGTAAAATAATAAAAAAATCACTCGTGTAAAAACGAGTGATTTTTTATTTGTATAAAAGATGAAACACTCCGTCCAAACTAGAATAGACGAGGTGTTTTTTTTATGAAAATAAAACGGAGAATTACAATTGTTTTAATTTGTTTTATGGGCGTTATGTTTTTATTGCTTTGTCGTTTAATTCAAATCCAAATTATAGATACAGAATCATTTACTGATCGCAAAATAAATTTAATTGAAAAAAGTGTTACGCAACGTACACAATCCATTACAGTAGACGATGGACGGGGACAGTTTATAGATCGGAATGGTAAAGAAATAGGTGAGGAAAAGTATCCTGTTTTAATTATTTTTCCATTCTTACAAATAAAAAATGACATGTTAGAGAAAATCGCGCATATCATTGGTGTGTCGAGACAAGAGATTAGAAGCCAAATGGAAAATAAAAAAAATGCATTTATACTGCAAAGGGAAACTGTTCCATTTCGAGTGACACGAGAGCAGATGGAGAAGGTAAATCAATTACATGTATTAGGTATTGTAGCAGCTGAAGTGCGATTAAAACAAAATGGAGAGATAAATCATTTAATTGGTAATGTAGGGGAGAACGAAAGAGAATTTCAAAATCGATATGGAGAAGTGAAAAAAATTTCAAAACAAACGCCGATAGGTATTTCAGGATTACAGCAATCATTTGATGAATTTCTATTGACTGATGGAGAGGCAAAAGTATTGTATCAAGTAGATCGGCAAGGAGAACCAATTTTCGGAAAACAAGCGAAATATACTTCACCAGGAAATCCATTTTATCCAGTTAGGATTCAAACTACTTTACATAAAGGGTTGCAGCAAAAAGCAGAAGAAGTGATTGAAGCAAACGAAATAAAGAAAGGGGGATTAGTATTACTCGATGTAAAGACAAATGAAATATTAGCGATGGTCAGTAAACCGTCTTTACAAGTAAGGGACAAGAATTTATATAAGACTACACTTGAAAATCAAATGTTAACGCCACATTTTCCAGGCTCTGTTTTTAAAACAGTAGTTGCAGCGGCAGTCATTGATCAAAAAGTAAATTTGTTTAATCGGACATTTAACTGTAATAAAGATTTATATGGTGAAAACGACCCACAAGTTATGATGGGTACACTTAATTTTAAAGAGAGCTTTGCTAGGAGCTGTAACAGGACGTTTTCTGAGTTAGGTAATGAGCTATTACAAAAGGATAGGACGGTGCTAGAGACATACGTAGCAGCTTTAGGAGCAAATGAAAAGGTTGGATGGAAAGGTTCGGTATTTCATGCACCTCATTTTGAGCAAATGCCAGAAGAGAAAGGCACTACTATTTGGGGGAATGAAGAAAATAAAAATAGTAAAAAAGCGGTAGAGCAAACAGCGATTGGACAGAAAGATGTACGTATATCACCTCTAGCAATTGCAAATATGATGGCGACGATTGCGAGGAATGGAGAAAAGATGGAAGTGAAAGCTGTTGAAAAAATAGTATATAAAAATGGAGCAGATTTTTTTACATTTGAGAGCCATACGTTAAATGGAAAACAGCTTTCGTATGAAACAGTGAAAACATTACAAGAGTTATTAAGAGGCGTTGTAACAAGGGAGAAAGGTACAGGAACGGCATTCCGATCGTTGCCACTAAGTGTCGCTGGAAAATCCGGAACAGCGCAAACAGGGAAAGGGACGAGGGTGAATCGCTGGTTTGCAGGTTACTTTCCGTATGAGAATCCAAGATATGCTTTAGTTGTTGTTGATCTAGAGACTGATAGCAAAGTGAATAAAGTTACACCTATTTTTAAAGATATGGTAGGAGCAATCTATCAATTGGAGAATGAAAAGTAATCTTGCAATTTATAGTGAATTGTTTTCATTTCACGAAAATATCATTGTAAATGTTCAACCTTTCTAGATTTAATGTTACAATAGCAATTAGGAAAAACTGCATGGAGGTTTGGAGAATGGCAGGAGGATCAAGATTCCAACAGAAACAACAAAAACGTCGTCAAAACGGTGTTTTAAATATTGCAATCGCTATTGTGTTACTATTAGTAGCTATTGTAGCATATCAATTGTTCGTTCCTAATACGAAAGAGCAAGCATCTTCTAGTGATAAGAAAGTCTCTCAACAAACAACAAAGAATGAGAAAGCTGGAAAATCAGAAGATAAAGCATCTGCTAAGAAAAAAGAAAAAGAGCAAGAGCAAGCAGAAGCTAAGCAAAAAGCTGAAGAAGAGAAGTTAAAGGCTGAGGAAGAAAAGAAAAAAGCTGAAGAAGAAGCGAAGGCTAATGAGAAAGTACCAGCTGAAAAAACTGTATCCCAGGCAAAAGATGCTTACACAAAATCTTCTTGGCAAGCTGTAGGAACAGAGCAAGGTACATCACCAGATGGGGCATTTAAAAAAGGAACAGCGAATTGGAATGAAATGATAAAAGCAATTTCTACTGCTGTTGAAGTTCCAGAAAACCAGTTAGTGCTTCATTGGGTTGGTCGAGATAAGACTGGAAAGAGCAAAGCTTATGGTGACGTTCAAGATAAGCAAAGTGGAAAAAGATATTACGTAAATATTGATTGGGTAGATAATGAGGGCTGGAAACCAGTACTTGTTCAAACTCTAAACTAAAAAAGAGAGGCTCCNNGGAGCCTCTCTTTTTTAGTTAACGCAATTTTTTCAATTTAAAATGAACAACCGCGCTATAATACGGTCTTTTGCTTTCAGGATCCATAACCATTTGATGTGAGATGTGATGAACTTCAAGCATAAGTGCTTTATTATTATCGATTTGTTCACTAATTTTTCGTTCTAAAGAAGCTAAGTCTCCCGCTTCAAAAAATTCTACTTTATCTTCTAACATTTCAAAGGTAAATGACATGAAGACGGCCCCTCTCCTATGTAATCAACTATAGTGTAACAAAGAAAAGAAGGAAATACCATGTACATTTCAATTGACATTTTTAGCGAGAGGGAATATCATACTGATAAAACCGATAAGAAAAAGGGGAATTTTTATGGGTACAGAATTTAATGGTTTATTTGATGAGTGGGCTCATACGTACGACTCATTTGTACAAGGCGAAGATATACAATATAAAGAAGTTTTCGCCCATTATGAGGACATTCTAGAGGATGTAGTTAACAAGTCATTTGGTAATGTATTAGAATTTGGTGTCGGTACAGGTAATTTAACAAATAAATTATTACTTGCTGGCCGCACAGTTTACGGTATAGAACCGTCGCGTGAAATGCGCATGATTGCAAAAGAGAAATTGCCAAAAGAATTTTCGATTACAGAAGGTGATTTTCTTTCGTTTGAAGTCCCAAATTCAATTGATACCATTGTAAGCACCTATGCATTTCATCATTTAACAGATGATGAAAAAAATGTAGCGGTTGCGAAGTATAGTCAATTGCTAAACAAAGGTGGTAAAATAGTGTTTGCTGATACGATATTTGCAGATCAAGATGCATATGATAAAACTGTTGAAACAGCAAAACAAAGAGGTTTTCACCAGTTAGCAAACGATTTGCAAACGGAATACTATACACGTATTCCAGTTATGCAGACTATTTTTGAAAACAATGGCTTCCATGTAACGTTCACGAGATTAAATCATTTCGTTTGGGTAATGGAGGCAACTAAGCAATAGAAAGAGGGATTAGATTGAGAATTGCTGTAATTGGAGCAATGGAAGAAGAAGTACGTATTTTACGTGATAAATTAGAACAAGCAGAAACAGAAACGGTTGCAGGTTGTGAATTTACGAAAGGACTATTAGCAGGACATGAAGTAATCTTGTTAAAGTCTGGTATTGGTAAAGTAAATGCAGCGATGTCAACGACAATTTTATTAGAAAAATATAAGCCTGAAAAAGTAATTAATACTGGTTCAGCTGGTGGTTTCCATCATTCTCTAAATGTTGGGGATGTAGTTATTTCAACTGAAGTTCGTCACCATGACGTAGATGTAACAGCATTTAACTATGAATATGGTCAAGTACCAGGAATGCCGCCTGGATTTAAAGCTGATGAGGCGTTAGTTGCATTAGCTGAGAAATGTATGCAAGCTGAAGAAAATATTCAAGTTGTAAAAGGCATGATTGCAACAGGCGATTCATTTATGAGTGATCCGAACCGCGTTGCAGCCATCCGTGATAAATTTGAAAATCTTTATGCAGTAGAAATGGAAGCAGCAGCTGTTGCACAAGTATGCCACCAATATGAAGTTCCGTTTGTTATTATTCGCGCACTTTCTGATATTGCTGGTAAAGAATCAAATGTTTCATTTGATCAGTTTTTAGATCAAGCAGCTCTTCATTCTACAAACTTTATTGTAAAAGTGCTAGAAGAGTTAAAGTAATGTAACAAAAAGGCAACTGTCTCATATAAAGAAAATACATACAGTTGCCTTTTCTTTATTGGCAAATAAGGGGGAGAACACGATGAATGTATATCGTGGAGTTCATGAGTTAATTGGTCATACACCAATTGTAGAAATTACTCGTTTTTCACTTCCAGAAGGGGTCCGTTTATTTGCAAAGCTTGAATTTTATAACCCAGGCGGAAGCGTTAAGGATCGTTTAGGAAGAGAATTAATCGAAGATGCACTAGAAAAAGGGCTTGTTACCCAGGGTGGAACAATTATTGAACCGACTGCTGGGAATACTGGTATTGGACTGGCACTTGCAGCGTTAGAACATGATTTGCGCGTTATTGTTTGTGTACCAGAGAAATTTAGTATTGAAAAACAAGAATTAATGAAAGCGCTAGGTGCAACGGTCGTGCATACACCGACTGAGCAAGGAATGACCGGTGCAATTGCAAAAGCAAAAGAGTTAGTAAATGAAATACCGAATTCATACTCTCCAAGTCAATTTGCAAATGAGGCAAATCCTCGTGCATATTTTAAAACATTAGGTCCTGAACTGTGGGACGCATTGAATGGAGAGATTAACATATTTGTTGCTGGAGCAGGAACTGGCGGTACGTTTATGGGGACTGCATCTTATTTGAAAGAAAAAAATATAGATATTAAAACCGTTATCGTAGAGCCAGAAGGATCTATTTTAAATGGTGGTAAGGCTGGTTCACATGAGACAGAAGGAATTGGATTGGAATTTATCCCGCCATTTTTGAAGACATCTTATTTTGATGAAATTCATACGATTTCTGATCGAAATGCATTTTTAAGAGTGAAAGAATTAGCGCAAAAAGAAGGACTTCTCGTTGGAAGCTCTTCAGGAGCAGCATTTCATGCGAGCTTACTTGAGGCAGAGAAGGCAGCGCCAGGTACAAATATTGTAACAATTTTTCCTGATAGCAGTGAGCGCTATTTAAGTAAAGACATATACAAAGGATGGGAATAAAAAATGAGAGCAAAGACAAAGTTAATTCATGGTATTCGCATAGGAGAACCTTCAACTGGATCTGTAAACGTACCGATCTATCAAACAAGTACGTACAAACAAGAAGCAGTTGGTAAGCATCAAGGATATGAATATTCACGTACAGGTAACCCAACACGTGCAGCATTAGAAGAAATGATTGCCGTATTAGAAAACGGTCATGCTGGATTTGCATTTGGTTCTGGAATGGCTGCTATTACAGCAACAATTATGTTGTTCTCAAAAGGTGACCACGTTATTTTAACAGATGATGTTTATGGCGGAACGTACCGCGTTATTACGAAAGTATTAAACCGCTTCGGTATTGAACATACATTTGTAGACACAACAAACTTAGAGGAAGTTGTAGAAGCAATTCGTCCAAATACGAAAGCAATCTATGTGGAAACACCAACGAATCCATTACTAAAAATTACTGATATTAAGAAAATATCTACTCTTGCTAAAGAGAAAGATTTATTAACAATTATTGATAATACATTCATGACGCCATATTGGCAGTCGCCGATTTCTTTAGGAGCAGACATTGTACTTCACAGTGCAACGAAATATTTAGGAGGTCATAGTGACGTAGTTGCAGGTCTAGTAGTGGTAAATAGCCCACAACTAGCAGAAGACCTTCACTTTGTACAAAACTCAACAGGAGGTATTCTTGGACCACAAGATAGCTTCTTACTACTTCGCGGTTTAAAAACATTAGGAATTCGTATGGAAGAACATGAAACGAATTCACGCGCTATTGCTGAATTCTTAAATAATCATCCAAAAGTAAATAAAGTATATTACCCAGGTCTTGAATCACATCAAAACCACGAATTAGCAACAGAACAAGCAAATGGATTTGGTGCTATTATCTCGTTTGATGTAGATAGTGAGGAAACATTAAATAAAGTACTTGAGAAACTGCAATACTTTACACTTGCTGAAAGCCTAGGAGCAGTAGAAAGTTTAATTTCTATCCCATCTCAAATGACACATGCATCAATCCCAGCAGATCGCCGTAAAGAATTAGGAATTACAGATACATTAATTCGTATTTCTGTCGGTATTGAAGATGGTGAAGATTTAATTGAAGATTTAGCACAAGCGCTAGCATAATAAAAATGCACTNNAGTGCATTTTTATTATGCTAATTTGTGAAATGTTTCACAAATTAGACATACACAAATGAAATGATTTCATGTATATTGAATTCATGAAATGTTATTCACGAGCAAACTTGTGAAATATTTCACAAACAATGGGATTCATGTAGGACGGTAACTCTATTTTTTTTCGCTAATCGGGACTTATTATGACCTATAGGGACTTATAAAGACCGTGATAACAGAATAGGAGGAAATTTACATGGTAGTCAAAGAGAAAGTTGTAAATGAAATGCAAGAGGTAAAAGAGATGATTGATACGTTAGTAAATAACGGTCAACAAGCTTTACAAGCATTAGAAAGTTTTACACAAGAGCAGATTGACAACATTGTTCATGAAATGGCATTAGCAGGTGTTGATCAACATATGCCACTTGCAAAATTGGCTGTTGAAGAAACAGGCCGTGGTGTCTATGAAGACAAATGCATTAAAAATATTTTTGCCACTGAATATATTTGGCATAGTATAAAGCAAGATAAAACGGTAGGAATTATTCACGAAGATCCTTATGAAGAAATAATAGAAATTGCAGAACCTGTCGGTGTAGTAGCTGGAGTAACGCCAGTAACGAATCCAACGTCGACAACAATGTTTAAAGCGTTAATTGCAATAAAAACGAGAAATCCAATTATTTTCGCATTTCATCCTTCTGCACAAAATTGTTCTGTGGCAGCAGCGAAAACCGTATATGATGCAGCAATGAAAGCTGGTGCACCAAAACATTGTATTCAATGGATTGAGAGACCGTCTGTCGAAGCGACGAAACAATTAATGAACCATGATGGTGTGGCACTCGTTCTAGCAACTGGAGGCGCTGGTATGGTGAAATCAGCTTACTCTACTGGAAAACCAGCGCTAGGTGTAGGTCCTGGTAATGTACCGTGTTATATAGAAAAATCAGCACATGTAAAACGAGCTGTTAATGATTTAATTTTATCGAAAACATTTGATAACGGTATGATTTGTGCATCGGAACAAGCAATCATTGTCGATAAAGAAATCTATGATGATGTTAAAACAGAAATGATCGAAAACAATTGTTACTTTGTAACAGAAGAAGAAAGAAAAAAATTAGAAAAGCTCGTTATAAATGAAAATACATGTGCAGTAAATAGTGATATTGTAGGGAAATCAGCACAGTATATTGCCGAATTAGTTGGGATTACTGTTCCTGAACATACAAAAATGCTTGTAGCTGAAATTCAAGGTATCGGAGCAGCATATCCGTTATCTCGTGAGAAACTGAGCCCAGTATTAGCTTGTGTGAAGGCGAATTCATTAGAAAAAGGATTTACATATTGCGAAGAAATGTTGAACCTCGGTGGTTTAGGACATTCAGCAGTTATTCATTCTACAAATACAGAAGTGCAAAAGCAATTTGGATTACGTATGAAAGCTTGCCGTCTCATTGTAAATGCACCTTCATCACAAGGTGGAATAGGGGATATATATAACGGATTTATTCCATCACTTACACTTGGTTGTGGTTCTTACGGAAAGAATTCAGTTTCCCAAAATGTAACAGCGACTCATTTATTAAATATAAAAAGGCTGGCAAATAGAAAAAAGAATATGCAGTGGTTCAAATTGCCACCAAAAATTTATTTTGAAAAACATGCTACAGCGTATTTAGCAAATATGCCTAACATTTCACGTGCATTTATTGTAACGGATCCTGGAATGGTTGAACATGGCTATGTCGATACAGTCACGCACTATTTAAACAAGCATGCAAATGATGTGAAAATTGAAGTTTTCTTTGAGGTCGAACCAGATCCATCAGATGAAACTGTCTTTAAAGGTGCGGAAATGATGAGAAGCTTTCAGCCAGATGTAATTATCGC
Source organism: Bacillus cereus (assembly GCF_002567495.1). GTDB lineage: Bacteria > Bacillota > Bacilli > Bacillales > Bacillaceae_G > Bacillus_A > Bacillus_A cereus_AQ. Next base: position 15,853 of record NZ_NVAP01000005.1, on the reverse strand, counting down.
ACTTGGTGGCGGTTCAGCTATGGATGCAGCAAAAGGAATGTGGTTATTCTATGAGCATCCAGAAACGACATTCTATGGCATTAAACAGAAGTTTTTAGATATAAGAAAACGTACATGTAAATATCCGGAATTAGGAAAAAAGGCGCAGTTTGTTGCGATTCCAACAACATCAGGAACAGGATCAGAAGTGACACCATTTGCGGTTATTACAGATAAGAAAAATAATATAAAGTATCCGCTCGCAGATTATGAATTAACACCAGATGTAGCAATTGTTGATCCGCAATTTGTAATGACAGTACCACCACATGTAACAGCAGATACTGGTATGGATGTTTTAACACATGCAATTGAGGCGTATGTGTCTGTTATGGCAAATGACTATACAGATGGATTAGCATTAAAAGCTATTGATCTCGTATTCAAATATTTACCGAGAGCATATAAAGATGGAAATGATGAAGAAGCACGGGAAAAAATGCATAACGCTTCTGCAATTGCAGGGATGGCATTTGCAAATGCTTTTCTAGGTATTAATCACAGCTTAGCACATAAAATTGGTCCAGAATTCCATATACCACACGGACGTGCAAATGCAATTCTTATGCCGCACGTAGTCCGCTATAATGCTATTAAGCCAAGAAAACACGCATTGTTCCCAAAATATGAGCACTTTGTAGCAGATGAACGCTATGCACATATTGCGAGAATGCTTGGGCTTCCAGCAAGCTCAGTAGCAGAAGGTGTGGAATCACTCGTCAAAGCAATTATTGAGCTTGGAAAAAGCTTAAATATTAATATGAGTATTGCAGGGCAAGGAGTAGATAAAGAGCAATTTGAAGAGATTGTTGGAGTATTAGCAGAAAGAGCTTTTGAAGATCAATGTACAACTGCTAATCCAAAGTTACCGCTTATTTCAGAGCTGAAAGAAATTTATATGGAAGCATATAAGGGTGAATAATGATTACAAAAGAGCCGCAGTAAAGCGGCTCTTTTTTTGTTGGAAAACATCTCCCAGAATGCCTGTATTTACTGGTCTTTCAGTTTCATAGAATATGATAAAGTGAAATGGAGGAGTGAGAATATAATGAAAGAATTACAAGGGAAAATAGAAGATTATACTAGGTTCGGACAAATTCTTCTCGCTGTAAGTACATTGTTAATGGTTGGCTTGTTGATTCCGGATGGAGCAAAAGAGACAATCCAATTTTTTGTTATGATGGGGAGCATCGTTATATTTTTAAGTTTATCATTCTTTTTCTTTCAGCGTGTGAAAGTGATGCGTGACCAGTTAGAGGAAAATGAATGTGAATAATATTGTTAACTAGAGCGAGGCGAAAAGAAAGAATCTTTTTGTCGCGCTTTTTGTTTTTTGTAGAAAAATGTATGCGTTTCATGTTGACAATGATAATCCTTATCAATTAAAGTAGAATAGTAGTTAATGATTATCATTATCAATTAGAGGTGAAGGAATGAAAAAGTCTATTACGCTATTTACAGCGATTTTATCTATTTTTTTCTTGTTAATAGGTTGCAGTGCCAAAGGGGACGAAAAAGCGTCTGCAACCAAAACAGAAAAAGGAAAAGAAAAAATCGAAATTACCGACCTGTCAGGGAGAAAGGTAACATTCGATAAAGTACCAGAAAGTTTTGCAACATTAAGTATGGGAGACATGGATATTATTCATGCTTTAGGTGGAAAAGTAGTAGGTCGTCCGGATACGAAATTAACTCTTCCAGAGGAGTTAAAGAAAGCAAAAGTAATCGGGAATGCACATCAACCGAACTTTGAGCAAATTGCTAGTTTAAAGCCCGATGTACTTGTTGCTAACAATGGATTCCAAAAGAATGTGCCAACGGTTGAAGGACAAGGAACGAAAGTAATCATTTCTTCTGCGAATTCTGTACAAGATATTCAAAAGAATATTGAATTATATGGAACAGTAATGAAGAAAGAAGATAAAGCAAAAGAACTTAATCAAAAAATCAATGATCAAATGAAGAAATATGAGAAAAAGAGCGATGTGAAAGCATTGCTAGTGTATGGCGCACCAGGTACTTATTTAGCGGCATTACCAACATCTTTATCAGGTGATGTTTTAGAAAAAACAGGCGGGAAAAATATTGCTTCTGATTTTCCAGAAACGAAAGAATATCCGCAATATGCACAGCTAAGTGTAGAACGTATTATTGAGGCGAATCCAGATGTCATTTATTTAATTACACACGGAGATCCAAAAAGTGTGAAAAAAGCATTCGAAGGCGAAATGATGAAAAATGAAGCGTGGAAAAATTTAGATGCAGTAAAACAAAACCGCGTAGTTATTTTGCCACCTGATTTATTTGGATCTAATCCTGGGACAAAAGTTACAGAAGCAATGGACTTTATGTATAAAAGTATACAAGATGTAAGGAAATGATACGTATGGAAAGTAGTGAAGTAGTAAGAGAAAAGGAACATCCTTTTGCGAAAAAAAGATGGATAATAGCAGTTACTTTAGTTGTATTAACAATTCTAGGCCTCTTTTACGGTCTTTTCGCAGGAAGTTTATCCTTTTCTGTACGAGACATTCTAACAGGTATACAAGATGAAGGTTCGACAGTTCATCGAATTGTATGGGATCTTCGCATACCGAGAGTTCTCGTTGGGTTTATAGTAGGAACATGTTTAGCTGCATCTGGTACACTGTTGCAAGGGGTTATGAGAAACCCTCTTGCAGATCCTGGTATTATTGGGGTTTCATCTGGGGCAGGTCTTGTAGCAATTGTCATCATGATTTTATTCCCACAGCATCTAGCTTTTTTACCACTAGGGGCGTTTTTAGGAGCTTTCATAACAGCAATGGTTATTTATGCTTTATCATGGCAAAAAGGGGCACCACCTTCAAGAATCGTCTTAGTAGGGGTGTCGATCAATGCATTAATTGGTGCAGCAACGTCAGCTTTAATGTTATTACATAGTGACAAAGTACAATCCGTGTTACCGTGGCTAGCGGGCGGCATTGGTGGTGTAAGTTGGGCACATTTAAACATGATTATTTATTATGCAATATTCGCCATTATATTAGCTTTCTTTGGTATTAAGCATATTCGAGTGTTAATGCTTGGAGATGAAATGGCAAAACTATTAGGACATAATGTGGAAAAAAGTCGGTTTTATTTAATCGTAGTAAGTACATTATTAGCTGGAATTGCAGTAAGTGTGTCTGGTCTTATTGGATTTGTCGGTCTTGTCGTACCACATATGCTACGTTTATTAGTTGGAAATGATTATAGATATTTGCTACCTTTATCATGCCTTGGCGGCGGGATATTACTTGTTTTTGCGGATGCAATAGCTCGAAGTTGGTTTGACCCAATCGAATTGCCTGTTGGTATTTTACTGTCCTTCTTAGGTGGTCCTTTCTTCTTATATTTAATTCATAGAGGAGGAAAACAACGTGATTTCCGTTAACAAAGTGTTTTACGCACACTCTGAAAGATTTCAAATGAAAAATATGAATGTACATATTAAGGCTGGAGAAATCATTAGTTTAATCGGTCCGAATGGATCGGGAAAATCTACTTTGCTTCGTTTAATAGCAAGGCTACTGAAACAAAGCGAAGGGGACATCATTTTAGATGGGAAAAATATTCATACGATGAAAAGTGCTGATGTAGCGAAGCAATTAGCGATGTTACCACAAATGCATGATCATCAATTAGATTTAACAGTGAAGGAACTAATTGAGTTTGGAAGAGGTCCTCATAAATCATGGAGTAGCCGCTTAAATAAAGAAGATGAAGAAATTGTTGATTGGGCATTGTCTGTTACAAATCTTGAAGGGTATGAATATCGTCTTTTACACTCTTTATCCGGAGGGGAACGGCAACGTGCTTGGATTGCGATGACGCTAGCGCAACGTACAAATGTCTTATTATTGGATGAACCAACAACCTTTTTAGATATCGTTCACCAGTTGGAAGTAATGGAACTTGTGAAACGATTAAATGAGGAGTTTGGAATGACAATTATAATGGTTTTACATGATATTAACCAAGCGGCTCAATATAGCGATCGTTTACTCGTATTAAAGCGAGGAGAGATTCAGTATGATGGTATACCAGAAGAAGTACTGTGCCATGAAATGTTTCAACATGTATTTGGCATAGATGTAGATATTTTTCAAGGAAATGACAAGCCGTTTTTTACACCGAAACGAATTTCTAAAAGGGGAGAAGCGCGATGCAAACAGAAGAGCGTATTACCACTGAATTAGTAAGAGAATTTGTTATGGCAGCTCACGGGGATTTAGAGAAAGTACAAGAACTGTTGGTTGAATCACCAAGCTTACTTCATGCCTCTTATAGTTGGGGTGGCTCAGATTGGGAAAGTGCTTTAGGAGCAGCGGCACATGTAGGGCGTAAAGATATTGCTCTTTATTTACTAGAAAAGGGTGCTCGAATGGATATTTTTGCAGCAGCTATGCTTGGAGAATTAGAAGTTGTACAAGCTATTTTAGTAGTCCAGCCAGAAGCGTTGCATGCATCTGGTCCTCATGGTATTTCTCTTCTTCAGCATGCGCGAATGGGTGGAGAGAAATCTAAGCGTGTATATGATTATTTAGCAATACTATCTTAATGAACGAAGGAAGTTCTTATGTGCGGTAAACTTTTCACTTGAAACAATTGGAAAGTTTACCGCCCGTTAGAACGGGATAAGTATCTAGTATATTTGAAAATCCTACACCCCCTCAACTGTAGTTTTCTGAATACTAGTTATGATATGGATGCAGTAGACAAAATTTGTCTACTGCTTTTTTTAGTCGGTGAGAATGAATATTCTGTATTTTGTTGTGGGTTCATTTATCCCGCATTAACGGGCAGTAAGACTCCCGCCTCAAAATTCAGCTAGAGCAAAGAAGTTAGACGGGAGATCGACTGCCCGTAAACGCCCGATTGGTGAGGGCTGATAATCAGTGGGGATGAACAAAACTCCCCACTGATTAAAGTTTCACTTTATAATTAATAGTAACATTTCGTATACATACAAAACATGATCGTGAAATTAAGAACAAATTAGTGGAAAGGAGTGCAGGCATGTTTCATACAGATCGTTTACAAATTCGCAAATATACAATGGATGATTTACAGTTCTACGCTTCACTATGGGGGAACGAGAAGGTAATGCGCTATATTGGAAATGGGACGTTAAAAACATATATGCAGTGTAAAAAAAGTTTGGAGGAGTGGGTGATTCCTAGCTATAAAAACGGTCTCGGTTTATTTGTATTGATTGAAAAGGAAACGGGAACAAGAATTGGTCATGCAGGGCTGGTAAAGCAGCAGATAGATGGAAAAGAGGAAATTGAAATTGGTTATTGGTTGCTTCCTGAGTATTGGGGAAAAGGGTATGCAAAAGAAGCGGCGGCAGCATTTCGAGACTACGGTTTCCAAGCATTACGAATGAATAAATTAATTTCTCTTATTAACCCGAATCATCCCGCCTCAATATTTGTTGCTAGAAAGACAGGGCTCAGCTATGAGAAAACAACTTCATTTCATGGGATGGATGTTCTCGTTTATTCCATTAAGCGTGTTGGATGAAAAAATTACTTTTTTAAAGGTAAATTACATTTTTTGAAGAATGGTATATGAAAATAAAGGGGGGATTACATGTACATTTATCATAATGGACTTATTATTCGTGAGGGAACGAGTAGTGTACCAGCATATGCAATTAAAGCTTTGTTTGAAGATGCCGGTTGGAGTAATGATGATATCCCTTCTTGGCAAATTGAAAAATTTACGATAGCATTCGAAAATTCAACATGGGCTTTCACAATTTGGGATGAAGAAGAGATGATTGCGATGGTCAGGGTCATTTCGGATGGAATTATGATCGCGAACATAGTAAATTTAGTTGTGAAGTGTGAATATAGAGGGAAGGGATTAGGTAAGAAGCTCGTAGCTCTTTGTTTGCAAAAGCTTCCCCACGGTGATTGGTTTGCGCATACATCTGCGAACAATTTTGATTTTTATAGAAGTTGTGGATTTGAAGTTAGAGAGCTATCGAGAAATGGAACATGTGCGTACTATGGATATCAAGTCGCGAAAAGAGATGGTCATCGATAAAGGAACGGAAAGTAAAGAAAAAGTATAGCGAGGTAATTTTGAGACTTTTTATAATAGAAAATGGATTGAGGCTCATTTTATGATAAAATAAAAGAAAATTCTGTTTATTATTAGGGGGATAAAAATGAGTATAAAAGTTGGGGATGTATTTAAATATGAAAGAAGATTTACTGAGGAAGAAGTTTTTGAATTTGCAAATATTACAGGTGATAAAGGTAGACACCATATGGAATATGATGAAAACGGAAGATTAATGGTTCATGGTTTATTGACTGCTAGTATCGGAACAAAGGTGGGCGAAGAGTTACATTACATAGCAAGAGAATTAGTAAGTGAGTTTATTAGACCAGTTTTTACAGGAGATACGATCACTTGTGAATTAACTTTAACAAATATTGAGCAAATGGAAGGTTATAAAAAAGTTTCAATCGAGTCAGTTTATCGCAATCAGCATGAAAAGACTGTACTAGTTGGGACAAGTTATGGAATTATAAGGGGATAAAAAAAGAAGCCTGTTAATCAGGCTTCTTTTTTATTATTTAGTAAACACGTTTTCGATTTTCCGCATAACTAGAGATAAGTAATAATGCAGTTTCTTCTCCTATATTACGAACAATATGAGGAACGCATGCATTCCATGAGAAAGAATCACCTTCTTCTACAATTGCAATATCTTCACCATGCTGAACTTCTAGTTTTCCGCGTAATACAAGGTGACATTCTTCCCCTTCATGGGCATTTGGTGAGTTTTCTTTTGGGAACCCAGTAGGGATTTCTACTAGAGATAGGCGAAGCCCCCCTTGCTCCGCAACATGTTCAATTCTTTGCTCATCTTTGCCGTATACACTGTATTTCCGTTCTTCTTTTTTGACAATTTTCAACTGATCTTTTTGTTCTAACAATAAATAGGGAAGAGGAACATTTAAAAAATTGGAAATCGTTTCTAAAGTTGAGATAGATGGTGATGTTTTATTATTTTCAACCTGACTCATAAAGCCTTTAGAAAGACCTGTTCCCTCACAAATTTGTGCAATTGTTATGCCTCTACGTTGACGAATTTCACGTATTGCAGAACCAATATTCATAAAATCAAGCTCCTTTTTGTAAACAACTATTTGTATCATAGCAAAAAAAATATATTTTTTCCCAATGAAAATGAATTGACGAATAAAAAAAATTAGTGTATGTTTTGTAATGTAAATAAAAGTTTTGTATAAGAAAACTATAAAGGAGAGAAAGAAATGAATCAACATATTGGTAACTTAATTATTCGTATCGTGTTAGGGGTAACATTCTTCATGCACGGTTTAACAAAATTCCAATCGGGAATTGACAATATTGCAGGGTGGTTCACAAGCATTGGTTTACCTGGAGGACTTGCATACGGTGTAGCAACAATGGAAGTAGTTGGCGGTCTATTATTAATTCTAGGTTTAGGTGTAAGATATATTGGATTACTATTTGCGCTTGTTATGGTTGGAGCAATTGTAAAAGTGAAATGGTCAGCTGGTTTATTAGGAGATGGAAAAAATCCTGGCTTCGAATTAGAACTTGCACTATTAGCAATGGGTGCGTACTTATTTGTTGCGAAAGCTGATGGTTTTGTAGATAATTTCTTAAAAGAGAAAATGTCAAAGAAGAACTAATTTAAATGGGAGGCTAACAAGATGAGTTTTCAACTTCATCCCGATACAACACTTGATGTTGTTCATTTATACGTATCGAATATAAAGAAATCACTAGAGTTTTATACGGAAGTACTAAGTATGAAGGTGCTAAAAGAAGAAGAAGCAGTTGTTACATTTGGGAATGAAAATGATGAACCACTTCTTATCATTGAAGAAAAGAAAGAAGCCTTTCCAAAGCAAAGAGGAAGAACAGGGTTATATCATTACGCAATTTTATTACCAAATAGACAGGATTTAGCGAATGTTCTTCGTCATCTTGTAGAGATGGTATATCCGCTACATGGCGGAGCCGATCATTACTTTAGTGAAGCTCTTTATTTAGCTGATCCAGATGGAAACGGGATTGAAATTTATCATGATCGTCAAAAAGAAGTTTGGCGTGATGAAAATGGAGAACTACCATTTGTTAGTAACCCGTTAGCTGGTGAAGAATTATTACAGCAAGGAAGTAAATGGAATGGTTTTCCAGTTGGTACTGTGATGGGACATATTCATTTCCATGTAGCTGATTTAGAGGAAGCGAAACGTTTCTATGTTGATGGTCTTGGTTTTGAAGTAACGATCCCGGCTCGTAATGGAGCGTTGTTCGTATCTGCAGGTGGTTATCATCACCATATCGGTTTAAATACATGGCAAGGTGAAGGGGTACCACCGCAAATGCCAGGGTCCATTGGTTTGAAATATTTCACAATTGTACTAGCAAATGAAAAACAAAAAGAGCAAGTATGTGAAAGCTTAAAAAATATTGGCAAGATTGCTACGTACAAAGATGGAATATTACAAGTCGAGGATCCATTTGGACATTGTATCCATTTCAAAATAAAAGGAGAAGCCTAAAAAGGCTTCTCTTTTTTATTTTCTTATAATTGCTTTTTCATTTTGTAAAAATAGTTCATCAAATTGCTTTGCAAGCTCAAAATCTAGTTTCGTTAAACCTTTTGCATTCCAAGATGACAAAGTAATAATAACTGCTTTATACTGGATAAGGATAAATGGATGGTGATTATGTTCTTCTGATAGTTTGGCGGCTTCAGAGACAAATTCGACTCCTTTTAAGTAGTCGGAAAACATATATTTTCGTTCAATCCATTTCTCATCTTTTACCATCCATTTATCTACCTTCAATAATTCCTCGTGAACTTCTTCTTCAGTTAATCGTAGCATCATTTTTCACATCCTTTACTGGAAGTAACGCAAGGCCATTGTTAATAAGGCGTGTTACAGCTTCATCAGTTGTGAAAGTAGAAAGTTGTTGTAGTAATGCTGCCGATGTTTCATGACCTTTGTTATGCTCTAAAAGTAACTCTAATACTTCAAGGCGCAGCAACCATTCTTTCGCATAAAATGTATTTAATACTTCTTGAATTGCTACTAATTGATCGATATGCGCGTCGTGTAAAATACCCTCACTTCGAATATCTCGCACTGTTTGATACATACGTTCAAGTTCATTCAGTACAAGTGGAGCAGGAAGTTCTTGAACTTCTTCATCCATTGGGAAAAATGCTGCTGCATCTGCGGCACCCGGGAATGCTGAAGTGATTTGTGAGCCAACAGCCATATCAAATGCGCCCCATGAAGCATCAAATAAAACGCGGGTGTTATAAGTAACTGTGCAATCGATAAAGGAAATAAGAGCAATTTTCTTATCGTTTTTTACAATATCTGTTACTGTTCCTTTTACATGAATACCACTTGCAAAAGTAAACTCAGCGATATTTCCAATTGTAATTCCTAATGATTGTAGTTGTTCGTCTGTACAATTTTCTAATGCAATATTTTCAGTGAGTAATCCAATTGGTGTTCCAAATCCATCACTGTGCACAGAAGTAGAATGATTCACTAACTGTTTATTATGAAGTGCTAATGCCGTTGGCGAATTTGTTCGCATGTAAATTAATTCACCTGCATCGTTTTCAATTGTCTCGCTAAATGTACCTGTAATTTGTAATCCGCTATTTAGCTCAGCTGTTGCATAGCTTTCAGAGCGAATTGCTTTTTCTAAACCTTCTTTTCCACCTGTTTTAAAGGCCATTGTTTTAGAAAATGTTTCAAGTGCATCTGTTAATTCTTCAAAGGATTCACAAACAAATAGTTGTGGTTGCATTTTTGTTACGTCATAAGTTGTCCCTGTACATGCTTCGATAGAAAATGGAACCTTTTCTACAGAGTCTGTTAAGCAATGTTTGCTTTCGCCAACAGAAGAAAGGAGACCAGCACCATATATTTTTGGATCATCTATATTTCCGATTAATCCATATTCTACTGTCCACCAGAAAAGACGTGAAATTTGTTCAGCTTCTGATAAACCAGAAACTAAGTTTTGTTTTTCAATTACAGCATGTTCAGCAGCTTTAACTTCATCAGGAGTAGAAGTAGGGCTTTCTTTTACTATCGTTAATGTACGAACAGCTTCAAATGCATCATGTTCTTCTTTTGTAGAGAAAGCTTTTGCACCAATTTGTCCAAAACGTTTCACATATTTTGCATATGTAGGATCAAGTAAAATCGGTGCGTGTCCTGCGGCTTCATGTACGATATCTGGAGCTGGTGTGTACTCGATATTTTCTACTTTCCGAATATCAGTTGCGATTGGTAGTAAGCCGTGTCCTTGGAAATCAAAGAATGCTACGCCAGGAATAAGTCCGTCAATCGTTACAGCACCCCAGCCGCTTGGTGCCAAACACTCATTCATTTCTTCTACTTTTGGAATTGCATCTATATTAATACCAGATGATTGTAGTCCGTTCACATAGGCTGGATGAGCAACGTCTTTTAAGAAGCTATGATTTTGTCTCATAATGTAACGCCACACAGCGTGATTCACCGGTGTGTATTGATCATAATGTTGTGTGGATACGAATGGTTTTAAATGCGATGGAATTTCTGTTTTCTTTGTCATTTAGACATCCTCCTTTTTTTCTATAAAATTGAATATCGATTTCGTATAGCTTGTATCACCTCCCTTCATTATTTGTAAGCGCTTATAAAATTTTATCATAAGATTCGGAATTATTTAACATCTGTTTCTGTGAGAAATAGAAAAAGCCCCTATCGGAAAATCCGATAGGGGCGAAAGAATCGCGGTACCACCCTATTTGTAAGTGAAAATACACTTACATCTCAATTAATGATAACGGAAAAATTCCGTCTTTTCCTTCATGCATAAAAGCACTACGAAAAAGAAGCTCCAGAATTGTAATTCATACTCATATATGTGCTAATTTCCACCGACCATTAGCTCTCTGTAACAGGGATATAAGATACTACTGCGATTCTTTCAACGCGTATATATGAAATTTTGTAAGAGGGCGGACGCAAAAAAGTCCCTATCGGAAAATCCGATAGGGACGATAAAAATCGCGGTACCACCCTATTTGTAAACAAGTAATTGTTTACCACTCACTTTAAGATAACGGAAAGATCCGTCTTTCTCTTCATGCATAAAAAGCATTACGGGAAAGAAGCTCCAGAATTGTAATTCACGCTTGTATATGTACTGATTCGCACCAACCATCAGTTCTCTGAGACAGTGATATAAGTCGCTACTAGTATTCCTTCAAAGCCGATATATAATTCGTTCAACTAAACTATGTTTTGTATTATAAAACTATATTAAAAAAATTGTCAACAATTTTTTTTATCTCGCGTTGACGAGCGGTAAAAATCCCACCTCAAAATTCGGCGGGAGCAAAGAAGTTAGAGGGGAGACTAACTGGCCGTAAACACCCGATTGGTGAAGGTTAATAATCAGTGGGGATGAACAAAATCCCCACTGATTAAAGTGTCACTTTATTTCACTTCTAAATCAACATTTAAATTAGAGGTATTGCCAGCTGCATCAGTTGCGACAATGTGAATAGTATTTTTTCCTTCTTGTAATTGATTACGCTCGAAATAAATGTCATAGCTTTTCTCCCAAGAGTTTAGGAATGCTTGTTCCCATACACCATTTCCGTTAATTTCATACTGTATTTTCACTGGAATTCCAGGTGCTACCCATCCAGACTCTGTCATCCAATCTAGTAGAATATCGTCAACTTTCCCTCTAATTACGAGGTTTTCTTGATCAACTTCATGTGTCAATTTCGGTGCAGTACGGTCAACAAATACAGCAGCTGTTTGTTTCGTTTCTCCGCCTGAGTTAGAAGCAACAGCTTCAATTTGATATAAACCATCTGCTAATGGCGATCCATCAACTGTAGTACCGTTCCATTTGAAAGGTTTATAACCTGCTGTTTCGTTTTTACCTTGATAAATTATTCCTTGGTACGTTACGCGCTCTTTTGTAACTAAGTTAGCGTGTAACGTTACATCTTCAACTGGAGCGACTAAATAGTAGTTGATAAGATTAACGTCTAGTATGTTATCATCATTTGGGCTAAAAGTAGAATTAACAATTTCAAGTCCATCGATACGTTTATAATCTTTAGGATCGATACTAAATGTAAATGGAATTCGAATTTCTTCTTTTGCTCCTTGTTCTTTTACATATACATTTCCAGTATACACACCTTGTGGTAGTGAGCTATCTACAGTGATAGTAAATGGTTTTTCGGTACTACTATTTGGTTGTATGCTAATCGATGAAGGGACAGAAGTTTTTACTTTTGTTTTTGTGTTTGCATCTAGTAACTCCACACGAGTTGAAAAGCTTTTCTTTTTACTAGAAAGGTTTTGTAATGTAACATTTTGCGTCAGTTTTACTTTTCCGCTATTTGGCTTAATAAGACCAAAGCTAATATTGTTAGGTTTTACTAATACATTGGTTTGAGCTGCTTTCGGAATGTTAATTAAACCAGATCCTTGTGCCATGACAGGATATGTATTTTCATTGACATCATGTAATGTTTTTGCAGTGTTGGCAAGAGCCGCTTTCAATTGTTCTGTCGTCCAATCAGGATGCATTTGACGCAAAAGGGCAACTGCTCCAGCTACTTGCGGAGCAGCCATACTTGTTCCGTTATGCGATTCATAGCCGCCTCGCGGTACTGTACTAGTAATTTGTACGCCAGGTGCAACAATATCAGGCTTTATTAGCCAACTTCCTTGTGATGGTCCTCTTGAACTAAAGTTACCGATAAGTTCTGTTTGCTTTGGTTGTCCAATTTTTATATTTTTCTTTCGTTTTGTAATTAAAGTTTTTAATTCTTCCCCATTTGTATTTGATAATTGCATGACTGGGACAGCTAGATTTTCACGTGCAAAATATTCCGGCATCATATTAATTTCTTTTTCGTTAGAAATTAATAACACACCAAGTGCACCAGCTTGCTTCGCTTGCTCTGCTTTTACTAATGTACTAGAAGTGCCTTGTAAAATAAGTGCGAATTTCCCTTTCACATCTTGGTTTGCATAATCACTTGGATTGCCATAACCAACATATACAAGAGGGGAATCATTTCCTATTGGGAAATCGGATTTTGATAACGGTAACCCTTGATATGTTTTGCTGGAACCAGCTATTTGGAATGTTGGGAATGGGATAGAAACCGTAGATGCTCCAACAGAAATGACGCTACTTGCGTTACCGGGAGCATCAACAGACCAAGGTTTTGGTCCGTCATTTCCATTTGAAACAACAGCAGTAACACCAAGTTTCGCTGCACGTTCTAACGTTAATGTGACAGGCTGATCAGGTACATTTAAATCCTGCCCAAGGGAGAGATTTAACACATCGGCACCATCTTGAATCGCTCGTTCAATACCTTGGATAATATCATCTGTTGTACCAGTACCACCGTCATTCATTACACGATAGGCTAGAATAGAAGCATTTGGAGCAACGCCTTTAATTTTTCCGTTACCCGCAATAATTCCAGCGACATGAGTACCATGTACGTTACCATCCATTGGATCGTTATCTTCATCAACCGTGTCATATCCACCAATATAATTTGCCTTTAAGTCAGGGTGTGTATAGTCTACGCCAGAATCGATAATAGCTACTTTCATACCTTTTCCATCAAGCGGTTTGCCAGATGGATCTTTTAAATTCCATGCTTCAGGTGCACCAATTGTCGGTCCACCGATATTTGGTGCTTCTTCGCTAGTAGCACTTTTTGATGTTTCATGCAATTTATATGTTAAGTTCGGATAGACTGCTTTTACTTCAGGTAAAGAGGCAAGAGCGGTAATTTGATCTCCAGGAACTGAAATAGAGAATCCGGAAAATAACGTATTATAAATTTCTTTAATTTTTGCACCAGGTGCTTTTTCTTTTATTTTCTTAGTCGTATCTTCTTGTGCTTTTTTTAGCTCAGCATGATAAGACTGCGCATTACTATTTTGTAAATCTGGAGCATGCTGAATATTACTTTGAGCAGCGAGTGGTGCATGTTGTAATTCTACAATTACTGATATTTCTTTTGTTGTTTTCGTTTCAACATTTTGAGCAATTTTATTTTCTCCCCATTGTTCAATCGTTGTTTTTAATTGTGGACTAAATTGCTTCTCCTTTTGTAGTGATTCAGCATGAGCGCTTAAAGCTCCAAAACTAGAAAAGACAAGCGCCATGCTTAATAGTGTAGATGTAGTTTTTTTCATTGATACTCCCCCTGATAAAAAGTGCCAATATTCAGAAATAAAATCTTACATTTTAGTTGGAAATTATAAATATAAATGTTGGCTAAACTATACTTTCGACATAATTCATACCAATCCTCTATGGATTGAAAATTTCTTGGGAAATTTTTTCTGATTATGTCGAATCGATATTTTTCACATATTGTAGGGAGAAAGTGAGGAATGCTATGAGGGAAATGGAGTGATGGTATGAAGAGGCTAATAGTAAGTGGTAGTGTAGTGTTGTTTATGTTTTTATGTTCTATCACTATCACGAGCGCAGAAAATAATAATGTGAAAGTTGCTTTTATTCGTCATCATAATCTTTGGATAAAAGTTGATGGAAAAGAAATACAAATTACAAAAGGAGAGTACATAACAGGGCCGAAGTGGTCATATGATGGAGAGTGGCTGGCATATGTAAAAGGAAAGAAACAAAGTATGCTTGAGTTATATCGGCTGAAAGACGGAAAGAAAGTTACGCCGTTTCACTCAGAAGCATCGAATTATCAATGGTCACCAACAGAAAATATAATTGCATTTATATTTACAGGTACATTAAATACATTTGATGTAGAAAAAAAGAATGCAGATTTTGAAAATGTATCGGCTGGTGTAGGGGATTATGCATGGTACCCCGATGGAAAGAACTTTCTTGTATCCTCAGAAGCGCACTTACTTCCAACAGGATGGACAGGGGCTCAGCTATATGAAGTGCAAAAAGATGCACATATGAATCCTCACAAAATGAAGCATTTGTATGCATTGCCAAATGAACATGATGATTTTCTAGCGCTAGTAGCAAGTGGCTTTACGTGGTCACCAGATCAAAAGTGTATTTCATTTTTAGCGGTACCGACAGCTTCATGGTCAGCTGATAGTAATACGCTTTGCTTAATTCGAGCAGACGGCAGTCGGTTTGAAATAGTAGATCAAATGCTATTAAATACAGAATGGTTCAAATGGGCGCCATCCAAAAATATATTGGCTTATATTGAAGGAAGCGGGAGAGTTGCATTAGAGAATAAACATTTAAAAATAAAAGAACTGCCAGCACTCCAGCAGCAAACATTTACGCCGAAAGGATATGTTGATTGGGATTTTACATGGAAGAACGATAACGTAATTATCGTTTCACGAGCAAAAGAGGGAGGGTTTGAAACACCGCCAGAAAAAAGGCCATTCCCATCTTTATATGAGATAAATAGCACAAGGGATACACAATATCAAATTACAAAGCCATCTAATAAGCAAGGCGATTATCATCCAATCTTCATGAAGAAGAGCAATCAATTAATATGGATACGTTCAGATCGTAAGAAAGCTGATATATGGCTAGCTCATAGTGATGGAAAACATGAAAAGAAGTGGATTGAAAATGTAGATGTACCAGAGTGGTATTATGAGAAATGGAATTGGGAAAATGTTATCTCGGTGAAAGAAGAATAAAAAACTGCCTAAAAGATCGTTGAAGTGAACCCGAATAG